>JBBSBL010000142.1:0-1512 GCA_038251325.1 Solirubrobacterales bacterium | reverse complement strand
CCGGAGGTCGACGGGGTGCTGGTGGAGCGGGTCGACCTGGAGACGCTGCGCGGGGCCATCCGCGACGTGGCCGCCCGCGACTGGGACCCCCGGGCGCTCGCCGACCGCGCCGCGGACTTCTCCCGGGCGCGGTTCAGCGCCCGCTTCGGCGCCTTCGCGGCCGAGGTCCACGCGGCGCGCACGCGCGGATGAGCGCCGGCGTCTCGGTGCTCATCCCGTCCCTCGCGGCGGGAGCGGAGCTGGCCGACCTCGCGCAGCGGCTGGCGGCGGGCGCCGGCGACCGCCCGGCCGAGGTGGTGATCGCCGACAACGGGCTCCCGCCGGCCACCCGGTCGGCCCTGGCCGCGGCGGGCGTGCGGGTGGTGGACATGTCGGGCAACGCCGGATTCGGTCGCGCGGTGAACGCCGCCGCGCGCGCCGCCGAGGGCGACCTGCTCGTCGTGACCAACGACGACGTCGATCCGCTGCCGGGCTTCGTCGGGCACCTCGCCGACCGCCTGAAGGAGGCCGACGCGGCCGCGGGGGTCCTGCTCCGCGCCGAGGCGCCGGAGCGCATCGAGACGGCCGGGATCGAGATCGACGGTGTCCTCAGCGCCTACGACTACCTCCACGACGCCCCCGTCTCCCGGCTCGACCTCGGTCCCGCGCCGCCGCTCGGGCCGTGCGGCGGGGCGGCGGCGTTCACCCGCGCCGCGTTCGACGGCGTGGGCGGCTTCGACGAGGGGTTCTTCGCCTACTGCGAGGACGTCGACCTGGCGCTGCGCCTGCGGGCCGCGGGCGCCCGCACCGCGCTGGCCGGCGAGGCCCGGGCACTCCACGCGACCTCCGGGACCACGGGCTACCACTCGCGGCGCAAGGCCGAGATGGTGGGGGACAGCCGGGGCTACCTGCTGCGGAAGTACGGCGTCCTGCACCGCCCGGGCGGCGCGCTGCGGGTGCTGGGCGTCGAGGGCGCGGTGAGCCTCGAGCTCGCGCGCCGGCACCGTTCGCTCGGCCCGGCGCTCGCCCGGGTGCGCGGCTGGCGCCGCGGCGCGGCGCGGAGCGGGCCTCCGGAGCCCGGCGCGATCACGGTCGGCTTCCGCGACGGGCTGCGTCGGCGCCACGCGCGCTCGGTGCGCGCCGTCGCGTGAGCGTCCACGAGACGGCCTCGGCGCCGGAGACCGAGGCGATCGGGGCGCGCCTCGCCGCCGACCTGCGCCCGGGCGACGTCGTCCTGCTCAGTGGAGAGGTGGGCAGCGGCAAGACGACCCTCGTGCGCGGCGCCTGTCGCGCGCTGGGCATCACGGGGACGGTGAGGAGCCCGACCTTCACGCTGGCGCGTCGCTACCCCGGTCGCGTTCCCGTCTCCCATCTCGACCTCTACCGGCTCGACGCCGGGCTCGCGGCCGAGGATCCCGGCCTGCTCGCCGATCACACCGACGCCGGTGACGTGGTCTTCGTCGAGTGGCCCGAGGAGGGCGGGGCATGGCCCGGCCCGTCGTCCCACCGCGTGCGTCTCGACCACCTGGGCGG
>JBBSBL010000141.1:0-1559 GCA_038251325.1 Solirubrobacterales bacterium | reverse complement strand
GAGCTGGCGGTCGTCCTCGTCGCCTCCACCGCGGCGTTCGCAGCGGTCGAGCTCGAGAAGGTGCTCCGGCGCCGGCGCCCCGCGTAGGGGGGCCACGTGCTCGCTGACCCGGGGCTGGCAGGCCCCGGCGCACCCCGCGCCACGCGCCCAGCGCCCCGCGCCCAGCGCCCCGCGCCCCGCGCCCCGCGCCCCGCGCCCAGCGCCCGGCGCCCGGCGCCCCGCGATCCTGTCTGCCGCCCAATTCCTTCGTGCGACGACGGATCCCGGCTGCGGACCCGCCGGCCGTCCCGGAATCCTTCCTCGGAGGATGATCCGGCCCCCGGGCTTTCGTGTGACGCAAGTCCCGACGCTTGGGCGAGAGTTCCTCGCTGACATCCGTCGTGGGGCGACGGTCTCCGGCGCCTGGGCTGGCGACGCTGTTGGAATCCGTCGCGCGGCGACGGATTGTGGCCGGATCGGGCCCTGCGCCCAGGTCGGCGTGATCGATCTTGCCTGCCAGGAAAGGCGGCGGCGCCGGCGCCAGGATGCGCCCCCGGACCGCGGTTACGCCCCGGACCGAGGCACCGCGCCGGAGTCAGAACATCGTCACGCACCAGGGCGTGCGGTCCGCGGCCAAGAGCGCATCCGCGCGCCGCAAGGCCCTGTGGGTCCGCTCCTCCACTCGCCCCGCGACCGCGAGCTCGGCCGCCCGGACACCGCCGAGATAGATCGCCGCCAGGTCGGTCGTGTCGAGGACCAGGTCGGGATCGCCGTCGGTCGGGGTCACTCGGCCGGTGATCAGCGCACCGCAGCGAGCGCCGGCACCGGCACGGTCCGCGGCGGCCGCGGCGGCGGCCGCGGTGTTGGCACCGGCCTGGTCCGCGGCGGTGCGGTCCGCGACGACGGCTCCACCTGCGTCCACGCCCGTCTCGAGCCGCCAGCGTCCGGCGTTCCACGGGCAGAGTGCATCGCTCACCTCGAGGACCAGCGAGTCTGCGGACGCGTAGCACCGCGCCGCCAGCGCCGCCGGCAGGTCCACGAGACGCAGCCAGAGCCCGTCGCCGGCCACCAGGCCGAGCGCCCGCGGTTCGGCGAGGAGATGCTGAAGCGGATTGGGAACAGCGACCCGCCGGGCCCGAACAGTCCGGACGAGATCGATCTCGAAGATGAAGCGCCAGACGTCGCGGATCGCCCGGGGCGTGACCGTGACCGCCTCGACGATATCGAGCCGACTCTTCGGCCCGCGGGGGTCCCAGTCGTCGGTGACCCGGTACATCGCGTAGCCCTCGGCGACGCCGTTGACCTCGTACAGGTAGCGGAACTTCGGCCCTGCGCCGTGGCGCTGGTACTCGCGGTCGGCCAGCGGCCCCGTCTGCCACCACGCGGTCGTCCGCGAGAGGGCGCCGGGTGTCGCCCGTCGCATTTCCTCGTAGACCGGTGGGAAGGAGGCCAGGGCCTCCTCCTCGCTGACCGGGCGCATCCGCCCCTCGACTGGGACCGGGCGCGCGTAGGCCGTCCGCCCGCGGTGGACCTCGAGCTCGCCGCTCAGCGTTGCCATTCCGTAGCCGAAGCGCTGGTAG
>JBBSBL010000140.1:0-1665 GCA_038251325.1 Solirubrobacterales bacterium | reverse complement strand
TTCGCACTCGGTGGGTCCCTGGCGGGCGGGGAGGCGCTGGCGCCCCCGACGACGGCCACCACGATCAAGGGTGGCGGCACGGTGACGGACGGCCCGTTCGTCGAGACCAAGGAGGCCTTCGGCGGCTTCTACGTCGTCGAGGCGCGCGACCTCGACCACGCCGTCGAGATCGCCAAGCTGTGCCCGGCCCCCGCCCCCGGCGGCGGCGTCGAGGTCCGCCCGGTCGTGGACCCGACGACGAACCCGTTCTGATCGCTCCCAGCGACGAGCCGACCGCGTCCGCCGTGCAGGCGGACGCGGTCGCTGCCGCGCTGGCGGAGGCCCACCGCTCCGAGTGGGCCTTCGTGCTGTCCGCCACGGTGCGCGTCGCGGGCGACCTGGACGTCGCGGAGGAGTGCGCGCAGGAGGCGTACGTCAGCGCGCTGCAGGCCTGGACCCGGGACGGCGTCCCGGAGCGGCCCGGCGCGTGGCTGACCACGGCGGCGCGGAACAAGGCGCTGGACCGGTTGCGTCGCGAGGTCACCCTCCGGCGCAAGCTCCCGCTGCTCGTGGAGCCGGCGACCGTCGATCCGCACGACCCGGCCGACCTGGACTGGCCCGACGCCGCGGTGCCGGACGACCGGCTCCGGCTGGTGTTCACCTGCTGCCACCCCACCCTCGCCCCCGAGGCCCGCGTCGCCCTCACCCTGCGCCTGGTCTGCGGCGTTCCCACGCCCGACGTCGCCCGGGCCTTCCTGGTGTCCGAGCCGACGATGGCGGCACGGATCACCCGGGCCAAGAAGAAGATCTCCGAAGCGCGGATCCCCTACCGGGTTCCGGGCCGGGCGGAGCTGCCCGAGCGCCTGGACAGCGTGCTCACCGCCGTCCACCTGCTCTTCAGCACCGGCCACACGGCCGGCGAGGGGGACGCGCTCGTCCGTGAGGAGCTCTGCGACCGGGCCCTGCACCTCGCGCGCACCCTCGCCGCGCTGCTCCCCGAGCAGGCCGAGACCCGCGGCCTGCTGGGCCTGCTGCTCCTCACCGACGCGCGCCGGCCCGCCCGGACCGCCCAGCAGGGCCGGCTGCTCCTGCTCGGCGACCAGGACCGGACGCGCTGGGACCAGCGCGCGATCCTGGAGGGGCTCACGGTGACGGCCGGGGCGCTGGCGTCCGGCCCACCGGGGCGGTTCACCCTGCAGGCGGCGATCGCCGGCGTGCACGCGATGGCGCCGTCCCTGGAGCAGACCGACTGGCCGCGCGTCGTGCACCTCTACGACCGGCTGCTGGCGGTGTGGAACACCCCGGTGGTCGCGCTCAACCGGGCCGCCGCCGTGGCGTTCGCCGACGGTCCGGCCGCCGCCCTGCCGCTCCTCGACGAGCTGGCGACCGATCCCCGGCTCGCCGACTACCCCTACCTTCCCGCCACCCGCGCCGACCTGCTGCGCCGCCTCGGCGACGCCGCCGGCGCGGCTCAGTCGTACCGGCGCGCGATGGAGCTCACGGCGAACGCCGCGGAGCGCGCCTTCCTGGAGCAGCGCCTGGCCGAGGTCAGCCGCGCCGCCGGCGCCGAGCCCGCGCCCGGCTGAGGACCTCGGGCCCTTGGTACACGCACGTCTGTCAAGCGTGACGTTGCCAGGCGTCGGAGGAGACGACATGAATCGCAGGACGAGGCGCTCGGCAAGAGCT
>JBBSBL010000139.1:0-1668 GCA_038251325.1 Solirubrobacterales bacterium | reverse complement strand
CGGCGGTGCAGCGTGTAGATCTCCTACGCGCCGGCCGCCTCGTGGAGCTTCACGAGCTCGACCAGGCCGCGGCGGAAGATCCGGTCGTCGAGCTCGTCGGTCAGCGCGTAGCGGTGGACGGCTTTGCCATCGCCGTCGATCACCACCTGGCCGTGGCCGCGATCGCGGATCAGCAGGACGAATCCGGCCGTCTCGGGGCTGGCGGCCATCGCCTCCTTGTGCTGGGCGCCCGACTCCCATGGCACCGCCGAGCCCGAGACTCCCGGAGAGGCGTGGGTGCCCTCGACGAGGAACCCGTGGCCGTCCTCGAGGTCGGCGAACTCGTCCGAGAGGCCCGTCTGCGGCGCGCCCCACCACGCGCGCTGCGGCTCGCCGTAGACGCCGTTGACCGCGGTCGCGGGGTGGAGGCGGAGGTAGTGGCCGACGGCCGAGCCGCCGATGCCCGAGCGCAGCAGCAGCGCCGGCGACTCCAGCGCGCCCCCGGCGGCGACGACCTGGGGCGCGCGGACCACCACGCGCGCGCGGCGCCCGTCGGCGTCCGCGTAGACGCCCTCGACCCCGGTCGCGCGGCCGCCCTCGGTCAGCACCCGCTCCACGCGGCAGCGCACGACGACCTCCGCCCCGTGCTCGACGGCGTCCATCAGATAGGTCTTCAGCGTGCCCTGCTTGGACCCGCTCTGGTCGCCGAAGCCGAGCAGGCCCGCCGTGTCGGGGTCGTAGGCCGCGCGGTCGGCGTTGCGGGTGATGCGCCGGAACCCGTAGCCGAGCTTCTCGCAACCCTCGTGGAGCCGTTGGTGGAGGCCGTTGTAGTCCGAGCAGTCGTCGTTCACGCCGAGGCGGGCAAAGACCGCGTCGAGGCAGGCGTCGTACTCCGCGCCGTCGAGGCCCTCGAGGCCGAACTCGCGCGCCCACTGCTCGCGCACCCACGGGTAGGTGCGCAGGCAGTTGGTCCAGTTCACCGTCGTCCCGCCGCCGAGATTGGAGCCGGCCATCAGCGCGACCGATCCGTCCTCGGTCGTCGTGATGCCGCCGCCGCGGTAGAGGTTCTCGTAGGCCCACAGCTCGAGCTGGTTGAAGTCGGCCTCGTTGAAGTAGCCGCCCATCTCCAGGACCACGACCTGCTTGCCGGCCTGCGCGAGGCGACCGGCCAGTACGCCGCCGCCGGCGCCGGACCCCACCACGACGACGTCCGCCTCGAGTGTCAGCACCTCGTCGCGGGGCACGACGGGCGCGATCGGCTTGGGGGTCGCCGGCGGAGCGGAGCGGGGGCCGGGGTAGCCGATCGCCTCCCAGTTCGGGTTGCGTCCCTGCTCGTCCGGCAGCGCGTAGAAGAGAAGCAGGCAGAGGCCCTTGAGCGCCTGGACCCCGGCGAGCGCCTCGGGCGAGGAGTCGGCGATCGCGTGGACGACCGCCTCGCGCGCGGGCAGGGGCAGCTCGCCGAACCCCTCCGCGGCGAACGCGTCGAGCAGCGCGCGCGTGCCCTCGAGCTGGGCGTCGGGCAGGCCGGCGAGCGTCTGCTCCACCACCTCCGGGATGCCGAGGTCCGAGGCGCTGCGGGCGAAGAGGCCGCCGGGGTCCGCGTCGCGCTCCAGCGACGGGGCGAACGTGTCGCACAGGCGGGCGAGCGTGTCGCGCTGGATCTCGCTCAGGACGACGGTGACGGCCATG
>JBBSBL010000138.1:0-1681 GCA_038251325.1 Solirubrobacterales bacterium | reverse complement strand
GGCGTCTACGCGGACGCCGACGGGCGCCGCGCGCGCGTGGTGGTCCGCGCGCCCCAGGTCGTCGCCGCCGGGGGCGCGCTGGAGTCGCCGGCGCTGCTGCTGCGCTCGGGCATCGGCGGGCCGGCCGTGGGCCGCTACCTGCGCCTGCACCCGGCCACCGCCGTCAACGGCACCTACGGCGAGCCGCAGCGCGGCTGGTGGGGCGCGCCGCAGACCGGCCTCTCCGACGAGTTCGCCGACCTCGAGGACGGCCACGGGTTCCTCGTCGAGGGCGGGCACGCCTCGCCCGGCGTGTCGGGCTCGGCGGTGCCGTGGGAGTCGGGCGCCCAGCACAAGGAGGCGATGGCCGCCAGCCCCGAGACGGCCGGGTTCGTCCTGCTGATCCGCGATCGCGGCCACGGCGAGGTGGCGATCGACCGCGATGGCAACGCCGTCCACCGCTACGCGCTGACCGACGAGCTCGACGACCGGATCTTCCGCCGCGGCCTGGTCGAGCTCGTGAAGCTCCACGAGGCGGCCGGCGCGGAGGAGATCTACACGCTGCACCGCCGGATCCGCCGCTGGCGGCGCGGCGAGGACCTCGACGCGTTCGCCGCCGGCGTGCACGACGCCTCGCTGGCGCCGAACGAGCACGCGACCTTCGCGCTGCACCAGATGGGCTCGTGCCGGATGGGCGCCGACCCGGCGACGAGCGTGGCGAACCCGTGGGGCGAGCTGCACGACACGCCGGGGGTCTGGATCGGCGACGCGAGCGCGTTCCCGACCGCCTCCGGCACGAACCCGATGGCCACGGTCATGGCGCTCGCGGAGCGCACGGCGAAGGCGATGGCCGCGGCGTAGGGGACGCGTATGGACGGTCGCGCCGGACGCTGATCCGGGGGGTGCGGACCATATGCTTGCGCCCATGCCCCACTTCCTCCGCGACGGCCAGCGGATCGCCTACACCGAGCACGGGAGCGGGAAGCGGCTCGTCGTGCTCGTCCCCGGCCTGCTCTTCTCCCAGCGCATGCAGGAGCCGCTGGCCCGGACCCTCGCCGCGCGCGGCAACCGGGTCGTCACGCTCGATCCGCTCGGCCACGGCGCGTCGGACCGGCCCGCCGAGACGTGGCGCTACTCCATGCACGAGTACGGGCGCGAGGTCGTCGCCCTGCTCGACCACCTCGAGGCCGACGAGGCCGTCGTGGGGGGCGCCTCGCTCGGGGCGAACACGACGCTCGAGGTCGCGTCGATCGCGCCCGACCGGCTGCGGGGCATGATCATCGAGATGCCGGTGCTGGAGGCCGCGCTGCTCGGCTGCGCGATCGCCTTCACCCCGCTCATGTGCGCGCTCACCTTTGGGGCGCCGGCGATGCGCGGCGTCGCCGCGCTGGCCCGGGCGACCCCGCGGCGGGGCGTCCCGTTCCTCGGCGAGCTGATGCTCGACTGGATCGGCCAGGAGCCGGAGCCGAGCGCCGCCGTCCTCCAGGGCCTCTTCTTCGGCCGGGTGGCGCCCCACCGCGACGAGCGGCGGACCTTCGAGGCGCCGGCCCTGGTGATCGGCCACCACCGCGACCCGGTCCATCCCTTCTCCGACGCCGGCCTGCTCGCCGACGAGCTGCCCAACGGACGGCTGCTCGACGCGGACTCGATCCTCGAGCTGCGCACACGCCCGGGGCGGCTCACCGGCGAGATCGCGGCCTTC
>JBBSBL010000137.1:0-1735 GCA_038251325.1 Solirubrobacterales bacterium | reverse complement strand
GCTCCACGAGCGGGTCATGACGCCCGACGAGGCGCTCGCGGCGATCGACGCGGTCACGCCGGACGAGGTGCAGGCGCTTGCCGGGCGGCTCTTCCGTGACGAGGGGTTGCGGATGGCGGTGGTCGCGCCGGCCGGCAAGGGGCGCGGCCTCGAGCGCACGCTCCGAATCCCGGGGCTCGCGTGACCGCCGTGCCGGTGCGAGACCTCGACCTGCGACTGGCCCGGCTCCACCTGCGCACCGGCTCCTGTGCCCTCGCGCGCTCGGAGCTCGAGGCGCTCGCCGGCTCGGATCGCCTCGATCACGCGGCGATCCTCGACCTCGCGGAGGTGCGGTGGCGCACGGGCGATCTCCCGGGCGCGGCGGCCGCGGCAGGTGCCTGGCTCGACGACGGGGATGAGCCCGGTCCGGGATCGGCCCTCGCGCATGCGATCCGTGCCGAGGCCGCGGCCGAGCGCGGCGCCGCCGACGAAGCCGCGGGCCAGGTGGCCGCGGCGATTCCGTTCCTGGCCGACGGAGCGGCCCTCGAGGACCTCCTGGCCGGGATCTCGCCGCGTGCGCCGTGGCCGTGGGCTCCGGAGCCGGTCGTCGGGGACGAATCGGAAGCGACCGACTTCGCCGGCGTGGCGGCAGGCGCCGCCGATCGCGCTGCCGCCGATCGCGGCCGGACGATCGTCTCCCCCCTGGCCCCGACGGCGCGTGGGCTCGTCGATGCCGGGCGGGCACTCCTCCAGACGGCCCCGGAGCGGGCGACGGTCCTCCTCGCCCTCGCGCTGCGGGCTGACCGGGCCTCGGCGGAGGCCGTTCTCGAGCTCCTCGGCAGCGCCGGCCACTCCATGACGCCCGCGCTGGCCTTCCTCCGCGCCGAGGCGCTGCGAGCGGCCGGGCGCCACGACGAATCGCGGATCGCCTACGCTTCCGCGGAGCGCCTCGCCCGTGCCTCGGCCGAGGACCTCCCGCCCGGTGGTGGCGCGTCGGCCGGCGGCGCATCGGCCGACGGAGCACCCGGTCAACTCCCACCTCGTGACCTGCCAGGGAGCCTCCCGTGATCGAACGCAGCCTCGTCCTCGTGAAGCCCGATGGCGTCCAGCGTCTTCTCGTCGGCCGCGTGATCGGCCGGCTCGAGGACAAGGGTCTCAAGCTCGTTGGGCTCAAGCTCGTGGCCGTCTCGCGGCAGCTCGCCGAGGAGCATTACGCGGTCCATCGCGAACGGCCGTTCTTTGCCGGGCTCGTCGCGTTCATCACCTCGAGCCCCCTCGTGGCAGTCGCCGTCGAGGGGCCGAACGCGATCGCCGTCGTGCGCTCGATGGTCGGCGCGACGCGCCCCTGGGAGGCGGCCCCGGGCACGATCCGCGGCGACTTCGGGATGGAGGTCGCCCAGAACCTGATCCACGCATCCGATGGACCGGAGACGGCCGCGACGGAACTCGCCCTCTGGTTCCCGGAGGGGCTCCTCGCGTACGAGCGGGTGATCGACCGCTGGGTCCTCGGCCCGGAGGCCTGACCTCCGACTTGCGCCGCGCCCTCGGCGCGCGAGGCCCGCGCCGCGCCCTCGGCGCCCCGGCGCCCCGCTGCTACGGGCTCGGCGCGACAGGTTCGGCCGAGGAAGCCGGGATGGCCGGCGACGCGGGCGCGCCCGTGGACTCGGGTGGGACGGCGCCGTCCGGGATCACGGGGAGCTCCCGTTCTTCGGTGGGTGCCACGACCGGCGGCAGGTCCGGCGTCGGCTCGACGATG
>JBBSBL010000136.1:0-1746 GCA_038251325.1 Solirubrobacterales bacterium | reverse complement strand
GCTCACCGGGATGTGGGTGTGCTCCGGGAAGAACAGCGACTCGAAGCCGCGCGCCTCCGCCATCCGCCCGAGCTCTGCCGGCCCGGGCGTCTCGTCGGTGGGGAAGATCGCGAGGCCGAAGTCCATCTGGCGCGCGCAGCCTACGCCATAGGATGAGCCGCATGCCCTCCTCGGACTACGTCATCGTCGGCGCCGGCTCGGCCGGCTGCGTCCTCGCCGCCCGCCTCTCTGAGGACCCCTCGGTCCGGGTCACCCTCGTCGAGGCCGGCGGGCGCGACCGCCACCCGAACGTGAAGATCCCGGCGGCCTTCGCGAAGCAGTTCAGGACCAAGCTCGACTGGGCGTATGAGACCGAGCCCGAGCCGGCCTGCGAGGGGCGCTCGATCTTCCTGCCGCGCGGGAAGGGCCTGGGCGGCTCGAGCTCGATGAACGCGATGCTCTACGTCCGCGGTCGCCCGCTCGACTACGACCTGTGGGAGGCCCGTGGCGCTCCCGGCTGGGGCTGGGCGGACGTGCGCCCCTACTTCCTGCGCGCGGAGGACAACGGCCGCGGCCCCTCCGAACACCACGCGGTCGGCGGGCCGCTGCGGGTCGAGGACGAGCGCTCGCCGCGCCCGCTCACCGGTCGCTTCCTCGCCGCCGCCGAGGCCGCCGGGATCCCGCGGATCGACGACTACAACGGACCCGAGCAGGACGGCGCCGCGCTCGCCCAGGTCACCCAGCGCGGCGGGCGGCGCTGGAGCGCGGCCGACGCCTACCTGCGGCCGGCACTCAAGCGCCCGAATCTCGAGGTGATCACCGGCGCCGAGGTCCGGCGGCTCGAGCGCGAGGGCGACCGCGTCGTGGGCGTCCGCTGGCACGACGGCCGCGGCCGCGAGCAGGTGGCCCGGGCCGAGCGCGAGGTCATCCTGAGCGCCGGCGCCTTCGGCTCGCCCCAGCTCCTCATGCTGTCCGGGATCGGCCCGGCCGATCACCTGCGCGAGGTCGGCGTGGAGGTCGCCCTCGACGCGCCCGGCGTCGGCGCGAACCTCCAGGACCACCCCTACGTCGTCAGCGTGTGGGACGTGCCGGGCGGCGGCTCGCTGGCGGACGCCGAGAAGCCCAAGGCGCTCGCCGAGTGGCTGCTGCGGCGCACCGGGCCGCTGAGCTCCACCGTCGGCGAGGCGTTCGCCTTCGTCCGCAGCCGGCCCGGCCTCCCGGCGGCGGACCTCCAGTACCACTTCGCGCCCGCGTACTTCGTCGACAACGGGTTCGAGACCTACGACGGCCATGCCGTCACCCTCGGGCCCGTGCTCGTGAGCCCGCGCAGCCGGGGGTCGGTGACGCTGCGCTCGGCCGACGCGGCCGCGAAGCCGCGGATCCTGACCAACTCCCTGAGCGAGCCCGAGGACGTCGCCTCGCTCGTGGCCGGGGTGCGTCTCGCGCGCGAGATCGCCGCCGCGGATCCATTGGCGTCGGTGTTGGGCCGCGAGATCTACCCGGGCCCGGGGGTCGAGACCCATGCCGACCTCGAGGCCGACGTGCGCCGGCGGGTGGAGCTGCTCTACCACCCGGTCGGCACCTGCCGAATGGGCTCCGACGAGGCGGCCGTCGTCGACCCGGAGCTGCGCGTCCGCGGCGTGGAGGGGCTGCGCGTGGTCGACGCCTCGGTCATGCCGGTCATCCCGGGCGGCAACACCAACGCGCCGACGATCATGATCGCCGAGAAGGCCGCGGACCTCGTCCGCGGGGCGGTGCCCGCGGCGG
>JBBSBL010000135.1:0-1778 GCA_038251325.1 Solirubrobacterales bacterium | reverse complement strand
TTGGAGGCTGGATCGGCTCGGGGCGGGGTTGCGGGGGGGGCTGGGGGCGGGATCCGGGGCGCGACGCTCGGCGTCGTAGACTATCTGCGGGCCTAATCGCCTTCGCCCCCCGCGCCACCCCCGGCCGCGCCGGATCGCGCTCGCTCACCCCGTGCGGCGCGCCATACGCCGCCAGCATGTCCAGGAACGGCACCGGGTCGAACGCCTCGGGCCCGAGCACGCCGGTGCCCGACCACGCCCCCGTCGCCAGCAGCTCCATCGCCACGACCGGGTTGAGCGCCGTCTGCCAGACGACGGCCTGGCACCCGTAGTCGCGCATCGTCGTCGCGTTGTCGGCCGCGTGGTAGAGGTAGGTGGCGCGGGGCTCGCCGTCCTTGCCGCGGCCGGTGACCAGCGTGCCGGCGCACGTCTTGCCGGTCATCCGCGCGCCGAGCGTGGCAGGGTCCGGGAGCACCGCGGCGACGACATCGCGCGGCGCCACCTCGACGCCGCGCACGCCGATCGGCTCGGTCGCGTCGAGCCCGAGCTTGTGCAGGGTCTTCAGCACGCCGATGAACTCGTCGCCGAGCCCGTACTTGAACGTGCAGCGCTCGACGTCCACCCAGCGTGGGATGAGCACCACCTCCTCGTGCTCGACGTTCACGCACTCGACGGGGCCGATGCCCTCGGGGAACTCGAACACCTCGGGCTCGGAGAACGGCGGCGTGGTGAACCAGCCGCGGCCCTTCTCGTAGATCAGGGGCGGGTTGAGGCACTCCTCGATCGTGGTCCAGATCGAGAAGGTCGGCGCGAAGTCGTAGCCCTCCACGACGAGGTTCGCCCCGTCGCGCACCCCGGCCTCGTCGATGTGGGAGAAGAGGTGGTCGGCGGCGTAGCGAGCGGCGACGTCGGAGAACCCCGGCTCGACGCCGATCCCAACGAGCTGGAGCAGGCCGGCCGCCTCCCACTGCTCCGCGACGGCGAACTGGGCGTCGCCGAGCATGACGCCCGTGGCCTCGTACGGCGCCTCGGGATGGCGTTCGGAGAGCGTCGCGGCCATGTCGAGGTAGGCACAGCGGGCCCCGAAGGCGGCCTCGTAGATCGGCGGGTTGAACCGCGGGTCACAGGCGTTGAGGACCACGTCCGCGTCCTCGGCGCGCATCAGCCCCTCGAGCGCCTCGGCGTCGGACGCGTCGACCTGGGCCCAGCCGAAGCGGTCGTCGTCGAGGCGCTCGACCACGGCGCGCGCGCGGTGGATGTCGACGTCGGCCAGGACGAGCCGGTCGAAGAACTCGCGGCGCCGGGCGATGGCCGCGGCGGCGGAGCCCACCCCGCCGGCGCCGACGATGAGGATCTTCATGCACGGGAACGTACAGCCCGTCACGGCGGGCGGCGCGCCGGGCTCCAGGCCCGGCGGCCGAGCCCGCAAAACTGCGCGCCCAGGCGCTCGCCACCGCGCTTTGCCTATATTCCGGGTCCGGTTTCGGGCGACACGCGCCCGACCGCCCCGCGATCACCATCGAAAGGCTGCGCATGAGCGAGACCGACGAGCTGCTCCGCAACAACGAGGCCTACGCCGCAAGCTTCGACCAGGGCGACCTCCCCCTCCCGCCCGCCCGCAAGCTCGCCGTCCTGGCCTGCATGGACGCGCGCCTGAACCCCTACGGGATCCTCGGCCTCAAGGAGGGCGAGGCGCACGTCATCCGCAACGCCGGCGGCGTGGTCACCGACGACGAGATCCGGTCGCTGGCCATCTCCCAGCGCCTGCTGGGCACCGAGGAGATCATCCTCATCCACCA
>JBBSBL010000134.1:0-1816 GCA_038251325.1 Solirubrobacterales bacterium | reverse complement strand
GCTCGATCCTGCTCTTCCTGTCGCTGGCGGTGCCGATCCTGTTCATCGCCTACTCCAACCACATCCGCCAGACGAGCGGCGTGGACTGGGTCGTCGCGCTCGGCGGGCTCGCCGCCCTCTCGCTCGTCATCGCCGTGGCCGCCTTCAGCTCCAGGCGGTGAGCTCGACCACTACATTCGCGACGTGAGCCGCAGGGCCGACCACGAACACCACCCTGAAAGGAGCTTGCCGTGACCACCAAGAACGACTTCACCGAGGAGGAGTGGAAGCGCGTCCTGATGGGGCCGACGAGCGCGGGGATGATCGTCGTGACCTCCCAGCGCGGCGGGACGTTCCGGGAGACGTACTCGATGGCGAAGGCCTTCGCCGAAGCGCGTGAGCGACACGGCGCGAGTGAGCTACTCGACGCCATCGTCTCCCAGAAGCCCGAGGCCGACCACACGCGCTACTCGTCGCCCGACGACCTCAAGAGCGGCGGGATCCAGCGCATCCGCGACGCCGTCGCCCTGCTCGAGCAGAAGGCGACCTCCCCCGAGGTCGACGAGTACCGAGGGTTCGTGATCGCCCTGGCGACGAGGGTCGCGGAGGCCCACACGGAGGACGGGAGCGACGACCCGGTCGGCGCCGGCGAGCGGGAGGCGATCGGGGAGATCACCGCGGCGCTCGGCCAGCCGGGCTCCTAGCCGCCTAACACGGCGAGCGCCCCATCGCCGAGCGACTTCACGTAGCGCCCGCGGTGGCGCTCGACCTCCTCGCGCACGAGGCTGTCGTGACGCTGCAGAAGCGCCCGCCAGGCGCCGTCGAGGTAGGCGTCGTCCGCGAGGCGCAGGACGAGCGTCGGACACTGCACGCTGGGCAGCACCTCACGCACGTCCGTCTCGCCGCTCCACGCCAGCGACGCGGCAGCGGCCGTCGGCCTCATCGCCAGACGCTCCAGGCGCGCCATGCGCCGTCGCGCCGTCTCGTCCTCACCGCCGACGAGGGCCGCCAACGGATTCGCCGGCGTCCCCCAGGAATCGACGATGGTCTGGACGAACGCCGCGCGCTCCTCGACGCTCGGCGCCCACTCGTACCCCGGTCCGGCCATCAAGCGAGGCTGCGGCGAGAGCAGGACGAGCGCGCGCACGAGGTCCGGATGGGAGGCCGCGTACAGCGCCGTCAAGCCGCAGCCCTCGGGGTAGGAGCACAGCACCGGCTGCTCGGAGCCGACTCCGTCGATGACGGCCTGGAGGTCGTCGATCTGCTCCTCCAGCGGCGTCGCCCCGGCCACCCCGTCGGACATCCCGCTCCCGCGGCGCTCGAACAGGATCAGCCGGGAGAACGCCGCGAGCCGCTCGAAGAGACGCTCGAAGGACGGCAGCTCCCGGCGAGCGGCGCGCCGGCGGCGACCACGCGCCGCTTAGTCCGCCGCCTGTGCGTAACCGGTGAGCCCGCCGAAGTCGAGGAGCACACACGGCTCGTCGCCCTCCGTCCAGGCATCGTGTCCCGGCGGCATGTTGAACGCCTCGCCCGGCCCGTACGCATGCTCGGAGCCGTCATCCATGCGGACGGTCATCCGGCCGGAGAGCACGTAGCCCACGTGCGCGACCTGGCAACTGTCCGTACCGGCGAGCGGTTTGACATCGCTCGACCAGCGCCATCCCGGCTCGAACGTTCCGCGTCCGACTGGGCCGCTCTCCAGGTGCACAAGGTCCACCCGGCCGTGAGCCTGGAACTCGCGCACCTCATCGGGCGCGTCAAAGCTCTTCCCTTCAAGACCAGGCATCCGGTCCTCCTCCGCCGTCGCGCATTCGTCGGGCGAGCATTCCACCAACCG
>JBBSBL010000133.1:0-1820 GCA_038251325.1 Solirubrobacterales bacterium | reverse complement strand
GCCTGCCGGCGAACGAATGGCCTGCCGGCGAACGAATGGCCTGCCGGCGAACGAATGGCCTGCCGGCGAACGAATGGCCTGCCGGCGAACATCACGGCATGCTGCTGCATAGTATGACGTAACGGCTATACTGTGCAGCATGACCAGCCCGCTCACGCGCATTCGCGATGTCGCCGAGGGCCAGTGGGGCCTCGTCACGCTCCAGCAGGCGAGGGCCGCCGGCGTCGCCTGGCGGTCGCTCTCACGTCTGGCCGAGGGAGGACTCCTCGAGCGCGTCGCCCATGGCGTGTACCGGGTCCGTGGCGCCGCCGAGCCTGATCACCTTGCCCTGCGGGCGGCCTGGCTCGGGCTCGACCCGGCGCGCCCGGCCTGGGAGCGCCTCGGCGATCTCGAGGGTGCCGTCGTGTCCCACGCCTCGGCGGCGGTCCTCTACGGGGTCGGCGACCTGCGGGCCGATGTCCACGAGTTCACCCTGCCGCGGCGTCGGCAGACCCGGCGCCCCGATGTCCGGATCCACCGGGGCCGCGTCTCGCCCGAGCAGCGAGTCGTGCTCGGGGGCCTGCCGACGACGCGGGCCGGCCGGATGATCGGCGACCTCCTGGCCGACCGGGTCGATCCGGACGGCGTCGCCCGGATCGCTGCCGAGGTGCTCGAGCGGGCCCTCGAGTACCCACGCGAGGTCGCCGACGCGCTCGCGCCGCATGCCCACCGGTTCGGGTGTGGCCGGGGCGACGGACCGGCACTCCTCGACGAGCTGCTGCAGCGTGCCGGCTCGCGCGAGCGCGAAGCCCTGATCGCCGCGGCGCGCCGCGCATGACTGAACGTCGCTACGGCGATCCGGCGGCACTGCGCCAGGCGCTCACAGACCAGCTCCGCCGGCTGGCGCTGGCTCGGCCCGGGGCGCAGCTCGCCGACCTCCAGCGTCAGTTTGCCTATGACCGGCTCCTTGCCCGCGTCTTTGTCGCCGAGCCCGAGGCGTGGGTGTTGAAGGGCGCGACCGCGCTCCTGGCCCGGATGCATGGGTCGGCGCGGCACACGGTTGATATCGATCTGTACCGCCGGTACGCGGGCCTCGATGAAGCCGAACTCGCCCTGCGGGCGGCCGCAGCGCTCGATCTCGGCGACTTCTTCCGCTTCGGACTGAGCCCGGGCCGCCTGGTCGCCCAGGGCCATGTGACACTCCGCATCCCCGTCATCGTCTATCTCGGCGCCACCGAGTTCGCGCGCTTCCATGTCGATCTCGTCACCGACCTGCTGATGACCGGCGAGCCCGACGAAGTGGCCGCCCTCGTGCCATTCGAGATCCCTGGCATCGACGCGGTCCGGTACCGGGCGTACCCGCTCGCCGATCACGTCGCGGACAAGGTGTGCGCGTTGCTGGAGGTCCACCCTCGGGCGCTCGGCCCCGCCCAACCCAGCACCCGCTACCGCGATCTCGCGGATCTCGCCTTCATCGCGCACACCCAGACCATCGCCGCAGGCGACCTCGGGCGCGCGCTTGCCTCCGAGGTTCGGCGCCGCGGGCTCCAGATACCTCCCGAGCTGCCGTCGCCGGAAGCGGCCGGCTGGCGAGCCGGGTACGCTCGGGTGGCGCGCGACGTGCCCGGACTGCCGGAGCGGGATCTCGAAACCGCGCTGGCGACGGTGCGCCGATTCCTTGATCGGGTGCTTGACGGGACCGCTGCGGGCACTTGGGATCCGCACGCCTTGACGTGGTCGGGGTAGCTGACCAGCGGGTCACTGCCACTTCGCCAATTGCCTGTCCGGGTCAGCCAGTCGCGTCGTCGATCCACCGCTCCACCCCGGTGAGCGCGATCTGC
>JBBSBL010000132.1:0-1882 GCA_038251325.1 Solirubrobacterales bacterium | reverse complement strand
CTCGGCTGTCCGGCTGGCGTGGATGCGCGCCGCCACCGGGGCGGCGGTCACGGCGTCGGGCTCATCCTCGCGGGCGAGGATGGACCGGACCTCGGGGTGGACCGGGAGCAGCTTGGCGAGCCGCTTGACGATGGTCTTCTTGGCCATCTCGTCCCAGTCGCTGTCCCAGGGCGAGAACCCCTTGCCCTTGCCCTTCGCGCGGACGCGCTCGATGCCGGCGTGGTCCTCGACGTCAAACTGGGTGGCGCCGGAGCGGAGCCGGGCGACGGCGTAGACGTGGCTCGTGGGCTTGCTCGAGCGGCTGGCCGAGAGCGACGGGACGTGGACGATCTCGGACGTCCCGGTGCCCTGGGTGTAGCTGAACTCGTCGCCCTCCTTGACGGCGCGCGCCTCGATCGCGATGACCTCGGAAGGCGAGCCGTCGGCCCGGGCGCGGACAAGCATCCGGACGACGCCGCGATAGTCGGGGATCAGCTGCGCCCGCTTCTGCCACTGGGGGCGGTCCTTCGTCCCGACGTTCACGTTGTACGGGACCAGGTGTGCGCCGCCGACGGGCCCGGTCGGCTCGAGGCCCATGGCCGCGGCCTCCATGACCGCGATGACGACCGAGTCCGGCGTGCACGCGAGCAGGTCAGGGTTCTTCGCGAACGCCTGGATCACGACCCGCTTGAAGCGCGTCACGGCCGCGGCGTCCGGCAGGAGCTCGAGCAGCGCCTGGCTCTGCGAGTCCAGCGCGAGCGCGACCGGCGACTCCTCGACGCGCACGAGCGCGGTGGCGGTGTTACCCATTGCTCTCCTCCTCCCAGCGCGGCAGGAAACGCCGCGAGCCAGGCTTCGTCGTGGTGAACTCGGCGATGACCCGCGGGCCCGGCAGCCACTGCTCGGCCATGGCGCGCCAGTCGATCTCGGTCACGTTCTTCGTGGCCCTGTAGGTCACGCGCCCGATGCCCGGAGCACTCAGCGCCGAGGCCGGCCCCATGACCGATTTGAGCTGCGCCTTGAGCTCAGCGATCGAGCCCGCCGCGTCGTCGCGGATCGCCGTCTCTTCCCGGAGCTGCCTGAGCAGCTCGCATCCGATCGCATCGGCGACCAGCTCCTCGCCGTCGTCCTTGGGGTAGACCGCGGCCAGCGCCCGGGCGGTCGCATCCGACCCGTCGACGGGGGGCTGCTCGCGCCGCTCGACGTGCCCCCAGAAGTCGTGCGTGCCCTCGACGACCAGCTGCTCGGCGGCGGGGTCGCGGAGGATCGGGCCGTAGATGTCGAAGCGGCTGCCCCGGACAACGCCGACGTCGGCCGAGGCAGCGCCAGTGACCGCCATCTGCTGGACGACCTGGACGAGGACCTCGTCGGGGATCTCGTCCGTCCCGGGCTCGCCGTAGCCGTCGCCGCGCGCCGACCACTTGAGTTCCACGAGACGGCCGTCCGCGCCGCGGCGGTCGAGGCTCGCGAGCATCCACGGGTGCGCCTTGGAGCGCAGCAGCCGGTTGACGCGGCGGAGCGCGATGCCGGTCTCGGCCCGGTACAGCCCCGCGATCATCGGCTCAAGCGCGGTCCCGATCTGCATCGCGACGGTCGGCTCGGGCGCCGGCACGAGGCCGCACTTGCGGGCCCACAGCGCGTACGGCGACTCCCAGCGCGACAGGCCGAGCGCCGCTGCGGCCTCGGACGCCCCGATGCCGCGCTCCCGTGCCTCGACCCAGGCAGGCGTCCGCTGGATGACGGCGAGGGACTCGTAGGCGGCGGTCATCTACTTGCCCCACAGTTCCATCAGCTCGCCTGGCGGGCTGGCGACCGGAACCGCGCGCTGGACGCAGAAGACCCAATGCCCTGTCGAGCCGAGGGCGCCGCAGGACGGGCAGCCCTTCTCATCGAGGTGCTGGAG
>JBBSBL010000131.1:0-1934 GCA_038251325.1 Solirubrobacterales bacterium | reverse complement strand
GGCGCTGAACCGCGCCCGGGAGAAGTCCGCGGCGCGGTCGGCGAGCGCCCGGGGGTCCCAGTCGCGGGCGGCCACGTCGCGGATGGCCCCGCGCAGCGTCTCCAGGTCGACCCGCTCCACCAGCACCCCGTCGACCTCCGGCCGCACGATGTCACACGCGCCGCCGCGGGCGTAGCCGATGACCGGCAGCCCGGCGGCCAGCGCCTCGACCATGGAGATGCCGAAGTCCTCCTCGCCCACGTGGATGAAGGCCGAGGCCGAGCCATAGAGCGCGGTGAGCTCTTCGCGCGGGATCTAGCCGTGCAGCTCGACGTTGGGCGGCAGCCCGGCGCGCACCTTGGCCTCGAGCGGCCCGACGCCGACCATCGTCAGGCGGTAGGGCAGCCCGCGGAAGGCCTCGGCCACGAGCTCGGGCTGCTTGTAGGGCACGAGGCGGTGGACCCAGAGGAAGTGCCCCGGCTCCTTGTCGGCGTCGGGCCGGAACTGGCGCACGTCCACCGGCGGGTGGATGATCTCGGCGTCCCGCCCGTAGAAGCGCCGGATGCGCCCGCGGACGGCCGTCGAGTTGGCGACGTAGGCGTCGACGCGGCGGGAGGCCTCGAGATCGCTCCGGCGCAGTCGCCCGCGCAGCGCGCTGAGCACCATCCGCTCCGCGGCCCCCCCGCGCTCGCCGTCGATCTCGGGCGTCCAGGCGTAGCGCATCGGCGTGTGGCAGTAGCAGACGTGGGTGCCGCGCTGAGGATCGACGGCGACGGCGCACGCGTGGGAGGAGGAGATGACGATGTCGTAGTCCTCGAGCGGCAGGCTCCGGAACCAGCGCGGCATCGTCGGCAGCAGGTAGCGCCACGCGCCCGGTGTGTGGTCGCGTTGGCGCAGCCCGGGGAGACAGGCGAGCCGCGACTCGCGGACGATGAGCCGGCTCAGGTGCTCCGGGATCACCTCGTGGGCGGCGTGGAAGGTGTAGAGGTCGGGCACCACGCTCCGGGCGAAGACGTCGCGGACCAGCGCGTCGACCACGCGCTCGGCGCCGTGGAAGCCCTGGAACCAGTCGTGGACGATCGCGGGGCGCACGTCGGCGCCGAACGGCGCCGCGGCTTCGCCGGAGCCCGGGAACCCCGCCGCCGGATCGGCGGTGCTCGACGGAACCCGCACGGGCGGGGCTACTCGGCCTCGCGCGCCAGCATCGCCGGCACCGTCAGGCACAGGATCTGGCAGTCGAGGACCAACGACCAGTTCTCGATGTAGTAGTTGTCCCACTCCACGCGGTCGGAGAGCGAGCTGTCGCCGCGCAGCCCGTGCACCTGGGCCCAGCCGGTGAGTCCCGACTTCACCCGGTGACGATCCCCGTAGCGGTAGACGTGCTCCTGGAACGCGCGCACGTACGCCGTGCGCTCCGGGCGCGGCCCGACCAGCGACATGTCGCCGACGAGGACGTTCAGCAGCTGGGGCAGCTCGTCGACCGACGTCGTGCGCAGGAACCGTCCGATCCCCGTGCGCCGGTCGATCACGGCGGGCGTGTGGCCGTTCCCGTTCGCGCGGCCCGCCGCCGCGAGCTCGGGGGCGCGCGCGGCCCGGTCCGCCTCGTCGTTGCCGTTGCCGCCGGCCTCGCTGATGACCTGCGCGGCCCACGCCGCGTCCCACTCCCCGTCGGCACCCGGCTCGCCGCGCATGGTGCGGAACTTGAGCATCATGAACTCGTGGCCGTCGAGCCCGACCCGGGGCTGGCGGAAGAAGACCGGGCCGCGCGAGGTCAGCTTGATGGCCACCGCGATGGCGAGCATGAGCGGGGAGATCAGCACGAGCACGAGCCCCGCGACCAGGCGGTCGAGCGAGTACTTGACGCCGAAGTGCCAGCCCTTCGGGTCCACCCGCCGGCTGCGCATGAGCGGGATGCCGCCGAGGTGCTCGAACTCGATCCGGCCGTTGACCTCCTC
>JBBSBL010000130.1:0-2414 GCA_038251325.1 Solirubrobacterales bacterium | reverse complement strand
GGCGCGGGCGGGCGGCCGCCGGCGAGGCGGCGCAACCGATCAGCAGGACCGCAAGGACGAAGACGATCGTGAGGCGCGACCCGCGCGGGCACCGCGCGCGCGACCGCGCGGCATGCGTTCCCGCCCTGTCGCTGAGGGAGCCTTGGCGCATCGCGGGCACCGTAGCGGAGCTCCTTCGACGTGGCGCCAATTCGCCCGGGGCCTCTCATCTCAGGCTCGGACATAGTGCGCTCAGGAGGACCATCGCGGCGGCGGCCGCGAAGGAGCCGACCAGCGATCCACGTGCGCGCGGGGCCGCCGCGAGGCCCGCCGCGCTCGGCGCGAGGATCGCCGCGATCCACAGCGACGGCATCGACAGGGCGACGATCGCCGCCAGCGCCGCGCCCAGCGGCCAGCGCGGCGAGGCCAGCGCCCCGCGCGCCGCGGCGCGCAGGCCGTCGGCGAACACGATCCGGTCGAGCGCCAGGCCGGCCAGGAGGGCCAGCCCCGCGGCGATCGCGAAGCCGGACCAGCAGAGCCCGGCGACGGCCGGACCGCGCGGGAGGAGCTGCGCCGCCACGACGGCGGCGGCGACGCCCCCCAGCACCAGCGCGACGTCGGCGCGCCAGGTGCCGCGCGCCGGGCGCCACGGGGCCCAGGAGGGCTCGAGCAGCATCACGGTCGCCGCGACGCCGGCCAGGACCGGGGCGGCGGTGACGAGGAACCAGAGCTTCGGCGCAAGCAGGTCGAAGGGGGTGGCCAGGCCGATCAGCCGCACGAGGGCGACGAGCGCGATCACGGCGAGCAGGTCGGCCGCCGCGTAGTCGCCGCGGCGGGCGCCGGGCATCCCCGGCCCCGAGCGATCGAGCAGCGCGCGGCGGTTGAGCAGGAGGGCCACCACGAGGGCGTCGAGCGTCGCGCCGGCCGCCGGCGCCACGAACGCGCTCAGCGCCTCCGCGGCGACCAGGGCCGCGATCGCGTTGGCCGCGGAGGTCGCGGCCCGCTCCTGCGGCGTGCGCGCGGCGAGCCGGGCGGCGAAGGTGCGGTTTGGGGCGCCGTCGTCCATGGTCTAGGCCGTCAGGTGGGCGAGTCGCGCGGCGGCGATCACCGCGAACGCGATGAGCAGGGGCGGGACGGCCACGCCGATCGTTCGCATCCTCGACTGGAGCCGAGGCGAGCTGGACGCGCGCAGCACCTCGCGCTGGACGAGCAGCAGGGCGAGCAGGGCTCCCACCACGATGTCGACGTCGCCGCCGCCGAGGCTCCCGACCGCGAGCGTCATCGCGTCCCCCACTCCCCCCGGGCCCTGACCAGCTGCGCCGCCGAGCCGGCGATCGCGACCGCGGCGACGATGACGAGCGTCCGCTCCGGGGACCAGGCGTGCGCGTAGAGCCCGACCCCCGCGACGAGGCCGTCGATGGCGATGCTCAGGGCGACCGCGATCGTCAGCTCGGCGACCGGATCGCGGAGCTCGAGCAGGCCGGCGAGCGCGAGGCCCGGGCCGAGCAGCAGGAACCCGAGGACGAGGACGTGGCGGACGGCTCCGCCGGTGTCGAGCAGCGCGAGCGCGACCGAGCCGAGCGCGGCGGCGACGATCAGCGCGGGGACGGCGACCCGGCGCGGGCTCACGACGCCCTCCGGGTCGGCGCGAGGCGCAGGATGATGGCGTCGGGGTTGCGGTAGACGACGCGGAACAGCCGCGAGCCGAGCAGCGCCGCCCGCAGGCGGGCGATCGGCACCAGCTGCGTCGCTCCGACCAGCTCGTCGTGCGCGAGCTGGCTGCGGGTGATGATCAGGAACGCGTGGCCACGCGGGAACGCCGACATGACGGCCCGCGTCTCCCCCACCAGCCCCGGAGTGAGGGTCCCGCCGGCCGCGGCGTGCTGGACCTCCTGGCTGAGGATCCGGAACTTGTAGGAGCCGTAGTCCTTGTACTTCCACGGCAGCGGCTGGGAGGCCGCGAGCAGCAGCGAGCCGTGCGGCGCGACGGCGTAGAGCCGCTCCACCGCCGCGACCTCCTGGTCGGTGAAGTAGTCCATCCGCTCGTTGCCGTAGCGCGCGAACAGGAAGATCGCCAGCAGCCCGCCGCACACCAGCGCGACGAGCGCCGGCGCCCGCGGGGTCGGCAGGCGCCAGCCGTCGGGGACCAGCGCCGTCGCCGCGAAGTAGGCGGTGAACGGCAGCGAGAAGAGCGCGACCCGCACGAGCATCTCCCCGCCGTAGGGCTGGAGGACGAGCAGCGGGAACGGGGCGAGGCCGAGCACGGCGTGGGCCCGGACGGGCAGCCCGCGCCGCGCCCGGCGCAGGAACCCGAGGCCGGCGAGCGCGAAGAGCAGCCCCGTGAGGGCGAGGCGGCTGTAGACCACGATGAGGTGCCCGGGGTCGCCCGCGATCCGGTTGCTGAGGTTCGCCGAGACGGCCGTGTCGACCTTGCC
>JBBSBL010000129.1:0-2424 GCA_038251325.1 Solirubrobacterales bacterium | reverse complement strand
CGCTCGGCACGACCCCGGCGCTCGCCGCGCTGCACTCGCTCGCCTTCGTGGCGATCGCGGCCGGGGGCTGGGTTCTCGCCGGGGGGCAGGCCCGCCGCGCCGGCGCCGCGGCGGCGGCGTCCGCCCCGCCGCGCACCGGTTCGCGCACGTCGCCCGCCCCCATCCTGGGGGGCGGGGGGGCATGTCGCGCGTGGGTCGCCCCTCGCCTCCCGGGGCGCGGGAACGGGTCGCCGGGGGACGCGCGCGGTCGCGCGTCCCGCGGCAGCCCCCGAGCGCACACGGGAGAAGGAGGGCGGCGGTGCCGCAGGCGCGGGCGTGCCGCCGGCGCCGCAGCGGCTCGCGCTAGCGTTGCGCGAGATGGCGGACTCACCCCTGGAGATCCTGATCGTCGACGACGAGTCGGAGCTCCGCGCCGCGCTGACGCGCATGTTCAGCCGCCAGGGCCACCACGTGCTCGCGGTGGCCGACGGCCGCTCGGCGATCGACCGCGCGAGCACGAGCGACTTCGACGTCGTGCTGCTCGACGTCGCCCTCGGCGGCGGCCCGGACGGGTACGACGTCTGCCGCGAGCTGCGGGAGCGGCGCAACGTCGTGCCGATCATCATGCTCACGGCGCTCGACAGCGAGGCCGACGCCGTGCTCGGGCTCGAGGCCGGCGCCGACGACTACATCACCAAGCCCTTCGGGCCGGCCGAGCTGCGCAGCCGGATCCGCGCCGTGCTGCGCCGCGCCGGCCCGCGCGCGCTCGGCGACGACGTCCTGCGGGTCGGGCCGATCACGCTCGATCGGGGCCGGCGCGAGGTGATGCTCGAGGGGAGCGCCGTGAGCCTCACCTTCTCCGAGTTCGAGCTGCTCGCCACGCTGATGGCCAGTCCCGGGCGGCTGTTCGACCGGGCCGATCTGCTGCGGGCGATCTGGGGCGAGAGCGCCTACCGCGACCCGCGCGGGATCGACGTGCACGTGCGCCACCTGCGCCAGAAGCTCGAGCGGGCGCCCGAGCAGCCCGCGCTCATCCTCACGGTGCGCGGCGCCGGCTACCGGCTGGCCACCGACCCGGCGTGAGGCGCATCCCCGCGCCGGGGGTGCGCGGGCGGCTCGTCCTCGCGCTGCTCGCGGTCAGCCTCGTCACCCTGGCGGTGACCGCGCTGCTCGTGCTGCCCCCGCTCGAGCAGCGCCTGCGCGACGACACGCTGCGCAATCTCGCCGCCTCGACGCGCTCCGCCGCCGAGCGCCTGGAGGAGGTACCGGCCAGCGTCGTGCGCCTGCGCTCGCCCGAGCTCGTGGCGTTCGCGCGGAGCGTGCGCCGTCGCACCGGCGCACAGGTGGCGGTGGTGGACGCGGGCGGTCGCGTGCTCGCCGCCACCGACGTCGACGCCGGGGAGGCCGTGGCCGGGCTGAAGCCGACCCCGCGCGGTCCGAAGAGCACGCGGCGCGTGATCGGCTCGGGGAACGAGGCGGAGGCGCAGACGGCTCAGACCACCGTAGCGTCCGGGCAGCCGCTCCTGGTCGCCCTCACGCGCCCGCTCAACGAGGCCCGGGCCGCGGCCGCGGTGTTCAGCCGGGGCTTCGTGCGAGCCGCCGCGATCAGCCTCCTCGTCGCGCTGGCCCTCGGCGGGTTCCTGGCCACGCGCCTCGTGCGCCGGCTGCGCGCCCTGAGCGCCGCCGCCGGCGCCGTGGCCCGGATCGGCCCGGCGGCCGAGGTCGCGTCGGACTCCGCGCGCGACGAGGTCGGCGACCTCACCCGCACGCTGGCCACGATGCAGCATCGCCTCCAGGAGCAGGAGCAGGCGCGCCGCACCTTCGTCGCCACCGCCTCGCACGAGCTCCGCACGCCCCTCGCCGCGCTGCGGCTGCAGCTCGGCCTCCTGCGCGAGGAGCTCGACGCCGGCCCGGTGGATCCCGCCGACGCGCGCGAGCAGGTGACCCACGCCGAGGCCCAGGCGGTCCGGCTCTCCGGGCTCGCCGCCGACCTGCTCGACCTCAGCCGTCTCGACGCCGGCGTGCCGCCGCGGCGCGAGCCGACCGCGCTCGGGGAGGTCTGCCGCAGCACCGCCACCGAGTTCGACGGGTCGCGCCGTCAGGGCGGCGCGCAGGTCGAGGTCACGGCCGAGCGCGAGCTGCCGGCCTGGGGCGATCGAGGCGCCGTGGCCCGGGTCGTGCGGATCCTGATCGACAACGCGCTGCGCCACTCCCCGTCCGACGGGACCGTGCGGGTGCGCGTGGGCCCGGGGGCGGCGGTTGCGGTGGAGGACGAGGGCCCCGGCATCGCCCCGGACGATCGCGAGCACATCTTCGACCGCTTCCAGCGGGGATCGGAGACCGGCAACCGGGCGGGCTTCGGCCTCGGGCTGGCGATCGGGCGCGAGCTGGCGCACCGGATGGAGGGCGACCTCGTGCTCGACCGCCCCGCCGCGCCGACGCGTT
>JBBSBL010000128.1:0-2507 GCA_038251325.1 Solirubrobacterales bacterium | reverse complement strand
GCGCACCCCGCGATCACGCCCTGATCGCGGCCGGTGTGGCGCTCCTGGCGACCGGCGCCGCCGTGCTCGCAGCGGGCGCGCCGATCGCGTGGCTGCTGCTCGCGGTCACCACGATCCTCGCGGTCGCCGTGTTCGTCCCGGGCTGGTACGAGGGCCGCTTCTTCGAGCCGCTGCCGGTGATCTCGGCGCTCATCCTCTTCTACTTCGTCACGCGGGCACTACAGCTCCTGGTCAGCCACGACGACCTGTACAGCTGGTTCGGCGTCCCGTCGGCGGTGAACCTGCTGCTCGCGCTCGACAACCAAGAGATCGCCCAGTACGTGACGGGAAAGCTCGCCGAGCCGCTCGAGCCGGCGATGACCCGGGCGCTTGGCGCCATGGCCCTGTTCATGGTGGCCGTCGTCGCGGGCTACTACCTGCCGCTCGGGCGGCGGCTCGGACGCCCCCTGTCGCGGCTGGGCCGCGGGACCGACCGGCCCAACGTGCCGGTGATGGTGGCGGCGAGCCTCCTCATCGGCGCCGTCGCGCAGGTCGCGATCCTCGCGCGCGCGGGTGGCCCCGGCGCCGCCGCCGACAACATGCTGGGCCAGAAGGGCGGGCACGCCGGGATCGTGCTCTTCGCCCTGGCGAGCTTCGCCCCGGTCGGCGTCCTGATCTGGGCCGCGTGGCGGCGCCCCGCCGCACGGCGGGAGTGGGTCGCGTTCGCACTGGCGGCCCTCGAGGTCTGCGGCTTCTACATGCTCATCGGCTCCCGCGGCGGCTTCTTCGCGCTCGTGCTCGTCGTCGCGGTGAGCTGGCACTACCTCTGGCGCCCGTGGCGGCTGCGGGCGATGATCGCCGCCGTGCTGGTGTTCGTCGTGCTCTCGGGCGCGCTGCTCGGGATCCGGCAGGGAACCGCCCACCACTCGATCGTCCGGGCCCTCGGCGACGCGCCCGCCTACATCGTCGATCCGCGCGGCCTCCTCGCCGACAACACCCAGTTCGACACGCTGTTCATCGCGACGAGCGCGATCGGGCACAAGCTGCACTTCCAGCACGGCGGCTGGGCAATCAACGCGCTCCGGGCGAACCTCCCCGGCGCCATCGACCCCGGCAAGCCCCAGCCCGGCGACATCGCGTTCCGCAAGTCGATCTGGGGCAGCGAGGTCGGCGCGGGGCGCCCCATCACGCTGATCGGCGACTTCTACTACGACTTCGGGTTCCTCGGCATCGCGCTGGGGTCGCTGCTCTTCGGGATCGCGATCCGGGCGCTGCTCGGCCTCGTGGGGCCCGGGCCGGGCGCCGGTCGCACCTACCGGGTGGCGCTCTACGCGATCGCCCTGTTCGTGATCTACAGCATGCTGTCGGGGACGTATTCGCTGACGATCAGCCTGTTGATCACGCTCCTGCTCCCGTTCCTCGTGGCGGTCCACCTGCTCGGGCGGATACCCGTCCGCCTCGGCCGGCCCGTGGCGGCCGCCCGGCAGCCGCTTCCCGACGATCCCGGGCGATGACGATGGCGCGCGCCCGGATCGTCCTCGCGGCCGGACTGGTCTGCGCGACGGCGGCGGCGGGATGCGGTGAGCTGCCCACCCCGCCGAAGGGCCGCGACCCGACGCGGCCCTACCGCCTCCCGGCCGACGTCTCCTTCGTGACCGCCGCCGCGATCGCCCGCGCGCCCGCCGGCGGGCCGGAGCGGACGTTCCTCACCTGGTTCCGCGCGCTCCAGACGCAGAACTTCGCGCTCGCCTGCCGGCTCTACGACGCTCCGGTGCGGCCCTCGGCCCACCAGCTCGCGAGGCGCAGCCGGCTCGCGAAGGGCCTCCTCGGGGAGGCGTCGCTCTACCGGGTCCTCGACGTCGAGCGGAACGGCGACAGCGCGACGGTCTTCACCCTGCTCGTCCGCCGCCTGCGCGCTCCCAACGGCCAGTCGGACCTGTACACGCTGCCTCAGGCCTTCGTCCTGCGGCGCGTCTCCGGTCGCTGGGTGCTGGCGGACGACCTCTTCCTCCGGCAGCTCGCCAGGAAGGCCTGACCCATGGGTGCCCATCGCAAGCTCCTGTCGACCGCCGCCGCGATCCTCGTCGTGCTCGTCCTCGGGGGGTGCGCCGACGGCAACCAGGATCGGCGCTTCGACGACCACGTGGTCTCGCGCTCGCTCGTGGACCGCTATCCCCAGGGGACGCCGGCGCGGGCCCTGCTCGAGCTCATGCGCGCGTTCCAGTTCAACGCGCCGACGGCGGCCGCGCGGTACTTCGCGCCGGCCTGGCGGCTCACCCCGGCGAAGATGGCCCCGGCGATGAGGACCACCTCGCGCGTGGCCGCCGCCGTCGGGGTGCCGACGATCCTCGGCACCTTGCAGCGCGGGAATCGGGCCTTCGTCGTCATCCGTTGGGGCAACCTCCTGCGGGTGCCCATGGAGCGGGTCAGCGGGGAGTGGAAGCTCGCGGTGCCGGGGTCCTTCCGCAAGCTGCTGCCCGCCGCCGGGCCGTGAGCGTGAGCGAGCGCGCCGAGCCGGCCGTCACGGC
>JBBSBL010000127.1:0-2527 GCA_038251325.1 Solirubrobacterales bacterium | reverse complement strand
GACGACCCGCCTCGCGCTCGCGGAAGGGCTGGGTGACGAGGTACTCGTGGGCCATCGGGACGATCGGGACGCGCACACCGGCCAGCCGCGCGATCTCCGCCGCGAACATGCCCCCGGCGTCGACCACGACCTCGGCGGCGATGTCGCCCTTCTCGGTCCGCACGCCGCGCACCCGACCCCCGTCCACGTCGATGCCCGTCACGCGGCAGTTCGTGTAGATCCGCGCCCCGCCCTGCCGCGCACCGTCGGCGAGCGCGTAGGTGAGCTGGGAGGGATCGAGGTAGCCGTCGGTCGGCAGATAGGCCGCCCCGAGCACCCCGTCGGTGGACATGAGCGGGAAGAGCGCCTGCGCCTCCTGGGCGGAGATCAGCTCGAGCGGCAGGCCGAACGTCTTCGCCCAGCCGGCCTGGCGCCGCAGCTCCTCCAGGCGCGCCTGGCTCGAGGCGAGCCGGATCCCGCCGCACTCCGTCCACCCCGGGTCGAACTCCGACTCCTCCGCCAGGCGCCGGTACAGCCCGACGCTGTACATCATCATCTCGGTCAGCGAGACCGACCCCCGCAGCTGGCCGACGAGACCCGCGGAGTGGAACGTCGAGCCGCTCGTGAGCTGGTTGCGGTCGACGAGCACGACGTCGCGCCAGCCGAGCTTCGCGAGGTGGTAGGCGATCGACGTTCCGCCCACCCCTCCGCCGACGATGACGCAGCGGGCGGCGTCAGGCGGGGTGCGATCGATCGCCATGCGCGGCGGCCTCCTGGAGGCGGCGTCGGTGGTCCGGGTCCCCGGCGGCGGCCCGCAGCCGCGCGAAGTGCTCGGCGGCGTAGGCGGCGAAGTCGAAGTCGAGCGTCGAGACGGCGGACTGGACGACGCCCCACATCGCCTCGCGGAAGTCGGACATCACCCGCATCAGGCGCAGCGCGGCCAGGCGCCCCGGCGGGCATGGCTCGGCGAAGTACGCAGTCAGCAGCCGCTCGTCGTCGGCGAGCTCGAGCCCGTTGTTCACCGAGAGGTTGGCGAGGTCGAAGTAGCGGTCCCCCATGCCCGCGTACTCCCAGTCGAGGATCCTCACCCGTGTCCCGTCGTGGAGGAAGTTCGCGGTCAGGAGGTCGTTGTGGCAGGGGACGGGCGCGTGCTCGGGGCCGGTCAGCGCGGCCTCGATCTCACGCGCCGCGTCGCGGGCGACCGCGTAGTCGGCCGGGATCGCGACCCCGCGCTCCCGGGCGATGTCCCGGTAGGTCTCCACGAGGCGGAAGCTGTCGAACTCCGTCGTCAGCGGCGGGCCGGCGTGGACGGCGCGGAGCGCTGCGGCCACCTCGGCGAGGGTCGCCGGGCGGCGCAGCGCCGCGGCGGCGATCGGCTCGCCCGCGATCAAGCCCGTGACCAGGCAGCCCTCCTCGTCGAGGAAGGCGACGACCTCCGGGCCGACGCCGGTTGCGGCGGCCGCCGCGGTGGCGGCGCACTCGGCCTCGCGGTCGATCCCGAGCAGCGAGGTGTCCTTCCCCGGCAGCCGCACGACGACGTCGCGGCCGCCGAGGCGGACGCGGTAGTTGCGGTTGGTGATCCCGCCGTCGAGCGGGACCGCGGGGCCTTCCGCAAGCCCGAGGTCGGACTCCAGGCGGGCGAGGATGCGCGCGAGGCGCTCAGGCACGCGCGAGGTCCCCGGCGGCGGCGTGGACGATGAAGCGGGCGCGATCCCCCCGGTAGCGGTCGCGCGCGAACTCCACCGGGCGACCGTCCGCCGCGTACGCGGTGCGCTCCACGAGCATGAGCGGCGAGCCCGGCGAGATGCGCAGCGCCCGGGCCTGCGCCTCACCCGCCAGCACCGGGTCCAGCCGCTCGACCGCGCGCACCGGCCGGCAGCCGTAAGGGCCGCCGAGCAGGTCGTAGAGCGAGCCGGTGAGGTCGTGGGTGTCGAGATCGGGGCAGCGGTCCTCGGGGATCCACGAGTCCTCGAGCGCGACCGGTTCGCCGCCGGCGAACCGGACCCGCTCGATGCGCCAGGCCGGCGCCTCGGTCTCGAGCCCCAGCGCCTGGGCGACCGCCGGCGGAGCCCCCATCACCCGCGCCCCGCGGACGCGGGCGCCGGGCTCGAGCCCGGAGCGCTCGAGGCGCTCGGTCAGGCCGCTCATGCGCGAGAGGTCGTGGTCGACCTTCTGGCAGGCGACGAACGTGCCGCGCCCCACGCCGCGCTCGACGAGGCCGCGCGCGGCCAGTGCGGTGAGCGCCTGGCGCACCGTCATCCGGCTCACGCCGAGCCCCGCCGCGAGGTCGCGCTCGGAGGGGATGCGCGCGCCCTCCGGGAGGTCCCCGGCCGCGATCCGGTCCGCGATCTGCTCCTCGATCTGGGCGTAGACCGCGAGGTCGGACCCCGGCCTCAGACGCCACCGATGCCCGAACACCCTCGCTCGCCAGCTCACTTCAGCTCCCCTCCGATGGTCCGGTCCAATCTCGACCCTACGCCCCGCGCCGGTCGCCCGCAACGCCGCGTTCCGCGCTCGTTGGGGAGGAGGAACCGCTCGCGCGGAATCG
>JBBSBL010000126.1:0-2535 GCA_038251325.1 Solirubrobacterales bacterium | reverse complement strand
GGCGCTCGACCGGGTCGCCGAGGCCGCCGGCGCAGACGGCGTCGGCTTTGCGGGGGCGCTGCGCGCGGCGGCGGCCGCGGCGTTCGCGGCGGGGGTGCGCGGCGTGCGGGGCCCGCTGTCGGCGGGCGAGGCGGACGACGCCGAGGCGCTGCGCGCGGTCGACGCCGCCCTGCGCGAGGTCGAGGCGCTGGGCGGGCTCGCACCGTCCGAGGTGGTGGAGGCGCTGTCGGGCCTCGAGGTGGTGCTCGACGCGGGGGCGCCGCGACCGGGCGCGGTGCTCGTCGCCGACCCGCTGGCGATCCGCGCGCGGCGCTTCCGCGCGGTGCTCGTCGGGGGCCTGCAGTCCGACGAGCTCCCGCGCCCGGCGGGTGCCGAGCCGTTCTTCGGAGAGGAGGAGCGGCGGGAGATCGCCACGGCCTCCGGGCTGCGCCTGCCGCGCGGGGAGCGGGCCCGCGACGCCGAGCGCGCGCTGTTCTACGCCTGCGTGTCGCGGCCCACCGAGCGGCTCGTGCTGAGCTGGCGCACCTCGACCGAGGAGGGCGCGCCGGTGCTGCCGTCGGTGTTCGTCGACGAGGTCGTGCGCCGTCTCGGCCCTGAGCTGTGGGACGCGCGCCGCGTGCGGCTGCTCTCGGAGGTGACCTGGGCCCCCGACGCAGCGCCGACGCCCGCGGAACGGGTGCGCTCGCTCGCCGCCCGCGGTCCGCGTCTGCCGGAGGCGCCGCTCGGACCGCTCCCGGCCGGCGCCGCCAAGCGCCTGCGCCAGCGCGACGCGATCTCGCCCGGCGCGCTCGAGCGCGTCGGGGGGTGCCCGGCGAGCTGGCTCGTGCAGGACGAGCTGCGGCCGGCCGCGCTGGAGCCGGACGCCGAGCCGCTGGCTCGCGGATCGCTCGTGCACGCGGCGCTCGAGCGCGTGCTCGCCGGGCTGGGCGAGGAGGCCCGGGACGCAGGGGCGCGTGTGGCGCCCGCCACGCTCGAGCGCGCGCTCGCCCTCGCCGACGCGGCGCTGGACGCCCTCGCCCCGGAGCACCGCCTGGCCGGGACCGCGGGCGGGCAGGCCGGCGCGCTGCGCGCGATCCGGGCGTCGGTGCGCGGGTGCCTGGAGCAGGAGGCCCGCTCGGGCCTTCCGTGGGCCGCGGAGCGGCTCGAGTGGTCCTTCGGGATGGCGGGGCAGCCCGGCTCCGCACCGGCGCTCGAGCTCGGCGGCGGGGTCCGCGTCCACGGCCGCGTGGACCGCGTCGACCGGGACGGGGCGAGCGGCGGGGCGCTCGTGCGCGACTACAAGACCGGACGCGCCCAGCCGTCGTGGAGCGCGCGGGGCTGGGAGGACGCGCGGCGCCTGCAGGTCGCGCTCTATCTCCTCGCCGTGCGAGAGGTGCTCGGCGAGGCGGTGGCGGGCGGCGTGTACGCGCCGGTGGACGGCGTCGATCGCCCCCGGGGGCTGGTGCTCGACACCGAGCCCGCGGCGGCCGCCGCCGCGCACAAGGCGCTCTACCGCGACGACCTGGCCGACGCCGAGCGGCTCGAGGCGGCGCTCGCTGCGGCCGCCCACACCGCGGCGCGGCTCGGCCGGGCGCTGCTCGACGGCGCGGTGGCCCCGACCCCGCCGACCTGTGGCTTCGCCGGCGCCTGCCGCCACCCCGGGATCTGCCGGAGCGGCGCGTGAACGAGTCCGAGGCGCCGGACTTCACCGCCGAGCAGGAGGCGGCGATTGCGCGCCGCGAGGGCCCGCTGCTGCTCTCCGCCGCCGCGGGGTCGGGAAAGACCAAGGTGCTCGTCGAGCGCTACGTCCGCTCCGTCCTAGAGGACGGGATCCCTGTGGCGGCGGTGCTGGCGATCACCTTCACCGAGCAGGCGGCGGGGGAGATGGCGATCCGGATCCGCGAGGAGCTGCGCCGTCGCGGCCGCGACGACCTCGCCGTGGACGCCGAGGAGGCGCGGGTCTCGACGATCCACTCCCTGTGCCACCGCCTCCTGCGCGAGAACGCGCTCGCCGCGCGGATCGACCCGGGGTTCGCCGTGCTCGACGCGCCGGGCGCCGATCGGATCGCCCGGGCGGCCTACGACCGCGCGCTCGACGACCTCGTCGGTCAAGCCGGCGAGGCCGGCGTCGACCTCCTCGCCCGCACGTCCCCTGCCGCGCTGCGCGCCGCCGTCCGCGGCGCCCACGCCGCGCTGCGCAGCCGGGGCCAGGCCGCCCCGGGCCTGCCGGAGCCGGCGGAGCGGGATCCCGCTGCGGCGCTCGCCGTGCTGGCGCGCGCTTGCCCGTCCGTCGTGGAACAGCTTTCGGCGACGGAAGGCAGGAAGGCCGCGGCGGGCGCAGCCGCCGCGTCCGATTGCGCCGCATGGCTCGCCGAGCGGAGCGAGGTCGTGCCGGAGCCCGCCGAGCTCGACCGCTTCGGCCTGCCCGGCGGCAACGGGGCCGCGCTCGGGGGCGCGGCCTGCGAGGCCTACCGCGAGGCATGGGCCGCCGCGCGCCGCGCCTGCGCCGACGAGGCGCTGCGCCCCGCGCTGCGGGCGCTGGACCTCCTGCTGCGC
>JBBSBL010000125.1:0-3055 GCA_038251325.1 Solirubrobacterales bacterium | reverse complement strand
GGGCGCGACGAGGCCCGCCCGCAGGTGGGTGGCGACGCGGAAGGGCGCGACGCGGATCATCGGGCGGCCCCCGACCGTGCGGTCGCCGTGACGCACGTTGCCGGCCACGTCGGCGACGGCGACCTCGAACTCGTAGGGGCCCGGCGGGAGGCCGTCGTCATGCGCCAGCGCGACGAGCCGTCCGTCCCGCAGCGTCGTGGGGAGGTCCCGCCAGGCGGTCGCGCCCGCCGGTCGCATCCGGATGACGCCCCCGGCGATCCCCGAGGTCCGGTCGGCGACCATTGCCTCGACGCGCCGTGGATCGGCCGGGTCGGCGGCGAGGAAGGCCGCGGTCTCCGGAGCCGTCGTGTCCACGCGCACGGCGATCGTCCGCCACGTCGACGCGTTGCCCGCGAGATCCAGCGCGCGGAAGGCGACACGATGCCGCCCGTCCTCGGTGAGCGTCGTCTCGGTCTCCTCGCCGGCGGCGAGTCGCACCGGGCCGTCGTCGATGCCGATCGCCAGGTGCGCTCCCTCCGATATCGGCCGCCCGACGGCGGCCGCGGCGAGCCCGGACAGTCCCGGCTGGTCGTGCGCCGCGAACCGAAGCGCCACCGGCTCGCGATGCCAGCGCGCGGGGTCCGGCTCCGGGTCGACGGCCGCCACCGGGGCGGTGGCGTCGATCCGCACGTCCGTCTCGCCGAGCGTCGAGGCCGGAACGCCGGCGCCGGAGATCGCCCGCGCCCGGACCCGGGTCACGCCTTCGGGCAGCGTGCCGACCGCGAACGGCGCATCGACGCCGGTGGCGTCGACCGTCGCGTCGGGCGCGCTCCCGTCGGTCGTCACCGAGTATCCGGCGATCCCCGAGGGCGGGGCCGTGAAGCCGTCGGCCAGACGAATCGCCAGCGGCTCGGCCTGTGCCCGCGCGCGGGTCAGCCACCCGCGCTCGACCGGGGCGGCCGTTCCCGGGACGCTGTCGTCGAAGCGCAGCACCACCGGGTCCGACACGGCGTCGGGATCGGTGTTCCCGGCCTCGTCCTCCAGCGCCACCCGCAGCGTCCAGGCGCCACGGTCCGGCACGCTGAGGCCGTCGGCGCGCTCGACGCCGCGTCCCGCGACGCGACGCTCCGGCGCGCACGCCGAGGGGTCCTCGAGACGGCAGAGGCGCAGCCGGGCCGCGGCGACCGGCGAGCCGGTCCCCTGCCCCGGATTTGCCCACGCCACGGAGAAGCCGTTGGTCGCCCGCCAACCCTCGCCGCCATCGACCCGCAGGGCCGCCGGGGCGCCCGGGGCGTGGTTGTCGACATAGACGGTGCGGCGCGCCTCGGTCCCGTTCGCGGCGGCGTCGGCCGATCCGACCACGACCTCGTGGGGACCATCGGCGAGTCCCGCGGTGGGGACGTCGTAGGCGCTCGAGCGGTCCTGGCAGGGGCGCGGAGTGGTGTAGTCGCACCCGAACGGATGGGAGGCGAACGTCGCGCCGTCGATGCGCACGGCGTCGAACAGGGCCCCGGATGCATCCCGCGTGGTGAGTTGCAGCGCCTGGTTCCCGCGATGCCAGCCATCGGACCACAGCGGCCCGGCGACCTCGAGGGCGGGCGGGGTGGGATCGCTGATCCGAACCCGCGCGGACCACATGTAGTTCTGCGCGTAGGCGTGCTGGCCCCCGTCCCCGGTGTCGCAGCCGAGCGCCGCCGCGCAGATGGTGAGTGCGCGCAGCCAGTGCGCGCCCGGGACCGCCTGGTAGATCGGGGCCTCCCCGTAGCGGAACACGGTCCCGCAGGCACCATGGGCGGTGTTGCACTCCCGCAGCGTTCCCGTGTCGCCTTCGATGCGCGAGACCCAGCCCGGAGACTCGGTGTCGAGCTCACCCGACCATTCGAGCCCGACGATCGAGGTACCGGCCGGAGCGTCGAAGCGCCAATGCGCGTTGGTAAACGCCGCGACGTGCAGCGCCAGGGTGGTCGTGCGGGTTCCGAGACCGTCGGACAGCCCGGTCGTCGGACAGCGCTGGCGGATCACCATCGCCTGGGCGTTGGAGACGCTCGGCTGCCAGCTGCGGTTCACGCCGCCGGCGGCGTTGCAGGCCGCCACCTCGTAGGTGCCGGCGCGCGCCGGGGAGACGCCGATGACGAGGGCACAGACCAGGGCCGCGAGGATGAGGCTCGCGAGGCCGTTCGGGCCTCGGCGGGCTCGGGTCGGCGGGGCAGCGGGGGCCGGGGTCCGTTCCGGCGCGATTGGGCAGGTCATGCAGGATCCTTCCGGGTGATCAGGGGCCGAACTCGCCGCCGGGATCCCCGGCGGGCTCGGCGGGGACATGGGAAGTCGGGCGGTCCGGCTGGGCGGGGGGCGTCGCCGCCGTCGGCGACGCGGCGGCGTGCGCCGGCGAACCGGGCGCCTCGACGCCGAAGTCCCCGGCGCTCGGCGCCGGCGGCTGCGCCGGCGTCGCCGGTGGGTCGGGGCGCCGTGGTGCCGGGTCGGCGGTAGCGGATGGCTCCGGGGCGACCGGTGGCGCCACGGGCTGGGGGTCCGACGCCCGCTCCGGCGGTGCGGCGGGTGACGGCGCCGCGAGGGCCTCGACGCGCGGAGGGCCCGCGGCGGTGGCCGCCGAGTCGTGTTGCGTGACCCGATCGACCACGACCCCACCGCCGGCCAGCGCCGCCGTCGAGGCGGCGACCGCCGCGAGCTTGCTCGAGGTCGCGGCCTCCGCGGCGGCCTGCAGTTTCCCGGCGCCGAGCGTCAACCGCTCCTGCCAGCCCAGACCGCCGCAGAGCGTCTCGAGCGCGCCGACGATGGGGCCGTCCGGGCCGGGCCCCGCCATTGCGACCGCGACCGCGCCGAGCGGCACGACGGCCGTGATCCCGCTCGGGGCGTCCCGGTAGGCCCGCAGCGTCGCGCGACATCCCGGGCACCGGCGCAGATGCCGACGGATCGCCACCAACTCCCGGACGGAGGTCTCGCCGTCGGCCAGACGCGAGAGGTCCGGACTCCAGCGATCGCACTCCGCGCCGGAGGCGATCGCCTCATAGCGGTCGCGGAAGCTCGCGCGGCCCTCGGCCAGGAGCCGGTTCACCTT
>JBBSBL010000124.1:0-3180 GCA_038251325.1 Solirubrobacterales bacterium | reverse complement strand
CGTCGCGGCGCCGGAGGCCGGCGCGCTCGCCACCATGCGGCGCTCGGCCACGGCCCGGGCCTGGCCCTCGCCCACGAGTACGGCGAGCGCGCGCGCCGCCAGGCCGGCGAGGGCGTCCGGGGGAGGGGTCACAGGTTCGGTGGCACCGCGCCGGCGACTACCACGCGGCCTCGAAGAGGCCGAGGATCTCGGCCTCGAGCGCGCGCGGCGGGGTGAGGTCGAGCTCCGAGCGGTCGGCGGCCGCGGCCGCGGCCGCGGGCAGCAGCTCGCGCTCCACGCCGAGGTCGCGCAGCCGCGTGGCGCCGGTCGCGGCGCGCAGCCCGGTCGAGACCGCGGCGGCGTCGCCTCCGAGGACGGCGTCGAGCGCGGCGCCCGCCGCGGGGTTGCGTTCGGCCAGCGCCGCGACGGTGAGCGGCAGGAGCACGGCGTTGACCGGCCCGTGGCCCGCGCCGGCCACGCGCACCATCGTCTGCGCGAGGACGTGGTGGAGTCCGTACCAGGCCGAGTCGATCGCGTAGCCGGCGAGCAGGGCGCCGAGCGCGAGCGCGTCGGCGTCGGCCTCGTTCTCCTCCGGATCTCGCGCGTCTCCGCGTATCCCCGCGGCCAGCAGGCGCGCCGCCTCGAGCGCGGCGAGCGTGGCGACGGGGTTCGCGAGGGTCGTCGCCGGCGCCTCCGCCGCATGGCCGAGCGCGTTGAGCGCGCTCGCCGCGCGCTGGGCGGCCGGCTGGGAGGCGGACAGCGCCGGGTCGTTGAGCACGACCGCGGGCCGCGTCCGCGGGGTCTCGGGCCGCACGCCCGCCGCGTGGCGGTGGACCCAGGTCATCTCGGCGCCCGAGAGCGTGGTCGGGACGGCCGCGACGCGCCGCGGCGGATCGGCCGCCGCGAGCGCCTTCGCGACGTCGATCACCCGACCGCCGCCCAGCGCCACGAGCGACCCGGCGGCGATCTCCCCGCGGAGCTCGGCGGCGAGCTCGTCGACGCGGCCGGGGCCGACGTGGTGGACGGCCGCCGCGCCGGCGACGACGGCGGGCGCGGCGTCCTCGCCACGGGCCGTCGTCACCAGCGTGTATCCGGAGCCCAGGAGGTCGACGCCGGCGGCGACGGCGCCACGGCCGAAGACGATGGTGCGCTCGCCGTCGCGCCAGCGGAAGGGGCGTCGCGGGTCGACGGCGGGCGGCACCCGCCGGACGCTACCGCGCCCGGCGCCTCAGGCCCGCCGCGACTCGCGAGCGCATCGTCGGGCCGTGCGGCCGCGGCGCCTGCGTGCGCCGGCGGAGGTCCTGCTCGCGCTCGGCGAGCAGGACCCGGGCGAGGTCACGCGAGATGAGCGGATGCATGACGCACTCCTCCGGGTCGGGCGAGCGACGGGCGTCCGCGGCGCAGCAGGCGCCGCGTCCCGCCGGTGGTGGCGGTCTCGTCGACCAGCCGCCGCCGGCGCAGGTCGAGCAGCGCGACGAGATCCGCGGTGAGGCGGAACGGGTCGGCCACGACGCGCCCGTCCGCCAGGTCGATGGCGGCCGCGGGCGCGCCGTCGACCTCCGCGAGCAGGGTCGGCCCGAAGTCGGCCTCGGCGCTGTCGAGGGCGGCGAGGCGACGCAGGGCCGCGGCGTCGCCGGCCTCGGCCGGGCGGATCGTGATCGAGTCGGACTTCGGGGTCATGGCGTCACCTCACTGGTGGGGTTGGGTCTCGGGTGTGAAACAGGCGGCGCACCGGCCGCGTGAGATCACACTGGCACGCGACTTCCATCAGCACAAGCAACCCTTCGTCGGGTCTGCGATAAGCTGGGCTTATGCTCGACGTCAAGCGCCTGCGCGTGCTCAAGGAGGTCGCGGAACGGGGATCGTTCTCGGCCGCGGCGGAGTCCCTCAGCTACACCCAGTCGGCGGTCTCCCAGCAGATCGCCGCGCTCGAGCGCGAGGCCGGGACGACGCTGGTAGACCGTGGCGCGCGCGGTGTGCGCCTCACCGAGGCCGGGCGCGCGCTGGTCGAGCACTCCGGCGCGATCCTCGGCCGCCTCGCCGCCGCCGAGGCAGAGCTCGAGGCGATCGCGGGGCTCCGCGGCGGGCGGCTGCGCCTCGCGTCCTTCCCGACGGCGGGCGCGACGCTCATGCCGCTCGCCATCGCCCGCTTCAGCGCCGCCCATCCGGGGGTCGAGCTCTCGCTGGTCGAGTCCGAGCCGGAGGAGAGCCTGCCGCGACTGAAGGCGGGCGAGCTCGACGTGGCGCTGACCTTCGAGTACGACAGCATGCCGGGCAGCGTCTTCGGGTCCGCCGACGAGAGCATCGAGTTCCACCACCTGCTCGACGACCCGATGTACGTCGCGCTCCCGTGCGACCACCCGCTCGCCCGGCGCAAGCGCCTGCGGCTCGCCGACTTCGCCGGGGAGGCGTGGGTGCAGGGCGACCTCCAGGCGATCTGCGGCCACATGCAGCTGACCGCGTGCCGCCGCGCGGGCTTCGAGCCGCGCATCGCCTTCGCGAGCGACGACTACAACGTCATGCAGGGGCTCGTGGCCGCCGGCGTCGCGGTCTCGCTCCTCCCCGACCTCGCGCTCACCAACCTCCGCGATGACATCGTGATCCGCGACCTCGGCCGTGACGCTCCCGTGCGCCGGGTCGCCGCGGTCGCCCGTGCCGGCCGCCACCGCGCCCCGGCCGCCACCGCGATGCTGGAGATCCTCGAGGCCGCGGCGGCCGAGTACGCGGACAGCCGGACCAAGCATCCCGTCGCGGCCTGAGCACGGAGGCGCGGGTCCTACGCACGATCGTCGCCGGGCGGACGGTGTTCGAGGCGGCGTAGCCGGCCGTTCACGGCACGGAGCTCCGGCCACGCCGCGCTCCGCCGAGCTTGGCCCGGAGCGCCCCCGCGAACACCGCGTCGAGATCGGCGGCCTGGCGCTCGAAGGTGAACGTGCTCTCCACCCGGCGCCGCGCCGCCTCGCCCAGCTCGGCGCGCCGGGCCGGCGAGCCGACGAGCTCGCCGATCGCGGCGCTGAAGCCCACGACGTCGTCCACCGCGACGAGGATGCCGGTGTCGTCGGCGAGCTGCTCGGGAACGCCGTCGACGCGGCTCGCGACGACCGGCAGCCCGGACGCCATGGCCTCGAGCACCGCGAGCGGGAAGGGGTCCTCCCGCGTGGGCAGGACGAACACGTCCCACTCCGCGAGCTCCCGGTAGGG
>JBBSBL010000123.1:0-3355 GCA_038251325.1 Solirubrobacterales bacterium | reverse complement strand
TCGGGGTCGTGCTCGGCGCGGGCGGGGTGCTGGGCGGCGCCTGGCTCGTCGGCGCGCTCCACGCCATCGCCACGGAGACCGGATGGGACCCGGGGTCCGCCGAGCGGCTCGTCGGCACCTCGGCCGGATCGATGGTCGGGGCGCTGGTCGCCTCCGGCGTGCCGCCGTGGTTCATGGTCGCCCACTCCGCGGAGGAGGACTTCGACGGCCTCGCCGACGCCGCCGGCGAGGAGGCCTCGGAGGCCGACCGCTCGGCGGGCGCCGCGTTCCGCCTCCACCGCGGCGTGCCGGTCCTCGGCCCGGGCTCGTGGCGCCTCGCGCTCGGATCGCTCGCGCGGCCCTACCGTCACTCGCCCGCCGCGCTCATCGCCGGCTGGCTGCCGCACGGCCCGGTCTCGACCGAGCCGCTGAAGGACACCGTGCGCCGCGCGTGCGACGCGCCCTGGGCCCCGCACCCGGGGTTCTGGGCGATGGCCGTCGACTACGAGACCGGCCGCTCCGTCGCGTTCGGTCGCCCGGGCGCGCCGGAGGCCGAGCTGCCCGACGCGGTCGCGGCGTCGTGCGCGATCCCGGGCTTCTACCGGGCGGTGGAGATCGGCGGGAGGCGATACGTCGACGGCGGCGTGCGATCGACCTCGAACCTCGACGTGGTCGCCGGCGAGCGGCTCGACCTCGTCGTCTGCCTCAACCCGACCTCATCGCTGCACGCGACGGCGCCCCGCACGCTCGGCGAGCGGCTCGCGATGGGCATGCGCCAGGCGTCCGGGCGCCGGCTCGGCGCCGAGGCCAAGCGCCTGCGCGCCGCCGGGACGGAGGTCGTGCTCGTCCAGCCCACGGTGCACGACCTCGACGCGATGGGCACGAACCTGATGAGCCGCGGCCGCCGCCACCGGGTCCTCACGACGGCCGTGGAGACGATGACCGCGCATCTGCACGAGACGCCGCTGGGGGAGCGACTCGCCGCCCTGCCGGGCGGTCTTCCCGGGCTCGTGGCGCGGCCGCCCGGACCGGCGGCGACGTGGCCCGACTTCCGGGAGCTCGCGGCCCGGCGGTTCGCGCCCGCCCGCCCGCCGGCGGGCGGGCGTCGCCGGGCCGCCGCGCGGTCTACGCCCAGCCGCCCGGCGGCGGCCGACCGGCGGGCAGCGAGCTGAGCGTCTCGACCTCGGCGGCGAACGCGTCGGCGATCCGCTCGGGGTCGGGCACGAGCCCGGCATCGCTGACGAGGCCGACGACGACCTCGCCGGCGTAGCTGAGGATCGCGACGCTCAAGCCGACGCCGCCCGACGTCGGTGCCCAGACGAGCACGCCGCGCACGGGGTTGCCGGCGAGCGTCATGGTCTCCCGTGGGCCCGGCACGTTCGTGACGACGAGCGAGCCCTGCGAGGTGAAGAGGTCGACGAGCGCCGTCTCGACCTGGACGGGCGTCGCGCCCATCGCCCCGAGGAGCGCGTAGGCGACCGGCGCCTCCGGGGAGCGCTTGATCTCCGCCATCCGCCGCTTCACCTGCTCGAGTCGGCCGGCCGGCTCGAGGACTCCGACGGGCAGCGGGAGCGACACGAGCCCGAACCGGTTGCCGAGCTCGCGCGGGAGCGGCTCGTCGAGCGGCCGGAGGTTGAACGGGACCATCGCGTGGATCTCCTCGACCATGCTCTGCCGCGCGACGAGGTAGCTGCGCAGCGCCCCGCTCAGCGCGGCGACGAGCACGTCGTTCACCGTCGCCCGGTGGGCGTGGGCGAGCGCCTTGACGTCCTCGAGCGGGATCGGATCGGTCCACGCCACCCGGTTGGCGACGTGCAGGTCGCCCTTGAGCACGGTGTCGGGGTCGCGCGGGGCGACCGCGAGCCGGGCGGCCGTCGTCACGTCGTCGCGCGCCGTTGCGGCGAGGTCGACGACGTGCGCGGGATGGACCAGCAGGTCGAGCCCCTCGTGCCAGAGCACGTCGGCCGCGCCGCGCGTCGCCGACATCGCGGCCCCGGCCGGCCCGGTGGCGGCGGCGAGGCGGCCCAGCCACCCGGCCCGCTCCGCCGCCGAGGGGGGCTCGAGGCCGACGTCCGGCTCGCCGTCGGTCAGCGAGAGGAGCACCCGGGCGAGCGCGATGCCGTCGGCGATGCAGTGGTGGATGCGCGCGAGGACGGCCCCCCCCTCGCCAAAGCCGTCGATCACGTGGAACTCCCACAGCGGCTTGGCGCGATCGAGCGGCTCGACCATGCGGTCGGCGACGAACGCCTGGAGCGCGGCGCGGTCGCCGGGCGCGGGGAGCGCCACGTGGTGAACGTGGCGGTCGAGGTCGAACAGCGGGTCGTCCTCCCACTGCGCACCCCCGAGCCCGATCCCGGACTCCACCACGCGTCGCCGGAAGGGGGGATAGCGGTCGACGAGGCGCGTGCGGAGGATCTCGCGGAAGTCGTCGGCGTCGAGCGGCGTGTCGAACCACAGGACCCCGTTTATGACCATGAGGTTGGTCGGCCGGTCCATGTGGAGCCAGGCCGCGTCCGCACTGCCCATCGCGTGGCGGGTCATGGGCGGGGAGCCTGACGGATCGGGGCGGGGATGTCAGCCGTGGAGATCCCGGAGCCGCGCCCGGGGAGACCCGAGTGCCGCACTTGCCCAGGGGGCGCAATCTCGGGTAGCGTCGGCTCAGCCAGCTATCTCGGGAGGCGGACATGGACGTGCACACCGGTCTGACACGGAGGGACCTGCTGCGGGCGGGAGCCGCCGGCGGCGCGGCGCTGGGACTGGCCGGGCTGGATCCGAGGCTGCAGGACGCGCTGGCGTGGGGGTCGCCGTGCGGGCGCCTCCAGGACATCGAGCACTTCGTGATCCTCATGAACGAGAACCGCTCGTTCGACCACTACTTCGGCACCTACCGCGGCGTGCGGGGCTTCGATGAGCGCCGCGGGCAGCGGCACTTCGCGCAGCCCGGATACGACGTGCCCGGCTTCAACGGCGAGATCCTGCCCTTCCACCTCGACTCCTTCGACGGCAAGGCCGAGTGCACCAACGACATCGACCACGAGTGGGCGGCCCAGCACCGCTCGTGGAACGGCGGGCGGATGGACGGCTTCTACACCTCGCGCAAGGAGATCAACGGCGCCGATCGGGCCGCGGTCACGATGGGCTACTACGAGCGCAAGGACCTCGAGTTCTTCTTCGCGCTGGCCGACAACTTCACGCTCTGCGACGACTTCTACTCCTCGGTCATCGGCCCGACGGACCCCAACCGGCTCTACGCCATGTCGGGGATGCTCGACCCGACCGGGGCCAACGGGGGCCCGCTGCTGGAGACGCTCGTCTCCAACCGCGGCAGCTACGCGGGCCGCTTCACCTGGACGACCTACCCGGAGCAGCTCGAGGC
>JBBSBL010000122.1:0-3414 GCA_038251325.1 Solirubrobacterales bacterium | reverse complement strand
CCTCATCGATCACGATGACCACCCGCCGGTGGCGCTCGGCCTCTTCGGCCTCGAGCAGCTCGGAGGTCTGGGCCATCACCTCGGCCTTGTGGAAGCGCGGGCTGCCGCCGAGCGCCCGGACGATGCTCACGTACAGGCCTCTTGTCCCGAAGGCCGGGTTGGCGATGTAGATGAGGGCATGGCGCGACGGGTCGAGCGAGGCGCGCGCCGCTCGGGCGGCGACGGTCTTGCCGGTGCCGACCTCGCCCGTGATGACCCCGAGGGCCGACTCGGCGATGCAGTGGCGGATGCGCGCCACGGCCTCCTCGTGGGGAGCACGGGTGAACAGCTCGGACGGGGCGATGGTCTTGCCGAACGGAGACCGCGTGAAGCCGAAGTGGATCTGCCAGGGTGGGCGCTCGCTCATCAGAACGGCTCTCCTTCGGCTGGAGCGCCCGGCAGCGCGCGGTATGCGATCGGACCGGCGGTCTCCGCCTCGTGATCGGCGAGGACCTGGCCGAGATAGTCGATCCCGGTCGGGGCCGGCGGCGGCGCGGCCACTGGCCGCGGTGCCTGGCGGTGGACGTGGCGGGCGATCCGGCGGGGATCGGCCCAGCCGACCTGGTGACCCTGCCACCAGACCTCGATCGCGAACAGGTCCTCCGGGCGATAGCGCAGCTCGACCGTCCGGCCCGCCAGCGCGGCATCGACCTCGTACTCGTTGCCCTCGAAGCTGATCGTCGCCGTGCGGCTGACCTTCCGGTGGGCCGACCAGAGGAATGCCGAGCGGAGGACTTCGGGGTGCGCCGGCCGGGGCGGGCGTTTGCTGTATCGCGCGAGGGGCGACTCGCCCGTCTCGGAATGGATCCGTACGTTGAGGTATCGCTCGACCCAGGCGGCGAACCGGTCGTTGAGCTCGTCCATCGATGCGATCCCGACCGCCTCGGCTTCGAGGAGGAAGCGCTCCCGGATCACCCGGTTGAGGCGCTCCTGCTTGCCCCGGCCCTCGGGCGCGTAGGGCTTGCTGTGGATGAGCCGGACCCCCAGGATCGCGCAGCTCCGCGCGAGCTCGGCGCCGCTGTATGCGGAGCCGTTATCGAAATTGTGCCGACGTCGGCACAATTTCGATTGTGCCGACCTCCCGGTTATGCCGACCTTGGCCTGACGACCCGACCGGTCCGTGCGGCGCAGCGGGGGTGAACGGCCGCAGACGGTCGGCATAATCAGAGGCCCTCGAGACCACACTCCTTCGACGAATCCCGAAGAAGGAGCACTCGATGGGCAAGCCTGTCACCCCGGTGAGCGAGGTCGTCATCATGGGCCCGCTCGCCCCGTTCGCGCCTCGGTTCAGGGCGGCGCTGGCGGATGCTGGATACGCGCCTCTCAGTACCGTTCCCCAGCTCCGGCTCATGGCCCACCTCAGCCGCTGGCTCGATGCCCGCGCCCTGACGCCGGGCGATCTCACGGCCGAGCAGGTCGCGGCATACCTGCGCGACCGGCGGTCCGGTCACTCGCAGATGCACTCGCGCCGCGCCCTCGCGCCGCTTCTCGGCGTGCTTGCGAGCGAGGGCGCCCTGCCAGCGGAGCCGTCGGCCGCGCCCGAGTCCGCGACGGATCGCCTGCTCGCCGCGTTCGAGCAGTACCTGCGCAGCGAGCGTGGGCTCGCCGCCTCGACGACGGCGGCGTACGTGGCCCGGACCCGGCGCTTCCTGGCCGGCCTCCCGGCGGGGCGCACCGTCGAGGCGATCACCGCGCGCGACGTCACGGCTGCGGTGCTCGCCGAGTCCGCGACGCGATCGGTCGGGGCCGCCCAGTACTTTGTCGCGGCGGTGCGCGCCTTCCTGCGCTTCGGCCACCTCGAGGGCCTGCTCACCCACAATCTGTCGGGGGCGGCCCTGCCGATCACGGGGCGGCGGAGGTCGACGCTGCCGCAGGGGCTCGATGCGTCAGCCGTGCGAGCGTTGCTTCTCGCTTGCGACCGGCGCGAGAGGGTCGGCCGGCGCGACTATGCGCTGCTGCTCGTCCTGGTGCGCCTTGGTCTGCGGGCGAGCGAGGCGGCCGGGCTGACGCTCGACGACATCGACTGGCGCGCAGGCGAGATCGTCGTCCATGGCAAGGGACGCCGGCTGGACCGGCTGCCCCTGCCAGCCGACGTGGGGGCGGCGATCGCGACGTACCTCCGCCAGGGTCGACCCGCAACCGAGCGCCGCGAGGTCTTCCTGCGCGCGGTCGCGCCACTCGGGCCCCTCTCGCGTGGCAGCGTCTCCCTCGCCGTGCGGCGCGCCTCACGGCGGGCCGGCCTTCCACCCATCGGTGCGCACCGCCTGCGCCACACGCTGGCATGCGCGATGGTCGGCGCGGGTGTGCCGCTCCCGACGATCGGTGGCGTCCTGCGCCACCGGAGTCTCGTGAGCACAGCCACCTATGCCCGCGTCGACATCGAGGCGCTCCGGCGCCTCGCCCGGCCATGGCCGGCGGGGACCCTCGGATGAGCGCCCTCGCAGCCCATCTCGCCGACTATCTCGCCCTGCGCCGATCGCTCGGCTTCAAGCTCGGGTGGCAGGGCGCCGACCTGGCCGGCCTGGTCGCCTATCTCGACGCCGCCGGCGCATCCACCATCTCGACGGAGCTCGCGATCGCCTGGGCGCAGCTTCCCCAGGGCGTCGCGCGGCTGCGCTGGGCCCACCGCCTCGGCGCGGCCCGCGGCTGCGCCCGGTACCTTGCGGCGATCGACCCGGCCACCGAGGTGCCGCCGCCCGATGTCTTCGGCGCCCGCCAGACCCGGCCCGCCCCGTACCTGTGGGCGGCCGGGGACGTGGTGCGCCTGCTGCACGCCGCCCGCACGCTCCGACCACCCCTGCGTGCCGCCACCCACGAGGCGCTGTTCGGCCTGCTCGCCGTGTCGGGCATGCGCCTGGGCGAGGCGATCGGCCTGGCCCGCCGCGACGTCGACCTCGACGCCGGGGTCCTCACCATCGAGGACGCCAAGTTCCGCCGCGCGCGGCTCGTCCCGCTCCATCCGAGCGCCGCTGACGCGATGCGCGCCTATGCCGAGTGCCGGGATCGGCTCTGCCCGGCACCGCGCGCCAGGGCGTTCTTCCTCTCGAGTGTCGGGACTGCGCTGCTCGCCAACGGTGTCCAGGGCACCCTCCGCGAGCTCACGTGGGCGCTCGGCCTGCGGACGGCGACGGTCCGGCCGCGCCTGCACGATCTGCGTCACTATCCCGACTGCCCGATTATCCCGACTCGGCGCGTCTCCGCGGGCGTCTGACCACGCACGGCCGCAGGAATCTCGGGCAGACGCGGGATAATCCGGGTTGCATCTCCTCCAGCGACCGGCGCTCTCTGCCGGACACAGGAGGAGACCCATGCGCACAGATGTCTTCGTCGTCAGCGCCGCCGCCGAGCGGCTGCACGGCAGCGTCCTCGGCCCGT
>JBBSBL010000121.1:0-3561 GCA_038251325.1 Solirubrobacterales bacterium | reverse complement strand
GGGCGCGCCGGCGGCCGCGCCGCCTCCGCCGGGCCTCTCGCCGCGCGCCGCCCTCGCCGCCAACCTCACGCTGAGCTCCGTCGCCTTTCGCCATGCGCTGCGCCTTGCGGGCGCGATGTCCTTCGGCGTCGCGGTGTATCGCATCGCCGACGTGCCCCACGGCTTCTGGATCCCGCTCACCGTGCTCTTCGTGCTGCGCCCCGACTTCGGTTCCACCTACTCGCGCGGGGTGATGCGCGCCGCCGGCACGCTGGCCGGCGCGGCGGTCGCCGGGGGGCTGGCGGCCGTCGCCGGGGGAGAGCCGTGGCTCATCGTCGCGCTGGCCGCGCTCGCCGCCTGGACGACCCTGGCCTTCCTCTTCGCCAACTACGTCGTCTTCACCGCGGCGATCACCGTGCTCATCGTGCTCCTGCTCGACCTCGTCGGGCTCGACGCCGACCTGCTCATCCGCGAGCGCGTCGTCGCCACCGCGATCGGCGGGGCGATCGCGCTCGCGGCCTACGCCCTCTGGCCGACGTGGAGCGGTCCGCGGCTGGGAGAGCTGACCGGCGACTACCTGGCTGCCGAGCGCGGGGTCGTGGCCGCCGCGCTCGGCAGCGCAGCGCGGCCGGGGTCCGGGGATCCCGCTCGGCTTCGTGCGCAGCGGCGCGACGTCTGGCTGGCCCGCGGCAACGCCGAGGAGGCGCTGCGCTCGGCGTGGAACGAGCCGGCCGGGCACCGCGGCCCGGTCGACGCGACCGAGGGCGTGCTCGCCGCCGGCCGGCGCTCGGGAGCCGCCGCGCTCGCGCTGCTGGCCGCGTCGGGCGACGGGCCTGCCCGGCCCGAGGCCACCGGGCTGGCCGGCGAGCTCGACGACGCGCTGGCGGCGCTCGAGCGGGCCGCGCGGACCGGGGCCCGCCCGGAGCCCCTGCCGGACCTGCGCGCCGCCTGGAAGCCGATCGCCACGGCCGGCGGCGACCCCGCCGTGGCGCGGGAGACCGACCGCATGGTCGACGCCGTGAACACGATGGCCCACGCTCTCGCCGACGCGCGTCGGTGAACGCCCGGCTGGTCCGGGCGACGCGCGATTTCTCCGCACGGAGCGACTTCCTCCTCCGCCGCGGTCTTGCCGGCCTCGCCGGCCTCGCCTACCTTGACGCCAGACGCGGGATCGAGCCGCGAAGAGCGAGGCCATCGGGGTGCGAGGCCGTGCCGCCGGAACCGTCGGCGCCTTCCGTTTTCGGAAGCGCGACAGCGGGAAAGGCTCCCCAAGCGGCTCGGACCCGCGTCGCTTTCTCTCCCGGCGCGTTGACGAGAGAGCAGCCGGAATGGGTAGGGTCGCGCGCATGGATGCCGCCACACTCGAGCGCTTCGCGGACCTCGTCGTCCGCTTCGGCGCGAACGTCCAGCCGGGCCAGGTCGTGTCGGTCGGTTCCGAGATCGGCAAGGAGGACGTGACCCGCGCGGTCGTCGCCGCCGCCTACCGCCACGGCGCCCGGTTCGTCGACGTCGGCTACTTCGACCCGCACGCCAAGCGCGCCCGGATCCTCCACGCCGACCCGGCGACGCTCGACTGGGTACCCCCGTGGTACGGCCAGCGCGTACTCGCGCTCGGGGCCGAGCGTGCGGCGCGCATCGGGCTCACCGGCCCGGTCGAGCCCGAGCTCATGGACGACCTCGACCCGGCCCTCGTGGGTCGCGACCAGCTGCCGTTCGTGCGCGAGGTGGGCCAGATCGTGAACGAGCGCACCACCAACTGGACCGCGGTGCCGGCGCCGACGCGTGGCTGGGCGACCCTCGTCCACCCCGAGCTCGCCCCCGACGCGGCGTACGAGCAGCTGTGGCGCGACGTCCTCCATGTCTGCCGCCTCGACGAGGACGACCCGGTCGCGGCGTGGGAGGCGCGCATGGACGTGCTCGACACCGCCGCGGCGAAGCTCGGCGAGCGGCGCTTCGACGCGCTGCACTTCGAGGGGCCCGGCACCGACCTGCGCGTCGGCCTGCTGCCCTCTTCGCGCTGGATCTCGGCCCGCTTCTCGACCGCCGCCGGGCTGCGCCACCAGGCCAACCTGCCCTCGGAGGAGATCTTCACCACGCCCGACCCGACCCGCACCGAGGGCGTCGTGCGCGCCACCAAGCCGCTCGTCACCGCGGGCACGACGATCGAGGGGCTCGAGGTCGAGTTCGTCGCCGGCCGGGCGGTGCGGATCGACGCCGACCGCGCCGCGGGCACGCTGCGCTCCCTGGCCGAGCGCGACGAGGGCGCGGCGCAGCTCGGCGAGGTTGCGCTGGTCGACGGCGACGGGCGCATCGGGCCGATCGGGCGGCCCTTCTACGACACGCTGCTCGACGAGAACGCCGCGAGCCACATCGCCCTGGGCAGCGCCTACGCCTTCGCCGTCGACGAGGCCGATGCCGAACGGGTGAACCGCAGCGCGATCCACGTCGACTTCATGATCGGCTCCGAGGAGATGTCCGTCACCGGGCTCACCGCGGGCGGCGAGCGGGTGCCGGTGCTGGTACGCGGGGCCTGGCGGCTGTAGGGCTGCCCCGGCGCCGGCGGCGGCGAAGGGCGACGGGGGCGAATCTCGGCAGCGTCCTGACTAGGGGGTCGTATGCGCCCCCAGGACGGGACGGTGGAGAAGGAAATCGCGCGGATCGCCTCCGGAGGGCACGGCGTGGTCGCGCGCTCACAGCTGCTCGCCGCCGGCCTGACGGCGGATCGGATCCGCCGGCGGGTGCGATCCGGAGCGCTCATCCCGGTCCACCGTGGCGTCTACCGCGTCGGCCATCGCGCCCCTAGCTTCGAGGCCGATTGCCTCGCCGCCGTGCTCGCGGCCGGTCCGGGCGCGGTCCTCGGCGGCCTCGCCGCCGCCCGGCTGCTCGGCCTGCTGCGTGAGGCGCCGGACGAGCTCGAGGTCACCGCGCCGAGGCACCGGAGGATCCCCGGGGTACGGGTCCGGCGGGCGCGAGGCGCCGCGCCCACCGAGTCCACGACGTAGCGCGGCGTCCCCGTGACGACTGTCCCGCGCACCCTCGTCGACCTCGCCGCCCGGCTCGGCGCGGCCGACCTCGCCCGCGCATGCCACGAGGCCGGAGTCCGGTTCGGGACGACGCCCGCGGACGTCGCGGCGGTGCTGGCGCGGCGCCCGAGCGCGGCGGGAGCCATCAGGCTGCGGCGCGTCCTCTCCGGTGACGAGCACGTCACGCTCAGCCGGCTCGAGGCACGCTTCCTCGAGCGGCTACGCGAAGCCGGGCTGCCGTTGCCGGAGACGAACCGCCCGGTAGGGGCGCGCCGCCTCGATTGCCGGTGGCCATCGGAGCGACTCACGATCGAGCTCGACGGCTACCGCTACCACCGCTCCCGCCATGCCTGGGAGCGCGACCGCCGGCGCGAGCGAGACGCCTACGCGCGGGGCGACGAGTTTCGCCGGTACACGTACGGCGACGTCGAGGAGCGCCCCGCCGCCATGCTCGCCGAGCTGCGCGCGTTGCTCGGTGCGGCTGGAGCGTGAGCGGCGAGGTTCTCGTGGTCGCCGGCCGACCACGTTCCCGACTGGGGGCCGGATACGACCCTCTAGG
>JBBSBL010000120.1:0-3671 GCA_038251325.1 Solirubrobacterales bacterium | reverse complement strand
GCCGCCGAGCCCGTGCAGCGCCACCACGGGATCGCCGGTGCCGGCCTGGAGGATCGACAGCGTCCCGGCCCGCGTCGCGACGGAGTCGAACTCGAGCCGACCGGGCTCGGTGGTGCCGCTCGTGGCGGCGAGCAGGCCGACTCCGAGGTGGAGGTTGCGCCGGACGGTCAGCCGGCCGGCCCGGTAGGCGTCCATGCCCCCGCGCAGGTCGGCGGTGACGTGCCGCCACGTCGCCGTGTCGGCGCGGAGCACGGCATCGGGCTCGCCCTCCGCCGCGACGAGGCGCGCGCGGTCGCGGTCGATGGCGACGTCCCACGGCTCGCCGTCGGCGACGTCGAGGCGGATCCGCGTCCCGCCGTGCGGCGCGTCGAGCACCGCGGGGTCGTAGCGCCCGATCAGGGTGCGGAGCGGGGTCGGCGGTGTCTCGCTGGCCATGGCGCGGCTCAGCTCTCCTTCAGCAGCGCGTACTCGACCCGCTCCGCGACGTCGACGACGGCCTCGCCGATACGCGAGCAGCGGCGGTAGAGCTCGCGGCGCGCCGTCACCTCGCGCAGGTCGTCGGCCTCGACGAGCGCCGCCATCGCCGTGCGGTAGACGTGCTCCAGTCGCCGTCGCGCCTTGACCGCCGCGTCCGCCGCCGCGGTCGCGCCCGCCGCGTCGGAGCCGAGCCCCGCGAGCGCCCGGTCGAGGTCGCGCGCGGCCTCGAGGAGCCGCGCCGCCATCTCGGCGACGGCGGTGTCGGGCGGGCAGCGCATGACCTCCGACTCGCGGACGGTGTCCTTCGACTCGTTGATGATGCGGTCGATCCCGCGCGAGAGCGTGAAGAGGTCCTCGGGCTCGAGCGGCGTGATGAAGGCGACCGTCAGCGCGGCCCGTACCTCCCGCTTGGCCTCGTCCGCGCGGTGCTCGCACTCGCGCACGGTCGAGGCGGCGGCCTCGTCCCCCGCGGCCCAGGCCTCGAACGCCTCGAGGCCCTCGATCGTGACGGCGAGGTGGCGGCGCAGCAGGCCGACGACGTCCGGCGTCTCGGGGAGGAACCAGTGGTGGCGGGTCACGCCAGCCATCCCCACACCGTGACCGCCACCGCGGCGATCGCGGCGGTGGCCGGCATCGTGATCACCCAGGCGGCGCCCATCTCGCGCACGATCGCCCAGTGGACGTGATGCCAGCGGCGCCGCCCGGCGCCCACGCCGACCACCGAGGACGCGACGACCTGCGTCGTGGAGACCGGCGCCCCGAGGAAGGAGGCGCCGAGGATGACCCCGGCCGAGGATCCCTGGCTCGCGACTCCGTCCGTCGGCTGGAGCGGGTAGATCCGCCGCCCGACGGTCTTGACGATCCGCCACCCGCCGAGCGCCGTGCCGGCGGTCAGCATGATCGCGCACCCGGCCTCGGCCCACACCGGCGAGGTCAGCCCGGTCGCGCGGCCGTCGGCGACGAGCAGCGCGGCGATCACGCCGACCGACTTCTGGGCGTCGTTCGCGCCGTGGCTGAACGCGAGTGCCGCCGACGTCACCCACTCACCGCTGCGCGCCGGCCCGTTCCAGCGGCGCGTCGCGCGGCGGCCGATCGCGCGGAGGCCCCGGATGACGAGCAGCGCGACGCCCGCCCCGAGCACGGGAGAGACGGCGAGCGCGATGATCGTCCCGATCACGCCGACGGGATGCCAGCCGTCCATGCCGCCCCAGTTGATCGCGTCGAGGCCCCCCTCGGCGACCCCGGCGCCGACCAGGCCGCCGACGAGCGCATGGCCGGAGCTGGACGGGAGTCCGAGGCGCCACGTCAGCGTGTTCCAGGCCACCGCCGCGAGGAGCCCGGCGCCGATCACCGCGATCGCGGACTCGCCCTGGACCGTGACGATCCCGCCGATCGTCGCCGCGACGGCCGCGCCGATCAGGAGCGGGCCGAGCAGGTTGAAGACCGCCGCGAGCACGACGCCCTGCAGCGGGGTCGCCGCGCGGGTCGCGACGAGCGAGGCGATGGCGTTCGACGCGTCGTGGACCCCGTTGGTAAACGAGAACGCGAACGCGAGCAGCATCGCGAGCAGGAACCCCCCCTCCATGCTCGCAGGATACGGTCGGGCGGCGCTGGCGAGGCGGGAGCGCGCCCAACGGGGAGTAGGGTCGGTGCCGAGCGCGAGCGCTCCGAAACCCGAGGAGGATGGCCGTGCAGCTCCTGAGCCCACTCGACGAGTCGTTCCTGCACCTCGAGACCGAGTTCAGCCAGATGCACATCGGCTCGGTGGGGATCTTCGAGGGCCCGCCGCCGCCCTTCGAGGAGATCGCCGCCATGGTCGAGGGCAAGCTCCCGCTCGTCCCGCGCTACCGCCAGAAGGTCCGGTTCGTGCCGCTCGCCGTCGGCCGGCCGCGGTGGGTCGACGACCCGCATTTCAACCTGCGCTACCACCTGCGCCACTCCGCGCTGCCGCGGCCCGGCGGCGAGGTGGAGCTGCGCAATCTCGTCGGGCGCGTGATGTCCCAGCGGCTCGACCGGGCACGCCCGCTGTGGGAGATGTGGGTGATCGAGGGGCTCGAGGCCGAGCGCTGGGGGCTGCTGTCGAAGATCCACCACTGCATGGTCGACGGCGTCTCGGGGACCGACCTCATCACGGTCGTGCTCGACCGCGAGCGCGATGCGCCGCCCGCCGAGCCGGCGCGCTGGAGCCCCGCCCCGGAGCCCGCGTGGCCGGAGCTGCTCGCGCGCGGCGCGATCGAGCGCGCCACGAGCCCGTGGGAGATCGTCCGCACCGTCGAGGCGGCCGCGCGCGCGCCGCGGGCCTACGCCGCGCGGGCGCTCGACACCGCGCATGGCCTCGCGGCGATGCGCGGGCTCGTGCGCCGCACGCCGCCGTCGTCGATCAACGGGCCGCTCGGGCCGCACCGTCGGTGGGCGTGGGCGCGCGCGACGCTCGCCGACGTCAAGACCGCCCGCAGCGTGCTCGGCGGCACCGTGAACGACGTCGTGCTGGCGATCATCACGAACGGCTTCCGCACGCTCCTCACGGCGCGGGGGGAGCCGGTCGACGACCTCGTCATCCGCACGCTCGTGCCCGTGTCCGTGCGGACGCCCGGGCAGCGCGGCACCTACGACAACCGCGTCTCGGCGATGTTCGCCGAGCTGCCGATCGCCATCGCGGACCCGGTTCGCCGGCTCGCGGCGATCACCGCCCAGATGCACGATCTCAAGGAGTCGAAGGAGGCGGTCGCCGGCGAGGCGCTCACCTCGCTCTCGGGCTTCGCCCCGCCGATGCTGCTTGCCCTCGGCGAGCGGGTGGCCGCGCACATCCCGCAGCGCAACGTGAACACCGTCACGACGAACGTTCCCGGGCCCCAGCACCCGCTCTTCGCCGCGGGCCGGCGGATGGTCGAGGCGTTCCCCTACGTGCCGCTCGCCGGCAACGTCCGCGTCGGCGTCGCGATCTTCTCCTACGACGGCGGCCTGACGTTCGGGGTGACCGGCGACTTCGACACCGCCCCGGATCTCGACGTGCTCTGCGGCGACATCGAGGCCGGGATGGCGGAGCTGCTCGTCGCGGCGGCGGCCGCGCCGGCCGGCCGGCCGCGGAAGCGCCCGCGGCGGAACGCCCCCATCGCGACTCGGTAGTTCCAGCGGACGGCGGCCCGCCCGCACGCGGGTACTGTCGCCTCGTGGGCGAGCAGCTCCACCCGCTG
>JBBSBL010000119.1:0-3730 GCA_038251325.1 Solirubrobacterales bacterium | reverse complement strand
GGCCCTGGGAGAGGCCGTCGAACGTGGTGGAGCCGATCATCACGATCAGCGTCGCCAGCGTCCCGGGAACGATGTCGAGCGACGGCAGCCCGGAGAGCGGCGGGCGCGCGAGCAGCCATCCGTTGCGGCGCTCGAAGGCCGAGACGCGCGCGAACAGGCCGAAGTAGACCCCGAAGCCGTCCCCATGCGCCGACCAGGGCTCGATCCCGTAGAGGCTCATCCCGACGAGCTGGACGGCGGCGTAGACGAGCGCGAGCACGGCGACGGTGCTCGGGTCGGCCTTGCCGGTGAACACGAGCTCCACCCAGGCGAAGGCCAGGATCGACGCCGCGGCGGGCCAGCGACCGAGGCGTGGCGGGTAGGGCAGCGCGGCGGGCAGCCGGCCACCGGCCAGGCGCCCGGCCCCCCAGGCGACCCCGCGGGCGAGTGCGCGCCACGGGCTCAGCAGACGGAAGACGTCGCCGAAGAGCAGGCTGGCGAAGGGAATGCCGACCCAGAAGTGGACATAGACGATGGTCGGCGCGAGGTTCGCGGTCGGCACCTGGGTGCCGCTCAGGCCGGCCCAGACGAGCAGGCCGAAGGTGCCCAGGCCCACGATCCCGCCGATGACGTCGGCCCACGCCCCGAGGCGGAAGAGCCGCCGCCGCGGGGCGTGCCCGAGGCGGGGGCGGGGCCACAGAACCGCGAGCGCGACGAACGAGACGACCAGGACCGCCGCCGCGGCCCAGCCGAACAGCCAGGCCGGGATCGGCAGGTCGGCGCGGCCGACGAGGCCGTGCGCCGCGGCGGGGTCCGGCGCCAGGCCGAGCCCCGCCACGGCGGCGGCCGCGCCGCCCAGGACGATCGTCCGCCGGCTCACGGGTTCACCGTGAGCTTGGCGATCTGGGTCGAGGTCGCCTCGACCTCCATGTCGAACACCCCCTCCTGGGTGGCGGCGAGGTCGAACCGCGCCGGCTTGCCGGGCGCGACGTTGCGCATGATGTCGTAGCCGTGGAGGTGGATCTCGCCGGAGTAGTCGGGCGAGGCGACGGTGATCGCGACGCGCCGGCCCTTGGTGACCGAGATGTCCCTCACGCCTCCGACGCCCTGCCCCCCGGCGACCTTCAGCGCGACGCGGGTGACCGACGGCGTCGTGGTCGCGGTGGTGGCGCCGGTCGTCGCCGCCGCCGTCTTCGAGTCGCCCCCCGAGGTGCTCGCGACGACGACGGCGATCGCGACAACGAGCGCGGCGAGGCCGAGGAGGATCACGCGTTGGTTGCGACTCATCCCGCACCCCGGAGGGCGGCGAGCGAGGCCGGCGCTCCGGCCGGCGGCCGGGTCGACGTGCGATGCATGGTGTCGTCTCCTTGATCGGGTGACCCGCCGGGACCGCGCACGGCGCGACCCGGCGTCGGACGACCGCCGCGGCGGCGCCGGGCGGTGCTCAGGCCGTCGCGGGGACAGGCGGCGCGCGGCCGGCCGCGCACGTGGCGAGGCCCGAGGACCGAGGGGGAGCGACGAAGGCGGGAGCCGAGCCGGCCCACGGCGTGGGGGCCGCCGCCGGGCGCGGCGGGCGGCGGGAGCCCAGCGCGCGGGCCAGCCGCCGGGCGGACCGCAGCACGAGCCAGGCGAGGACCACCGCGAGCAGCGCCATCGGGAGCTGCAGGGCGAGCCCGAGCAGGAACGCCGGCTCGGTCACGAGGCCGACCGGGAGCGCGCCGGTGTGCAGCAGGCGCTCGAGGCACTCCTGCAGGGTGAACGCGCCCGGCGCGATGAGCGCGTACGGCCAGCGGCTCGCCGCCGTGGCGCCCGGGTCGCGAAGCTCCGCCCGGACCGCCAGGCATCCGGCCACGGCGACGGCGGTGAGGAGCACGACCAGCACGATCGGCAGGTGGGTCAGGTAGGAGTGGCCACTCTCGGCGAGCAGCCGCGCGCGGCGGCCCGCCTCCGGGGCGGCGAGGCCGAACCCGAGCTGGTGGGCGGCCAGCGACCCGGCCAGCACGAGCGGCAGCGTGACCAGGAGGGCGAGGAGGCGGCGCACCTCGACCCAGTATTCCGCATCGAGGCCGTCGGCCGCGCGGCTACGCGGTGGCGGCCGGCTCCCGCCCGATCCGTCGCTCGACGCCGTCGAGCAGCTCCCAGTTGGCGCGCAGGACGGCCTCGGCCTCGTCCAGCAGCGCGTCGTGGTCGGCGTCGTCCAGGCGCGGCTCGATGAGGGCTCGCTCGGCCGCCGCGTGCTCGTGGTCGAGCTCGGCGTGGAGGTCGAAGTACCGCGTCGCGGGGCCGGTCTCGAAGCCGTAGTGCGCGGTGAGGCCGTCGCGCTTGGTCTCGCTGATCGCCGGCTGGGCCGACTCGATCGCGTACATCGCGACGAGCGATCCGAGCAGCGTGCGCCGCTCGTCACCCGCCCAGGCGCGCGCGCACGCCGCAGTCTCCGGCGCGGGGGCCGTCGCGCGGGCGCCGCCGACGGCGCCGGCGAACTCGTCCCACAGCGCGACGTGGGCGGCCTCCTCCGCGGCGTGGGCGCGCAGCGCGGGGCGTAGCTCGGGCCCGGCCAGCTCGGCGGTCCGCGCCGCGGCCCCTGCGAGCCCGTCGACGGCGTAGGAGTACTCGCCGGCGTAGGTCGCGAGCTCCTCGAGGGTCAGCTCGCCGGCCGACCAGCGGCGGTAGAACGGGTGCTGCAGCACGTCCCAACGCGAGCGGACGTCGTCCAGGCGGCTCCAGAAGTCCACGGCTTCCTCCTCGGTGAGATCACGGACCGGCGGCGGGCCGAAGGTACCATCCCGCCTCCCGTGCGCCCGTCCGTGGACGACATCGCGGCGCCGCCCTTCCCGCGCGGCCTGCCCTGGATCGGCGTGGCCAACCTCCGGATGGACCAGCAGCTCGGCCGTCCGGTGCTCGTCGAGTTCTGGGACTTCTGCCGGCCGAACTCGCTGCGGACCCTGCCCTACCTCGTCGGCTGGCACGAGCGCTACGCCGAGGCCGGGCTTCGGGTCATCGGGATCCACGCGAGCGGCTTCCCCCCCTCGCGCGACGCCGACGCGGTGGCCGCCGCGGTGGAGCGCCTGGCCATCCCCTACCCGGTCGTCGTCGACCGCGACGGCGAGTTGTGGAGCAGCTACGGCACCGAGGGCTGGCCCTCGCGCTTCCTCTTCGACCGGGACCTCATGCTGCGCGACCTCCACGTCGGCGAGGGCGCCTACGCCGACACCGAGCGCGAGATCCAGCGCCTCCTCGGCATCGAGCGCCCGCCCATGGCCCCCGTGCGCCCCGAGGACGAGCCGGGGCGGCTGCTGCCCGCGCAGAGCGCCGACGTCGATGGGCCTTACCGCGGGCCCTACGCCGCGGGCGGCGTCTGGGCGGTGCTGAGCGGCGAGGGCACCGTGCGGGCGAACGGCGAGGCGCTGGAGGTCGAGCATGCGGGCGCCTACCCGCTGATCCTCCACCCGCGGCACACCGACGGCGTGCTCGACCTCGAGATCGGCGAGGGCGTGACCTGCTGGGCCACGTGCTTCACCCCGGGGGTGCCCTGAGGGCGAGCTCACGGCTCAAAGGCGCCCGGCGCGAGCTCGTCGCGCCCGCGATGGCCGAGCAGGCGGCGCAGCTCGGGCGGCCCGTCCTCGGGCACGAGGACCACGGTGCCGGGCCAGTAGGGGCTCTCGTTCGGCGTCGCGGTGAGGAACTGCGTCTCATAGGTCCAGTTGCCGCTGTTCCACAGGCGCGCCCCGGTCGGCGCCACCCACTCGCCGAT
>JBBSBL010000118.1:0-3810 GCA_038251325.1 Solirubrobacterales bacterium | reverse complement strand
CTCGTGACCTTGCCGCCGAGCGTCTCGACCGACTCCGGCGGCAGCGCCCCGTCGTGGCCGCAGCGCAGGTGGCCGAACTCGTGGGCGAGGGTGAAGCGCTGGCGCGGCGCGCTGTGAGAGCCGTTGACCCAGAGGATCACATGGTCTCCCCCGCGCCAGCAGTACCCGGCGATGCCGTCGCCGAACGCGACGAGCCCCACCGGTACGCGCGCCGCCTCCTCGACCGCGGTGAGCACGCACGCCAGCGGCGCCGCCGGATCGAGCCCGAGCTCCACCCGCGCCTGACGGGCGCGCTTCGCGCCGAGGTTGGTGTCGCGGCCGGGCATCAGCCAGGAAGTTGACCCGGTCGGGCGGCGGTCCGTCAAGTTCGGCGGGTCGCCGGCGAATTAGTTTGGTTCAGTTGATCCGGCCCTTGCCGAACAAATCGCTGGGGCGATCTAGCCGTCCTGCTCCTTCGCCCAATCACGGACCCGATGAACCATCTCCCGGGCGCGCGAGCGATCGATCGACTGGCCCGATGTTTCGGCAAGAACCCTGCCTTCGGCCAGGGCGTCGTGCAGCATCGTTCCCGGAACCGAGCCCCATTCCTCGACCTGCTGTTCGCTGACGACGATGACATCGGCCGGAAGTCGCATCGCGCCAGCGAGGCGGGCGAGCCGCACGCTGTCTTGGAAGCGGTCCGCGACCTCGCGCTTGACGACCAGGAGATCCACGTCGCTGTCCGGCGCGGCGTCGCCCCGCGCGTGCGAGCCGAACAGGAGCACCCTCGCCGGGCCTTCCGCAGCGTCGGCCAGAGCGCGAGCGACACGGGCGATCGCCTCGTCGGGAACCACGATGGCCACGGTAGCTCAGGCTCCGGTCGCGGATCTCACCCCTCCACGCGCCGGTAGCGCTCCACCCCCTCCCCCGCCGCGGCGAACCCGCGGACCGCGCGGGCGAAGGCGCCGGTGGTGAAGGCGTTCGGCTCGGCGAACTCCTCCATCGTCAACGTCGCCTCCCACGTCCCGTCGGCGGCGGCGCGAAGTAGCGGCTTGGTCATCTTCAGCGCGTGAGGCGGGGCGGCGCAGATGCGCCCGCACCAGGCGTCGGCGCGGGCGAGCAGCTCGTCGTGCGGGACGACCTCGTGGACGAGGCCGAGCTCGCGCGCCCGCTCGGCGTCGAGGATCTCGCCGCCGAAGTAGTAGGCGAACGCGCCCTGGTAGCCGAGCCGGCGGGTGATCGCCCAGCTCGTGCCGACCTCCGGGAGCAGCCCGAGGCGGCCGAACGCCGGCACGATCTTCGCGCGCTCGGAGGCGATCGCGAGATCGCAGGTCAGCGCCCACGCCAGCCCGACACCGGCGGCGGGGCCGTTGATCGCGGCGATGAACGCGACGTCGCTGCGCGCGATCGTCCGCGCGATCGCGCCGAACTCACCGCGGATCCAACGCCAGATGGCGGTCGTGCCCTCCTCGTCGTCCTCCCCCAGGTCGAGGCGGCGGATCGCGTTGTCCATCATCGCGAGGTCGCCGCCCGCGGAGAAGCCGGGATCCTCGCCGGTGAGGACGATCGCGCGGATCGCCGGGTCGGCGGTGAGCTCGGCGAGCGTCGTCTTGAGCTGCTGGACGACGGCGGCAGTGAGCGCGTTGAGGCGCTCGGGCTCGGCGAGGGTGACCGTCGCACGGTCGGCGGACCGCTCGACGCGGACCACGCGCTCGCGCGTCGCTCGGCCGGCGGCGACGATCTCGTCGATGGTCAGGGGCTCATCGGTCATGTGGACTCCTCGATTGGCGAGAGGGAAAGATCTCAAGGAACGGTCGGCGCGGGGCGATGACACCGCACCTGCCCATGCTCCGACGTGTCGCCATCCCCGTCGTCATGCTCGCGCTGCCGCTCCTGGCGGCCGCGCCGGCGGGCGCCGTGACGCGGTATGCGGATCCCGACAGCGCGGTCGCGGTCGCTCCGTGCAGCGCGGCGGCGCCGTGCACGTTCTCCGGCGCGGTCGCCGCGGCGGCACCCGGCGACGACGTGCTCGTGCGGCCCGGGGACTACTACGCGGTGCCGCACACGCCGGCGAGCCCGATCACGACCGGGGTCACGATGGTGTCCGCGCACGACATCCACGGCGCGCCCGGGGGTCCGCGGCCGGTCATCCACTTCAACACCCCGCTCTTCACGCCGGCGGTCAACCTCAACCCGCCCGGGAGTCGGCTCGCGGACCTGGCGATCGTCAACGACGGGAAGGCGGGCGTGCTCGCGGGCGACGCGACCGTCGAGCGGCTGCTCGTCCGAGTCAACGGCGTGAGCGGCTATGCGTGCGGCGCGAGCGGGACGCTCGGGCTCGCCGTCGTGCGCGACAGCGTGTGCATCGCTTCCGGCCTCGGGGGCTCGGGCGTGGAGGTGTCGCTGGGCCTCGCCGGACCCGGCATGCCCTCCTTCGGGCAGCTGCGCAACGTCACCGCCCGGGCACCGGGTGCCTTGGGGGTCGGGGTCAAGATCGACGCCGGCGCCTATGCGGACATCCGGATCGATGCGCTCGGCCTCATCGCGGACGGCGCCGCGACGGACGTCAAGCTCAGCGCCTGGACCGGCGCGAACCCGGGCAAGGTGAGGTTCAAGGTCGGCTCCAGCGCCCTGACGCTCCCGACGGTGGTACCGGCCGACGGTGACGTAACGATCGTCAACACCGCGCCGAGCTCGATCCTCGCCGGCGCGCCGATCTTCTCGGCGGTGGCCGGAGCGCCGTTCGGACCCTCCGACTACGTGCAGCTCGCCGGCTCGCCCACGATCGACAAGGGGGCGGTGGACGCGGCGACCGGGACGCTCGACGTCGACGGGCGGCCGCGCACGCTCGGCGGCGGACCGGACATCGGCGCCCACGAGCTCGCGGTCGCACCGAGCGTCCTCACGGGGGTGGCGAGCGCGATCACCTCGGGTGGCGCGACCGTCGCGGGCAAGATCATCCCCGCCGGGCTGCCCACGACCTGGCACGTCGAGTACGGCCCGACCGCGAGCTACGGCAGCGCCACCCCGGACCGCAGCGCCGGAACCGGACTGCCCGCGGTGGCCGTGAGCGAGCCGCTCTCCGGGCTACCGGCCGACGCCGTCGTCCACTACCGGCTCGTGGCGACGAACGCGGCCGGGAGCGCCGTCGGCTCGGACGCGACCTTCCGCACGGCAGTCCGCCCGCCGGGGACCGGCCCGATCCCGCCCCCGGTGCTCGCGATTCGGAACGTCCGCATGGCTCCGCAGGCCTGGCGGATCGGCCGCGCGACGCCGAGAGCCTCGGCGCGGCGGCGGCGCCATGCGACGCCCGTCGGGACCACGATCTCCTTCACGCTCAGCGTCGCCGCCACGCCGCGCCTCTCGTTCCTGCGTGTGGTGCCGGGCGTGCGCCGCGGTCGCGCGTGCCGCGCGGTCCGACGCGCGCCGCGCCGCGGGCGCTGCACGGCGCTCAAGCCAGCGGGAACGCTGACGCTGCGCCGCCTGTCCGTCGGCACCCACCGCGTGCGTTTCGCCGGCCGCCTGGACCGCCGCCGGACGCTCCGCCCCGGTCGCTACCGCCTGCGCCTCTCGGCCCGGGCCGGCCGCGCCACCGCCACGGCGCGCGACCTCGGCTTCCGGGTGCTGCCGCGCCGCTGACCTCAGGCCGCGCGCCGCTCCCGCACCACCACCCGGGCGCCGCGCGCCGGGATCATCGTCACGTTGCGGTGCAGCGCGTGCTCGGGCGCCGGGTCGTCGGCGACGAGGTCGGTGCGGCGGGCGACGGCCGCGAGGACGACCCGTTGCTCGGCCATCGCCAGCGTCGCGCCGAGGCAGCGCCGGATCCCGCCG
>JBBSBL010000117.1:0-3811 GCA_038251325.1 Solirubrobacterales bacterium | reverse complement strand
GCTGGGGGGCGTATACGACCCCCTAGTCGGGACGCTAACCGGCGTCGTCCGTGCAGGACGTCGCGTTATCGGCCTACGCGGAGACCGGAGGGTCCTCACCCGCATGCGCCACGGCTCGCTCCACGACCGGAACAACCTCCCCGGGACCTACACCTAGGCGGACGTCCGGAGGAGGCCGTTCATCCGGGCCCGCGTCCGGGGCGCCGGCGGAGCGCCTGTTGCAGTCGCTGGGCAGTGGCCATCGCTCGCTCGGCGCGTGTTCCCGAGGCGGGGACCACGCCGAGCTGCCGGGCGACGGTCATCCCGTCGAAGGCCACGCGGATGCGGCAGCCGCTTCGAGTAGACGATCTACGGCCTCGAGGGCGTTCCACCTGGACGGTCGACGGCGTGGCAGTCGAGGTGGCTCCGGGCGAGGCGCTATGTATAGCGCGCGGTGCGGTCCATCATCTCGACAACCGCGCCGACCTCGACGCGAAGGCGCTGGCGATCGTCACGCCCCGCGTGCTCGGCCCCGACTACTTCCGCGAAGTCGCCGCCGTGTTCGCCGACTCGGCCGGCGGGCCACCCGACCCTCGCGCGGATCGGCGAGGTCATGCGACGCCATGGGCTGACTCCGGCTCCGCCGCCCGCAGCCTGACACAACGCGCTCTCGACTTCTCGCTGTCGGATGGTGCGCCTGCGCGGCTGCCGCCAGCCGCGGGGCGGGCTAGCCTCCCACGCCGATGCTCGCCGTGCTGGCCACGCGCACCGACGCCACGCTGGAGGCGGAGCGCCTGGTGCGCGACACTGCGCTGTTCAAGTGGTACGCGGTCACGCTGCTGGCGATCGTGCTCTACGTCTACGCGAACGAGTACGAGCGCCGACGCCTCGACGTGATCGCCGCCGGCCTCGCGGTCTGGTTCGCGGACTGGTTCAACGAGATCGTCAACTCGCTGGTGCTGAAGGCGACCGACGTCGCCCCGCTGTGGGCGACCACGGGGCCTACTGCCTATCAGTTCCTGGTCGGGATCAACGTCGAGATCACGTTCATGTTCGCGCTCGGCGGGATCGTCTACGTCAAGATGCTTCCGGCCGACCGCTCGGCGCGGATCCTCGGCATGCCGAACCGGCTCGCCGTCGGGTTGGGGCTGTCGATCGTCAGCGTCGCCGTCGAGCTGTTCCTGAACGCGGCGGGCGTCTTCCACTGGCACTGGTGGTGGTGGAACACGCCGTTCGTGCCGCTGATCGTGATCTTCGGCTACCTGTGGTTCTTCCTCTTCGCGGCCTGGGTCTACGACGCGCCGACGCCGCGCAAGCGCTGGACGCGCGTGGGCGGGCTCGCCGCGATCGACGTGACTATGGCGCTCCTCTTCGGGGTCGGGCTCGGATGGCTCTGAGCCCGCCCCTGCCGAGCGGCGCCGCGCAGCGCAACAACAGGTAGGTTCGCGCACGTGAGGAGGACTGCCGCAGTCTTGGCCGGCTGCGCGCTCGTGTGGGCCGCAGCGCTCACCGGGACCGCGGCCGCGCGGGCCCCCGCCCCGCTCTCAGCCGACCACCGACCGGCCGAGCTGCGCTCGAGCTTCGGCAGCGGCGACTTCGGGCGCTGGACCGTCGACCGCTTCGGGCTCCCCGCATACCGGTACGAGATCGACGAGCAGCGGACGCCGTGGGCGCGCCAGCCGGAGACCGGCTCCACCGCCGCCCAGCACGAGCTCGGCAACGACCACGTCGTGGCCGACGCCTGGAACCACGGCTACACCGAGCTGTGGAGCCAGGACCGCCTCGCCCAGTGGGCCAACCGCTACGAGCCGGCCGGCCGACACTACGCGGGCGGCTACGGCTACCTGCGGGTAGGCCGCCGCGTGCTGAGCACGCTCTACCTCGACCGCCCGCGCGGGAGCCGCCCGGCGCGCGAGTTCGGCGTCGGCTATTACGGGCGCCGCCTGCGCGCCGCGGGGATGGACGTTCGCGAGGCCGTCTACGCGCCGTTCGGCGACGACCCGCTGCTGCTGCACGACGTAACGATCCGCAATCTCTCCCGCTCGGCGCGGCGGGTCTCCTGGTTCGAGTACTGGGACGTCAACCCCTTCGACCAGTCGCACTCCTTCCACCGCGGCCTCGGCCAGCCGCGCTGGAGCGCGCGCACCCGAACGCTCAGCGTCGCGCAGACCCCGGACCACGGAGACACGCGGCCGCTGAGCATCTTCGCCGCGGCGCTGCGCGGGCCGCTCGGCGGCCACGCGAGCTCGCTCGCCGCGTTCTTCGGGGCCGGCACGCGCGCCGCCCCGGCGGCCGTCGTCGCCGACAGGCTCTCCGCCGCGGCCGCCCCGCGCGTGCCGAGCGGCTCCAGCGGCCAGACGCTGTTCGCCTTCCGCGCCCCGCTGCGGCTCGCGCCCGGCCAGGCAGTGACGCTGCGCTACGCCTACGGCATCACGCACCCAGGCCGGATCGCGCCGCTCGTGCGGACCTACCGCCGCACGCGCCATCCGTTCGCCGCCAGCGAGGGCGCATGGGCCGCCTGGCTGCCGAGGGCCGACTTCGGCCCGCGCCGGCGCTGGGTCGCGCGCGAGCTCGCCTGGGACGCCTACCTGCTGCGCGCCGCCTCCGTCTACGAGGAGGAGTGCGGCCACCACACGATCACCCAGGGCGGCTACTACCAGTACAGCGCGGGGCTGAACCTCGGCTTCCGCAGCTGGCTGCACTACATGCCGCCGATGACCTACGCCGACCCTTCGCTGGCGCGCGAGATCCTGCGCTACTCGCTGGCGCTCCAGCCCGCGCAGGCCGGGCCGCTGCCCTACTTTCCCTACGGGATCGGGCCGCTGTGCAGCGACGCGAACCTCGGCACCTCGGGCGACCTCGACGTCTGGCTGCTGATGGCCGCCGCCCAGTACGGGCTCGGCTCACGCGACACGCGCTTCTTCGACGAGCGCCTCGCGTTCCGCGACTCGGCGCACAGGGCGAGTCTCTGGCAGCACGTCAAGCTCGCCTACGCGCACATGGAGTCGCTGCGCGGCCCGCACGGCGGCTACGACGTGGGCTCGACCGGCGATTGGTCTGACTTCTCGGTCTCCTACCTCGGGATGAACGAGTCGCTGCTGATCACCGCGCAGCTCGCCTACGTCTATCCGCAGCTCGCGCAGCTCGCCGAGCTGCGCGGCAACCCGCGCTTCGCCGGCGAGCTTCGCCGCCGGGCCGCGGAGCTGCGCGACGTGATGCGCGGCAACCGCACGCCCGGCGGCTGGTACGCGCGCGGATACGGCGCCAAGGGGCAGATCGGCCATGGCCTGATCCTCGGCGAGCCGCAGCCGTGGGCGATCCTCGCCGGGGTCCCGACCGCCGCCCAGGCGGGGACGCTCGTGGGCGCGATCCGGCGCTTCCTCACCGGGGTCGGCGCGCCGGCCGTCGTGCGCGGCCCGAGCCGGATCGGCTCGGCGATGGCGCCCGCGCTGGCCGACCCGGACATCACCGAGGTCGGCGCGAAGACCGCCGGGCCCGCGGACAGCGGCGGCACGTTCGCGGGCGCCGCTGCCTACCCGGGCGGGGTGTGGTACGACATCAACGGGTGGCTGACGTGGGCGCTCGCGCGGCTCGACGGCACGGTCCCCCACGCGACGGCCTACGCCTGGAGTGAGTACACGCGCAACACGCTCGCCGCCCACGCGACCGCGTTCCCGCGCCACTGGGGCGCGATCGTCTCGGCCGACGACGCCTGCAACGCCTTCTACTCGCCCCACCCGGCGTCCTGCGGGGTCGGGCTCTTCCACGACTACGAGGGCCAGATCACCGAGCAGCCGGCATGGATGGTGATGGGAGCGATCAACCTCGCGGG
>JBBSBL010000116.1:0-3894 GCA_038251325.1 Solirubrobacterales bacterium | reverse complement strand
TCCCGGTGCGGTCGAGCTGGAAAGGCCTCAAGATCGTGGAAGGGGCGGGGCGGGAGGCCGCGGGGAGGGGCGCGGGGCGGGGAGGGGCGGGCCGCGGGGAGGGGCGGCCGCGGGGAGCGGCGGGCCGCGGGGAGGGGCGGGCCGCAGCCGCGGGCGGGGCGGGCCGCGGGGAGGGGCGGGAGCCGCAGCCGCGGCGGCAGGCGGGCGCGCCGCGCTCCGTAGCATGCCCCCATGGCGTCGATCACCCGCGAGGAGGCCGCGCACCTCGCGCGGTTGGCCCGGCTCGACCTCGCCCCCGACGAGCTCGACCACCTCGCCGGACAGCTCGGAGTGATCCTCGGCGCCGTCGCGGCGGTGGCCGACGTCGCCGCCGAGGACGTGCCGCCGACCAGCCACCCGCTGCCGCTCACCAACGTCGCCCGCCGCGACGAGCTGCGCCCGTCGCTCGGGCAGGCCGCCGCGCTGGCGGGCGCCCCGGCCGCGGAGGACGGCCGCTTCCGCGTCCCCCGGATCCTCGGGGAGGAGGCGTGAACGACCTCGTCCACCGCAGCGCCGCCGAGCTCGCCGCGTTCATCGCCCACGGCGACGTGAGCGCCACCGAGATCGCGCAGGCTCATCTGGACCGGATCGCCTCCGTCGACGGCGAGGTGCGCGCGTTCCTCCACGTCGACGCCGACGGCGCCATGGCTGCCGCGCACGCGGTCGACGACGCGCGGCGCTCCGGCGAGCGGCTAGGCCCCCTGGCCGGCGTCCCGGTGGCGGTGAAGGACATCCTGGTCACCAGGGCCGTGCCGACCACGTGCGGCTCGCGCATCCTCGACGGCTGGGTGCCACCGTACGACGCCACCGTCGTCCGCCGGCTCAAGGATGCCGGTCTCGTGATCCTCGGCAAGACCAACCTGGACGAGTTCGCGATGGGCTCCTCCACCGAGAACAGCGCCTTCGGCCCCACCCGCAATCCGTGGGACCTCGACCGCGTGCCCGGCGGCTCCGGCGGAGGATCGAGCGCCAGCCTCGCCGCGCACCTATCCCCCTTGGCGATCGGCACCGACACCGGCGGCTCGATCCGCCAGCCGAGCGCCGTCACCGGGACTGTCGGGGTGAAGCCGACGTACGGCGGGGTCAGCCGCTACGGACTCGTCGCGTTCAGCAGCAGCCTGGACCAGGCCGGCCCCAGCGCCCGCAGCGTGCTCGACGCCGCCCTGCTGCACGTTGTGATCGCCGGCCATGACCCGCTCGACGCGACCAGCATCGACGCGCCGGTGCCACCGGTCGTCGAGGCGGCACGGTCCGCCGACGTACGCGGGCTGCGGGTCGGCGTCGTCCGCGAGCTCGGCGGGGAGGGCTACCAGCTCGGTGTGGAGCAGCGGTTCCGCGAGACGGTCGACCTGCTGGCGTCCCTCGGCGCCGACGTCCTCGACGTCTCCTGCCCGTCGTTCGGCTACGCCTTGCCGGCCTACTACCTCATCGCGCCCAGCGAGGCGTCGAGCAACCTCGCCCGCTTCGACGCGATGCGCTACGGCCTGCGGGTCGGCGACGACGGTACCCGCAGCGCCGAAGAGGTCATGGCGCTGACCCGGGGCGCTGGCTTCGGCGCCGAGGTCAAGCGACGCATCATGATCGGCACCTACGCGCTGTCCAGCGGCTACTACGACGCCTACTACGGCTCGGCACAGAAGGTTCGCACGCTCATCGCCCGCGACTTCGAGCGCGCCTACGCCACCTGCGACGTGCTCGTGTCACCGACGACGCCGACGACGGCGTTCCGCCTCGGCGAGCGCGCCGACGACCCGCTGGCCATGTACAAGGCCGACCTGTGCACCATCCCGGCCAACCTCGCCGGCAACGCCGCCGCGTCCTTTCCGTGCGGGCGCTCGCCCGACGACGGGCTGCCGGTCGGCTTTCACGTCATGGCTCCCGTGCTCGCCGACGACCGCCTCTACCGCGTCGGCGCCGCGCTGGAGGCGGCGTTCGAGCAGGCGTGGGGAGCCCCGCTCCTCGACCATGTGCCCGATCTGGCCGGCGCCCGACCAGCCAGTCCCCGACCGGAGGTCTCCCGATGAACCCTGCCACCCGCAGCTGGGCCCGCCTCGGCGCCCAGGCGCTTGCCATCACGACGGTCGTGCGACAGGTGCGCCAGGCCACCGAGGACCGCGACAAGCTGCGCCTGTTCGACGCGGTCGTCAACGCGCTCGCCCTGCTCACCGCGATCGCCATCATCGTCCGGGAGATCCGCGAGCACACCGCTGGCGGTGCCGAGGCGTTGGGGGACGCGTCGTCGTGAGCGTCGACGCCACCGTGTCGACCGAGTTGCCGGCGTACGAGGAGGCGGTGGCCGGCTACGAGCCGGTGATGGGCCTGGAGGTCCACGTCGAGCTCGGCACGCGGTCGAAGATGTTCTGCGGCTGCTCGACGGCGTTCGGCGCGGAGCCCAACTCGCAGGTGTGCCCCACCTGCCTCGGCCTGCCCGGCGCCCTGCCGGTGGTCAACGAGGTGGCGGTGGAGTCGGCCGTACGCATCGGGCTCGCACTGCACAGCGACATCGCGTCGTGGTGCCGCTTCGCTCGGAAGAACTACTTCTACCCGGACATGCCGAAGAACTTCCAGACCTCGCAGTACGACGAGCCGATCGCCGTCGGCGGCTGGCTCGACGTGGAGCTGGGCGGGCAGTCGTACCGGGTCGGCATCGAGCGCGCGCACATGGAGGAGGACACCGGCAAGTCCCTGCATGTCGGCGGCGCGACCGGTCGGATCCACGGCGCCGAGCACTCCCTCGTCGACTACAACCGGGCCGGCATCCCGCTCGTCGAGATCGTCACGAAGCCGGTCGAGGTGCCGGCCGACGTCGCGCCGGCGGTCGCCCGGGCGTACGTCGCCCAGCTCCGCGACCTGCTGCTCGCGCTCGAGGTCTCCGAGGCGCGGATGGAGCAGGGTCAGCTGCGCTGCGACGCGAACGTGTCGCTGCGCCCGCGCGGCGCCCGGCCGTACGGCACCCGCACCGAGACCAAGAACGTCAACTCGCTGCGCTCGGTCGAGCGGGCGGTCGTCTTCGAGGTGCGCCGCCAGGCAGCGGTGCTCGGCTCGGGCGGGACGGTGCACCAGGAGACCCGCCACTGGCACGAGGACACCGGCGTCACGACGCCCGGTCGTTCGAAGGAGGAGGCGGAGGACTACCGCTACTTCCCCGAGCCCGACCTCGTGCCGGTCGCCCCGGAGCCGGGATGGGTGGAGCGATTGCGCGCCGAGCTGCCGGAGGACCCGGCGTCGCGTCGGCGCCGGCTCCAGACGGAGTGGCGCTTCTCCGACCTGGAGATGCGCGACACCGTCGGGGCGGGCGTCCTGCGCCTGGTCGAGGAGACCGTGGCCGCCGGTGCCGCGCCGCAGTCCGCCCGCAAGTGGTGGCTGGGCGAGCTGGCCCGGCGGGCGCGCGAGGACGGCACCGAGCCGGCCGAGCTGCCCGTGACGCCGGCTCAGGTGGCGCGCGTGCAGTCACTCGTGGCTGCGGGCACGCTGAGCGACCCGCTGGCCCGTCAGGTGCTCGAAGGGGTGCTGGCCGGCGAGGGCGGCCCGGACGAGATCGTGGCCGCTCGGGGGCTCGCCGTGGTGTCCGACGAGGGCGCGCTCGGCGCGGCCGTCGAGCGGGCCATCGAGGGCAACCCGGACGTGGCGGCGAAGGTGCGTGACGGGAAGCTCGCCGCCGCGGGTGCGCTCATCGGCGCGGTCATGAAGGAGCTGCGCGGCCAGGCCGACGCCGCCCGGGTGCGCGAGCTCATCCTGGAACGGCTCGCGCCCTGACCGCCCGCCCCCCCGTCCCCACCCCCCGCGGGTGTGGTTCGCCCGGCCGCCCCCCCGGGGCGGCGGGGGGGGCAGGGGGTGCACACGAGGTGTGGGGGG
>JBBSBL010000115.1:0-4013 GCA_038251325.1 Solirubrobacterales bacterium | reverse complement strand
TCTGGAACGAGCCGAACATCTCCCTCTACTGGCCCCAGCCGTTCGACTCCGGCCCCGACAAGGATCCCTCGGGCCGCCCGGTGCCCAAGGGAGCGGTGCAGGATCGGTTGACCTACCCGTACCTCCTGCGGGCGTCCTACCGCACGATCAAGCGCGTCGACAGGGGCGCCAAGGTCGTCCTCGCCGCGCTGACGAACATCTCCTGGGAGTCGCTCGGCTTCATCTACGACTCGTTCCGGAAGCACGGCGGCCGGTACTTCGACGCCGTCGCGGTCCAGACCTACACCTGGGAGCCGCGCAACGTCGTGACCGCGGTGCGGAACGTGCGCCGCGTCATGAACCGTCGCGGCGACCGCCGCAAGCCGATCTACTGGACCGAGCTCAACTGGCCCGCCGCCTGCCGCGCCTACGACTGCTACCCCGGGCGCGGGGGGAAGCAATCCGACCAGCTGACGCGCAACGTCTACGGCACCGAGACGACCGACGCCGGCGCCGCCCAGAAGCTCGACGAGGCGACCCGGCTTCTCGCGCGTGATCGGGTCAAGCTCGGGTTGACCCGCGTCTACGCCTACACCTGGCTCTCCCGGTACACGAGCTCCGACGACCCGTTCGACTACTCCGGACTCCGCGTCCTGAGCGGCGGGCAGGTCTCCGACAAGCCGTCCGCCGTCGCGCTGCGCCGGCGGGCCCTGGCGCTCGAAGGTTGCCGGTCGGGCGTGAAGGCGTCCGTCAGCCGCTGCGGGTAGAACACGCCGCGGCATGAGACGGGTGTCCCGCGCCCTGCCCACCGCGCTGCTCGCCGGCGTGCTCGTCGCCGCGCTGGCCGCGGCGCCGGCCGCGGGCGCCACGAGCCGGCGCCAGGTCCCGCAGGGCTTCCTGGGCGCGAACTTCGACCTCCGGCTCGTCGAGGGCCAGGGCTCGGTCCCGGTCGAGTCCGCCCGGATGGCGGCGGCGGGCGTCGAGTCGGTGCGGATGGCGGTGTACTGGTACCGCCTGCAGCCCTGGGCGCGCTGGAGTCTCCTGCCGCCCGCATGGCGGCGGGGCCTGCAGTCCGTCGCCGGAGTGCCGACCGACTTCACCTGGCTCGATCGCGTGGTGGCGTCGCTGGCGCGGCGGGGGCTGACCCTGCTGCCGACGGTGCTCGGAGCCCCGCCCTGGGCCCACGCCGACGTCTCGAGCCCGCTCCTGACGCCGCGCAACCCCGCGGAATACGCAGCGATCATGGGCGGCCTCGTCCGTCGCTACGGCGAGCACGGAGCGTTCTGGCGCCGGCATCCCACCCTGCCCAAACGTCCGGTGCGCACCTGGCAGGTGTGGAACGAGCCCGACAACCCCTACTACTGGCCGGCCCCCTTCGCGAGCTCCTACGTCAAGCTCCTGCAGGCCGCCTCGCAGGCGATCCGCGCCGCCGACCCGCACGCCCGGGTCCTCCTGGCCAGCCTGACCAACCGCTCGTGGGAGGCGCTCGAGGCGATCTACGGCGCCGGTGGGCGCGGCCTCTTCGACGAGGTGGCGCTGAACGCGTTCACCCGCGACCCGCGGGACGTGCTGCGCGTCGTCGACCTCAACCGCCAGGTCATGGCGAATCACGGCGACGCGCGGCTGCCCATCGCGCTGACCGAGGTGTCCTGGCCCTCGTCCGCCGGGCGGCTGCGCGTGCCGTTCTTCGCCGAGGTGACCCGGATCGGGCAGGCGGCCCGGGTCCGGCAGGCGCTCCCGCTGATCGCCCGGGCCCGCCGCTCACGCCGGCTGAGCGCGCTCTACTGGTACACGTGGGCCTCCTCCGATCTCGGCAACAACTACACCTTCCGCTACGCCGGCCTGCGTCGGGTGCTGCGCTCGCGAACCGCCGACAAGCCCGCGCTCGCCGCCTGGCGTACCGCCGCGCTGCGCCTCGAGGGCTGCCGCGCGAAGGTCGTGGCGACCGCCTGCGCGGCGGCGGCCCGGTCCGGGTCGCGCGCTCGCTAGGCGGTGAGGTCCTCCAGCAGGCGGTCGACGCGGCGCGCCGCCGCGGCCCAGCTGAGCTCGCCGGCCCGCGCCAGGCCCCGCGACCGCAGGTCTGTGCGGGCGTCCTCGTCGCCGGCGGCCCGCAGCAGCGCCGCGGCCACCGCCTCGCGGTCATCGGGATCGACGAGCAGCGCCGCGCCGCCCGCGGTCTCGGGCAGCGCCGCCCGGTCGGCGGCGACGACCGGGACGCCGCTCGCCATCGCCTCCACCACGGTCAGCCCGAACCCTTCGTAGACCGAGGGCAGCACGAAGGCGCGGGCGCCGGCGTAGAGCCCCGGGAGGAAAGCGTCGGGCACGTGGCCGAGCGCGCGCACCAGGCCGCCCCCGCCCTCCGCCTGCAGGTGGGGGCGCCCCCCGCCGGCGGCGACCAGCTCGATGCCCTCGGCGGCGAGCGTGGCGGCGGCAGGCGCGAGCGCCGCGAGGTTCTTGCGTGCGATCCGGCTCGCCACCGTGAGCACGTAGGGGCGCTCGAGGCCCAGAGCACGACGCGCCGGCTCGGGATCGGCGTCCGGGCGGAATCGCTCGTCGACGCCGCCCGGGACGACGACGACCCGCCCGGGCGCGACCCCGAGCAGGCCCACGATCTCCTCGCGCGAGAACGAGGACACCGTCACCACGCGGACGGCCCGCTGGGCGATCGCGGGCAGGACCGCGCGCTGCCACGCGACGTACGCGCGGCTGTAGAACGCCGGGAACCGCAGCGCCGCGGCGTCGTGGATGACGACGACGTTGCGCGGAAAGGCGAGCGGCGCGAGGTTGGCGGGTGAGAACAGCAGGCCGGCGCGGACGCGAGCGGCCACCGCCGGAAGCCAGATCTGCTCCCAGACCTGACCGGCCCGGTGGCTCAGCACAGCGGGCGGCCGCACCACCCGGTAGGCGCCCGGGCGCCGCGCCGGCAGCCGGCCCGCCATCTCGCGGGCCCAGCGCTCGACCCCGCCGAGCTCCGGCCGCGCGGCGGCCCGGGCGTTCACGAGGATCGGGCGAGGTGGCGGCACGGCGGACCGCGCCACGATAGATGTTCGCCTCCGTGCCGATCCTCTTCACCAGCTACTCGGGCCTCTACGGCGGGGCCGAGCGCATCCTGCTCGACGTGCTCGCCGGGTGCAGCGAGCCCGCGGTCCTGGCCTGCCCGCCGGGCGGCCTGGCCGACCGGGCGCGGGCCCGCGGGGTGCCGGTGCTCACGCTGCCGACCCGACGGATCCAGGCGCGCGGGGCGATGCGCGATCGCGCGGCGGCTCCCGTGCGGCTCGCCGCCCACGCGCGGGAGATCCGTGACCTGGCCGGGGCGCTCGGCGCCTCGACGGTCGTGGCGTGGGGGATGCGCAGCGCCATCGCCGCGGCCGCCGGCCTCGCGGGGCTGCGCGATCGCCCACGCCTGGTCTTCGAGCACGTTGATCTCCTGCCGCCCGGCCGCGCCGCCCATGCCGTCCGCCTGGCGGCGCGTCGCGCCGACGCCGTCGTCTGCCTCTCCGACGCCATCGCGGCGGACCTCGATCCGGGCGGCGCCCTCGCCGACCACCTCCACGTCGTGCGCCCCGGGGTCGTCGTCCCGGACGACGCTCCCGCCCCGCCGCCGCCCGGCGCCCCGACCGCGCTGGTGCTGGGCGCCGTCGTCCCGTGGAAGCGGCCGGACCTCGCGCTCGAGGCGGTCGCCGGCGCCCGCGAAACGGTGCCGGAGCTCCGCGCCGTGGTGGCCGGGCCGCCGATCGGCGAGGACGGCGCCGCCCTGCTCGCCGCGCTGCGGCGCCGGGGCGCGGCGCCCGACCTCGCGGGGCACGTCGAGCTGCCCGGCGCGCTGGACGACCCGGCCGCGGCGCTCGCCGCAGCGACCTGCCTGCTGCACGCCGCCGACCGCGAGCCCTACGGGATGGTGCTCGCCGAGGCCCTCGCCGCGGGCCGGCCCGTGATCGCCCCGGCCGGCGGCGGCGCCGTGGAGATCCTCGACCCCGCCTGCGGCCGGCTCTACCCGCCGGGCGACGCCGCCGCGGCGGCGCGAGCGCTCGCCG
>JBBSBL010000114.1:0-4044 GCA_038251325.1 Solirubrobacterales bacterium | reverse complement strand
TTCCCCGGGGGGGTCGTGCGGGGTTGGGCGGGGTTTGGGTGGCTCCGCCGTGGCGTGGCCCCCCGCCCCCCGGGGGGGGGCGGGGGGGCCCCCCCCCCCCCCCCCCCCCCCCCCCCGCCGGGCGCCGCGCCGACGCTCGCCGTGACTGGGTGCTCCACGTCGGGGGGACGCGTGCTCACGAGACCGCTCCACTTCTGGCCGGGGACGGTCCTCAGGATACCCGAGCGCGCCGATGCGAGCAGCCTGTCGCCCCGCTTGCCCGTCTGTCCCGGGCCTCTCCGGCGGGGTGGACGCGGGGGCGATTGACATCACCGCGCCGGGCCGGTTTACTGCGAGATGAGGCGCCGCGCCGCGTCGCCTTTGCCAGTCGCTCCAACGCAGACGATGAGGATGCCCACGGTGCGTTCGTTGACTGAGACACTTCCGCCATGCCGGCGGCGTGCATGACCGCCCCGGCTGGGTACGGCTCCCCCGACAGCACAGGTCCCTCCGCCGCACCCCCGCGCTCCTCCTTCCCGAGCAGCGCCGACCCACGTCCGCGGCCGGCGATCGCCGACCTGCACGCGTACCTCAACGGAGGGCTGCCGCCCGCCGCCCGCGCCTGTCCGGTCGTGACCCGCGATCTTGCCGTGTCTCTCGAGGCCGCCGTCGCGGCTCTTCACGACCTGGGGACGCCGGCGCTCGCCTCGCTCCCCGACCGGCTCGTCACCGACGAGTCGCTGCGGCGTGAGGCCGAGCGCGACCAGAACGTGTACCTCGGGGCGGCGTTCACCGCGTGGCTGACGCGCGCCCGCCCGGACCTCGTGTTCCTGCCCATGTCGGGGCCCGAGGTCGAGGTCGCCTTCGCCTGGGCGCGCGAGCACGAGGTGCCGGTCACGAACCGCGGCGCCGCCTCGGGGGCGCTCGGCGGCGCCGTCCCCAACGACGGCGGGCTGGTGCTCGACCTCTCTCGCCTCGACCACATCGACGTGAACCCGGACGACGACGTCTGTGTCGTGGGCGGCGGCGCCCGCTTCCGCCAGATCCACCGCCGCCTCGCCGAGCACGACCTTGCGCTACCCGTCTACTCGTCCAACCTCGGCGGCACCTTCGCCGGCTGGCTCGTCAGCGGCGCCTCGGGGCTCAACGGCTTCGGCCCCGGCGACGCGGTCGACATCGTGCGCGCGGTCGACGTGGTCCTGCCCGATGGAGGATCCGTGCGCTTCCACGCCGACGGCCGGCTCGACGTACCGACCGGGAGCGCGCGACGCGGGCACCGCGAGATCGGCGCTGACGGCGCCGAGGCGTGGTTCCGCTCCCGCGGCCTCGAGCCCTTCGGCCTCGAGGACCTGGTCGGCAGCGAGGGCACGCTCGGCGCCGTCGTGCAGCTCGTGCTCGCCGTGGGTCGCCGCCCGAAGATCGGCGCCCTGTTGCTTCCGTTCGCGTCGCTGGACGACGCGTTCGCCGCCGTCGAGTGGGTGCGGCTCGAGGCCGGCCGCGGTTTGCCACGGCCGGCCAACGTCAAGCTCGTCTTCCGCCCGTTCGTGGATCACGTGCGCCGCGTGTGGGCCGACGAGGACGTGCGCCTCTGGCGCCGCCGCCCGTCGGCGCTGTCCGGCGGCGAAGGCATGCCGTGGGAGCGGATCGTCGGCCCGCGCGAGTTGGGCGCACGCCTCGCCGAGGGCGATGACGGCGCCGTGGCCTACCTCTACCTCGACTTCCTGAGCCTCGCGGCGGCGCGGGCGATGGTCGCCCGCCTCGAGAGCGTGCCCGGCTCACCGGGCGCGCTCGCCGACGAGAGCCTGCGCTTCGCCGCCGAGCGCTTCCGCCCCCAGCAGACCAAGCGTCTCGGCCCCGGGCTCCTCGCCGCCGAGGTCCGCCTGCCGGCGAGGCGGGTGCCCGCGTACCTGAAGGACGCGGTCAGGCTCGCGCGCGCGGCCGGCGTCGGGCTCGATCCCGAGGTGTACTACCTCTCCGGTGACGAGGCGCTCGTCATCGCCGGCTACTTGACCGACCATCGCTCGGCGGCCGCGACCCTCGATCTCGCGCTGTCGCCGGTCCTCGTGGACCTTGCCGTGACCTGTCATCGCGGGCGTCCGTACGTCCTCGGCCGCTGGCAGGCGCCGTTCGCCGAGGCCAGGTTCGGCGTGGCAGGCCTCGCGCGCCTGCGCACCGTGAAGCGGGCGCTCGACCCGCAGGCGCTCGTCAACCGCGGCGTCGTCGTCGACTTCGCGCTGCGGGGGCCCGCCGGTGCCGTCGTCGAGGCCGTGTACGCGCCCGGCGTGCGTGTGGCGCGGCGCCTCTGGCAGCAGCCGGCTGCGGCCGCCGTCGGCCGCGCGGTCCGCCGGCTGGCCCGGCTGCACGCCGGGCCCGGGCGGGGCCACGGTGCGCCGCTCGGCGCGGCGGCTCCGCTCGCGCTCGACCGGCCGCTGCACAGCGTGAACTGCGGCGAGTGCAACAGCGTCTGGCCCGTGTACGACGCGGCGCGGGTACGCCTGCCGCAGACGCTCGTGCACCGCGCCGAGCTCGCGCGCGCCGGCGCCGACACCAACGGGGCGACTCCGGCGCTCCTGCAGCTCTGTCTGCGCTGCGGCAACTGCGAGGAGGTCTGTCAGGCGGGCATCGCGCACCTCGCCGTGTATGCCGACCTCGAGGCGCTGCTCGACGGGAGACGCCTCGGCAGCGCGCAGGGGCACGTCGACCTGCTCGCGGCCGTGCGCGGCTCGTCGGGCTACCGCGAGCGCTTCCTCGACGTGCGCCCGGGCCTCTACCTGCGGCGCGCGCCCGCCGCGCTGCCCGGGGTCGTCCGCTTCCACGTGCTGCGCGCCGAGGGCGAGGACGGGCCGGCCGCCACGTGCCTCCACTGCGCCGCCTGCGTGCCGGTGTGCCCGACGGGCGCCAACCTCGAGTTCGAGGAGGAGGACCCGCGGCGCGTCACGACCGACGAGGAGCGCTGCATCGGCTGCGGCGCCTGTGTCGAAGTCTGCCCGGCCAACCGTCTCAACGGAGGTCAGACGCTACGCGTGCTCGAGACGCCGGTCGACGAGTGGCTGGTCGCCCTCGAGGAGTTCGAAGCGCTCGAGGCGCCGGGCGACGATCGGCCCGCCGCAGCGGACGCGGGGTGCGCTACGGCCGCGCGTGCCGGCGTGGCGCCTGTCGACAGTCGTCACGGGAGACGCGCATGGCCAGGCTGAGCAACGAGCTCGCGGCGATGCTGACACGTGCGCGGCAAGAGCCCGCAGGCGGGCGCGCCGCTCGTTCGCGCGCGCGCCTCGACCAGTGGGAGGACCTGCTCGGCTACATCGCCGATCCACGCAGCGCGGCCGTTCGCGACCCCGAGCGCACGGGTCGCCTGGTCGCGCACCTGCTGCGCCGCTCCGGTCTGGATCACGACGAGTTCTGGGCGCTCCCGCGGGGCGCCCGCGGTCAGCGCTTCCTCGCTCTCTACGCGCGCGCCTCGCGCTCGCTTCCTCACCTCGAGATGACGTCGTTCGACGTCGACAAGCTGCTCAAGGAGCGTTTCCGGCGCGAGCCGCTGACCGTCGGCGCCGCCTGGCACCACGGGTACTGGCGCTCGTACTTCTCACACGCGGCCATCACGCACCCGGCGAACGACGGTCTGCGCGAGGAGTTCTCGACGGCCTGGGACATCGTGCGCAAGAAGCCCGCCGTGCTGCTGCGCGATGCGGACGGCCGGCGACTCGAGGAGCTCCACGCGCTGCGGCTCGACATGCCCATCGTGGTCGGTCCGCTGCCGCTGCACGAAGGCGTCTGTCTCGAACGTGCCTACCTCGAGGCATCGGCTGCGGCCGACGAGGCGCACGACCTCAGGACCCGCACCCTCGTCGTCGTCGAGGCGGCGCGCGCTCGCGCGCACGCCGCCGAGCTTCTTCCCTTGGCTCCGCACCTCATGGTGCGGGTCGCGTCGGCAGACGCGCCGTCGCTCGGCGAGCCCGGGCTCCGCGACCTCGTGGAGGCGGCGCGGATCGTCGAGCTCGAGCCGTGGGGAGGGGATGGTGCGCCCGCGAGCGGCGGCGAGGGCGGCGAGCCGGGCCGGCTCGCCGC
>JBBSBL010000113.1:0-4087 GCA_038251325.1 Solirubrobacterales bacterium | reverse complement strand
GGGGTCCGGAACCTTGTCGACGAGGAGACGTTTCGGCGCTGCCGCCACATCGTCACCGAGAACGCGCGGGTGGAGGCGACGATCGCGGCCTTCGCGGCCCATGATCTCGAGGCGGTCGGCCGCCTCTGGGCGGCGAGCCACACCTCGCTGCGCGACGACTACGAGGTCTCCTCGCCCGAGCTCGACGCACTCGTGGAGATCGCCCGGACCGTGCCCGGCGTGGCCGCGGCCAGGATGACTGGCGCCGGGTTCGGCGGTTGCACGATCAACCTCGTCGCCCGCGACGCGCTCGACGCGCTTCGTGCCCGCGTCCTTACCGAGTACCCGCGCCGGACCGGGCTGACCCCGCGTGTCTACGCCGTGGAGGCGGTCACCGGGGCAGGCTACGTCCCGGAGGGCTGACCCGGGATCCGAGCGGTTATCGGCGGCGAGGGACAGCTCGCCGCGGATGCAGACCCGCCTCGATGCTCTCGAGCACCGCCGCGGCCCCCTGGTGGGCCGGGTCGAGGGCCAGCGTCTCGCCGAAGGCGCGGGTGGCGGCAATCCGGCGGCCCAGCCCGAGCAGGGCGAGCCCCTCGAGGAACCGGCAGGCGACCCGATTGCGCAGCTGGAGGTTGTCGCGGAACAGGAGCAGGTCGGGGAGCGAGGTCGCAAAGTAGTCGATCCGCACCTCGCGTCGCGCCTGGATCCGCGCGTGGCGGAGGAGGCCGCGCAGGAGCCCGGCCGCTCCCGCCTCGTCGCCGAGGGCGCGGCGGGCCAGGGCCGCCTCGTAGGTGGAGGGGCCGGGCTCCGCGGGGGCGGCGGCCGCCTCGCGGTAGGCGGCGTCGGCCCCGGGTGCGTCGCCGAGCGTCGCCCGCGCCGCCCCAATCCGGCGGATCGCCGCATGCTCGTCCACGAGGAGATGCCGCCCCTCCCCGATCGATGCCGGGTACTCCCGCGCCGCCTCGGCATGGGCGAGCGCGGCGGCCGAGTCGCCGGCGGCCAGCGCCGCGTCGGCGAGCCGGAGGCGAGCCTCCACGTACTGGGCGGCCACAAGGCCCTCGCCGCCTTCCCAGGGATGGAAGCGCCGGCCGAGGACGAAGGCGAGCGCCTCCTCGTGGTGTCCGGCGAGGTTGAGGAGCGTCGCCCACTCGACCGCGAGGTCGTCGCGCTCGCTCACGAGGTCGGGATGGCGGGCCAGGCGGCGCAAACGGCGGCCAGGATCGGTCCCCAGTCGCTTCTCGAGCTGGTCGGCCTCGTAGAGGAGGCGTGCGTCGGCGGGGTCCGCCGCCACCGCCCGGCGGTAGGCAGCCCGCGCCTTCGCCGGGGCGTTGGCGTGGTTGAACCAGGCGATGCCGAGGTTCCGGTGGATCGTGCTCCAGCCGGGATCGAGCGCGGCGGCCCGCTCCCAGGACGCGATTGCCTCGGCGTAGCGGCGGCGGTCGTAGAGGAGGTCGCCGAGGTACCCGGGCGCCCGGGGATCGTCCGGGTCGGCGGCGACCGCCGCCTCCAGGACGTCGATCTCCTCGCGGCGCGCGGGGAAGCACCAGCGCGGGTCCGCGCCCCGGGCGCAGGCCCGCTCGGCCACCGCCCGGGGCGCGTCGGCTGGTCCACGGCGACGCTCGAGCAGCCAGGCCAGGGTGTAGTGGACGAGGGGCGCGGCGCCGAGCTCCCGCGGGTCGCCGTCGGTCGCCCCCGGCTCCCGCCGGGTGAGGAGTCCCTGGAGGAGCGCCACCGCCTCGTCGAGGAGGCCGGCCGCGGCGAGGTCGTGGGCCACGTCGAGGTGGACCTGCGCGTCGGTGCCCTCGGGCAGGGCGGCCCGGCCACCGGACGCGAGGGACCGTTCGAGAGAAGCCCAGGCGTCCAGCGGATCGAGGTCCAGCGTCGCGGCCGCCAGCGCCACCGCCTCGGCCGGACGACCGGTGCGGCGGAGGAGGGCGGCCCGCAGGTCGCGGGCCCGCAGGTTCTCGGCGCCGAGGGCGAGGGAGCGGTCGAGGTGGTCCAGCGCGGCGGCAATGTCGCCGCGGACCGAGGCCAGCTCCGCGAGGGCGTGGTGGGCGGGCCCGGCCCAGGCCGCGGTCCAGGCTGCCTTCGCAAAGGCGTCACGCGCGGCCTCCCGGAGCGCCGCGGCGGCGGGGTCCCCTCCGGCGGCCGTCGGCTCGGCGGCGGCGCCACCCGCCCGCGCCCGGAGGACCAGCCCGAGGATGTAATGCGGCTCGCCGTCCGCCGGGTTCGGGTTGCGGATCGCGGAGCGGGCGATCGCCCGGCGAGCGTGGTCCTCGGCGTCGCGAAGCTCGCCCCGGCGAAGGTGCCAGTCGGCCATCGCCGTGTTCGAGCGGGTGTCGCCGGGATCGCGGCGCAGGGCCTCGCGCCAGTAGTCGGCCGGTTCGCGGGTCGCGTGGCGGTACTGGGCCAGGTGGAGGCCGGTGAGGAAGAGCTCATCCTGGAAGGCGATCTCGGCGGGCGGCGGCGGCTCCGTGGCCGGGGCCGGCAGGTCACTTCCCGGCGGATCGATCGGCCGGTAGCGGATCAGCTCGCGACCGACAGGCTCCCCGCCGGGCTCCCCGGCGGAGCCACGAGCCGCGCCGCCGCCCGCGCTGACCGCGCCGCGGGCCGCGCCGGCCGCCACCACGAGCTCCAGGTCGGGCGCGCGGAGCTCGGCCGGGACGTCCACGACGGCCGCGAACGGCGCGTCGGGAGCGAGGTCCACGACCCGCTCCAGGAGCGTCGTCCCGCCAGGCCCCGACAGGCGCACCGTCGCGGCGGGGCGCGGGGCCGTCACGTTGACGCCGATTCCGGCGCGGCCGCCCTCCACCCGCAGGCTCACCGCGGCGTCCAGGGTGGCGAGGCCCGGCGGCCCGATCTCGCGGAGCGGGTACCAGGCCTCGCTGAACGTCTTCGTCTCGCCGGGAGCCAGGAAGCTGAAGTCCGGCTGGTTGTCCGTGTAGACGCCGGCCATCAGCTCGATGTAGGGACGTCCGTCGTCGGACAGCTCGCGGTCCCAGGCGCGGCCGAACGCCTCGCTGCCCCACGTCCACTGCTTCTTGCCGGGACTGATGCGGTGGTCGGCGAGGTGGACGATCCCGGCCCGGGCCCGGTGGTCGTAGCCGCCAAAGAAGTCGAACGCGCTGTCCATCGCCATGTACGAGGTGGGGACCGGGATGTTGCGATACCAGGCGAGGTTCGCCCGGCTCGCCGGGCGGGCGCCGTAGTCCACGCCGTAGTACGGGCCGCGGGCGATCGGGAACTCCCGCATCGCGCGCTTGGCGTGGTCGGCGACGAAGGTCACGTCGGCCGGGAAGAACGACTCGTAGGCATCGTGGACCTCGGTCGCCACGTTCGCCCACCAGAGGAACGTCTGGGTGAGCGACGTCCGGTTGTGGAGGCGGACGCGGAGCTCCAGGACGGAGCTGTCGGGGCGCAGGCGGACGCCGTGCATCCCCTTCATCCGGCCCATCGGCTCGTGCTCCGAGAGCCAGGCCGTGCGCGACCCGTCGGCCCCCTCCTCGATCGACCAGTCGGCCGGGAGGTAGGTCGAGGGTCGATGGTGCTGCGGCCAGTTGAGCTCGATGCCACCGCTGATCCAGGGTCCCAGCAGGCCGACGAGAGCCGGTTTGACCACCTCCTGGCGATAGACAAGGTCGTAGCCGTTCGTGAGGTCACGGACGACGAAGATCCGACCCCCGATCTCGGGCAGGATCACGACCCGGAGGTAGGCGTTCTCGAGGTGGATCGCCGTCCAGGCGCGGGACGTCCGCTCGTCGGAGACCCGGTCGGTGAACGGGTTCGGGTAGACGCGCCCGGAGCTGCCCTGGTAGACCCGCGTCTCGAGGAACATCGGGTGGACGTCGGGAAGGGGCGCCTCGTAGGTCGGCAGGACGAGGGGCGCCGACCAGGCCGAGACGGGGACGCCGGCTGCCACGTCTCGGGCAGGGCGGGGCGGGAGCTCCATCGGGAGGCGACCTCCGCCGAATCAGCGGGGGAGCGAGATCTCCGCGAGCGGAACGTCCCAGTGCGCCTCGAGGATCTCGAAGCGGCGCTGCTCCTCCGCCCGGAACGTTTCCTGGTCCGGGTAGAGGCGCTTCGCTATCTCGCCCTCGGAATGGGC
>JBBSBL010000112.1:0-4336 GCA_038251325.1 Solirubrobacterales bacterium | reverse complement strand
TCTCAGAGGGCGTGGTGCTCGACTATGACCGTGATGGCCACTTAGTTGGCATCGACATCGACAATGCGAGCCGGAAGGTTCAGCTGGAGCGTCTGGTGTTGCGGCAGTTGCCGATAGACATCGAGCGCATCGCTGGCTAACCCGCGTTGCTGCTGCCACTGCGGCCGCTGGTCGGCGATCAGGATGAAGATCGTGCAGCCGCCGTGCAGCAGAACGCATTTTCGTTAGCAACTGCACGCGACCTTCGGCGTGGAACGTTCTCCGGTCAGTACCGGTAATCCCACCCCATACATTACGAGATGGCCGATCCCCTGGAACACCTCCAACGCCACCTCGCTGGACGTTACCGAATCGAGCGCGAGATCGGCCGCGGCGGCATGGCAACCGTGTGGCTCGCCCAAGACCTGAAGCACCACCGCCCCGTGGCCATCAAGGTGCTCAATCCCGACCTCTCGGCAGCGGTGAGCGGCGAACGGTTCCTGCACGTGATCCAGGTCACTGCGGGCCTGCAGCATCCGCATGTCCTGCAGGCGATGACGCGCAACGCGCTACGCATCATCGCCGTTCGTGCCAACCCTCATCAGTCCTTGCCCGCGCCCCCGTTGCCTATGGCTGCGGTTTCGGCTGCAAATGTTCCCGAACCCAATCAATCCACACCTTCGTGCGCTCCCGCCCATTCACCGGATCCGCCGAGGCGTGTGTCCGCCCTTGAAAACCGACGAATCGGGTCTCGACGCCATTGTCCTTCATGGCGCGATAGAGAGCAAAGGACTGGGTCGGCGGGACGCGGAAATCCTCGATGTTCGACATCACGAGGGTCGGTGTCCTGACCTTCCGCACATAGGTGATCGGCGACTGCGCCTGATACTGCGCCTCTCGCCCGTCAGTCCACGGTAAACCACCAAAGGCATAGCGGATCGCGGTGTTGCCATCGCCGAGGTTGTTCCACGCCCAGGCTGCGGAGCCGTTCGAGGTGGGCGCCGAACGCGCTGAACGGCCCCTCGGGCGTGCACTGCCGGACGTTCACCTCGTAGACCGCGCGGTTGTAGCTCCAGTTCTCGTGCGTCTGCGCGCGGGCGGCGAACGCGGGCGCGAGGAGCGTGCAGAGGCATACGAGGCGCGCGGCGAGGCCGGGGGATCGGCGGAGCACGGACGGTCGGGAGTACGAAACTGCGGGGACGACGCACATGGCTTCCCGAAACGCGCGCGGGGACCGTTCGGCTTTTTCCCGGTTCCGCCGCGACCCGGCGCTCTTCAGGAGGCGTCTGTGCGTTGGCGGAGCACGTGCTCCCCGACGAGGCCACGCCGCCTCCGGCCCTTGACGATGACCGCGCGGGCGCCCATGCTGATCCGGCATTCCGAGGCCGCGCCGCCCGGCGCAGGCGCCGAATACCGAAACGGGAGGGGGACGCCATGCACACGTTCGCCGAGAAGCCGAAGGCTGCATTTCAGGCCGCCCCCGCCGCCCAAGACCGGACGCCCACGCCGCAGGCCGGCACGGCGGATTTCGAACCGCCCGCCCAGGCGCTCTCCGCGCGCCGGATCGGCCACGCCTTCGGCCAGATGCGGGTCTACGCCGATGCGGCGGCGGCCGTGCGAGAGCCCGCTGCCGAAGGCGCGCCCCCCGAGGCCGCGCCCCCCACTGCGCAGGGCGGGCACCGCACGCGTACGGCCGTCGAGCGGTACCCCTTCCGGGCGTCGATCCCGCGCGGCCCGCGCACCGCGGCCAGCTTGCTCGCTCCGACCGGTCCGCTCGCCCTCGCCGCGCCGTCGCGCTCGGACTCCCCTCCAGGCGAGGAGCACGGCGGCGAGGCGCACCGCGCTCTGTTCGAGCGGCTCGGCACCGTTCCGCCCTCGGCGGCTGGCTCCTCAGCATCGGGCTCCTCAGCAGCCGGCCCGGCCGGAACGCTCGCGCCGGCCGCCGACGGGCTCGGCGCGCCGATCTCGGTGCCGGACATTGAGGCGCCCGAACTCGCGAAGATCGAGAAGACGGACGCCGTCAAGGGGGCGTTCACCTACTCCGGCAGCATCACGAAAGACGGCGCGGCGCCCGACGGCTTCGGCGTCACGCGCTCGTTCAGCGCCAAGCTCTCCGCCGTCACGATCACGCCCAACGCCGGCACGTTCGATATCGCGGCCACGTTCGAGCACCCGATCACGTACCAGGTCCGCTCGGGCACGGGGCCGGGCGGCCAGGTTGACATCGCCTCCGCGACCGACGGCGACCTCACGAAGACCAACTACCTCACCGCTGTCACGGCCCTCACGCCGAACATGAGCGACCTCAACGGGCGCCCCCCGCGGTCGGGCTTCTGGGCCGAGGACCTGACGCTCAAACACGAACTCGTCCACGCGAACGACGACAAGGGGAACGGGCCGGGGGCGATGGCGACGGTGACCACGTGGCTCAACGGGAAGACGGCCGCCACCGCCGCCGATGTCACCACGCTCCTCGGCGCGCTCCCCGGCCGGTTCGCCTCCGCGCTCCTGGCCGCGCTCTCGACCGAAGACGGCGAGAAACACGCCTACGGCGACGGTGCCCCGTCGTACACCGCCCGCGCCAACGCCATCAAGGCGAAGGGCGACAAGGGCGCCGCCGGGGGGTACCCGTGAGCGCCGCCGGCACCCCGACGCCCACCGGCCCGCCCACCCGCACGCTCGCAGATCTCGTCGTCCCCCGGCGCCCGGCGGGCGTCCCACTCGCCGACGGCGACGACCACGACGCCCGGGCGCTCCTGACGGTCAACGGCTACGCGACGGGGCGGGACGCGCTCGCCGGCTTGCTCGGCTCCAGCCTCGCGGTCTTCCAGGCGGCGGCGGCCCGCCTGCTCGGCGCCGAAAACGCGCGCGGAGCGGCGGACGCGCTCGCGCGGCTCGCGCACGACGAAGCCGCCGAAGAGACGGCCCGCGTGCAGGCCGCCTTCGCCCTCACGCGGCTGGGCGTCGGAGACGGGGCCGATGTGCTCGCGCGCCTGCTCGCGCTCTCGCCCGAGGCGTCGCCCGCGCCCCTGCAGGCGGCCGGCGCCCTCGCCCGCCTTGGCGATCCGCGCGGGTTCGAGGCCGTCCGCTCGGCGCTCGGCAGCGCGAACCCCGTAACGGCAGTGGTCGCGTGCAAGCAGCTCTACGCCTTCGTCCCGCTCGACGGCCTCGCGCACGATAGCGGGACCGCGCGCGTTGACGCGTTTGGCGCGTACGCTCGCGCGCTTGCGCGCCCGGAGCCGAACGTCGCCGGCGAGGCGCGCGCCCAACTCGACGCGCTCGGCACGCCGCCCGCCCGCGCACTCCTCGCCGCCCACCCCGCCCCGGCGCGCTGAACGCGCTGCGTGGCGGAACGCGTGCGTGGCGTCACGCGCCGCGTCCGACGAGCGCCGCGATGCGCGCGTCGAGGCGAGCGCGGACGGCGGGCCACTCGTCGGCGAGGATCGAGAAGTAGACGGTGTCACGGACGCGGCCCGTGGCGGTGATCATGTGCCGGCGGAGCCTGCCCTCCTCTCGCGCGCCGAGTTTGGTGAGGGCGGCGCGCGAGCGGGCGTTGAGCGCGTCGGTCTTGAACTCGACGCGGTTCAGCCCCCACGTCTCGAACGCGTGCGCGAGCAGGAGCCGCTTGGCCTGCGGGTTGACGGCCGTCCCCTGCCACGCGCGCCCGACGAAGGTCCACCCGATCTCGGCACGCCCGTGGGCGAAGGCGACGTTGCCGAACCGCGTACACCCGGCGACCGCTCCGCTCGCCCGTTCGACAACGGCGAACCGGAGCGCGAGCCCGCGGGCCTGCTCGTCGAGCACCACGTCGACGTAGCGGGCGAGGTCGGCCTCGGTTTTGACGTGTGACGCTGTCCATGCCCACAGGTCGGGGTCGGGATAGGAATTTCAATCGGGGTCGGTCGACTATCCGTCGGGATACGGCGTGATCGTCGGCCTCGCCAGCGCCGCGAGACAGGTGGCGGCGTGCCCTCCGTCTCGCTCGTGCGCCAGAAGCGCCGGGCGACCGGCGGTCGCCGGGCAGGGGCGGATGCCGGCGGGGCCCATTGAACGCCGCCGTGGGACCGTCGCGCGCGCCGAACGTCCCCGCGTAGTGGCGGGGCGTCGGGAGGCGCGTCCTCATGCGGGAGTCGGTGCGTCGGCGGACGGGCGTGAGGCGCGTGACGTGCCCCGGCTTGCGGGGGCCCGCGTCGATGGGGAGCTCCGCGCGCCGGCGTGGGCCGCGTGGGCCGCGCGGGAGCGGAGGTGGGCGAGGATCTGGTCGATCACCGACGCCTGGGTGGAGCGATAGGTCGCGGCCTTGGCGGCCCGGTCGTACGTCAACCGTGCTGAGGCGACGGGATTCCGCGCACAGTAC
>JBBSBL010000111.1:0-4460 GCA_038251325.1 Solirubrobacterales bacterium | reverse complement strand
GGTCGTCGCCTCGATGCGGCCGAGCTCCGGGATCGAGATCTGGAAGTCCGAGAGGAGCTCGAGCAGCATCGCCTCGAACTCCTGGTCGGTCTTGTCGACCTCGTCGATGAGCAGCACGACCGGCTCGGGCGAGGCGATCGCGGTCATGAGCGGGCGGGCGAGCAGGAACTCGTCGCCGAAGATGTCGTCCTGAACGGCGTCCCAGCCCGTCCCGTCGGCCTCGGCCTGGATGCGCAGGAGCTGCTTGCGGTAGTTCCACTCGTACATGGCCTTGGCCTCGTCGAGCCCCTCGTAGCACTGGAGCCGCACGAGGCTGCGCTCGAGGTAGCGGGCGAGGGCCTTGGCCAGCTCGGTCTTGCCGACGCCGGCGGGCCCCTCGACGAGGATCGGCTTGCCCAGGCGGGCGGCGAGGAACGAGACGAGCGCGGTGGAGTCGCCGGGGAGGTAACCCGCCGCGCGCAGGCCCGCGCCGACCTCCTCGACGGTCGCTGGGGCGGTGGCCGCCATGCGCCCCAGGATGACAGGTCGCTTCTGCGATGCTCCGCCGGCCGTGGCCCTACCCGCCCTCCCGCTCGCCGCCCAGCTCGCTATCTGGCCCTTCATCGTGGTCTTCGCGCTCGGCTTCGCGATCGGCGTCTTCGGCCACCTGATCTCGTCCAACCGGACGATCGCCACCGGGATCGGCCTGATCTTCCTGGCCACGGTGGTCGGGCCCGTGTTGGTCTACGGGAATCCGTACTGAGGGCGGCGGTCTGCGCCGTTCGGTCGCGGTCGTCCTCGGCGGCGTGGCAGGCTCGGCGTCGGGAACGGCGCAGGGAAGGGAGCGGCCGGTCCGGCCGCCGCGCGGACCTCTCTCGCCCCCGGTCCGCCTGACGTTGACCGCCACAGTGATGGTGAACTGCCGCCGGAGTGGTCGGAGGCCCCGTCGGCGCGGATCCTCGGCACGTTGCCTACCACACGGGTAGGGAACGTGAACCGGGCCGAATGAACGCCGGCAGCGGTGGCGTCCACGCTCCGTCCACGCCTTCCTTGCCCGCCGTTCGCGGCGCCCAAGCGCCGCGGCCAAGCGAGAGACACGACCGCTAGTCGGCCTCCTCCCGCGGCAGCGGCTCCTCGCTGCCCATCGGCATCGTGAGCTGCTCGTCGGGCACCGCCGGCACGTCGCGGCGGCGCCCGACCCGCGTCGGGTGCTCGTCGCCGAGGACGCGGGTCGGGGCGGTCGGCGGGTTCGCGGCTGCCGGGGGGGACGCGGGCGCGGGCGCTGGCGCTGGCGTCGCCGGCGCCGGCCGCCGCTCGCGCGCCACCGGCAGCGGTGGCTCGGGCCGGTGCGCCGCCCGGATCCGCAGGCCGGCGTAGGCCAGCAGGCCGGCGGCGGCGAAGGCGAAGACGAAACCCCACTCGACGCCGGTCTGCACGCCGCTCGGGCCGGGCCGGTCGAAGAGGCGCCAGACGAGCAGTACCACGGCCCAGCCGCCGGCCGCGCAGATCACCGCGCCGTCGCCGCCGGGGAGATGGAAGGCCCGCCCCTCGGCGCGCGCGAACAGCAACAGGAGCACCGCGGCCGCAACGAGCAGGATCGCCCCCTCGACGAACCCGAAGACGCCGAAGGCCGAGACGGCCTGGTCCACCGCCCGGCCGCCCGCGATCCCCGTCTGCTGGTACCACGGCAGGAAGAGCGTCACCGCGAGCGCCACCGCGGCCCCGGCGGCCAGGCGCCGGTCGCCGTCCAGGCCGCGCCAGGCCTCCCCGAGCCGGCCGGTCGCGCGCCGCGCGGCCGCGCCGCCGCGCTCGGCGGGCCGCCGAGCCGCGCGCTCAGGCATCGCCGCCGTCCGGCGCGCCGCTCATGCCCCGACGGTCGCCGCCCGCATGGCGTCGAGGAGCACCGCCGCGTCATCCGCGGAGACCGGCCGGATCTGGCCCTGGAAGGCGAGCTTCCAGTGCTCGGCCGGCCACTTGCGCACGTGCTCGAGCTTCGGCGCCAGCCCCTCGGCGGGGACGTGGCCGTCGCCCTCGAGCACGACCTCGGGCTCGGTCGCGAAGCGCCACGGATACGGGTCGGCCTTGCCGGGCTTGCCGGGCCAGATGCGCTCGCGGGCCTCGAACATCGGCGCGGCGACGCGGATCGAGCCGGCGAAGGCCATCTCGCGCGTGACGTAGAGGACGATGCGGTCGCCCGGCTCGATCTCCAGCGCCCGGGTGCGGTTGCGCTCCTTCAGCCCGATCACCGTGTAGCCATGCTCGCGCGTGGCGGCGAGGTTCTCCGGCGAGCCGGTGAGGATCCACGTGCGACCGTCGGCAGGCACGCGCCGGAGTCTAGATGGCGCCACGCTCGTCCCCGGCGGCGCGGGCCGCGCCGCCGGCTGACGCGGCGGGCTCCCGCCCGTCCGTCAGGCGATCGGGATGTCCTCAACCTCGACCGGCGCGGCCCGTCGCCGCTCGACCCGCTCGAGGTACCAGTCGATCAGCGCCCGCAGTGCGAGCAGCAGCTCCCGCAACGCCGCCGCGACCCGGGCCCGGAGCTCCTCGGGGATCAGGTCGCGCGCGCCCTCGAGCAGCAGCACGAGCGCCGCCAGGTCGCTGCGGGGCCGGGCGGCGCCGGCCGTCTCGGCCTCCTCGCGCGGGAACTGCCAGCCGGCCGGAGGCGTGCGCGAACCGGGCCCGTCACCCGCCGAGCGCGCGGCGTTCGCCGCCTCCTCCACAGCCTGCTGCGCGCGGTCGGCGGCGCGGCGGAGGTGCTCGGCGAGCTGGTCGAGCGGATCGTCCACGGGAGCGCCGGCCGCCTCAGCGGCCGCCGTGCTCCCCGGCGTCGTCCTCGGTCGGTCCTGCGGCATCGAAGCTCACCTCGAGCGCCCCGTCGGCGAAGGAGGCGCCGGCCGGACGGTACATGGCGAGCGCGCCGGGAAGGATGATCGTCCGCTTCTGCCCGCCGACCCGGACGACGAGCTCGGGGCCGATCTTCTTCACGCTGATGTCGCCCTTCTCGGCGAAAGGCAGCGTGAGCCGCAGCCGCGCGTGGCCGTTCGCGACCGTGAGCTCCTGCACGAGGCCGTGGTGGAGCACCGCCGCCGGATCGTCGGCCCCGAACACCGCGTCGCCCAGGCGGTCGAGCATCTCGGCGCCGCACACCTCGCGCTCGAAGTAGGGCGCGCGCAGGACGGGCACCGGCGCGAACGCCGACTCGACCTCCGCCAGCTCCTCCTGCTGGCGCGCGCGCCAGGCGTCGAAGTAGCCCCCGACCTCGTCGGGGAAGACCCGGTTGACCACGACGGCGTCGGTCAGGTAGCCGTAGAGGTTCAGGTACGTGAAGGTCCGCATCGCCTCGCGGACGACCATCCGGTCCGGCGTGGCGACGAGGCGCACGGACGCCCGCTCGCGGTCGCGGAGGATGTCGCTCATCGCGATGAGGTTGCGCACGAGCGCGTGGACGTCGGCGAAGACCGCCTCGCTCGGCACCGGGACGTCGAGCAGCCCGCGGGCGATCGGCCGGGCAGCGGCCAGGATCTCCTTCTCCCACGGGAACACCTTGTCCAGCCACCAGCGCGCGACGTCGGGGAACGAGAGGAGCCGCAGCGTCTCGCCGGTCGGCGCGCAGTCGACGACGATCACGTCCCACTCGCCCGACTCGTAGTGGGCCTTCAGCCGCAGCAGCGAGAAGAGCTCGTCCATCCCCGGCGGGACCGTGAGCTCCTCGGCGGAGATCCGGTCGACCCCCCGCTCGAGCAGCAGCTCGCCGAGCCAGGCCTGGACCGCGGACCAGTGGCGCTCCATCTCCACCTGCGCCTCGATCTGCTGCGCGTGGGCGCCCTCGGCCACCGCGGTCGGCTCGTCGCCGACGTCGCACCCGAGCACGTCGGCGAGCGAGTGGGCCGGATCGGTCGAGAGCACGAGCGTCCGCAGGCCCGCCCGGCCGCAGGCCAGCGCGGTGCACGCGGCGAGGGAGGTCTTGCCCACGCCGCCCTTGCCCGTGTAGAGGATCGTGCGCGGCGCCGGCACCGCGCGGAGGCTAGACGATTGATTCCACGACCCCGCGCACACGCGGCCGCGGCACCAACCATCTACCGCGCCAGGTAGGAGGTGAAGCGCTCCGCGGTGCGGCAGTACGGGCGGGCGCCCGTGCGGGTGCAGAGGCCGCGCAGGAAGTCCCGGACGAGCACGTGATAGTTGTAGTCGGAGCGCACGCCGGGCTCGTAGTAGGACCACGAACCGGTGTCGTAGCGGTGGACCGAGGCGCGAGCCTCCGCGTCACCGGCCCGGAACAGGCGGCGCGCCCGCGCGTCGGGGCCCAGGCGGCCGAGGTCGTAGAGCCCGATGAGCGACTGCAGGAACCCGTTGAGCACGAGCTGGCCGGGCGCATAGGAGTAGAGCAGGTACCAGGCGCCGCGCCGCGTGCGGCGTCGCACGCCGAGCGGGGGCGCCTCCGAGAAGAGCGGCAGGGCGCGGCGCGCCACCGCGAGGTAGGT
>JBBSBL010000110.1:0-4529 GCA_038251325.1 Solirubrobacterales bacterium | reverse complement strand
CCGAAGTGCTCGCCATAGAACGCCGCCGACCGTTCGCGATCGCTGACGGTCAGGGCGACGTGGTTCAGGCGCATCGGCGCATGATCCCAGCGGCGCAGCGCGACCGGGACGCGCCGGGCCCCGCGCGGGAATGGCGGGGCCCGGCTGTCGGCGACGCGCTCAGTCGAGCGGGAGGACCGGGGTGTGCTCGATCTGGACGGCCTGCAGCGCCCGCGGGCGGAGCCCGAGGGGGCGCAGGATGGTCGGCGCGATCTGCGTCGTCTCCACGGGGGCCCGCGCGACGCGGCGCTCGTCCACCGGGGCGCCGGAGACGACGAGCGGGAGGTTGCGGTCCTGGGGGTCGGCCCCGCCGTGCTCGGCGATCTTCGTCTTGCCGCCGGTGTACACGATGCCGTGCTGCACCAGCCCGATGAGATCCGGCACCCGCGGATCGCCGTGCGCGACGCCGAAGTACCGCGCGGCTCCGCGGCCGGCACGGACCACCGCGAGGCCCGAGGCGGTGAACGCCTTCGGGTTCCCGGCGATGTCGTTGCCCGTCCCGTCGTAGCCGAGCAGGAACCGCTTGGCGAACCGCGCCGCCTCGCGCGAGCGGTCGGAGAGCCACAGCAGCATCGCGTCGTCATCGATCGAGAACGCGACGAGCGGATCGGCGGCGCCCGGGTGCGCGCTGTGCCACGCGGCGTTCAGGGCGTCGATCATGGCGCCGTCGCCGATGCGCGTCAGCGCCCCGGCCTCCATGGGCGACTGGCCGTGCTTGGCGGAGAGGATGACCGCGGTGCTGCGATCCAGGTGCCGCGCCCGGAGCGCCGCCTCGAGGTCGCCCACGCGCGCGTCGAGCCAGTCAAGCGCGTCGGCGAGCACCGGGCCGGGCGTCACGCCGTCGGCGAGGTAGCCGCCCGCCTTGCCGTTGGAGGACGGGAGCTTCTCGGCCGTCGAGATGGTCTGGAAGTTCATCCCGAAGACGCCGGGCGTCCCCACCCGGGTCGTGCCACTGTGGTCGTACCCGTTGATCTCGTTGATCACGGCCTGGACCTTGTAGTCGTCGTACTGGCGGGTCAGGAGGTTGTCCTTCGTCCAGTCGTTCGCCGACCCGGTCGTCGGGGCGTCGCTGTTGATCTCCGGCGTGAAGAGATCCTGGACCCCGGTCCCGGACGGCCCGTTGACGATCTCGTAGGCCGGGTGCTTGTCGACCCACGCGGTCCGCAGCCCGGCGGCCCGCGCGACCTCGAAGACGGTGTTGACCTTCAGGGATCGCCCGTCATCGAGAGGATGCTGCCCGGGAGCCCGGCGAGGCCCTCTCCGGCGTCGAGCGCGTGCGGGTTCTTGTCCAGCCCTTCGGAGTACTTCACCTCGGCGCCGGGTGTGGCGCCCGCGCACGACGTGGTGCCGGCGGGCAGGAGGCGGCGGTTCCACGAGTCGTCGTAGGAGATGCCGGTGCTCGACGGGTTGCCGCCGGTGAGCTGACCGATGAGGCCCGGGAAGGCGTCGGAGGGCACCGGGGTGCGCGTGTGGGTGAACTCCACGCCGTCGCCCACCAGGGCGGCGAGCGCCGAGCTGGGGTGCGTGCCGACGTAGTCGCGCAGGTCGGACTGGTGCAGGCCGTCGACCGACAGCAGCAGCACGTGCCGGGCCGGGCGGTCGCCGGGCCGGTCGCCGCCGTCGCGGTGGGCCGAGGCGGCACCCCCAGCGACGAGGGCGATGGCGAGGCCGGCGACGCCGGCCGTCCCGAGTCCGGCGAGTCCGGCGACGACGGAGCGGAGATGCGGGCATGCGTGTCCTCTCGTGAGAGCCGCTTCGGGGGTCAGGACTCCGCGCAGTGTGCGCGACCCGCACGGTCCCCCGAAGCGGCCCGGCCTGCGTTACCCGTCCGTGACCGGCTCGTGAAGACCTCGCCGCGCGCGGGCCCGACGGTGCGGAACCGGAAGTTCCCGGATGAGGGTGCGTACGGCGGCGACGTGTCGCGCGACCGCCGAGCGCCGCAGGCGACCGGCCGGCAGCTCGACCACGAACGCCGTGGTGCCCGGGAAGGTCGCGTTCTGCCAGCTGGTGATGCTGCCGGGGAATGTGCCGAAGGCCTTGAACGGCAGTCCGACCAACCGCGCGTAGCGCCGCTCGATCGCCGGCTCGCCCCCCGAGGCGTCGACGAGCGCGGCGTGCTGGTGGTACCAGATCGTGAGCGCGGGCCGCAGCCGGCGGACCAGGCGGTTGACGGCCCGGGACTCCGGCTCGGACAGCGCCCGCGGGCCGGCGTAGTGCAGCCCGCCGGGCGGGTCCAGCGGTCGCCAGTGCCAGGGCGAGTTCCGATTGAGATCGACACCGCGCGCGTTCTGCCGCGTGCCGGCGGCGCACCCGTCGGGGTTGAACTCGTCGACCAGCCACAGCGCCACGCCCCTACTCGCCGGGCCTGCGCGCAGGGCGCGCGTGATCGCCTTCCCGGCCCGTTCGTTCCCGTGGACGCAGCCCACCACGAGCACCTTGGCCGCGGCGGTCCGCTCGCCGATCACCCGGGCGCGGATCGGGCGCCCGCGGACCGACCGGCCGATCTCCACCGCCGCCAGACGCAGGGTCACCCGCGCGTTCCCGACGCGAGGCGACGCCGGCGGGGCGGACGTCCCGCAACCGGCGAGGAACGTCGCGACCAGGAGACACGCCACGGCCCGAGGCCGCCCACCACCGAGCGGCGGCGGCTCGCGGCAGCCCGTGAGTCGGGGCCTGGAACGGTTGCGACGCACGGAGCGCCAGCATCGGCCGTGGCGGCTGACGGATTCCTGAAAGCCGCGGGCGACCAGCGTCAGGGTGCCCGGCTCAGCCGGTCACGGGGGCGGCGGGCGCGCGCGCCGATCCGTGACCCCCAACGGAGCGTCGAAGGATCTCGTGCAGCATCCAGAAGCGGTCGCGGCCCCAGGCGGCGAAGTCGCCCACCCGGTAGCTCGGCACCCCCCACAGACCGGCGGCGAGCAGGTCCTTGCGGTTGTCCTCGGCGTACTCGATCCCGGCGCCCGCGGCGAGGCGCCGCTCGGCGTCGGCCCAGGGAATTCCGACGCGCTCGCAGACGTAGCGCAGCCCGTCGTCGCGGGCCACGTCGACGCCCTGTGACCACACCGCCCGGCCGGCGCTGGCGAGATAGTCGAGCTGCTGCGCGGGCGAGGCAGCGAGCGGGAACACCTGCAGACAGCGGCGCGCGCCGTCGCCGAGCGGGTCCGCGGCGCGCCCGAACGGCGCGCCCAGCCGGTCCGCCTCGCGTTTGACGTCGCGCAGCGTGTACATGCGCTTGGCCCGCGGGATCGTGATCGCCCGCATCGCCATCGGCAGTACCGGGCGGACGCGGACGCCGCCGGGCCAGCACGCGTGGAGCTTCCGCATCTCGAGCGAGGCGAGGTATGAGTACGGGCTGCGAAAGCTGTAGAAGAACTCGAGCGGCGGCAGCGGCGTGGTGAGCGTCGGCAGGCCGGCCTCCCGCGGCTGCAGCTCGCTCAGCGGCGCGTCGCCCTCGAGCAGGTCGTGCGCGTGGAGGCGGACCGCGAGGTGGTCCAGCCGATCCACGCCCCAGAACCAGTCGCCGTCGAGCTGCCAGACCGCGGGGAGGTAATGGCCGAGCTCGCGACGCCGCCGCGCGTTCGCCGCGAGCACCGCACTCGCGCGCCCCGCGTCGCCCGCCTGCGGGCCGCTCTCCCCGGCGAAGAGCGCGGCGGCGACCTCGGACTCGCGCCGCGCGAAGGCCGCCGGGTCCGAGATCTCCGCGAGCGCGCTCGCGGCCCACAGCCGGGCGCCCGGAGCGGGAGCTCTCGCGTCGGGCGGGAAGCGCAGCCCGCGCGCAGGCGCGATCCGGGTCGCGTCCCGCACGGCGTAGGCCCGCTGGCGCTCGGGCTCGGGGTAGTCCTCCGGCGCCGACTCGCCGACCACCCGCACGTCGATGCGCGTCCGCACCCGCTCCCGAAGGGCGGGGAGGAGCTGCGCGCAGAGGTGCGAGTGCGGATCGCCGGGCTCGTAGTAGAGCTCGAGGGTGGGCGGGCGCCGCCGCACGAGGTCGGCGCCCAGCCTGCGGGCGCGTAGCCGGGCGAGCGGGTCACGGTGACCGGCGAGACGCTCGGCGACCAGCGACTTCGGGGTCGGGCGGGGGCGCGCGCTCATGTCGCACGCAGGCCCGGTCGACGAGGCCGGCGGCCGGCCTCATCCACCACTCCGATCAGGGCAGCCAATACGTGAGCCTCGGATTCGGACAGACCTGCGCCAAGGCCGGGATCTCGAGATCGATGGGCCGCCGGGGCGACTGCTGGGACAACGCTCTGGCCGAGACGTTCTTCGCCTCTCTGAAGAAGGAGCTCATCAGCCGATCCTCCTGGGCGAGCCGCAGCGAGCTGCGGACCGCGGTCTTCGAATACATCGAGCTGTTCTACAACACCCGCCGCAGGCACTCGACCCTCGGGATGCTCGCCCCCGACGAATTCGAGAAGCAACGCGAAGCGAGCTAACTGACAAGATCGAGACCTGACCCCGCGTGTCCACCGAACCGGGGGAACTCCGATCTG
>JBBSBL010000109.1:0-5075 GCA_038251325.1 Solirubrobacterales bacterium | reverse complement strand
TTCGATGGGTCAAGGCGAACGCCCGCCGCCACCGCATCGACCCTCACCGCGTCTTCCTCGCCGGCGCAACCTCGGGCGGCCAGCTCGCGATGTTGGCGTCCATGACGCCGGGGCTCTTCGAGCCTCCCGGCCTGCCGGCGGCCCTGCGCGCCCAGGACGAGAAGGTGAGGGGCGTCATCGGCCTCACCGCGGCGACCGACCTCTCGGTGCTGCGCCTGATGCCCGACTTCCTCGGGTTCGACGCGAAGGGAGCCACGGCCCGCCATCTCGGGTGCGACTTCCCGACGGGCTGCAGCGCCGCTCAGGTGGCGCGCGCCTCGCCGCTGTCCTACGTACGCGCCGGCGCTCGCGAGCTCCCGCCGGCCTACCTGGCCTACGGCCTCGCCGACCCGGCCGCGGGAAATCCCATCGTGGCGCTCGGCCACGGCCGCCCGATCCGCGATGCATGGCGCCGAGCCCGGGGAGAGCGTGCCGCGGCCTACTACGACGAGTCGCCCGAGGCCGGTCACTTCCTCGGGCGAGCGGAGAACGCCGACCGAGGGCACATCAACCGCGCCGCCTTCGAGGCCTGGCTGGACGCCGTGAACGCCGGGCGCCTCCGGTAGCGCACCGGCTCGGGGCTCCCGGCGGGCGGCCACGAGCGCCCCGCCTCGTCCACGCCGACCACGTCGTGCGCGCTTACCGCCCGCGTAGGATGCGCGCATGCCGAACGGGTCACAGCGACCGCTGGAGCTCATCCTCGCGCGCAACCTGCTCTCGAACCTCGCGACGCCGGCCCTCCTCACCAACGACGCCGGCGACATCGTCTTCTACAACACCGCGGCGGGGGAGTTCCTCGGCCGCCCGTTCGAGGCGAGCGGCACCGTGCCGGTCGACGAGTGGGTCGTGGACTACGGCCCGCTCGACGACGCCGGCGCCCCGATCCCGATCGACCGCCATCCGCTCGCGCAGACGCTGCGCTCGAGCCACGCCGGCCACGAGAACTACACGATCCGCACGCTCGACGGGGTTCACCACCAGATCGCGGTAAGCGGCGTGCCGGTGATCGGGTCCGACGGCTACGAGGGCGCAATGGTCTTCTTCTGGACGCCGCGGGGGGCCGAGGCGTGAGGCTCAAGGTGTGGGGCTCGCGCGGCTCAATCCCCGCGCCCGGGCCGGAGACGATGCGCTACGGCGGCAACACCTCGTGCGTCGTCGTCGACCTGGACGACGGGAGCACGCTCGTTCTCGACGCCGGGACCGGGATCCGCAGCGCCGGCCTCGCCATGCCGCCGCCCGACCGGCCGCTGCACATCCTCCTCACCCACCTCCATCTCGACCACATCCAGGGCCTGATGTTCTTCGCGCCGCTGTTCCGCGCCGAGTCCGAGGTCGTGGTCTGGGGCCCCTCGTCGCCGGAGGCCTCGCTGCGCGACCGCATCGGCCGTTACATCTCCGCCCCGCTCGCGCCGATCGAGGTGCGCGAGTTGCCGTGCCATCCCTCGTTCCGCGAGGCCGAACCGACGGAGTGGACGCTCGGCGGCGCGCGGATCCGCGCCGCCCCGGTGACCCACCGCGGCCCGACGCTCGGCTACCGCATCGAGGCCGACGGGACCTCGCTCTGCTACATCCCCGACCACGAGCCCGGCCTCGGCGCCCGACTCGCCGACGTCGACGAGGAGTGGATCTCCGGCTACGACCTCGCGCGCGGCGCCGGCCTGCTCATCCACGACGCGCAGTACACCGACGGGGAGTACCCGCGGCATCTCGGCTGGGGGCACAGCCCGCTCGGCGACGCGCTGACGTTCGGCGCGCGGACCGAGGTCGAGCGGCTGCTGCTCTTCCACCACGACCCGCTGCACTCCGACGACTTCCTCGACTCGCTCGCCGGCCAGGCCGCGATGCGCTGGGAGGCGCTGGGCGGCGCCCCGCATCGCGTCGAGCTCGCGACCGAGCGGCGCGAGATCGCCCTGCCGAGCGCGACCCCGGCCGACGTCCCGGCGGCATGAGCGCCGAGGATCCGACACCAGTCGCGGCCTACGCCGCGCTGCGCGCCGAGGCCGAGCGCCTGGCCGGCGGGCCGGGCGACATGCCGCCGCGCGTGGCCCACCTGCACTCGATCTTCGTCGACTCCGGCGGCAACCACGCCTTTCCGGAGGTCGCGCTGCACGGCGCCCTGTGGGCCTACGGCTTCTACGAGCGTCGCGGCACGGTGAGCCGGATGATCGCCTACCGCTACTTCTACGACCGCGAGGAGAAGGCGCGGCGCTCCTACATGCTCTTCGAGTTCTCCCAGGGCTTCAAGGAGGCCAACCGCTCGGTCTTCGTCGACACCTGGACGAACTACCACTTCACCAAGCTCCACGGCGACGGGCCCGGCGCGGAGGAGGTGCTGGCGCCGGAGCTCCTCGACGCGCTCGGGCGGGTGCACCACGCCGCGCGTGCGGGCCGGCGGCTCGGCCGCGCCGAGCGGGCCGAGGTGTTCCGCACCGCGTTGCTCTTCGAGCAGGAGACCACCGTCGGCCCGAAGGTCCGTGAGGAGGTCGAGAAGTTCGACTGCCCGGTGCTCTCGGCGATCGTGCGCAAGCCGGTCGTGCGCTTCACCTACTTCCCCCGCTCGACCTACCTGCGCTTCCACGACTTCGGCGACACCGACGAGCGGATCGAGCACGCGGTGCAGAGCTACGAGCTCGCCGAGGACGCCGGCTGGGAGGGCGTGGGCCGGGCGATCCGCTACCAGGGCGTCCTGCCGTCGCGGTTCTTCGACGACCCGCCGGCCTATGCGGCGGGGCTGCGGGCCGCGGCGGCGACGCGGGCGATCCACTGACGGGTGGCCCGCGGCGAGCGCAGGCGCGCCACCGCGAGATGCCGGTTCGCCGGCTGGGCGAACATGCGCGGGTACTCGCGGCGCTGTCCGCGATGTGACCGCAGCGCCGTCAGCACCCCGCGCGCCGCCGCGAACATCTGCTTCGGCAGTGCCGTCCTCCGACCGGTCTGGGCGGCCTGCGCGCTCAGCGTCGAGGTGCGGGTGCGGGCGCGCTTCGCGAGCCGCCACAGGCTCACGTACACCGGGTAGTCGAGCCAGACGATCGTGTCCGCCCGGGGCCAGACCAGATCGCGCACGGCGCGCTTGTTGCCGTCCGTGACCCAACGCTCCCCGGCGATCGCCTCGCTGGTCCTCGCGCGAAGCACCGCCAGGGGCGCGGTGGTGAAGTCCGGTCCGAAGTACAGCGAGTCGAGCTCGACATGGGGCACGCCCAGAGCAGCGGCCACCTCGCGTGCGAGCGTGGTCTTGCCGGACCCCGTCCGCCCGAGGATCAGGATCCGCTCGCACCCGGCCAGGGTGTTCAGGGGATCGCGGGCCGCTGGTTCGTGGCTCATGCTCTCTGCTTCCTCGCGCATGCAGGCCGCGCTCCGGCTGAGCTACGGCCGGCGCCGGGCCTCGGGGGTCAGCGCCGGGTTGGTCCAGCCGGCGTCGGTCGGGTTGACGGTCGTCCCCGGCGCGACGATCTCGTCGATCCGGTCGAGCAGGGCGTCGTCGAGCTCCACCTCCGCGGCGCCGAGCTGGGAGGAGAGCTGCTCCATCGTCCGCGGGCCGATGATCGCCGCGGTCACGGCGGGATGGCGGATGACGAAGGCGAGCGCCATGTGGATCAGCGAGATCCCTGCCTCGTCCGCGAGTCGCCCGAGCGCGTCGGCGGCCTCGAGCTTGGCCTGGTTGGCGGGGATCGAGAGGTCGTAGCGCTGCGGCAGCATCGCCGAGCGGCGCGAGGTCAGGTCGTCGGCGCCCTTGCGCCAGCGACCCGAGAGCCAGCCGCCGGCGAGCGGGCTCCACGGGATCACGCCCATGCCGTGCTCGGAGCAGGTCGGCAGCACGTCGGCCTCGATACCGCGCGCGAGGATCGAATAGGGCGGCTGCTCGCAGACGAAGCGCTGCAGGCCGCGCTCGCGGGCCACCCACTGGGCCTCGACGATCTGCGCCGCCGGGTAGGTCGAGGAGCCGATGTAGCGCACCTTGCCCTGGGTCACGAGGTCGGAGAGCGCGCCGAGGGTCTCGGAGTGGTCGACCCACGGATCCCAGCGATGGACCTGGTAGAGGTCGATCCAGTCGGTCTGCAGGCGCTTCAGCGAGGCCTCGACCTCGGCGAAGATCCAGCGCCGCGAGTTCCCCGCCTGGTTGGGGTCGTCGCCCATCGCGCCGTGGAATTTCGTCGCCAGCACGACGTGCTCGCGACGGCCGCCGGCCAGCGCCCTGCCGACGATCTCCTCCGACTCCCCGCGCGCGTACACGTCGGCGGTGTCGATGAAGTTGATCCCGGCGTCGAGCGCGCGGTGGATGATCGCGACGCCCTTGTCGTGATCGGTCTCGCCCCACGCGCCGAACATCATCGCGCCGAGGCAGAGCGGGCTGACGTGGACGCCGGTGCGTCCGAGTGTGCGTTGGTCCATGGGCCCGACGTTAGCGAGGCGCGGCCGCGGGCATCCGAGCGGCCGGCCTTCGGGTCGCCGGGAAGGTTTCCGCGCCCCGGCGCGTCCTCTTCCTCGACACCGCTCTTCCGCCGCTCCGGCGGAGAAAGGACCCGCCCCATGACTCTCTCACTTCGAGGGCTCCTGCCTCGACTCGTTCCCCTGCTCGCCGTCGCCGTGCTCTCCGTGTCGGTGCTTCCGGCCGACGCCGCGCGACACCATCACCATCGCCATCACGCGCGCCACCACCACGGCATCCCCCAGCACAACGGCGGGGATCACGACGCCGACAACCGCGGCGGCCCGAGCGATGGCGACGGGAACGTCTAGGCGGGGCCTGACCCGGGTCGCGCTCGCCGTCCTCCTCGGGGGCGCGGCCGTGGTCGCGAGCGCGTGCGGAGGCGCCGGCGCGTACTCGTCGGCCGCCGCCGCGCCCGCCGCGCCCGCCGGCGAGTTCTCCTGGGTGCGCCCGGCGGCGGCCCCGGCCGCGTGGCGCACGGCCCGGCTCGCCGCGCGCGCGTCGCGCGCCAGCCCCCCCGGATGGCGGCCGGGCCCCGGGGACGCGGGCACCATCGCCGCGGCCCGGCTGGGGCCGCGGGGGCGGGGCGCCGGCTCTCTCAACGTCCCGC
>JBBSBL010000108.1:0-5115 GCA_038251325.1 Solirubrobacterales bacterium | reverse complement strand
GTGACCCGGCGTTCCCTATTGGCCCGGGAGCCCGGCCGAGCCGCCGCCTCCACGAGTCCTTCTCGGCCGCTCACGTCGGGACATGGAGGCCGGGCGTCCTCGGGTCGACTGTGGCGCGGACTGTGGCGCGGGGGACCCGGGACGAGAAACACCCCGCAGCGCGGGGCGTTTCGTGAGTACCGCCACGGAGATTCGAACTCCGGTTTCCGCCGTGAGAGGGCGGCGTCCTAGTCCCCTAGACGATGGCGGCGAGACGCGTCGCGCAGCCTACCAATCGACCCCGGCTCGCCTCCGCGGTTACAGGCCCGGCCGCAGCCGATCCGCGGCCCCCGCGTATCATCCGCCGCCCGCGCGGATGTGGCGGAATTGGTAGACGCGCAGGCTTCAGGTGCCTGTGTCCTTCGGGACGTGGAGGTTCGAGTCCTCTCATCCGCATGCCGGTCGCCCACCGGCGGAGCCCCGCCCTCAGCGCCGCGCCCGCCGCACCGCGAAGGCGATCCGATCCGACGTGCACGGCTGACCGGTCGCGATCGTCCCGAACACGCGCAGTCGCCCGCGCAGCACGCCCCGCACCATCCGCCCCTGGACGCGCAGCCGCTCGACCCGCGGGCCGCGGACGAAGGCGACGCGCCCGTCGCGGCCGACCGCCGCCGCCGGCTCGACCCGCACCCGGAGCGGTCCGATGTCGCCGCCGAGCTCGCAGCGGTAGGAGCGCACGGTGACCGAGAACGCGGCGACGCGCCCGTGCGTCACTCGCGCGACGATCGCGGGCGCGCCCGGGGCGGCGCCGCGATAGCGGCCGTCGAGCGCCGGAGCGGCGTGAGCCCCGGCCACGGCGAGGCTTGCGAGCAGAACGGCCAGCACGGGCGCGACCGTAGCGCGGCCTCGACGCGGCCGCGCCGGGTCAGCCGCGCAGGAGCGCGACGAGCGCGTCGACCACCGCGGCGTCGAACTGGCGCCCGGCGCCCGCCCGCAACTCCGCCAGCGCCTCGTCCACGGCGAGCGCCGGCGCGTAGGGCCGGTCCGTCGTCATCGCCGAGAAGGCGTCGCACACCGCAATGATCCGGCTCTCGATCGGGATGACCGCGCCCGCCAGAGCGTCCGGATAGCCGCTGCCGTCCCACCGCTCGTGGTGGGCGCGCACCGCGTCGGCCACGCCCGACAGCCCGGGCAGCAGGCCGACGGTGCCCGCGCCCCAGGCCGGGTGGTGGCGCATGAGGGCCCACTCCGCGCGGTCGAGCGGTCCGGCCTTCCAGAGGATCCGGTCGGGGATCGCGACCTTGCCGAGGTCGTGCAGCCGCGCGGCGCGCTCCAGCGTGGTGAGCGCGGTCGTCTCGAGCCCGAGCGCGCGCCCGACCCGGACGCTGAGCTCCGCCACGTCAGCGGAGTGCGACGCGGTGCCGACGTCGCGCAGCGCGACGAGGCGGGCGAGGGCGTCGACGCCGGCCTCCAGGTCCGGCTCGCGCCAGGCGCCCGTCGCTCCCGGGGACGAGCCAGGCGGGATCTCGAGCAGGTCCGGGGTCATCGTCGCGCCGGGCCGCGCCCGACCCCCGGGGATTCGCGCCGCGCGCCCCATCCCCTGCCGGGGACGCGCTCTACCCTGCCGACGGTGCGCCTCGTCACGTGGAACGTCAACTCGCTGAAGGTCCGCCTGCCGCGCGTGCTGGAGCTCCTCGCCGAGCATCGCCCCGATGTCGTCTGCCTGCAGGAGACGAAGTGCGAGGCCGCGGCGTTCCCTCACAACGCGCTCGCCGAGGCCGGGTACCACGGCGTCGAGCACAGCGCCGGACGGTGGGCCGGCGTCGCGATCCTCGCCCCGCGGGGCACGCCGCTCACCGACCCGGTGGCCGGCCTCCCCGGCGAGGCGGACCCCGCCGAGGCGCGCTGGGTCGAGGCCACCGTGGGCGGGACCCGGATCGCCAGTGTCTACGTGCCCAACGGCCGTGCGGTGGGCAGCGAGACCTTCTCCGCAAAGCTCCGCTTCCTCGACGCGATGGCCGACCGCGCGGCGGCGGCGCTGAGCAGCGTGGACGACGCAGCCGGGCTCGCGATCGCCGGGGACATGAACGTGGCGCCCGCCGACCTCGACGTCTACGACCCGGCCGCCTTCGCCGGTGAGACCCACGTCACCGAGGAGGAGCGCGGGCGCCTGCGACGGATCCTCGATGCGGGCCTCGCCGACGCGTATCGCGAGCTGCACCCCGACACCCAGCGCTTCACCTGGTGGGACTACCGTCAGGGCCACTTCCACCGCGGACTCGGCCTGCGGATCGACCTCGCGCTGCTCTCCCCCGGGCTCGCCGCCCGCCTGAGCGCCTGCGACATCGATCGCGACTACCGCAAGGGCCCGAAGCCGAGCGACCACGCCCCGCTGCTCGTGGAGATCGGGTGAGCGCTCGCCAACCGGGACCGACCCGGATCGCGCTCGGGCGCGCGTCCTACCGCGTCGCCTACCGCCTCGCGCACGTCTACTGGGCGCTGGCGCGGCCCGACGGGCGCGGGGTCAAGGTCGTGGTCCGGCGCGCCGACGGCCGGCTGCTCCTCGTCCGCCACTCCTACGGCCCGCGGACGTGGACGTTCCCCGGCGGCGGCGTCCACCGCGGCGAGGCGCCGCTCGATGCCGGTCGTCGCGAGCTGCGCGAGGAGCTCGGCGTGGCGCCCGCGGGCGAGTGGACGCTGCTCGGCGCCTTCCCCGGCCTGCACTCGGGGCGCGCGGATCGCGTCCACGCCTTCATCGTCGGCGACGAGACCCCGGCCGTGGACCCCCGCGCGGTGGAGATCGCCGAGGCCGCGTGGCACGAGCCCCACGAGCTCCCGGCGCCGCTCGACCCCTACGCCGAGCGCACGATGGCGCTCGTCCGCGACTACCTCGCCGGCAAATCGCCCTCGGCCGCGACCGAGTAGTCGAGCCACTCCTCGCGCGTGCCGCCGATCCCGTCGTAGAGGCGCTGGGCGGTGTGGTTGTCCTTCGCCGTCTGCCAGATCAGCATCTCTATCCCGCGCGCGCGGCAGTGGGCGCGGCACGCCTCGATGAGCGCGCGCCCGACCCCGCCGCCGCGCACGCCGGGCGCGACGAAGAGGTCGTTCATCACCCCCACCCGGGCGGCGGAGAGCGTCTGCCAGGTCCAGTAGACTGTGGCGAAGCCGACCGGCGTCTCGTCGTCGTCCCGCGCGAGAACCTGGACGCCCTCGCGGGGCTCGCCGAGCAGCGTCTTCGCGAGCCCGCGCAGGGCGTCGTCGCTCGGATCGACCCGGTAGAAGTCGCAGTAGGAGCGCATGAGCGGCAGGAGCGCGCCGAGGTCCTCGGGCCCCACGTCGTGGATTCGCATCGCCGCGATCCTACGACGGGACGAGCTTCAGGATCTTGTCGTTGCCGTCGTCGTTCGCCGTGGTCACGTAGAGGTTCCCGTCGGGCCCCTAGACTGGCGTGCGCAGCCGGCCGTAGGTGTTGATGAGCCCCGCGCCGATGTCCGTCACCTTGCCCTGCCCGTTCATCGGCAGCGCGAGCAGCCTCGAGCCCTTGAGACACGCGACGATCAGCACGCCGTTCCAGGCCTTCCACTGCGTGCCCGTGAGGAAGGTGGCGCCCGAGGTGGCCAGCGTGTACGAGCCGCTGGACCAGAGGGCCCTGACCGCGGTCGGGAACTTCGTGAGGTCGGTCATCGGGACGGCCTCGTTGTAGGCGTTCCCGCCGCCGGGATAGACGGGGTCCCAGCCGAAGTTGCCCTCGACCAGCAGGTTGACCTCGTCGTTCACGTCCGGGCCGTGCTCGACCGAGATGCCGAGCCGGTCGGAGGGGCGCCAGGCCAGGCCCTGGGTGTTGCGGTGGCCGGTGGAGAAGATCCGCGCGTCGTAGGCCCCGCCGAGGTTCCCGGGGGCGGCCGCACCGTCGCGGGTGACCCGAAGGATCTTCCCGCCGAGGGAGTGCGGATCCTGCGGGACCGTCCCCACCGCCGAGTCGCCGGTGCCGATGTACAGGTAGCCGTCCGGGCCGAAGCGCGGGCGGCAGCCGGAGTGGCGCCCGCTCTCCCCGAGCGTGTTCACGGGGATGCCGGTGACGATGTCGGTCCGGCTGCTCAGCGTGGTGTAGCCGGCGTCCACGGTCCAGCGCGCGACGCGCACATCGCCGTTCGGGCCGCCGAGCGTCGAGGCGAGGCAGGTGTAGACGTAGCGGTTGGTCGCGAACTGCGGATCGACGACGAGTCCCATCATCCCGGCCTCGGAGCCGGTCTTGACGTCGGCCGGGCTGGCGAGCTGGCGGACGACGCCCGACGACAGGCGGACGTCGATCCAGCCGGGCCGCTCCGTGAACAGCAGCGCGCCGTCGGGGGTGAAGGCGAGATCCCACGGGACGCTGAGCCCGGAGACGAGCGTCGTCGTGGTGAATGCGGGCGGGTTCGCGCAGCCGGCTCCGGCCGCGGCGAGCGCCAGGACCGCCGCCGTCATGGCGGGCCACCGGCCGCGCGGGGTCGACCCGGCGACACGAGCGCTGCGATGCCTGATCACGTCCGATGCCTCCTCGCGGGATCCTGCCGGCTGGGCCTACCAGACCACATCCCGGTCTTTCGTGCCGCCGGTTCCCGGCGTCGCGGTCTGAGACGGCGGGACACGGTCCGGCGTCACGCTCCGACTCATGCCCGCGCGCGGCGACCGCAAACGGCGGCGTGGCGGCGAGACGAACGATCGCCGTTGCTAGGCTCGCTCGGTGCGGAACCACGCCCTCGCCATCGCCGCGGCGTGCGCCTCCGTCGCCGGTTGCGGGGGCAGCGGCACACCGAGCACCAAAGCGCCCGTCGGACCCGACGTGCCCCCCGCCCGGGCGGGCCAGTTCGAGCCTGACACCGCTCGCCCGCCGCTGCCGAAGCCTGACACGGTCACCTACTACGGGCGCCAGCGGCTGGACCTGTTCGCGCCGCCCGCGTCGTTCCGCGGCGCCCGTCCGGTGATCCTCTGGATGCACCCGGGAGCTTGGGCGATCGCCGACTACGAGCCGGGGGTTCGCATCCGCTATCCGCTCATCGAGCGTCAGGTCAGCCGCGGGTACGCACTCGCCGCGGTGGGCTACCGGTTGATCGACATGAAGCGACCCTGGACGGACCAGCCCAACCGCTTTCC
>JBBSBL010000107.1:0-5358 GCA_038251325.1 Solirubrobacterales bacterium | reverse complement strand
GGTCGTCCACGAACGATGCGACGGCGGCAGCGTCGCGACGCTAACAGAACGCCAGAGCCCGGTGGCGCAGATCGTCCGCGTGATGGCAGGAACGGGTCGAGTGGCGGCGGTCGCCCGACGGAGCATTCACACCCGGCACGACCGCGATCCCGCCACCCCGAATCGCGTGCTCCGGAGGCGCGACTGCCGCCGCTCGACCCCGGCCCGCCACGGCACAGCGCGCAACACCCCTTGACGAATCCGTACAACCAAGTAACACTTGCGTGCGTGCAAGCAACCGCTACAAAGCGAGCAACCGCTCCCGGCGCGCACGTATCCGCGGCCGAGCTCGGCGGCCTCATGCTCGAGGTGTTCACCGCGGTCCAGCGCTCCGGCAGCTCGGAGGACGTCTTCGAGCTGATCGAGGAGCTCGACCTCTCCCTTACGCAGTTCAAGCTCCTCACCGAGCTCGCCGCGCTCGAGCGCCCGTGCTCGATCAAGCAGGCCGGCGCCTGCGTCGGCCTGTCGCTCCCGGCCGCGAGCCGGTCCGCCGACGTGCTCGTGCGCCGCGGTCTGCTCGAGCGGCAGGAGGACCCCGAGGATCGCCGGATCAAGCGCCTGACGCTGACCGCGAAGGGCGCCGAGGCCGCCGGGCGCATCCGCGCCGCGCGCCTGGCGGGACTCGAGAGCTTCGTCGCCCCGCTCGACCCCGCCGAGCGCCGCCATCTCGCCACGGCGATCCGGTCGCTGCTCCGCACGGCGACCCCCGACCCTTCCGCTCCTCACGAGGACCCCACCCCATGACGAACGCGATCCGCCGCCACCGCGCCCGCCTGATCACCGACGAGAACCGCCGCTGGTGGACCCTCGCCGCGATGTGCTTCGCGCTGTTCATGATCATGCTCGACAACACGGTCGTGAACGTCGCGCTGCCCTCGATCCAGCGCGACCTCCACACGACGCTCTCCGCGCTCGAGTGGACCGTGAACGCCTACACGCTCACCTTCGCCGTGCTGCTCGTGACCGGCGGGCGCCTCGGCGACATCTTCGGCCGCCGGCGCATGTTCCTCTTCGGCGTCGTCGTCTTCGCGCTCTCCAGCGCGGCGATCGGGTTCTCGCCCAGCGACGCGTGGCTCGTGGGCTGGCGGGCGATCCAGGGCATCGGTGCGGCGTTCATGATGCCCGCGACGCTCTCGATCATCACCAACGCCTTCCCGGCCGAGGAGCGCGGCAAGGCGATCGGCACGTGGGCCGGCGTGTCGGCCCTCGCGCTGGCGATCGGCCCGGTGGTCGGCGGGTTCCTCACCGAGCAGGTGAGCTGGCAGTCGATCTTCTTCCTCAACCTGCCGGTCGCCGTCGGCGCGATCGCGGTGACGCTCTTCTCCACGCGCGAGTCGCGCGACGAGACGGTGTCGCGCAAGGTCGACGTCCCCGGGATCCTCGCCCTCAGTGGGGGCCTGGCCGGCATCGTGCTCGTGCTCGTCGAGGGCAACGCGTGGGGCTGGGGCTCCCCGGCGATCATCGGCCTGCTCGCCGCGTCGCTCGTCTCCCTGGCCGCCTTCGTGTGGATCGAGCGCCACAGCGACGCGCCAATCGTCGACTTCACGTTCTTCCGGTCGCGCTCGTTCGCCGGGGCGAACATCGTCGCCTTCATCGTCTCCTTCGCGATGCTCGCGATGTTCTTCTTCATCGCGCTCTACATGCAGAACATCCTCGGCTACTCGCCGCTGGAGGCCGGGGTGCGCTTCCTGCCCTCGACGGTGATGATCGTCCTCATCGCCCCGATCTCGGGCCGCCTCGCCGACCGGATCGGCCCCCGTCCGCTGATGACCCTGGGCCTGCTGTTCGCCTCGGCGTCGCTCTTCTGGCAGTCGCAGCTCACGGTGGACAGCGGCTACGGCTTCCTGCTGCCCGCGTTCGTGCTCATGGGCATCGGCATGGCGCTCGTCATGTCGCCGATGAGCACGGCCGCGATGAACTCCGTCGACGTGACGAAGGCCGGCGTCGCCTCCGGGGTGCTCTCGATGACCCGGATGGTCGGCGGCACGTTCGGCGTGGCCGTGCTCGGCGCGATCGTCACGGCGGTCGGGCGGACGAAGATCGACGACGCCCTCCCGCGGCTCCCCCAGGGCACGCGGGACCGGATCGTCGACGGCCTCGGCTCCGGCGCGACCGTCCGCGGCGCCAACACGCCGGCGGACGTCGTGGCGGCGACCAAGAGCGCGTTCGTCTCGGCGCTCGGCAGCGGGCTGACGCTCGGCGCGAGCGTCACGCTGATCGGCGCCGTTGTCGCGTGGACGCTGGTGGCGCGCAAGCCGACCGATCGGCCGGCGGACGCCCCCGCGGCAGCGCCCTCGATGCCCGGGCCGTCGGCCGAGGCCGAGGCCATCGCGGCGGTCGAGCGCGAGCCCGTCGGCACGCGGTAGGTCGCTTCCGCCGTCGCGTCCCGGCCTATGCCCGCCGAGCGGGCACCAGCCGGGATGCGATGTGAGCGACCGGCGCCGCGGATACCGTGGCCGACCGTGGAGTTCCTCGATCGGATCGACGAGGGCCGGATCGACGCCCTCGCGGGTCGCGACGAGTTCTTCTGGCTCGACCTCCACATCGCCGAGGATGCCGAGACGGCGTCCGCCGTGGAGCCGCTCGCGAAGCGGTTCGACTGGCATCCGCTCGTGGCCCGCAACCTCGGCCAGCCGCACCAGCGCCCGAAGCTCGAGCCGTTCGGCGACTACTCCTTCCTCGTCTTCTACGGCGCGCGGCACGTCGATCTCGGGCAGGTGACCGAGCAGGACGACGCCGCGCACCTGGCCGAGGTCCGCTTCGTCGTGAGCGGGTCCTACATCGTCTCGGTACACCGCGACCCCAACGAGGAGCTCGACCAGCTGCGCGCCGATCTGCGCCGGCACGCGAAGCTCTCCGAGGAGCGCGTCGTCTACGAGATCCTCGACCGGCTGACCTCGACCTGGTTCGACGTGCTCGACGACTTCGACCGCGCGATCGACGAGGTCGAGGACGAGATCGTCGCCCGGCCGACCGACGACCAGCTCGATCAGGTCTTCCACCTCAAACGTGTGCTCGTCGGCACCCGGCGGGTCGTCGACCCCCAGCGCGACCTCGCCGGGCGCGCGCTCGAGGACCTGGACGACCTGCCCGGCCTGGAGAAGGACGGCCACGACTACTTCCGGGACATCTACGACCACCTGCTGCGGATCTCCGACCGGGTCGAGTCCTACCGCGATCTGCTCACCAGCGTGATGGACGTGTACCTCTCGACCGTCTCCAACCGGCTCAACGTGGTCATGAAGCAGCTCACGATCGTGGCCACGATCTTCCTGCCGCTGAGCTTCGTGGTCGGCTTCTTCGGGATGAACTTCGCCTGGATGGTGCGCGGCATCGGCTCGCGGGCCGACTTCCTGTGGCTCGGCCTCGGGAGCCTCGCGCTGGCGGCGGCGATCATGCTCGTGTGGTTCGCCCGCAAGGGCTGGCTGCGCTCCTGAGCGCCCGCGCGCAGCGGCCCGAGCCGCGCCGGTAGCATCCCGCGCCCGTCCCGAACCCCACAGAAGAGGTCCCCGTGGCAGTTGACGTGAGCCAGGTCTCCCGTGTCGATGTCGAGCCGGGCACGCTGCCCGAGACGATGGCCGCCTGGGTCATCCGCGAGGAGCGCCTCGGGGAGCCGACCGAGGCCTTCCAGGTCGAGGAGATCGAGGTCCCGCAGCCCGGCGCCTTCGAGGTCATCGTGCGGGTGATGGCGGCGGGCGTGAACTTCAACAACGTGTGGGCGGCGCTCGGCGAGCCCGTCTCGGTCTTCCGCTACGGCGACCACCCGCAGTACGGCCACCACATCGGGGGCTCCGACGCCTCGGGCGTGGTGTGGAAGGTCGGCGAGGGCGTCACCCGCTGGAAGCCCGGCGACGAGGTCGTCGTGCACTGCAACCAGGCCTCCTACGAGGACCCCGAGGTCCACGGGCTCGATCCGCTCGCCGCCCCCTCCCAGCAGATCTGGGGCTACGAGACGACGTGGGGCAGCTTCGCCCAGTTCACCAAGGTCCAGGCCCAGCAGCTGCTCCCCAAGCCCGCGCACCTCGCGTGGGAGGAGGCCGCGAGCTACGGGCTCACGTACTTCACCGCCTACCGGATGCTGATGGACCGGGTGAAGCTCCAGGCCGGCCATCGCGTGCTCATCTGGGGCGCGGCCGGCGGGCTCGGCGTCTTCGCCACCCAGCTTTGCGCGCTCACCGGCGCCGACGCCGTCGGCGTCGTCTCTTCCGACGAGAAGGGCGCGCTCGTCGAGCAGCTCGGCGCGACCGGGTTCATCAACCGCAACGAGTACGCGGGGATGCTGCGCCGCGGCGGCGAGGACCCGGCCGAGGAGAAGGCGCGCTTCAAGGAGTCGCGGCGCTTCACCAAGGCCGTCGAGGAGATCCTCGGCGGGCCGCCCGACATCGTCTTCGAGCACGTCGGCCAGGCGACCTTCCCCACCTCGGTGCTGGCGGTCAAGCCGTTCGGCAAGGTCGTGATCTGCGGCGCGACGTCCGGCTTCAACCTCGACTTCGACGTGCGCTACCTGTGGATGCGCCAGAAGGAGATCCTCGGCTCGCACTTCGCCAACGCGTACGAGGCGACGCGGGCCAACGAGCTGATCGAGCAGGGCAAGATCCGGCCGGTGCTGTGGAAGACGATGCGCTTCGAGGGCGTCGCGGAGGCCCACCAGCTCCTGCGCGACAACAAGCACCTGGGCAAGATCTCCGTGCTCGTCGGCGCCGAGGCCGAGGGCCAGGGCGCGAGCGCCGAGGGCGAGGGGGCGATCCGCGCGGAGGTCGGCGCCTGATGCGCCAGGTCATCCACATCCCGTGGTACTCGACGCCGTTCCGGCACGACCGCCTGGCGGACGCGCTGGCGGAGATCGCGCCGGTCGCACTGCGCTATGGGGCCTCCGACTTCCGGGTGTACCGCTCGCTGGATGACCGCTACAAGTTCATCCAGGTCGCGGGGTTCGAGGACAAGACCTCCTTCGCGCGGTACTTCGACGGGCCGGAGTTCATCCGCTGGCGCCAGGTCCACTCCGGGTGGTTCCAGGTACCGGTGCTGTATGCGTGGCAGGACGTGGTGGCCGAGGGAGCGGTGGAGTACGACTCGTCTGCTCCTGCTCCCGCCGAGGGCGTCGGCGAGCCGGGTCCGGAGCCTCCGGCCGCGGCGTAGCTGCTGGGTCTGCCGCGCCGGGCCTGGCGTTTGCGGCGGAGGTGGCTGTCGGCGGGTGGTGGCGTCAGGTCCGCCGCGGGGGGCTTCGGCCCTGCGGCGCAGCCCGGGCGGGGCTGCTACCGGTCGGCGTGGAACGGGGCGTACTCCGAGTGGCCTTGAGCGATCGACAGGTTCGGGGCC
>JBBSBL010000106.1:0-5498 GCA_038251325.1 Solirubrobacterales bacterium | reverse complement strand
TCGGAGTTCATCGACGCCGGCGACAAGGTGATCGTCCGCGGGACCCAGCGCGCCACCGGCAAGGGCGGCAGCTTCGAGGCGCCCTTCATGCAACTGCTGGAGTACCGCGACGGCAAGCTCGTGCGCGGCGAGTTCCACGCCGACAGCGCGAAGGCGCTGAAGGCGCTCGGCTAGCGACCCGCGCGAAGCAGGCGGCCCACTCCTCGGCGGGCGCTCAGCCCTCGGGCCCGCCGAGGAACAGCCGGTCGACCTCGTCCATCGGCGTCGGCGCGGGCGCCATGGCGGCTTGCGAGAGCGCGTCGATCTCCTTCAGGAAGACGTCGCGGGCGTGGTCTTCCGTGCGTTGGTACACGACGCCCCGCTGAGCCACCGCGCCCGCCCAGCCGCCTGCGAGCGCGTCCGGTCGCGCGCCGAGGATCCCGGCGAGCCCGTCGAGGAGGCGCCGCGAGAGGCGCGAGGCGTCGAGCTCACCGCGCTCGAGCTCCTCGAGGTACGCGGCGGTCCGGGGCTCGGCATCGGCGCCGCCCAGCGCGAACCGCTCGACCACCCGCGTGGCGACCTCGCGCACGGCGAGCCCGGCCCGCTCGCGCAGCACCGCGACCCGCCCGGCGACGGGCATTCGCGCCAGCTCGCCGGCGGCGAGCGCGGCTCGGAGCGCGGGATCGGCCTCGACCGCCGCCCACGCCGCGTCGTCGTAGGCGGGTGTCGGAGCGACGTCCAGCCACGCCTCGACGTGCCGCGTGAAGGCGGCGCGATCGGCGGGGGCGACCCGCGCGAGGTAGTCGTCGACGTCCGGTCGGCGCCCCGCGTTCCAGGCGTCGATGAACTCCCCGAGCGCCTGATGAATGGTGGTCGTCATGACTCGTAGCTCTTCCCCAACTCGTCGAGGCGATCGGTGTAGCGCTCGCGGCGCTTGTAGACGGCGTCCTGCTTCAGGCCCAACTCCTCCATGATCTGCTCGACGGGCATGCCCGCCCGGTCGCGGATCGCCACCTCGCGGAGCTTCCCGCTCAGCTGTGGCAGCGCCCAGTCGAGGAAGTCGCGGCCCACGTCGATCTCGGCCTTGAGCTCCTCGGCGTCCTGCGCCCGGGCGTCGCGCCGCTCCTGCTCGGCCCGCAGGTAGGAGTCGTAGCCGCTCACGGGGTCGCCGTCGTCTCCGAGCCGGGACCTGTCGAGCGAGGTCTCGTGCTTGCTGATGGCCTTGCGCGCGGCCTGCTCCTGCAGGCACGCGTGGTAGATCAGCTGCTTCGTCGCGTTCCACCACTCGCCCATCGAGACGCCGCGGAAGTCCCACATCAGCCGCGTCGTGTGCAGGATCGCCGCGCGCTGCCGCGCCTCCTCGCGCTCCTCGTCGTCCAGGTGGCCCAAGGAGACGATCTTCACCCGCTGCGTGAAGCGGTCGAGGTTGATCGTGAACAGGGTGTTCCAGTGGGTCGCCATGGCGTCGGTGTCCCCGACCTTCCGGGCGGCGAGGTAACGGCGCAGGTGGAGCTCGGCATCTCCTCTCACGTCAGGAGGGTCGGCGGTCCCGGTCACGATCTGACATTTCTACACCCCGCCTCACCCGCGGCCGCGCCGGCGGCTCTTGCGGGCGTGGTCGGCGCGGGAGAGCTTGGCCGCGTAGTTCGCCTCGCCGGCGGCCGTCCGGTCGGCGAGCGAGGCGAGGATCGCGCGCTCCTGATCGAGCTCCGGCGAGGGCGGCGCGCCGTCGAGCTGGTGGGCGCCCGCGGCGTACGCGGCCCGCGCGGCGTCGAGGTCGCCCGCGCGCAGCGCCTCGGCGGCGCGGCGCTTGGCCTCCTGGGCCTGCTGGAAGACGAGCTCGGTCTGCACCCGCGGGTCGGGGATCCGGCCGGCCGCCTGGTCGCCGGGGACGACGTTGACGTGGACGGGGATCGAGACCGTCTGCTCGGCGAAGTCCGGCAGCGCGACGTAGCGCAGCTCGAGCGTCGCGACCTGCGCAAGGCCGAGCGCCGAGGACGCCGGCACCGCGAACGTGAGCACGAGCTGGCGCTCCTCGCCGGCCCACAGGTCGCCCAGCTCGACCATGATCCCGCCCTCGACGGCCTGCGAGGGCAGGTCGTTCCAGACCGTGACCTGCGCGACCGGGCCCGCCGGCTTGACGAGCAGGCTCGCGGCCTGGACGGTCTTGGAGAGCAGCCCCTCGACCTCGCCGGCGAGCACGGCGGCCGCGGCGTCCCCGTGCTCGGCGAACTCGTGGTTGCCCTGTCCGCCGCGGGCGAGCTCGCTCATCAGCGTCTCGTCGTAGCCGAGCCCGACGCCGATCGTCGAGGTCGTGACGCTGTGCTCGGTGCGCGCGCTCGCGCCGAGCGAGGCGAGCGTCGTGGGGTTCGTCTCGCCGACGTTCGCATGCCCGTCGGAGAGCAGGATCAGGGTCGCGCCGCCCCGGTCGGCGGCGCCGCGCTTGGCCTCCTGCAGCCCGCGGAGCAGCCCGCCGGAGAGGTTGGTCATGCCGCCGGGCGCGATCGCGGCGATTGCACGGTTCGCGGCGGCCTTGTCGGCGATCGGCTCGGCGGGCAGGACGACGTCGACCGCGTCGTCGAAGGTCAGGACGCCGAGGCGGTCGGCGGGATCGAGGCGGTCGACGAGCTTGGCGATCGCCTGCTTGGCGGCCTCGAGCGGCTCGCCAGCCATGGAGCCGCTGCGGTCGAGGACGACCTCGATGGTGGCGGGCGGGCGGGGCGCTTCGTCCTCGCCGGGCGCGGCGGGGGCCGCCAGCTCGAGCATGACCGAGACCCGGTCCTCCTGCTCGACGGCGACGACGTCGATGTCGGCGTGCGCGGTGATGTGCATGGGCGTGGACCTCCTCGTGGCAGGGGCCGCGGGGCGCGGCGTGGGAGGAGGGTCGGGGCGGGGCTGGCGGGTCTGACTCAGAAGACCACGTACTGGCGGACCAGTGGCGCGAAGGCGCGAGTCTCGAAGAGCAGTGCCAGCAGCGCTTGCTCCACCTGGCGCCCGATCCTGCGCACCCGGGCGAAGGTCTCGTCGGTCGCGGCATCCGCCCGACCCAACGCGGACAGCCGGCCCCGGGTCGCGGTGTCGTCGAGCAGTGCGATGAACTCGTCGTAGGCGGCGAGACAACGACCCCCGGCATCGGCGAGACCCTGGTCGAGGAACGCTTGGGCCACGCGGTCGGTGGGCGGCAGCGCGAGGCGGGCCCGCAGGTGATCCACCATGTCGGTGCGGCGCAGTGAATGGCACTCCAGCACGGGGAGCAGGCCTCCGGCGAACAGCAGCTTGCGCGACGTCCGGAGCTTCGCGTTGCGCAGGCCCCATCCCGCTCCCGCGCGATCGCGATCCTTCCCTTCGAAATCGACCGCCACCGTGCGCCAATAGCGGATCACGTCGTTCAGCAGAAAGCGCGGCGGCTGGCAATCCTTCACGCCTGCCCCCAGGTAGGTCTCGAGCAGCGCGGTGATGACGCCGTGGTGGGCCGCAGGCCCGACCAGCGGCACCGACTCGAGCAGCAGCAACATCCGTCTGGTCAGGCTCTCGTTCGTGTCGCGGGCCAGCCCGATGCGGGTCGTCAGCGCATCGCGGTCCACGACCGACTCGAAGATGCCTTCCCGCCCAGCGGCGCGGGGCAGGACACGCCCAACTTCGTCCGGCGACGGGTGCACGCCGGCGCGCGCCGGCCCATCGATGAGCAGCAGCCAATCGTCGTCGCTCGCGCTGGTCAGCTCCCTCCGACCCCAAGAGCCCATGACCACCACCGCGACGTCCTCGTCGATGGGCGATTCGGCGAGCGTGCGCCGACGCTCGACCATCGCGGTGGCGGTGCGTTCGCGCGCGGCCAGCAGGTTGGGCACCTCGATCCCGGCAGACGCCGCCAGTCGCTCGAGGGCGCTCAGCTCGGCGGTGGCGCCTCGAGGATCCATGGCACGTCGGCACAGCGTCGCAAGAGCGGAGCAAATCGCGCGGCGTCCGCTTGGGTCAACGACACATGGGCTCCGGAGCGGTCGAGGGAGCTGAGGTGCACATGACGAAGGCGCGGGCCGAAGCTGTCGAGCAGGCCGCCCGCCGTGTCCAGATCGGTATCCATCGACGCGGCGTGCGCGATGTCGAAGCACAGGCCGGCGTCCGGCAGTGTCGCGAAGAACGGGCTGAGCTCGTCTGCGGTGCGACCATCATCCTTGCGCCGGTCCATGTTCTCGAGGACGAGGCGACCACCGAGGTGTCGCAACGCCGCGGGATCGCCGAGGGTGTCCGGATGCATGACGATCGCCGTGACGTAGGGCGGCAGGGCGCCCAGCACGGCCGCGAGATCCGCATCCGAGAGCGATCGTGCCTTGGACGGAGCGTGGACGCTCACGTAGCGGAACGGAAGCCCGTCCCAGCTCCGCAAGAAGGTGAGGAGTCCATCTAGTTCCGACTCGTCGAGCGCGGAGAGCTCGATCGCCGCGGGCGACACCTCACGAGCCGTCGCGACGAGCGCGGACCAGTCGCCTCGAAGCGTTGCCATGTATCCGCTCGAGGCGCCGATCGGCACGTGCGCGGCGAACAACTCATCGGCGGCAACGGGATCGAGGAGAGCGCCGGCGGACACGCTGCCATCGTTGCGCATCACACGGATGGGCGGCCGGTCGATCGCCCTACCGGCCCCGGCCCGACGCTTGCCGGGCATGCGGGCTTCCCAGGCCGGTAGCACTTCTGCTACCTTCGCGCCCATGACGACGATCCCGCAGAAGGAGCTCCGCAACAACGTCGGTGACGTGCTCCGGCGGGCCGAGGCCGGGGAGCAGTTCACGATCACCGTCGCGGGGCGCCCCGTCGCGGAACTCGGACCGACGGCCAGACGGCGGTGGGTGGGCGGCGCGGCGCTGGCACTGATCTGGGAGACGACGCCGGCGACACCCGAGGCGCTCGACGATCTCGAGCGGTTCCCGGCGGAACTGCGCGATCCGTTCGCGTGAGACGCGCAGTTCTCGACACATCGGTCTTGATCGGCGCCGCCCGTCCAGGAGATCTCGATGGCGCGATCAGCACGGCCTCGCTAGCCGAGCTGCACTTCGGCGTGCTCGTCGCCGCCGACTCAGATGAGCGCGCGCGACGGAGCCTGCGCCTCGGCGTCGTCGAGGCGACGTTCGATCCGCTCCCGGTGGATGCCGCTGTGGCGCGCGAGTGGGGCCGCCTTGCCGCGGCGGTGGCCGCGCGCGGCGGCCGGCCACGGCGCCGGACGGTGGACCTGGTCATCGCCGCGACGGCGAACGTCCACGGAGTGCCCCTGCTCACCGCCGACACGGCCGACTTCGCGATCGTCTCCGATCTGGTCGACGTGGAGGCCGCGGACTGACCGCCGGGTGACCCCGCGTCACGCCCCCGGCTCGTCCCCCAGCGCGGCCGCCGCCGCCGCGAACCCCACGGGCTCCTCCGCCGCTGGCGCGGCGGGCGCCGACGGGACCGCGGCGCGGCGCTCGGCCAGCCTCGCCGCGGCCTGCGACGCGCCTAAGGTCGCATACGGTTCACGCGCGGCGCTTTTG
>JBBSBL010000105.1:0-5752 GCA_038251325.1 Solirubrobacterales bacterium | reverse complement strand
TAGTCGGTGCGGATGACGTGCGGCAGGTGGTCGGGCCCGAAGACGCCCGGCACGACGGTGCCGGGGTCCTGGCCCCAGGCGCAGTCGGGCCGCGACCCGTCGAGCACCGGCAGGCCGGCGGCGGCGAACACGGCCTGGGCCACCGGGGAGGTCGCGCAGCTCGCCACGAGCGCGTTGGAGACGTTCGGCACCGGCGAGATGTCGGCGTAGAGCGCTCGCCCGGCCCGGTCGGCCGCCAGCGTGTTGACCCACGGCACCGCGAGATGATCCGAGAGCGCGCGCTGGATGTCGCCTACGCTGTGCGCCCGGTCGATCGCCAGCCACTGGTCGGCGATGCGGAGGTTGTTGGCGTTCGCGTCCTTCAGCGCGTAGGCGTTGGTCGCCGTCCAGAAGAACAGCGCCGTCGGGTAGCGGACGATCGCGCCGTAGCGCGAGCGCCAGAACGTATGGGTCTGCGTCCCGAGCGAGCCATCGGGCTGGCGCACGGACACCGAGACCGTGTGCGAGCTCATGTCCTCGGTCCCGCCGGCGTAGCGGTAGCGCGTCGGCGCGCCGGGCACGAGGGTCAGCTCGTAGGGGGTGAAGCGGTAGGCCGTGGAGACGGTGTGGCTCCACGCGACGTCGCGGTTGTGCCCGATGTTGACGATGGGGACGCCGAGCAGGCTCGCGCCCGAGACGTCGAGCTCGCCGGGGATCCGCAGGTGGGACTGGTAGAAGCGCCGACCGCCGGCCCACGGGAAGTGGGGGTTGCCGAGCAGCAGCCCGCGGCCGTTCGCCGTGGTGTCGCGACCCAGTGCGATGGCGTTGCTGCCCAGCCCGCCCGTCGTGCCGGTGAGCTGCGCGCGGGTGACCCGGGTGCGCAGGGGATGGCCCGGCCTGGCGCGGGACGCCGCGGCCGCCGTCGGCGCCGGGGGCGCCGCGTCGACGATCTGCTCGAGGAAGTTGCCGGAGCTCGCGTACAGCGCGAGCTGGTAGTAGCGGTGCCAGAGGTCGTTCGCGGTGATCGGGCGCACCCAGGCCGCGCCGCGGCAACGGGCGTCGGGCAGGTTGTCGACGCCGGTGCGCGCGAGGTAGCGGTCATAGCCGGCCGCGAAGCCGCGCACCGCGTCGCGGGCCTTCCATGACGGGCCCTGCGGGTAGGGCTCGGCGAGCAGCGTCTCGACGGTGCGGCGGTCGATGATGTCCTGGTAGTAGAAGTCGCTCTTGAGGTTGTTCTTGCCCTCGCTGTCCTGGCCGTCGGGCCCGAAGTAGCGGGAGCGCTGGGCCGCCACCGTGACGAGGTCGTCCGCGAGCTGGCAGAGGTTGTCCTGCGCGAAGGCGTACCCGTAGCCCCATCCCAGGCCGTAGTAGGACCGGGCGGTGATCTCCGGGATGTCGTGCGCCGTGCGGCGGATGCGCGCCGGCGCGGGCTCGTGCCCGTTCCAGCCGGCGCGGGCCGAGCGATGCTGCGCACCGGTTGCCGTTGCGGCCGGGGCGGCGGCGCCGGCGATCGCGCCACAGGCGACGAGCGACAGGACGATGCGGCGACGGCGATCCATGCGGCGCTCCCGAGTCCGGCGATTCGACGCGGCGGCGCATGCGACGCCGCGTCCTCCCGGTCAGTGAACCTACCGGATCCCGGAGGGTCCGGGCCGGGCTGCGTCCGCTTACGTACGCGGCGGCAGCCGGTCCAGTGCCCAGAGCTCGAAGCGGAGTTGGCGGACGAGCGGGTGGTCGGGTGCGCGTGCGCGCAGCAGGAGCTCGCAGTGGCGGTGGTGGCGCAGCCGCGCGCGCCCGTCCTCGGTGGCCGCGAGGTCCGGTGCGTGGGTCATCTGCGCGCGCAGCTCGCGGACCTTGGCCACCTTGTCGGCCGCGAACAGGCCCAGCGCATCGTCTCCCGATGAGGTCGCCCGCGCCGCCAACTCCCCCTTGCGCGCGGCGTAGTCGTCGATGCCCGGATCCTCGGTCACGGCGACGACGGCGCTCGCCACGCCTGGCCCGACGGCCCGCTCGAGGTCCGCGGCCGTGAACCCGGAGTGCTCGAGGACGTCGTGCAGGATGCCGGCGGCCACCAGCGAGTCCGCGTGGCCGGTGTTGCGGAGCAGGCTGCCGACCTCGAGCGGATGCAGGACGAACGGCGCGCCGTCCCACCGCTGCTGGCCGGAGTGCGCCTCGGACGCCAGGTCGAGCGCGGCCCGGGCCAGCGGCAGGTCATCGAGATAGGCGGGCTGATCGACCGGCGGCACGACAGGTAAACGCTAGGGACGGCGGGCGGGGTCCAGGTTGCCATCCCGCTAACGGATCGCGACCGCTGCCGGGGCGCCCGGCGGGGCGAAGGCCGCGGTTCTCGAATCGATTCCGGATCGGAGGCCGCGGTGCGGCAAGATGGGGGCATGCCCGAAACCCCCGCCCCCCGCAGCGTGAAGATCTCGGCCGACGAGCGAACCGGCTGGTCCTCGGACCGGCCCCGGCGCGACGGAGCCCCTCCGCGACCGGCGAACATCGCCACGCGATGCCGCGTTCTGCGGCCCGCGGACCGGCTGCGCTACTCCCCCGGGAGCCTGCTCGTCGTGGTCTCCGCTGCGCCGACCGAGGCCGATCGCCTCGTCGCGAGGGTCATCGAGGACGCCGGCTCGGTGTTCTCGAGCGACAAGGTCCGCCGGCTCATCCATGGCCGGGTGCCCGACGAGGAGCTCGACGCCCGTACCGACCAGCTGCTCGAGACGACGGTCCTCAAGCGCCTGGCGGCCGGCCAGACGGTGGTCTACGTCGCCGAGGGGCTCGACCCGGCGGAGCGCGATCGCGGGCTCCGCCACGCCGCGAGCGTCAAGCGCCCGCGGCACGCGCTGCTGCTCGAGGTCGGTCGCGACCAGGTTCCCGAGGAGACCCGCGGCACGCTCAACGAGCTGCGTCGCGCGCTCGATGCGGGAGAGCTCGGCGCGGAGGGCTTCCAGACGGCGCTGCGCCTCGGCGGCGGGTCGGTCAGCGACCTGCGGCGGATCGTCTTCCAGCCGGCACCACGGGACGAGTAGCGGGACGGCCCCGAGCCCCGGCGCGCCGGGGCTCAACGCGGCTCCGCCCCGATCGGCGCCACGCGCTCGACTACGGTGCGGCGGTGCGTACGCTTCCCGGCCGCCCATGAGCCCGCCCGCCCTCGACCCCGACGCGGCCCGCGTGCTGGCCGAGGCCGACGCGCTCGACGCGCCCCCGCTGTCGGAGTCGACGGTGGCCGAGGCTCGCGCCGCGGCGCACAAGGGGCGCCGCTACATGCCGCCCGCCGATCCTTCGGTGCTCGTCGGGCGGGAGAGCATCCCGGGGCCGCACGGCCCGCTCGAGCTCCGCACCTTCACTCCGCCGGACGATCCGGACGGCGTCGCCGTCTACCTTCACGGTGGCGGCTGGGTCGTCGGCGACACCGAGCTGCTGGCGCCGGCGTGCTCGCTGCTGAGCGCCAAGGCCCGGATCGTGGTGGTCTCGGTCGAGTACCGCCGTGCGCCGGAGCACCGCTACCCGGTCGCGCTCGAGGAGAGCGTGGCCGCGGCGGAGTGGGCGGCCGGTCATCCCGCGGCCGGTGGCGCCGGCCCGGCGCTGGTCGGCGACAGCGCGGGCGGCGGCCTCACGGCCGGCGCTGCGCTGCGCGTCCGCGATCGCGGCCTCCTCGCCCCGGCCCTGCAGGTGCTCGTCAACCCGGCGCTCGATCCGTCGATGAGCCTGCCCGCCTTCCGGGAGTTCGGCGAGGGCTACGGCCTCACCCGCGAGAGCATGGACTTCTACTGGCGGGCCTGGCTCGGGGAGCGGCTCGGCGAGCCGCCGGACGACGTGGCCGTGTTGCGGGCCGATGCGCGCGGCGTGGCGCCCGCCCTCGTGCTCGTCTCCGAGTGCGACCCGCTGCGCGACGAGGGCGAGGCCTACGCCGCCCGGCTGCGCTCGGCCGGCGTCGCGGTGACCCTCGAGCGCTTCGCGCGCCTCCCGCACGACCTGTTCTGGATGGGCGGCGCCGTGCCCGCCGCGGCCGCCTCGATCGACGTGGCCGCCGCGGCGCTGCGGGGCGCCGTCGACGCCGCCGCCGCGTCCTGATGCGGCCGCCGCGCGAGGACGCGGCCACGTCCGCTAGCGTCCGGGCGCGTGGGCCGCGCCGCTGACGCTCCCGAGGTGCTCGACGATCCCGCGCCGCGCCCGGAGCCCCACGTGCTCGTCCTCTTCGGCGCCACCGGCGACCTCGCGCGCCGCAAGCTCCTGCCGGGACTCCTGCGCCTCTCGGAGTCCGGGCTGATGCCGGCCGACTACCGGATCGTCGCCACCTCGCTCGACGCGCTCGGCGACGACGGCTTCCGGGCGTTCGCGCGCGAAGCGTGCGAGGCCTTCGCGCGCAAGCCGGTCGACGAGGACTCGTGGGCGCCCTTCGCCGAGCGGCTGGCCTACGTCGAGCAGGCCGGTGGGGCGCCGGGGCTCGCGGCGGCGGTGGGGGAGGCGGAGCGATCGCTCGGCTCCGAGACGCGGCGCCTGCACTACCTCAGCGTGCCGCCGCGGGCGGCCCCCGCCGTGGTGGCGACCCTCCGCGAGGCGGGCCTGGCCGACCGCGCCCGGGTGATCATGGAGAAGCCCTTCGGCACCGACCTCGCCTCCGCGCTGGAGCTCAACGCCGCGGTCCACGAGGTGTTCGCCGAGGCCGACGTGTTCCGGATCGACCACTTCCTCGGCAAGGAGGCCGCGCAGAACATCCTCGCGCTGCGCTTCGCCAACGGGCTGTTCGAGCCGATCTGGAATCGCGACCACATCCATCACGTGCAGATCGACGTGCCGGAGACGCTGGAGGTCGGCTCGCGCGCCGGGTTCTACGAGGCCACGGGCGCGTACCGCGACATGGTCGTGACCCACCTCTTCCAGATCCTCGCCTTCGTCGCGATGGAGCCGCCGAGCGCGCTCGAGCCCCGGGCGATCACCGAGGAGAAGAACAAGGTCTTCCGCTCGCTGCAGCCGATCGATCCGACCACGGTGGTGCGCGGCCAGTACGCGGGCTACCGGGAGGAGCCCGGCGTCGCGCCCGACTCCCAGACGGAGACCCTCGTCGCGCTCCGCGCCGAGATCGACAACTGGCGCTGGTCGGGCGTGCCGTTCTTCCTGCGCACCGGCAAGCGGATGGAGGAGGGAGCGCGGATCATCTCGATCGCCTTCCGCGAGCCGCCGCACTCGATGTTCCCGGTGGGGTCGGGGGTAGGGCGCTACGGGACGGACCACCTCACCTTCGACCTCGACGAGTCGGCCCGCCTCTCGCTCTCCTTCTACGCGAAGAAGCCCGGTCCCGGGATGCGCCTGCACAAGGCGAGCTTCCAGTTCTCGCTGCACGAGACCGAGTTGCGCGAGGACGTGCTCGAGGCCTACGAGCGCCTGATCGTCGACGCGATGACCGGGGACCACACCCTCTTCACCACGGCGGAGGGCATCGAGCGGCTGTGGGAGATCTCGACTCCGCTGCTCGAGGCGCCGCCGCCGCTCGAGCCCTACTGGGTCGGGTCCTGGGGACCGGAGTCGGTGAAGGCGCTGGTGGCGCCGTACGGCTGGCGGCTGCCGTTTGAGCGGCGCTGGCGGGGGTGAGCGGCGGGCGCGGCAGCGTTCTCTGCGGTGGTCACTGGGCCAGCAGGCGATGCAGGAGGTCGGCGACGCGGTCGGGCTCCTCGCGCAGGCGGCGCGGGGTGATGCGGACGACGCGCCACCCGGCGAGCATCAGGCGCTGGTCCTTGCGGCGGTCGCGCTCGAACGCGGCGGCCGTGTC
>JBBSBL010000104.1:0-6043 GCA_038251325.1 Solirubrobacterales bacterium | reverse complement strand
GATCCCGAACTTCTCGACCTCCTCGGCGTTGGTCGAGACCGCGACGAAGTGCTTGGCCACGACCGCCTCGTCACCGCCGAGGCCGGCGACGAGCCAGCCCCGCGCGGCGTGCGCGTTGGTCAGCGTCTCCAGGGTGGTGAAAGTCTTGGAGCAGACGACCACCAGCGTCTCGGCCGGGTCGAGGCCGGCGGTGGCCACCGCGACGTCGGTGGGGTCGACATTGGAGACGAAGCGGCAGGCGATCCCCGGGTCGCGGTAGTGGCGCAGCGCCTCGTAGGCCATCACCGGGCCGAGGTCCGAGCCGCCGATCCCGACGTTGACGACGGTGCGGATCCGCTTCCCGGTCGCCCCCGTCCACGACCCGTCGCGCACCTGCTCGGCGAAGGCCGACATGCGATCGAGCACCTCGTGGACCCCGGGCACGACGTCGCGGCCGTCGACCGCGATCGACTCCCCCCGCGGCGCCCGCAGCGCGACGTGGAGCACCGGGCGATCCTCGGTCGTGTTGATCCGCGCGCCCGCGAACATCGCGTCGATGCGCGCCCGCAGCCCGCTCTCCTCGGCGAGCGCGACGAGCAGGCCCAGCGTCTCCCCGGTCACCCGCTGCTTGGAGTAGTCGAGATAGAGGCCGGCGGCCTCGGCGGTCAGCGTCTCGCCGCGCTGGGGGTCCTCGTCGAACAGCGTCCGCAGCTCGGTCGTGCTGATGCGGTCGGAGTGCTCGAGCAGCGCCTGCCAGGCGGCGCGCTCGAGCAGGGGCGTGGAGGCGGTCGCGGCCATCACCTTCGTCCGTGTGGTCCTAGCTCGCCTCGGCGAGCGCCGCGCTCTTGGTCTCGACCGCCGCGAGGAGATCGGACCACGCGTCGTCGAACGCCGTGACGCCCTCGACCTGGAGGCGCTCGGCCAGCTCGCCGATGTCCACGCCCGCCGCAGCGAAGCGCGCGAGCTGCTCCTCGGCGTCCCCGCCGTCGTCCGGCAGCGTCTCGGTGATCTCGGCGCCGTGGTCGGCGAGGGCGAGCAGCGTCGGCTCGGGCATCGTGTTCACGGTGTCGGGCGCCGCGAGCGCGTGGATGTAGAGCGTGTCCGGCGCGTCCGGGTCCTTCGTGCCGGTGCTCGCCCACAGCAGGCGCTGGGGTCGCGCTCCGGCCGCCGCCAGGCGCTGCCAGCGGTCGGAGGCAAGCAGCTCGCGGTAGGCCCGGTAGGTCTGCTTGCCGGTCTCGATGCCGAGCCGGTTGCGGAGATCCTCGCCGGCGTCGGCGCCGACCGCGACGTCCCAGCGCGAGACGAACACCGACGCGACCGAGGCGACGTCGAGCCCGAGCCCGGCGTCGAGGCGGCGCTCCAGGCCGCTCATGTACGCGTCGGCCGAGGCCTGATACTGCTCGCGGGAGAAGAGCAGCGTCACGTTCACCGGCGCGCCGGAGGCGACCGTCTCGGTGATGGCGGGCAGCCCGGCCGGCGTCCCCGGGATCTTGATGAACACGTTGGGCCGCGCCGCTCGCGCGTGGAGGTCGGCGGCCATCGCGATCGACGCCTCGGTGTCGTTCGCCACCGTGGGAGAGACCTCGAGCGAGACGAAGCCGTCCACGCCGCTCGTGCGCTCGTGGACGCCGGCGAAGAGGTCGGCGGCGTGCTGGAGGTCGGCGATCGCGATCTCGAAGAAGAGCGCCTCGCCGCGCTTGCCCTCCTTGAACAGCGCGCCGATGTCCTCGTCGTAGTCCGAGCCCGCGCCGACCGCCTTGTCGAAGATCGAGGGGTTCGAGGTGAGGCCGGTGACGTAGAGCTCGTCGATGTAGCGCGCGAGCGTGCCGGTGTTGAGCATCTCGCGCGTGATGTTGTCGATCCACAGGCTCTGGCCGAGGTCGTGGAGCTGCTGGTTGGCGGTCATGCGCTCTTCTCCGATGGGGTTGCGGCGAGCAGGTCTGAGAGGTCGTGGTCGAGGAGGTCGCCGATCCGCTCGACCGTCACGTCGGGCGTGGAGTGCCCGGCGAGCGCCTCCGGGTCGTGGGCGTAGTGGCCCTGGCGGGGGAACACGGTGAGCACCCGCTCCCCCCATGCCCGCTTGCAGGCGTCGAGGATCCGCGGCTTGTCGTCCACCAGCACGTAGCGGCGGGCGGGGAAGCGGTGCTCGACGTCGGCGAGTTGCTCCTCCTTGTGGATGTAGATCAGCACGCGTCCCTCGACCTCCTCCCAGAGGCCCGAGCGTTCGATCTTGCGCGGCTGGAAGACCACGTCCCCGTCGGACATGATGACGGTCGGCCCGTGGCGGGCGCAGTGGGCGAGGACGTCGAGCGAGCCGGGGAACAGACGGTTCGCGAACGGGTAGTCGACCAGGAACGACGAGGCCCGCAGGATGTTCGGCGTGTGCGGGTGGCGGAGGCGGTAGCGCTGGAGCGCCCCGAGGTAGTCCGCGTACCCCAGCTCGCTGCGGAACTCCTCGAAGATGTCCCAGTAGGCGCTCGCCGACTCGGGGCCGAACTCCGCCTCGAGCCAGGCTCGCAGGTCCGCCGTGACGTGGTCGTTGTCGAGCAGCGTGTTGTCGACGTCGAAGAGGAAGACGACGTCGTGGGAGCTCATGCCGGGGCGTCTCCGGTGGACGCGCCGGTCGGCGGCGGGTCGTTCCACCCGTGGACCGGCTGCGCGAGGTCGTCCGCCTCCGAGGGGCCCCAGGTGCCGGGCTCGTAGGGGAAGACGGGGGTGGCGTCGTCGAGGATCGGGTCGACCACCGCCCACGTCGCCTCGACGGAGTCCTGGCGGGCGAAGAGCGTCGCGTCGCCCTTCATCGCGTCGCCGAGCAGGCGCTCGTAGGGCGGCAGGTCCTTGGGCGAGTGATGCATGACCTGGAGGAGCACGGGCTCGCCGCTCATGCCGCCCCCCGGCGCCTTGGCCCGCGCCTCGATCGCGATCGTCACCTCGGGGCCGAGGCGGAAGCGGAAGCGATTGGCCTGCGAGGGGCGGATGTCGTCGAACACCCCGAGCGGCGGCCGCTTGAGCTCGACGACGACCTCGGTGACGGTCTCGGGCAGCTCCTTCCCGGCGCGGATGAGAACCGGGACCCCGGCCCAGCGCCAGGAGTCGATCGCCAGGCGCACGGCGGCGTAGGTCTCCACCGTGGAGTCGGGGGCGACGCCGTCCTCGTCGTGGTAGCCCTTGAACTGGCCGCGCACGACGTCGTCCTTGCTCAGCGGCCGCATCGAGCGGATGAGCGCCGCCTTCGCGTCGCGCAGCGACTCGGCGTCGTGGCCGGAGGGCGGCTCCATCGTGAGCACGGCCAGGGTCTGGATGAGGTGGTTCTGCAGGACGTCGCGGATCGCGCCGGCCTCCTCGTAGAACTTCCCCCGGCCCTTCACGCCGAAGCTCTCGGCCATCGTGATCTCGATGGACTCCACGTGGTCGCGGCCCCAGACCGGCTCCACGAAGGTGTTCGCGAAGCGGAAGTACAGGAGGTTCTGGACCGCCTCCTTGCCGAGGTAGTGGTCGATCCGGAAGATCGCCTCCTCGGGGAAGGTGCGGTGGATGATCCGGTTGAGCTCGCGGGCGGAGGCGAGGTCGCGGCCGAAGGGCTTCTCGACCACCACGCGCGAGCCCGGCTCCGCCGCGCCGGCCGAGGCGAGCCCCTCGGCCACGGTGCCGAACAGGCTCGGCGGGATCGCGAGGTAGTGCAGCGGGCGCTTGGCGCCGCCGAGCTGCTCCTCGAGCGCCTTGAAGGTCGCGGGGTCACCGTAGTCGCCGTCGACGTAGCGCAGGAGCTCGGCGAGCTTCGTCCACGCGTGCTCGTCGATCCCGTCGTGCGCGGTCAGCGAGTCGCGCGCGCGCACCTTGAGCTGGTCGAGGTCCCAGCCGGCCTTGGCCACCCCGATCACCGGGACGTCGAGGGTGCCGTGTTTGACCATCGACTGCAGGGCCGGGAAGACCTGCTTGTAGGCGAGGTCGCCGGTCGCGCCGAAGAAGACGAGCGCGTCCGAGCGCGTCGGGTCGCTCACCCCTTCTCCTCCGGCTTCTCGTGATGGCCGCCGAACTCGAAGCGCATCGCGGAGAGCAGCCGGTCGGCGAAGTCGGCCTCGCCGCGGGAGCTGAAGCGCTCGTACAGCGCCGCGGTGAGCACGGGCGCCGGGACCGACTCGTCGACGGCGGCGGCGATCGTCCAACGCCCCTCGCCGGAGTCCGACACGCGGCCCGAGAAGTCCTCCAGCTTCGCGTCCTTGCGCAGCGAGATCGCGGTGAGGTCGAGCAGCCACGAGCCGATCACGCTGCCCCGCCGCCAGACCTCGGCCACGTCGGGCAGGTCGAGGTCGTAGACGTAGAGCCCGGGGTTGCGCAGCGGAGTGGTCTCGGCGTCCACCTCCTGGGCGATCGCGCCGACGTTCGCGTGGCGCAGGATGTTCAGCCCCTCGGCGTAGGCGGCCATGATCCCGTACTCGATCCCGTTGTGGACCATCTTCACGAAGTGCCCCGCGCCGTTGGCTCCGCAGTGGAGGTAGCCCTGCTCGGCGGCACTCGGCTCGCCGGTGAGGCCCGGCGTGCGCTCGACCTCGCCCACGCCCGGGGCCAGCGCCTTGAAGATCGGATCGAGGCGGGAGACCGCGTCGTCGGGGCCGCCGATCATCTGGCAGTAGCCCCGGTCGAGCCCCCACACGCCGCCGCTCACCCCGACGTCGACGTACTCGAGGCGCTTCTCCTTCAGCGCCGCCGCCCGTCGCAGGTCGTCGTGGTAGTAGGAGTTGCCCCCGTCGATCACCGTGTCGCCGGCCTCGAGGTGCTTCAGGAGGTCGTCGAGCGCGGTGTCGACGATGCCGGCCGGGATCATGAGCCAGACGTGCCGGGGCGCCGTGAGCTTCTCCACGAGCTCGGGGCCGGAGGCGGCCCCGGTCGCGCCCTCCTTCACCAGCGCAGCGACCGCATCGGCGTTGGGGTCGAAGACCACGCACTCGTGGCCGGCCTTCATGAGCCGGCGCACCATGTTCGCGCCCATCCGGCCGAGTCCGATCATCCCGAGCTGCACGTGGGCTCCTCTCCGGCGCCGCGCGCCGTCCGCTTCTCGGCGGCCGAGTCCCCGCGGACCCCGGCGCCGTTACGGCCCGGAGCCTAGACGGGCGTGCCGCGAGGGTCCATCCCCGGCGGCTCGCGCGGTGCCCGGCGGCTACTGCTGCGGGTTCTTCAAGTCCATCATCCACCAGGAACCAGCCGCCCTGCTCCTGAAGAGCACGGTGACGTCGGGACAGTCCTCGGCGAGGATCCCCTCGTGCTCCTTCAGGCACTCGGCCACCCGCGCGGGCAGGACGTTGAGGAGCAGGCGCTCGGACTTGGCCTGCTCGAGCTCGAGCGCGCGGTGCTCGTCGGCGAGCTCGGCCAGCGCTCGCTCCCGCTCACGCACGAGCCGCCGCAACGAACCCGGAAGACGCTCCTCCATACGTGCGCCCCCCGGGACTCGAACCCGGCCCGCCGGATTAAAAGGTCGCTGGCAGCAGAGCGGTTAGGGCCACGGCCGTCCGGTTGCAGCCGATTCGGGCGGTGCCGTCCGAGCGGAACTGCCAGGTTGGGGACACAGATCGGGACACCGTCTCGCCCGGTGGTCGCCCTCGTGCGTCGCGCGACGCGGTCAGGGCCATATTCGGGATCGGCACGATGGGGATCGCGTTGGGCGACGCGGCGCTCGACTCGTGGTGTCTCAGCCGGATCCCGTTCGTTGTCGCCGCCGCTCTTCCGGTCGCGAGTCGGCCGCTCCTGAGCGGACCGCTCGCCGTTCGGCAACGCGAGAAGCTCATCCGACCGGACGCCCCAGCGTGAGGCCCGTCGGCGGCGTCGACCGTGTGGTGGCGTGGGCCCGCCAGCGCAGGTAGTGTCGGCGACTCGGGTGGGCTTGCGTCAACGCGCGAGGTCGCCACACCTGCGGAAGAGGGGTACACATGCTCTTCATGACGACGTACAGGATCAAGCCGTATCTCAGCAACGAGGAGACCAAGAAGCTGTTGGAGGTCTTCGCCAAGGAGGGGCCCGGACCCGGCACCACGGCCCACTACGTGGCCGCCGACGGCAGCCACGGCGT
>JBBSBL010000103.1:0-6113 GCA_038251325.1 Solirubrobacterales bacterium | reverse complement strand
GTGCTCATGGCGCGTATCCTACTCACAGTAGGATAGTCAGTCAACGCTACCCGCCGTGCCTCCTATGACGGGCACGGCAGCGTCCATTTGACGATGTAGCCTCACGTGGCTACATTGGCCGCCATGGAGACCGTCGGCATCCGCGAGCTCAAGAACAAGCTGAGCGCCTACGTCCGCAAGGTGGAGGCGGGGGACGTGGTGATCGTCACGGATCGGGGGCGCGTTGTCGCGGAGCTGGTGCCACCCGGCTGGCAGCGACCCGCCTTGGACGTTCAGCTCGGCCTCCTGGAGCTCGCCCGGCGGGACGGACTCCGGCTCGCGACGCGGCCCAACGACCCAGAGCTCTACATCCGTCCGCTCCCGAAGATCGACCCGGGCGGTGAGACGGTCGAGGAGACGATCGACTGGCTGCGCGAGGACCGGTGACCCGATACGCGGAGTCGAGCGCTGTCCTGGCGTGGCTCTTCGACGAGGTGATAGGCGCGGCGGTCGCCGAGGCGATCGGGGCAACCCAGGCTGTGGTGACGTCCGAGCTGACGATCCTCGAGTGCGAACGGGCGCTGCGGCACAGGGTTGCCATCGGGGAGATCGATGAGCTGACTGCCCGCGCCTTGCGTGTCCGGCTGACCGAGGCCAGCCAGGCTTGGAATGTTGAGCCCATCGGTCCGCTCGTGCTCCAGCGAGCCAGCCAGTCGTTTCCCGATGACGCCGTCCGGGCGCTCGATGCCATCCACCTTGCGACCGCGGTCGTCATCCGGGCGTCGATCGGCCCGCTCGACATCCTCAGCCTCGACGAGCGCGTCCGGTCCAATGCCCTTGCCCTGGGGTTCCGCGTCCTGCCGGACTGATGTCGTCCGGCAGACGGCTTGGACTACATATCCTTGACATATATGGTCCGCGTTGCGTAGTCTAAGATGATGAGCGAGACTCGCGAAGGCGCCAAGCTGATCGAGGTTGTGCACCTGGCCTTCCTCCAGGCGCTGCCGTCCCGCATGCCCGCGGGCGGCTACATCGTGAAGGGCGGGGCCAACCTGCGCCTGTTCGAGCGGAGCGCCCGCCGGTCGCAGGACATCGACCTCGATTACGCCGGCCGGCCGGACCGCTTCGACCTCGGGGAGGACCAGGTGGACGCCGTGCTGCAATCGACGGTATTCCGGGGTGTGCTGCGGCTCGCCGGCGTCACCATGGGTGAGCCCACGAAGCCCAAGCAGACCGACACCACCCGGCGCTGGAAGTTCGGTGTCGAGGGCGCCGGGGCCTTCCTCAACTCGAAGATCGAGTTCAGTAACCGGGGTGTCGCCGACACCGAGTATGCCTTCGACACCGCGCGAGACGACATCGGCCGTGGCCTCGGGCTGCGCGTGGTGCGGGCGAACCGCTACCTGCCGTCGGCGGCGGTCCGCCAGAAGATCCGCGCGCTCGGGCAGCGCAGCGAGACCGAGCCGCGGGACGTGTTCGACCTCGACTTGCTGTTCGCGCGCCACCCGTCGGCTGTCGGGCATGGCGATGTGCCCGAGCACGAGCTCGACGCCGCGATCGGGGCGGCGTTCTCGATCGATTACGATGCCTACCGCGACCTCGTGGTCGAGTTCATCGAGGACGACCAGGTCCGAGTCTATGAGCGGCCCGAGGTCTGGACCGACATGGTCCTCAAGGTCGTCGAGCGGTTGGAGGCGCTGCGATGAGCGGGCTGAGCGCATTCGCCCGCCTGGAGGCGCTCGGCGGCATCGTCACGACCGCCGAGGCGGCAGCGGCGCTCCGAGTCAGCTCCTCGAGCGCGAGCCGCACCATGCGGACCCTGGAGGCGGAGCGTCACGCCACCCGCCTGCGGAGCGGCCTGTGGCACATCGGGTCCGCCCGCCCGCTCCCGACGGCGATCGTCCGGGACATCTGCCGCCCGCACCCGGCCTACGTCTCATTCCTCACAGCGCTCAACCTCGCCGGGATCATCGACCAGCGTCCGCGGACCATCAGCGTTGCGTCGCTCGACCGCGCCCGCACGATCGAGACCACAGTCGGCTCCTACGCGATCCACCACCTGCCCGCCGCCCTCTTCGGAGGGTGGGAGGAGACGCGCAACGGCCCCGTCGCGACGCCGGAGAAGGCGATCTTCGACATCTGCTACGTCGCGGCAGCCCACAGGGGCAAGCCCCGCCGCCTGCCGGAGCTGGACCTGCCTGGGCTACGCTCGCTTGATGAATTCGAGCCGTGGCTGTCGCGGGTCGAGAGCCCGCGCCTGCGCTCAATCACCGCCGCCGGCCTGCGCAACGCGATCGACCGCGCCAACGCTCGCTGAGCTCGGCGGGCCGCGAACATGCCGTTTCACCGGGCGACACCGGGCGACACCGGGCGCGATGCGTGGCACAGTGCCCCCATGCCGGACCGCGCCGCACCCCCGATCCTGGTCGCCGACACCGGCGAGTCCATCGACGGCCGCCGCCTGCTGGCCGAGGCCGTGGGCTTCGGGCGTGCGCTCCGCTCGGCGGGGATCGCCGTCGACCTAGGGGCCGCCATCGACTTCGCCCGCGCGCTCGCCATCGTCGACATGGGCGTCCGCGCCCAGGTGCGCGACGCGGGTGCGGCGGTGTTCGTGCGCCGGCGCGACGAGCGCGAGGTGTACGAGCGGGTGTTCGACCGGTTCTGGCGGCGTCGCGGCCGCAAGCTGCCCGTGTCCCGCGTCGACGCATCGGCCACGCCGGACGCGGACCGCGAGGAGGGTGAGCCCGGCGCCAGCGACGAGGCGGCCGAGGGCGCCGGGGCCACCATGTCCGAGCTCGCGACCCTGGGGATCCAGCTGGGCACGGACGTGGAGGACGGCGCCGAGATCGACGGCGAGACCATCTCCCCGGACGCCTGGTCGCGCGGCGAGGCCCTCCGCCACCGGGACTTCGACCGGATGACTGCGTCCGAGCTGCGCGACGCCGAACGGTTCGTGGACCTGCTCCGCCCGCGTCTGGAGAAGCGCCGGACCCGTCGCCACGAGCTCCACCCGCACGGACGCCGGCTCGCCCCGCGGGCGATGTTCCGCCAGAACCTGGCGACGGGCGAGCTCACCGAGTGGGTCTGGCGACGCCAGATCCGCGAGCCGCGGCAGCTGGTGGTCATCTGCGACATCAGCGGGTCGATGGAGCGCCACTCGCGGCTCCTCCTCCGGTTCGCCCAGGCCCTCGCCCGCACCAACGAGGTCCGCACGGAGTCGTTCGTGTTCGGCACGCGGCTGACCCGGGTCACGCGGCTCATGAAGGACCGCGACCGGGACCGGGCCCTCGCCCGCGTCGCCGAGACCGTGACCGACTGGGCCGGCGGCACGCGGATCGGGGAGAGCTTCCGCGAGTTCAACCACACGTGGGCGCGCCGGACGCTGCGCAGCTCCGGCGTCGTGATCGTCGTGAGCGACGGCTGGGACCGCGGCGATCCCGCACAGGTGGCCGCGGAGACCGCCCGCCTGCGCAGGAACTGCCACCGCCTCGTGTGGCTCAACCCGCTCGCGTCCTCGCCCGGCTACCAGCCGCTCGCCGCGGGGATGAAGGCGGCCTACCCGTTCATCGACGACTTCCTGCCGGCCGGGACCCTCGCCAGCCTCGAGCGGCTTGGCCAGGTGCTCGCCGGCGGCTCGATGGGCTCCGCCCGCAAGGGCTCCGCCGTGACCCACGCCACGACCCCGTCGCCCTCGATGGGCCTCGCCGCACCCGACACCACACCCCCCAAGAGCCTCGGCTCGGACGCCGTCTCGGCCGACCGCGCCCGGCCGCTCGGCTAGAACCGGAGGACGCGGAATGCAGGAGCTGGTCGAGACGCTGGACGGCTGGCGCGCCGAGGGCGCCGGGGTGGGCCGCGCGGTCGTGATCCGCGCGTTCGGCAGCGCCCCGCGACCCGAGGGCGCCGTCCTCCTCGTGACCGACGACGGGCGCCTCGCGGGCTCCGTGTCCGGCGGTTGCGTGGAGGGTGCCGCGGCCGAGGAGATCTGGAAGGCGCGCAAGAGCGGCACCCAGCGCGTGATCCGCTACGGGATCAGCGACGAGGAGGCCTGGGACGTGGGCCTCGCGTGCGGCGGCACCATCGACGTGCTCATCTCGCCGTCCGTGCCGGCGGCCGCCGAGGAGGCGGCCCGCGAGACCCGTGCGGGACGGGGTGGGGGACGGGCCGTCGTCACGCGGCTGCCCGCGGACGCCCCGCCGCCGGCGTTCGGGCAGCACACACCCGGCGCGGGCGAGGCGCCTTCTGACCCTGTCGTCGTCCACGACACCGGGGTTGTGGACGGGACGCTGGGCTCGGACGCGGCCGACGGGGAGCTGGTGGCGGCGGCGCGGGCAGCGCTCGCGACCGGGACCTCGCGCACGGTGACGATCGAGGGCGCGCAGGTCTTCATCGAGGCCTACCCGGTACGGCCGCGGCTGGTCGTGGTGGGTGCCGTGGAGGTCGCCCGCACGCTGGTCCGCATGGCGAAGGAGCTTGGCTACGAGACCGTCGTCATCGACGGCCGCGCGTCCTTCGCCACCGCCGGACGCTTCCCGGACGTGGACCGGCTGATCGTGGGCTGGCCCGACGAGGTGGCCGACGAGATCGGGCTGGGGCCGGCCGATGCGGTGGCGGTGCTGACCCACGATGTGAAGTTCGACGAGCCGGCGATCGTCTCGGCGCTCGCGCGGGGGTGCCGCTACGTGGGCGCCGTGGGCTCGCGCAAGACCCAGGCGGACCGGCGCGCTCGGCTGGCCGAGGCGGGCGTGGCGCCCGCGGACCTGGACCGGCTCCGTGGGCCGATCGGCCTCGACCTCGGCGGGCGGCTGCCGGGCGAGACGGCGCTGTCGATCCTCGCCGAGATCGTCGCCGAGCGGCGGGGCGGCGGCGGGCGGCCGATGCGCGAGCTGGCCCACGAGCGTGAGGCGGCGACCGCATCGAGCCCGGCATGAGGGTCGTGGCCGTGGTCCTCGCCGCGGGCGCCTCGTCGCGGTTCGGGTCGCCCAAGCTGCTCGCGGACCTGGGCGGCCGGCCGGTGCTCCAGCGCACGCTCGACGCGGTGGCGGCGGCCGGTCTCGGCGACGTGGTCGTGGTGCTCGGCGGCGGGGCCGCGGCCGTGGAGGCGGCGATTGAGTGGCGCTCGGAGCGGCGCGTCGTCAACGGGCGGCCGCAGGACGGCCTCTCGAGCTCGCTTCGCGTCGGGCTCGACGCGGCGGCGGAAGACGACCGCGCCGAGGCGGTGCTCGTGATCCTGGGCGACCAGCCGGCCGTCAGCCCCGGGGCCATCCGCGCCGTGGTCGAGGCCGGGGACGCCAGCTCCGCCCCCTTCGTCCAGGCCCGCTACGCCGCCGACGGCGCGCCCAACCCTGTCCTCGTCCGCCGCGCCGCCTGGGCGATGGCGGCGGGGATCTCCGGCGACCGCGGTCTCGGGCCCGTCCTCGCCGCCCGACGAGAGCTCGTCCTCGAGGTCCCCGTCGCGGGCGCCAACCCCGATGTCGACACCCCCGCGGACCTCGCCGCGCTGCAGCCTGCGGAGGCCCCTCGATGACCCCGTCCGTCCCCGCCGCCGCCAGTCTCGAGGCCGCCTGGTCCGATCGGGTCCATGCGAACCGCGTCCAGGCCGAGCGCCTGCGCGAGCAGGAGGCCGGGGACTTCTACGCGCCCGTGTCCAACCTGTTCGTCGCGGACCCGCGGCGGACGGGCGAGCCGGCGCTCGACGCGCTGCTCGCCATGGCCCGCGCGGAGGACACGTGGCTGGACATCGGTGCAGGGGCGGGCCGGTACGCGCTGCCGCTCGCGCTCCGCGTCAGGGAGGTCGTCGCGGTCGAGCCGTCCGGCGGCATGCGCCGCGCGCTGCGCATCGGGATGGGGGAGCACGGCATCGGCAACGTCCGCGTGGTGCCCGGGACGTGGCCCGAGGCCCTCGACGAGCTGGGCGCGCTGCCCGCGGTCGACGTCGCGCTGATCGCCCACGTGGGCTACGACATCGACGGCATCGGCGCGTTCCTCGACGGCATGGAGGCCGCGACCAGGGACCGCTGCGTGGCCCTGCTCACGGACCAGAGCCCGGCGTCCGTGGCGGACCCGTTCTGGCCGCTGGTCCACGGCGAGGACCGCGTCGCGCTGCCGGCCCTGCCGGACCTCACCGAGCTGCT
>JBBSBL010000102.1:0-6131 GCA_038251325.1 Solirubrobacterales bacterium | reverse complement strand
GAAGGGCTCCGGGATCGCCGACCGAGCGGTAGAGGGCGAGCGCGGCCCGGCGGGTCCGCCGGTCGTTGTGGCTCCACATCCGGTCGATCTCGGCCACGGGCAGCAGGGGGTTCGTGCGCCGCAGCGTGGCCCGGAAGGTCGCGGCGGTCGACGTCGCCTGGAGCGCCGCGCCGAGGCCGGGCGTGCGGAGCGCCCGCGCGAAGCCGTGCCAGCGGTAGGTGCTCGACAGGCCCCCGGCGTTGATCGCCACGAGACTCGCCAGGCGCTCGGGATGGTCCATGGCCCAGCGCACGCCGATGGCGCCGCCCCAGTCGTGGACGGCGAGGTGCACCCGCTCCACGCCGAGCCGCGCCAGCGCGGCGTCCAGCCACGCCGCGTAGCCGGGCACCGTGTAGGGCAGCTCGTCGGGCTTGTCGGCCTCGCCGTAGCCCGGGAGGTCGGGGGCGATCGCGCGGGCGTGGGCGCCGAGCGCGGGAAGGAGCCCGAGCCAGTCGAGGCGCGACCCCGGGTTGCCGTGCAACAGCACGACGGCCTCCGGCGCATCGGCCGCCCCAGCCTCGGCCACCGGCGAGCGGTGACCGAGCGCGACGATCTCGTGCTCGCGGAGCGGCATCCCCCGAGGATAGGCGGGCGTCGGATTCGGGCGGCGGCGGGGCGGGTAGGATCGCGAGGATGGCGGTCCTCGACGACGACGTGCGGGGCCTGCTCACCGGGCGGAACTTCGGCCATGTGGCGACGCTCATGCCCGACGGAGCCCCGCACAGCGTGGCGGTCTGGGTGGGGCTCGAGGGCGAGCATGTCGTCTTCTTCACCCAGACGACCTCGCAGAAGGCGCGCAACCTCGCGCGCGACCCGCGGGTGGCGATCTCGATCGTCGATCGCGATAACCCCTACCGGACAGCGCGGCTGCGCGGCCGGGTGGTCGCGACCGTGGAGGGGGACGCGGCGCTGGAGATCATCGACCGGCTCGCGATGCGATACACCGGCGCGCCGTTCCCGATGCGCTCGGGGATCGTGTTCCGGATCGAGCCGGAGCGGGCGGCGCTCATGGAGCTGCCGTTCACCGATCCGCAGGCCTGAGCGCCCGGGCAATCGCGCGCTACGGTCCCGCGATGCGCGAACGCACGCTCGGCCCGTCCGGTCCCGCCGTCTCCGCCCTCGGGCTCGGCTGCATGGGGATGTCGGAGTTCTACGGTGAGACTGACGAGGCGGAGTCGATCCGCACGATCCACCGGGCGCTCGACCTCGGGGTCACGCTGCTCGACACCGCCGACGTCTACGGCCCCGAGGAGAACGAACGGCTCGTCGGCCGCGCGATCGCCGACCGCCGCGACGAGGTCTTCCTCGCCACGAAGTTCGGCATCGTCCGCGACCCCGGCGACCCGACCAGGCGCGGCGTCGACGGGCGGCCAGAGTACGTCCGGGCCTGCATCGAGGCCTCGCTGCGCCGCCTGGGCACCGACCACGTCGACCTCTACTACCAGCACCGGGTCGCGCCGGACACGCCCATCGAGGAGACCGTCGGCGCGATGGCCGAGCTCGTCGCCGAGGGCAAGGTGCGTCACCTCGGGCTCAGCGAGGCCGGCGCCGACACGATCCGTCGCGCGCACGTCGTACACCCGATCACCGCGGTGCAGAGCGAGTACTCGCTGTGGTCGCGGGACATCGAGGACGAGGTCATCCCCACGCTGACCGAGCTCGGCATCGGCCTCGTGCCCTACTCGCCGCTCGGGCGCGGCTTCCTCTCGGGCGAGATCCGCTCGCTCGACGACCTCGACCCCGACGACTTCCGCCGCCATTCGCCGCGCTTCCAGGGCGAGAACTTCGACCGCAACCTGGCGCTCGCCGAGGTCGTGCGCGGGCTGGCGGAGGAGCGGGGGGTCTCCGCCTCCCAGCTCGCCCTGGCGTGGGTGCTGGCCCAGGGCGAGCACGTCGTGCCGATCCCGGGCACCAAGCGCGTGCGCTACCTCGAGGAGAACGTCGCCGCGGCCGATCTCGAGCTGAGCGACGCCGAGCGGGCGGCGATCACCGCCGCGCTTCCCCAGCCCGCCGGCGATCGCTACGACGCGCTCGGCATGCGGCTCGTCGGCCGCTGAGCTGCGAGCCGGTAGGGTCGCGGCCAATGCGCCTCGACGTCGGCGACGGGATCGAGCTCCACGCGGCCGAGGCCGGCGACGGCCCGCTCGTGCTCATGTGCCACGGGTTCCCCGAGCTGTGGTGGTCCTGGCGCCACCAGCTCCCGGCGCTCGCCGCCGGGGGCTACCGCGCCGTCGCGCTGGACATGCGCGGCTACGGGCTCTCCTCGGCGCCCGACGAGGACGACGCCTACGACGTCGTCGCGCTGGCCGGCGACATCGCGGGCGCCATCACCGCGCTCGGCGAGGAGCGCGCGGTGGTCGTCGGCCACGACTGGGGCGCCGTCGCCGCCTGGAGCGCCGCGCGCCTGCATCCAGAGCGGGTTCGCGGAGTGGTCGGCCTCAGCGTCCCCGCCACGCCCCGGCCGCCCTCGGCCCCGGCCGCGCTCTTCCGCGAGCACCTCGGCGAGGACTTCTACTTCCTCTGGATGGCCGAGCCCGGCACGCCGGCCGCGTTGGCCAAGGACGTGCGGCGCACCCTCGCCACCACGAAGGTGTGGAACGCGGAGTGGGCGGCGGAGGAGGGCGATCACCCGCCCACACCGGCCTTCATGACCGACGCCGACCTCCAGGTCTACGTCGACTCCTTCGAGCGCACCGGGTTCGAGAACCCCCTGCGCTGGTACCGCAACCTCGACCGCAACTGGGAGCTCACCGCCGACGCGCCGCCCACGATCGACGTCCCGGCGATGTTCCTCACCGGTGAGCGCGATCCGGTCGCCCAGTGGATGCCGCCGGCGGTGATGACCGGCCTCGTCACCGATCTGCGCGAGACGGTCACCGTCCCGGGCGCCGGCCACTGGGTCCAGCAGGAGCGCCCGGCCGAGGTCAACGCCGCGCTGCTCGGCTTCCTCGACGCGCTCGGGGACTGAACGCTCAGCCCGCGCGCCGGGCGCGATGCTCGGCGAGCGAAGGGACGGCGGCCGCCGCGGTAGCCGGCTCGCGTCGCGCCGCAAGCTCGGCGCGCAGCGCGTCGACGACCCGCGGGTCGAAGTGTCGCCCGGCGCAGCGGCGCAGCTCGGCCTCGGCCTGCTCGGGCGGGAGCGGCGCGCTGTACGGCCGGTGCGCGATCATCGCCGAGTAGGCGTCGCAGGCCAGGATGATGCGCGCGCCGAGCGGGATCTCCTCTCCGGCAAGCCCGTCGGGGTAGCCGCCGCCGTCCCAGCGCTCGTGGCTCGAGCGCACGAGGCGCGCGACCGGAGCCAGGGCCGGCGCGGCCTGGAGGATGCGCTCGCCGACGATCGTGTGCTGGCGGATGAACGCGATCTCCTCGGCGCTCAGCGGCCCGGGCTTGTGCAGGACGGCGTCGGGCACCGCGATCTTCCCGACGTCGTGCAGCTCCGCCGCCCGGGCGAGCACGCGGCGCTCGTCGGGATCGAGGCCGAGGCGTCGGCCCACCGCGTCGGCGAGGCCGGCCACCTGGTCCTGGTGCTCGGTGAGGTCGGGCGCCCGCTCGGTGAGGATCTGCAGCAGCACCGCGCGCGACTGCTGGTGGGCGGAGGCGCGCCGGTCGTCCTTGTTCGCGTAGAGGCGGCGGTCCGCCGCCTGCAGCGCCTCGGCTCCGGTCATCGCCTCGGCCCCGAGCTCGACCGCGCCGTGGCTGCTCGTCACCGCGAAGCCGTCCCCGCTCTCGGCCAGGGCGGCGGCGCCCGCGGCCACCGCGCGCGCCGAGGCGTCGCGGTCGCCCGGGACGAGCGCGCAGAACTCGTCCCCGCCCATCCGATAGGTGCCCGCGTCGCCGAGCGTCGCGGCGAAGCGGCGGGCGAGACGGTGGAGCAGCGCGTCGCCGGCCGGGTGGCCGAAGAGGTCGTTGTAGTGCTTGAAGCCGTCGAGGTCGTACATCGCGAGCGTCCAGGGCTCGGCGCCGGCGAGCCGCTGCTCGAGCGCGCGCATCAGGGCGCGACGGTTCGCCAGCCCGGTCAGCCCGTCGGTCAGCGCCTCCTCGCGGCTCGCGGCGAGGAGGGCGCGACTCTCGCGCACCGCCACGGTGGAGCGGACCATGAGCGCGACGATCGTCGCCGCGGCGAAGGCGGCGGCGACGGGCCCGACCGTCCCCGGAGCGATCGCCGCGCCGAGGAGCACCGCGAGCGAGCACAGCGAGAAGAGCGACGGGGCGAGGAGGGTCCGCGTCCGGTCGTCGCGCGCACGCGCGGAGCGCGCCGGCATCGGCCACCACGTCGCGGCGCCGAGCAGGAGCGCGGAGGCGACGTAGAGCGTGTCCACGAGGGTCCCGCGCTCGAAAGTCCCGGCCGCGGAGGCCTGGACGAGCGCGACGTTCCCCGCCGTGTTCATCACGATGCCCGCGCACATGAAGCCCCAGCACGTCCCCGGGCGCCACCCGGTCAGCCCGAGCGTGGTGACGACGTAGGTGAGGATCGCCAGGTCGAAGAGGAGGAAGACCCCGGGGGGCCCGGCCTGGGAGCCGGCGTGGGCGCCGCCCTGGGGGAAGAGCAGGACCGCGGCGAGCGCCGCGACGGCGAGCCCGCCGATCAGCCCGTCGAGCAGCACTCCGGCGTCGAGCCCGCGCATCCCGCGCCGGGAGAGCAGCACGATCGTCGCCGCCGCGAGCGTGAAGGCGAGCGCCAGGAGCGCCTGCGTGAGCTGTGGATAGGGCGCCGCGGGATCGGGCTCGAGCAGACGGTAGGTGGCTTCGCCCGCGCCCCACAGGAACACGCCGGCGGCCGCGAGCGCCCACGCGGCCCGGTGGCGCGCATCGATCGCCGCGCGCCGGGCGCACGCGACCGCGGTGAGGAGGAAGAGGCCGACGTAGAGCTCGTCGAAGACGAACGCCCCGCCGCCCGGCAGCCGGCCGGCCGCGTGCAGGGCGTGGAGCGCGACGCCGCCGAGCGCGAGCACGGCGAAGGCGCCGCCGAGCACGGAGGCGACGCGGTTGGGTCGAACGAGGGCCGACGCCACGGCCGGCGAGGCCCCGATGACGCTCACGGATGGCTGCCCGATCGGCACTCCTCGCGTCATCGGCGCCCGGCGCGCCGGACGTGAGCCGTCGGCGCGGGCCGCGGGCGCTGGTAGCGTCGCCGCGCGGTGCCGGACGCCTCGCTCCTCCACCGGCTCGTCATGCCGGCCCTGCGGATCGACCGCTCGGGCCTCGAGCCGGCGACCGCCGCGCTGAACACCGTCGGGATCGTCGCCCCGCTCGCGTGGGGCGTCGCGGCGGACGAGATCCCGACCGGGCTGTCGATCGCCACGGGCGCGCTGGTCACCGCGTTCGCCGGGCTGGGCGACCCGCCGCGGGCCCGGGCCCGGGCGATGCTCGTCACCGCGATGGTCGGCGCGGGGTCGACCTTCGTCGCCATGTGGACCGGCGGCACCGATTGGCTGGCGATCGTCCTCATGGCGCTGTGGGCGTTCGCCGGTGGGCTGCTCGTCGCGCTGGGCCGGACGGCCGGGCTCGTCGGCGCGTCCGTCGTGCTCGCCTTCATCCTCGTGGCGGAGTTCCCGACCGACGCCGCCGGCGCGGCGGTGCGCGCCCTCGCCGTGCTGGGCGGAGGACTGCTGCAGACGGGGCTCACCGCGGTGGCCTGGCCGCTCGAGGGCGATCGCCCCCAGCGACGCGCGCTGGCGTCGGCCTACGCCGGGCTGGCGGCGTTCGCTCAGCGGCCGCTCGGCTCGGCGCCCTCGGCCCCGATCGCCGCGCCGATCGCCGCCGCCGACGCCGCCCTGGCCCGCGCCGACAGCCGTGCCACGGCCGGGACGCCGGCGGGCGCGGCGCGGCGCGGCCTGCTCGACCTGGGCGAGCGGATCGTCGGCGAGCTGGCGGCCATCCGTCATCTCGGCGCCGGGCTGGCGGAGGGCGAGGTGCGGGACGCCGTCCGTGACGGCTTGGGCCGCGCCGCCGGCTCGCTGGAGTCGGTGGTCGCGACGCTCCGCGCCCACCCTTTCGCGGCCGCTCCCGAGGGGTCCGGTCTCGCCGAGCCGGCGCCGGGGAGCACGCCGGTCCCGATGCCGTTCGCCCCCGGCGAGTCGGCCGGCGCGCGG
>JBBSBL010000101.1:0-6302 GCA_038251325.1 Solirubrobacterales bacterium | reverse complement strand
GGGGGCTCGGCGGTGCGGGCGGCGCGGCGTGGGCGGCGCTCGGCGGGAGGCGGCTCGGACGTCACGGCCGGATCGGGCGGCGCGGTGGCCGCGGCCCGGGCGGCGCGGCGGGCCGCGCGGCGCTCGCCGGTGGAGGGGTCGGCCGTGGCGGCCGGCGGGGCGCTGGACTGCGCAGCCGCGGTCGAGGCGGGCGCAGCCTCGGCGGGCTGGGTCGTGCGTCGGCGGCGGGCAGGACGCCGAGCCGCCGCGGTGGCCGCGCTCGGCTGGACGACCTCCGTCTCGCAGTACGGGCAGATCTTCCACTGCGGGTCCAGCGGCTTCCCGCAGTTCTGGCACGGATCCTTGAGCTTGCGCAGGCAGCTCGGGCAGCGCAGGAAGCTCCGCTCGACCTCGCCGTCGCAATGCGGGCAGCGGTGGTGGCCGAGCGCCGCGAGCCGCGCCTCGGCGGCCTGGATCTCGAGCTCCCGCTCGTGCGCGTCCTCGAGGTACTCGGGCGGGCGCACGATGAGGTAGATGATCGTCCCGACGAACGGGAAGAGCGACGCCGCGGTCGCGCACCCGACGAGCATCGGATCGGCGATGCGACGGCGGGCGTCGGCGTAGGTCCAGTAGACCAGCGCGAGCCAGCACATCACCAGGAACAGGAGGACGAGGCTCACGGCCAGGTTCAGGCCGGAGTCCTCGATCCCGAAGAAGGCCGGGGGGACCATGGTGATCGGCGAGTGTAGCCGCCGGCCCTACAGGAACAGGCGACCGAACAGGTACCCGATCCCGAAGAAGACGAGGATGACCACCGCGACGATCAGAGCCACGAGCCCGATCATCGGCAGGAAGCGGGGCTGCTCGCGGTCGTTCACAGCGCCGAGGCCCGCCGCCGGCCGGGCGGGGCGAGGAGGTCGCCGACGAGGTAGATCGAGCCGGTCGCCACGACGACGCCGTCCGGGCCGACCTCCTCACGCGCGAGGTCGAGGGCCCGCCCGGGGTCGCGCTCCACGGTCCCCTTAGGGCCGCCGAGCTGCGCGGCCAGCGACGCGATGGTGGCCGGCGGCAGCGCGCGCGGGTGGTGGTTGGCGGTGGCGACGAGGACCTCGGCGTGCGGAAGCAGCGCCGCCAGCATGCCGGACGCGTCCTTGTCGTCGAGGATCGAGACCACGAGCGCGACCCTACTTCCCTCGACGATCTCGGGGAGCGAGTCCGCCAGCGCCCGCGCCCCCGCCGGGTTGTGCGCGCCGTCGAGGATCGTCAGCGGCTCGCGGGCGACGACCTGCATCCGCCCCGGCACCGCGACGCCGGCGGCGGCCGCCGCCACCGCGGCCGGATCGACCGTGCCGAGGAATGCCTGCGCCGCCGCCGCGGCGAGCGCGAAGTTGCGCCGCTGGAACGCACCGGCGGCCGCGAGCGGCACACCGGGGTCGGCGGGCGCCTGCACCAGGCGCGCGCCGCGCTCGGCGCTCACCCGTCGCGCCTCCGCCATCGCGTCCGGATGCAGCCCCGCGCCGACGACGAGCGTGGCCCCCGGCCGGACCACCGCGAGCTTCTCCCGCGCGATGTCGGCGATGGTCGGTCCCAGCCAGCGGGTGTGCTCGAGCCCGACGTTGGTCAGCGCCTGCACGCGCGAGTCGATCACGCTCGTCGCGTCGTGACGCCCGCCGAGGCCGGCCTCGACCGCGGCAACCTCGACCCCGGACTCGGCGAGCAGCAGATAGGCGGCGGCGGTGATCGTCTCGAACTGCGTCACGTGATCGTCGGGCGCCGCGGTGCGGTCGACCTTCGCCGCGGCGGCGGCCGTCCGCTGGATGGCGGCGGCGAGCCGGTCGGGGTCCACGTCGCGGTCCCCGACCCGCACGCGCTCGGCGAAGCTCACGAGGTGCGGCGAGAGGTAGGCGCCGGCGCGGAGGCCGTGGCGCTCGAGGATCGCCGCGACCATCCGCGCGGTCGAGGATTTCCCGTTGGTGCCGACGACGTGGACGCTCGCGAAGCGCTCCTGTGGCGAGCCGAGCGCGGTGAGCAGCCGGCGCATGCGGTCGAGGCCGAACCGCATCCCGAACAGCTCGAGCGAGAGGAGGTGCCGCTCCGCGTCCGCCAGCCTCCATGCGCGACCCGGCCCGGCACTCACAGCCCGCCCAGCTCCTCGATGAGCCGGGCGAGCTTCTCCCGCTCGGCGTCGACCACGGCCTTCGGCGCCTTGGCCACGAAGCCGGCGTCCGCGAGCCTGCGCCGGGCACGCTCGATCTCCGCCTCGAGCGTCGCCCGCCGGGCCGCGAGGCGCTCGGCGGCGGCCTCGGGGTCGACGGCGTCCGAGGCCAGCGCGAGCACCGCGCCGCCCGGGACCGCGATCGTCGCCACCGCCTCGCCCTCGCCGGCGTCGAGATCGAGCCGTGCGAGCCGCGCCACCTGCGCGGCGGTCTCCTCGTAGCCGCTCGCCTCGAGGCGGCCCGGGATCCGTGCCCCGGCCGGGGCGCCCACCCCGTCCCGCCACGCCCGCACGGCCCCGATCGCGGCGATGGCGTCACCCACCGCGCGCTCGGCCTCGGCGTCCCGGCGGGAGGGGTCGAGCCCTCGCAGCGGCCGAGCGGCGAGCAGGCCGCTCGCGCCGGGGACCCGGGAGTGGATCTCCTCGGTCACGAAGGGGATGACCGGATGGGCGAGCGCGAGGGTCTCGGCGAGGACGTGGAGCAGCGTCGCCGAGAGGTCGGCGCGGTCCTCGTCGCCGGCGGGCGCGTCGTAGAGCCGCGGCTTGACGAGCTCGAGGTACCAGTCGCACAGCTCGCCGTAGACGAAGTCGTAGAGGCCGAGCGCCGCCGCGGCGAAGTCGAAGCGCTCCAGCCGGTCGCGGAAGTCGGCGCTCGCCGCCTCCAGGCGCGAGAGGATCCAGCGGTCCTCGAGCGTCCGCGGGCACGCCTGCGGACGGGCGGTCGGGTCGACGCGCGAGAGCACGAGCCGCGAGGCGTTCCACAGCTTGTTCGCCAGCGCCTGGCCCTGCTGCACCTTCTCGGCGGAGTAGCGGACGTCCTGGGTGGAGGACATCGCGAGCAGGCCGAAGCGGACGGCGTCGGCCCCGTGGCGGGCGATCTCGTCGAGCGGGTCGATGCCCGTGCCCAGCGACTTCGACATCCGCCGGCCGTCGGGGGCCTGGATCACCGAGTGGATGTTCACGTCGGTGAACGGCGCCTCGCCGGTGAACTCCAGTCCCATCATGATCATCCGCGCGACCCAGAGGAAGATGATGTCGCGCGCGGTGGAGAGGACGTCGGTGGGGTAGAAGGCGCGCAGCTCCGGAGTGCGCTCCGGCCAGCCGAGCGTGGCGAACGGCCACAGCGCCGAGGAGAACCAGGTGTCGAGCACGTCGGGGTCGCGCGTCCAGCCCTCGCCGGCCGGCGGCCCGCCGCCGACGTGGGTCTCCTCTCCGCGATACCAGACCGGGATCTGGTGGCCCCACCAGAGCTGCCGCGAGATGCACCACGGCCGGATCTCGCCCATCCAGTCGAGGTAGACCTTGGTCCAGCGCTCGGGGTGGAAGCGAACCCGGCCGTCGCGCACGGCGTCGATCGCCGGGGCGGCCAGCGCCTCCATCCGCATGAACCACTGGAGCGAGACGATCGGCTCGATCCGCTCCCCCGAGCGATGGGAGTGGGGCACGACGTGGCGGTACTCCTCCGTCGAGCGCAGCAGCCCCTCCTCGCGGAGCGCAGCGACGACCGCCTCGCGCGCGTCCATCACCGTCATGCCCGCGAAGCGACCGGCGGCCTCGGTCATGCGGCCGTTCTCCCCGATCGCCTGGACCTCCTCGAGCCCGTGGCGGCGGCCGATCTCGAAGTCGTTGGGATCGTGCCCCGGCGTGATCTTCAGCGCGCCGGTGCCGAACTCGGGCTTGACGTAGGCGTCGGCGATGATCGGCAGCTTGCGGCCGACGAGCGGCAGCACGGCGGACTCGCCGACCAGGCGCGCGTAGCGCTCGTCGTCGGGATGGACGGCGACCGCGGTGTCGGCGAGCAGCGTCTCGGGCCGCACGGTGGCGATCGTCACCGAGCCGCTGCCCGACGCGAGTGGGTAGTCGATGGCGTAGAGGCGGTCCACCACCTCGCGGTCCTCGACCTCGAGGTCGGAGATCGCCGAGCGGCTGCCCGGGTCCCAGTTCACGAGGTAGCGGTCGCGGTAGATCAGCCCCTTCGCGTGGAGGTCGACGAAGACCTTCTGGACCGCGTGGGCGTAGCCGGCGTCGAGCGTGAACCGCTCCTCGGCGTAGTCGCAGGAGGCGCCGAGGCGCTGGAGCTGCTCGATGATCCGCGAGCCGAACTCCTCGCGCCACGCCCACACGCGCGCGTCGAACGCCTCGCGGCCGATCGTCTCGCGGGTCGTCCCCTCCTCGACCAGCCGCCGCTCGACCTGCTTCTGGGTCGCGATGCCGGCGTGGTCGGTGCCGAGGATCCACTTCGTGCGGCGCCCCAGCATCCGGTGGTGGCGGACCAGCGCGTCCTGAATCGAGCCGTTGAGGGCGTGGCCCATGTGCAGCGAGCCCGTCACGTTCGGCGGCGGGATCGCGATCGAGTAACTCTCCGCGCCGGTGCCCTCCGGCTCGGGGTGGAAGAGGCCGGAGTCCAGCCAGCGACGCAGGACGCGCGGCTCGACCTCGTCGGGATCGAAGCGGGGAGCGAGGTCGGCCATCGGGCGGCTGAGTGTAAAGCGGCGGAAGGTGGAGACTCCCCCGCCAGGCCGCCCTCATAATGTCTTCTGCGTTATATGGTGTAGGAGCTATGTCCGCCACCGGCGGCCCGCCTAACCTCATTCGCCAGGCCCGACGCACCGCCGGTATCACACAGGCCGCGCTCGCCCAGCGCCTCGGGATGACCCAGCCCCAGGTCGCCCGGCTCGAGTCCCGGGGGGCGAATCCCACGCTTCGCACCCTCGAGCGGGTGATGGAGGCGACCGGGCACCGACTCGTCCTGGCCAGAGATCCGCGGCGCTCGCGGCGGCCGGCCCTCCCGGACGGCGACGAGGCCCAGATCCGACGCCACCTGGCTATGAGCCCGGCCGAGCGACTCCGGGCGCACGACGCCTCGCGCCGCAACGTCGCGGCGATGGTCAGCCGGGCGCGACCGGTGCCGCGCGACGACGGATGAAGCGGGCCGCCGGACGGCCCAAGGATCTCGCGGACGTCGCCGAGCTGTCGGTCATCGCCCGCCTTCGCGACCGCGGCTGAGCGCTACGCCGACTTCTCGTCCAGCGTGGCGTCGACCTCGTCGGGGGCGGCCTCGGTGACGAGCGTGGGCGCCAGGCCCTTCTCGACCGTCTCCTTCGTCACCACGCACTTCTTCACGTCGCGCCGCGAGGGGAGCTCGAACTGGACGTCGAGCAGGATCTCCTCGATGATCGAGCGCAGGCCGCGCGCGCCGGTCTCGCGCTCCAGCGCCTTGTCGGCGACGGAGGAGAGCGCCTCGTCGGCGAAGACCAGCTCGATCCCGTCGAACTGGAAGAAGCGCTGGAACTGCTTGGCGAGGGCATTGCGCGGCTCGGTGAGGATGCACATCAGGTCCTCGCGGCTGAGCTGGTGGATCGCCGACATCACCGGCAGGCGGCCGATGAACTCCGGGATCAGGCCGTAGGACATCAGGTCCTCGGGGAGGCAGTGCTCGAAGGCCTCGCCGGTGTCGCGCGCGATCTTGCTCTCGATCGCCGCGCCGAAGCCGATCCCCTGGTTGCCGATCCGCTTCTCGATGATCTGATCGAGGTTCGCGAAGGCGCCGCCGCAGACGAACAGCACGTTCGTCGTGTCGATCGTCAGGAATTCCTGGTGGGGGTGCTTGCGGCCACCCTGGGGCGGGACCGACGCGGTCGTGCCCTCGAGGATCTTGAGCAGCGCCTGCTGGACCCCCTCGCCCGACACGTCGCGGGTGATCGACGGGTTGTCCGCCTTGCGGGCGATCTTGTCGACCTCGTCGATGTAGATGATCCCGGTCTCGGCCTTCTTCACGTCGTAGTCGGCCGCCTGGATGAGCTTGAGCAGGATGTTCTCGACGTCCTCGCCGACGTAGCCGGCCTCGGTGAGCGCCGTGGCGTCGGCGATCGCGAACGGGACGTTGAGGATCCGGGCGAGGGTCTGGGCGAGCAGCGTCTTGCCGCAGCCGGTCGGCCCGAGCAGCAGGATGTTCGACTTCTGCAGCTCGATGTCCGCCTCGTCGCCCTGCATCATCTGGACGCGCTTGTAGTGGTTGTACACCGCGACCGACAGCGTGCGCTTGGCCACCTCCTGCCCCACGACGTACTCGTTCAGGACGGCGTAGATCTCACGCGGCTTGGGGAGG
>JBBSBL010000100.1:0-6443 GCA_038251325.1 Solirubrobacterales bacterium | reverse complement strand
GCGCGCGGCGGCGGCCGGGTCGCCGGCGGCGGCGGGGACATAGGCGTCGAGGTCGAGCCCGTCGAGCTCGGTGAACTCCCAGCCCGGCCGCCCCTTGAACTGCGGCAGGCCGAGCTCGGCGGCCTTCGCGGCCGCCGCGGCACGGCGCTCGACGAGCCACGCCGGCTCGGCGGTGGCCTCCGCGGTCGCGGCGCTCATCCGATACTGCCTTCCATCTGCAACTCGATGAGGCGGTTCATCTCGACCGCGTACTCCATCGGGAGCTCCTTGACGATCGGCTCGATGAACCCGTTGACGATGAGCTTGGAGGCGTCCTCCTCGTTGATCCCGTGGGACATGAGGTAGAAGAGCTGCTCGTCGCCGACCTTCGAGACGGTCGCCTCGTGCCCGACGTTCACGTCGTCCTCGGAGATGCGGATCGTCGGGTAGGTGTCCGAGCGGCTGTCCTCGTCGAGCAGCAGCGCGTCGCAGACGACCTTCGAGCGGGCCTCGCTCGCGCCCTTGGCCACCTCGAGCAGCCCGCGGTAGCTCGAGCGCCCGCCGTCCTTGGAGATCGACTTGGCGAAGATGTTCGACGTCGTGTGCGGCGCGACGTGGACGATCTTCCCGCCGGCGTCCTGGTGCTGGCCCTTGCCGGCGAAGGCGATGGAGAGGATCTCGCCGTGCGCGCGCTCGCCCATGAGGTAGACGCTCGGGTACTTCATCGTGAGCTTGGAGCCGAGGTTGCAGTCGACCCACTCCACGGTGGCGTCGCGCTCCGCGATCGCCCGCTTGGTCACGAGGTTGAACACGTTCTGGGACCAGTTCTGCACCGTCGTGTAGCGGATCCGCGCGCCCGGCTTCGCGATCAGCTCGACGACGGCGGAGTGGAGGGAGTCGCTGGAGTACGTCGGTGCGGTGCACCCCTCGACGTAGTGCACGTAGGAGCCCTCGTCGGCGAGGATCAGCGTCCGCTCGAACTGGCCCATGTTCTCGGTGTTGATGCGGAAGTAGGCCTGCAGCGGCATCTCGACGTGCACGCCCGGCGGCACGTAGACGAACGAGCCGCCGGACCACACGGCCGAGTTCAGCGAGGCGAGCTTGTTGTCGTTCGCGGGGATGACGGTGGCGAAGTACTCGCGCACCAGGTCCTCGTGCTCGCGCAGCGCGGAGTCCATGTCGAGGAAGAGCACGCCCTGCTGCTCGAGGTCCTCGCGGACCTGGTGGTAGACGACCTCGGACTCGTACTGGGCACCGACGCCGGAGAGGAACTTCCGCTCGGCCTCGGGGATGCCGAGCCGGTCGAAGGTCTTCTTCACGTCGTCGGGCACGTCGTCCCACGAGCGCTCGGCCCGCTCTGAGGCGCGGACGAAGTAGTGGATGTTGTCGAAGTCGACCTCGGCCAGCAGCGGCGAGCCCCAGGTCGGCATCGGGCGGGCGAGGAAGTGGTCGAGCGCCTTGAGGCGGAACTCGCGCATCCACGTCGGCTCATTCTTGAACTCGGAGATCTTCTCGACGAGCTCGCGGGTCAGGCCCTTCGGCGCCTTGTAGAGGTAGTTCTCGGGATCGTGGAAGCCGAAGCGCTCGGTGTAGTCGCTGTTGATGTCGCGCAGCGCCTCGTTCTCGTCGGGCTCGGCGAGGGTTGCGGGGGCGTCGGGCTCGAGCGGTGCCATGGTCAGGAGACCTCCAGCTTGATGGTGTCGTCGTCGACGATCACCGGGAACGTGTCCACGGGAACGTAGGCGGGCAGGGTGATCGGCTTGCCGGTCCGCAGGTCGAAGCGCGAGCCGTGACGCGGGCACTCGACGGTGCACGCCGCCTGGTCGAGCTCGCCCTCGACCAGCGGGCCATTGTCGTGCGAGCAGCGGTCCTCGATCGCGTACAGCGTGCCCTCGCAGTTGAAGACACCGATCTCGAGGTCCTCCCACAGCACGAGCCGCATGCCGCCGGGCGGCAACTCGGCCAGGGGGCACACGTCGATGATGTCGGGCACGGTGGTATGAAGTCCTAGCGGGATGATCGGATTTCCTGCCGATGAGTCTAGCGGGAGTCCGGGCCGGGCCCGGGGGCGGGATCAGGCCGCGAGCCCCGGCCGGAGTCCCTGAGCGACGCGCCGTTCACGACTCGGCCTCGAGCAGGGCTCGCAGATGGGCGGCGACCTCGCCGGGCCGCACGTCGAGCTCGCGCCAGGTGATGCGCACCACGCGCCAGCCGGCGGCGGTGAGCCGGCGGTCGCGGGTGCGGTCGGACTCGAACGCCGCGCGGGTGTGGTGGGTCGCGCGGCCGTCGAGCTCGACGGCGAGGTGGCGGCCGGCCCACTGACAGTCGACCTTCGGCGCGAATCCGGGGAGACGGATCTCCTCGTTGATGAGCGGGTGCGGCAGCTCGTGGGCATCGAGAAAGGGAAGGAAGCGCCGCTCGAGCTCGCTCTCGGTGCGGCCGGAGCCCACGTCGAGATCGGCGAGGATCGCGCGGAGCCTGCCCGTGCCGCGGGCGCGGGGGTGGCGCCGCAGCAGGCGGTCGAGCTCGCGTCCGTCGAAGCGGCGCTGGACCTCGGCCTCGTTGATCGCCTTCGCCAGCGCGGCCCGGTCGAGCCGGCCGGCGAGATCGACGAGCGTGCGCATCGGCGTGGTGACGGGGATCGCGTCGTGGACGGTGCGTTCCTCGGCGGGGAGGTCGATGCGCCGGCTCGCCACCCCGGCTCGCACCAGCGTGTGCGCCGCCGTGACCTCGGGGCGGTGGCCGTCGCTCGCGCGCAGGACCCAGAGCGCGGCGGCCGAGCGGCCGCCGAGGACGGCCCCAGTTCCGCACGCCAGCACGGCGGCGAGCCACCAGCCGTTGCTGCTCGCCGGCCGATGGCCCACCGCGTACACGCCGCGGTGGAGGGGGAGCAGGATGCCGCGTGCGATCCGACCCTCGATGATCCGCCCGGACACGCCCGACGCGAGCAGCTGACGACGGGACACCACCCCGTGCTGAGCGGCCGCCAGGTCGGCGAGCACCCAATCGGGATGAGTGGCGCCCGCCCGGCTCCGGCCTACCGATCCGGATTGACCACCGTGACGGGGGTCGAACCGGATCGTTGACGCCATGCGCCCATGGTGGCGGGCGACGGCGCGCGTGTGGGGCGCGGTTCGTGCCGAATCACCGCGCCGCCGGCGCCGACGCGGACCTCCTACGCCGCCGGCTCGGCCTCCCACTCGACCTCGCCGCCGAGGCTCGCGCTCTTGAGCACCTTGAGCGAGAGCAGCGCGCACTTCAGGCGCGTGGCCGAGATGTCGATGCCGAGCAGGTCCAGCACGAAGGAGCGGTCGAGGCGCAGGACGTCCTCGGCCTTCATCCCGATGACCTCCTCGGAGGCCATCGAGGCCGCCGCCTGGGAGATCGCGCAGCCCTGGCCGGAGAAGGCGACATCGGTGATCACTCCATCGTCATTCACGGCGAGCTGCACGGTCAGCTCGTCGCCGCAGAGCGGGTTGGTGTCGTGGAACTCGAGGTCGGCCGCCTCGAGCCGGCCCCAGTGGCGGGGGCGCTTGTAGTGCTCCAGGATCTGCTCGCGGTAGAGGTCGTCCATGATCGCCTGCCCGGGCGTCAGTCGTCCAGCCGCATGACGCGGCGGACCTCATGGAGCCCGGCGACGAGCCGGTCGATGTCCTCGCGCGTGGTGTGGACCGCGAAGCTCGCGCGCGAGGTGGCCGCCACGCCGAGGCGCCCCATCAGCGGCTGCGCGCAGTGGTGCCCGGCGCGGACGCAGACGCCGTCGCGGGCGAGGATCTCGGCGACGTCGTGTGGGTGGGCGCCCTCCACCGCGAACGAGATCACCGAGCTGCGGCGGTCGAGGTCGGTCGGGCCGTACTGGCTCAGGCCCGGGATCTCGGCGATCCGCTCGAGCGCGTATGCGGTGAGCTCGCGGCCGTGGGCGCGGACCGCGTCGAGGCCGAGCCCGTCGAGCCAGCGCATCGCGACGGCGAGCCCCGCCGCCTCGACGTACGGCGAGGTGCCGGCCTCGAAGCGCCAGGGCAGGTCGTTCCACGTCGAGCCCTCGAAGTCGACCGTCTTGATCATGTCGCCGCCACCGAGGAACGGCGGCATCGCCTCGAGCACCTCGCGCCGGGCGCACATCATCCCGACGCCCGTCGGCCCGTAGACCTTGTGGCCGGTGAAGACATAGAAGTCCGCGCCGATCTCGGCCACGTCGACCGGGAGGTGCGGCACGGCCTGGCAGCCGTCGACGAGCGTGGCCGCGCCGGCCTCGCGCGCCCGGGCCACGAGGTCGGCGACCGGGTTGATCGTGCCGAGCACGTTGGAGACGTGGGCGAGCGCGACGAGCTTCGGTCCACGGGCGAGCAGCGCCTCGAAGGCGTCGTCGTCGAGCACGCCGTCGTCGTCGATCGGCACGTAGGCGACGACCGCCTCGCGCCGCTCGGCCAGCATCTGCCACGGCACGATGTTCGAGTGGTGCTCCATCTGGGTGAGCACGACGAGATCGCCGGGGCCGACGTGCTCCTCGCCCCAGGTCCGGGCGACGAGGTTGATGAGCTCGGTCGCGTTCTTGGCGAAGATCGTGGCCTTCGGATCGGCGCCGAGCAGCGCGGCGATCTCGGCGCGGCCGTCCTCGAAGCGCGCGGTCGACTCGGCCGCCAGCGGGTAGACCCCGCGGTGGATGTTCGCGTTGTGCCGCGCGAGGTGGTCGGTCATCGCGTCGAGCACGACGCGCGGCTTCTGCGCGGTGGCGGCAGCGTCGAGGTAGGCGAAGGGGCGCCCGCCCGGGCCCTCGCGCTCGAGGAAGGGGAACTCCGCGGCGACGCCGGCGAGCGTCGCGGCGGGCGCAGCGGCGGTGGCGGTGGCGGTGGCGGGCTCCATGGACGTGCGAGGCCGCCGGCGTCAGGCCGCCGCGGCCTCTACCTCCTCGATGATCCAGCCGTAGCCCTTCGCCTCGAGCGCGTCGACCAGCTCCGGCCCGCCGCCCTTCACGATCCGGCCCTGGTAGAGGACATGCACGTGGGTCGGCTCCACGAGGTGGAGGATGCGCTGGTAGTGGGTGATGATCAGCATCCCCATCTCGGGCCCGGCGACGGTGTTCACACCGCGCGCGACGACCTGCAGCGCGTCGATGTCCAGGCCCGAGTCGGTCTCGTCGAGGATCGCCATCTCCGGCTTCTGCAGCGCGAGCTGGAGGATCTCCATCCGCTTCTTCTCCCCGCCGGAGAGCCCGTCGTTGAGGTAGCGCGAGGCGAAGGCCTTCGGCACGTCGGTGAGCTCCATCGCGGCCTCGACGGTCTGGCGGAACTCCTTGAGCGAGATCGGCTCCTCGCCGTCGGCCTCGCGGTGGGCGTTGATCACCGAGCGCAGGTACTTCGTCACGGTGACGCCGGGGACCGCGACCGGGTACTGGAAGGCCATGAACAGGCCCATCCGCGCCCGCTCGTCGGGGTCGGCCTCGGTGACGTCCTCGCCCTTGAAGACGATCGTGCCCTCGGTGACCTCGAGGTTCGGGTGCCCCATGATCGCGTTGGCGAGCGTGGACTTGCCGGAGCCGTTGGGGCCCATGAGCGCGTGGATCTCCCCCTTGTCGACGTCGAGGTCGACTCCGCGCAGGATCTCCTTCTCGCCGGCGCTCACGTGGAGGTTGCGGATCTCGAGGTCGGGCATCGGGTGGGTTCGTCTCTCTTGTCGTGGATCGGGCCGGCGGCGCGCCGCTCAGGCGGGCGCGGCGGCGGGCTCGGGGTCGGTACGGCGGGAGAAGGCGACGAGATCGGCCAGCGTCGTGGTCTGCAGCGAGCGCACGATGCCGCCCTGGACGCGGGTCCACAGCAGCTTCGTGGCGCAGGCCTGGCCGTGGTCGCCGACGTGGGAGCAGACGATCCGCTCGGTGTCCTCCTGGACGAAGCACTCCATCGGGGCGATCGCGCCCTCCAGCGCCTCGACGACGTCGTCCATCGTGATCTCCTCGGCGGGCCGCGCGAGCCAGTAGCCGCCGTGGGCGCCGCGCGCGCTCTCCACGAGACCGGCCTTGCGCAGGCGAGCGACGACCTGCTCGAGGTAGGCCAGCGGGAGCGACTCGGCGTCGGCGAGCGCCTTGAGCGAGACCGGCCGGCCGGGCTCCTGGCGCCCCAGCTCGACCATCAGGCGGACGCCGTACTCGGCCTTCGAGGAGAAGATCGTCACGAGGGAAATCCTACCATTCGGGTCGGCAATGACCCGGCGCGGGCGCCACGGCCGGCGACTACGATCCGCGTCCCGCCGTCCGCCGCCCGACCCGGAGCCGCCTTCATGCCGACCCGCCGCCTGGCCGTCCTGCTCGTCCTTGCCCTCGTGGCCGCCGGGGGTCTCGCGGCGAGCGGCGCGGGCGCCTCCGTCAGCAGCGGCCACTCGACGAATGACCCGTTTCACGATCGGAAGGTCATCGCCGACCACGACTCCGGGAAGTGGGGCCGCGAAGTGGCGCGCCAGGCCGCGCGCGC
>JBBSBL010000099.1:0-6601 GCA_038251325.1 Solirubrobacterales bacterium | reverse complement strand
GGCTGGCACGCCGAGCACTGCGGCTGCTCCTCGAACCCGACGTTGAACCACACCGGCGAGTTGAAGGCCGCCATCTGGTGGAGCAGGACGTGAGTGAGCTCGGCCTCGAAGGCCTCGCCGTCCGCGTCGGTGGCGAAGTAGCCGCGCTCGCGGCCCCAGCCGGCGATCGTGCCGGCGACGCGGCCGATCATCTGCCGCACCGAGCGCTCGCGCTCGGGCGAGTCGAGCTGCCCGCGGAAGTACTTCTGGGCGACGATGTTCGTCGCGTTCTGGGACCACGACGCCGGGAACTCGACGTCGCGCTGCTCGAAGGTCTCGCCGATCCGTGCGTCGCGGACGTCCCACTCGATCGCGTCGAAGGGGTGCACGTCCGGCTCGGTGAAGCGGCGGCGCACCGCGATCCCCTCACCCTTGCGGGACGTCGTCGACACGGTCTGGGTGGGGTGGTTCATCGGTCCTCTACCTCTCTCTTCGCCGGCCTCTCAGAAGTCCGCTCGCCCGTCGGCGGGATGGCGGCGCGGGCCGCGGATAGTTGCGCTCGGGGCGGACGGAATCGGTGGCGCCCGAAGGGCCGGGAGAAAGGCCCGCTCGGACTCTGAATTCTAGCGTCGGGACCCCCGGCGACGCCCCCGCCTGCTACCACTCCGCGCCCATGCGACTGCTCCTCACCGGCGGCGCCGGCTACATCGGCTCCATCATGACGAAGCTCCTGCTCGAGGCCGGCCACGAGGTGACGGTGCTCGACGATCTCTCCCGCGGGCACCGCGCCGCCGTGCCCTCCGGAGCGACCTTCATCGAGCGCGATCTGCTCGACGCGCGCGGGGTCGCGGCCGACGTCGCGGCCGGCGGGTTCGACGGCGCGCTGCACTTCGCGGCGCTCGCGGTCGTGCCCGAGTCGGTGTCCCATCCCGAGCGCTACTACCGCACGAACGTCGTCGGCTCGCTCAACCTGCTCGACGCGCTGCGCGGCGCCGGGGTCGGGCGCCTCGTCTTCTCCTCCACCTGCGCGACGTACGGCGAGCCCGACGTCGTCCCGATCCCGGAGACCACGCCGGAGCGCCCGGTCAACGCCTACGGGGCGTCGAAGCTCGCGGTCGATCGCATGATCGGAGACGAGTGCCGCGCGCACGGGCTCGGCGCGGTGTCGCTGCGCTACTTCAACGTCGCCGGCGCGAGCGGGCATCTCGGCGAGGACCACGAGCCCGAGACCCATCTCATCCCCAACGTCCTGCGCGCCGCGACGGGACTCATCCCGGCGGTCAGGGTCTTCGGCACCGACTACCCCACGCCGGACGGGACCGCGATCCGCGACTACATCCACATCGAGGACCTCGCGGCGGCGCACCTGCTCGCGCTGAAGCACGCGCGAGGGGGCGAGCACGCGATCCTCAACCTCGGCAACGGCCAGGGCTTCTCCGTGCGCGAGGTGATCGACGCGGCGAAGGCGGTGACGGGGATCGACATCCCGGTGCAGGAGGCGGCTCGGCGCCCGGGCGACCCGCCGCGCCTGGTCGCCGCGTCGGAGCGGATCCGCGCCGAGCTGGGCTGGGAGGCGCGCAAGCCGGGGCTGGCGGACATGATCGGCGACGCATGGGCGTTCGTGCAGGCGAACCCGGAGGGTTATGGGCGCTGAGGCTGAAGGGACCGGTCGCGCCACCATCGCGTCCCGGGTAATGCCCGCGATGCGGGCACAGGCCGGGACGCGTTACAGATCCGCGAGCGCCGCCAGCGCGTCGGCGAGCACGTCCGCAGGCGCCCGGCCGGCGTCCAGCACCCGCCAGCGCGCCGGTTCCCCGGCGGCCAGCGCGTCGTAGGCGCCGGCCACCGCGGCGAAGAACTCCGCGTCCTCGCGCTCGAGGCGGTCGGTCGCCTCGCCGCGGGCGCCGAGGCGCTCGCGCCCGAGCGCCGGGTCGACCCGGAGCAGCAGCGTGCGGTCGGGCGCCAGCCCGTTGGTGCCGAAGGCATTGACCTGGGCGACCGCCTCGACGCCGAGCCCGCGGGCCGCGCCCTGATAGGCCAGCGAGGAGTCGACGTAGCGGTCGAGCAGCACCCAGCGGCCGGCGGCGAGGAGCGGGCGGATCGCCTCCTCGACGAGCTGCGCCCGGGCCGCCGCGTAGAGCAGCGCCTCGGCGCGCGCCCCGACCCGCAGCGCGGGATCCTTGACCACCGCGCGTACTCGCTCGGAGAGCTCGACGCCGCCCGGCTCGCGCAGCACGTGGGCGCCGAGGTCCCGGCGCTCGCGCAGCGCGTGGGCCAGGGCGGTGGCCAGCGTCGTCTTGCCCGCGCCGTCGACGCCCTCGAGCGTGACGAGCCGGCCGGGGCTCGTTGGGGCGGGCGCTCCCACGGGACGGCGATGCTATCGCCGGGCAGGGGACCGGGGCGCCCGCATCGAGCGGGGAGCGCGCGGAAGGCCCGCCGCCCGTCGCCGGCCCGGACTATCGTGGCCGGCCGGTGCCGCCGCCCGCCTCCGCCCCACCGACCGCTCCCGACCTCGACGACCTCTTCGAGCGCCAGCCCCACGCCCGCGCCGTGCTCTCCCCGGCGCTTGCCGCCGGCGCCACGCCCTCGCACGCCTACCTCTTCCACGGGCCGCCGGGAACGGGGAAGCGCGCCGCGGCGACCGGGATCGCGGCGACGCTGCTCGCGCAGGGCGCGGCGGACCCCGACAACGTCCGCGCTCGCGTGGCCTCCCACGCCCACCCCGACCTCACCTGGGTGACGCCGAGCGGCGCGCACGAGATGCTCGTCGGCGACGTCGAGGAGCCCGTCGTCGCGGCGGCGGCGCGCACGCCGTTCGAGGCTGAGCGGCGGGTCTTCGTGATCGAGCGCGCCGACACCCTCGGCGAGCAGGCCGCGAACAAGATGCTCAAGACGCTGGAGGAGCCGGCCGCCTACGTCCACCTGATCCTGCTCACCGACCGCCTCGGCGAGATGCTCCCGACGATCGTCTCGCGCTGCCAGCTCGTCCGCTTCGACCCGCGACCCGCCGCCGAGGTGGCCGAGCGGATTGGGGCCGAGACCGGCGCGGCGCCGGCCGCGGCGCGCGCCGCGGCGCGGCTCGCGCTCGGCGACGCGACGCAGGCGAGGTGGCTCGCCGGGCCCGACGGGGCGGCGCTCCGCGAGCGCGCGGAGGGCTTCGCCCGCGCGGCGCTCGACGGGACGATGGCGGGGGCCCGGCCGTGGCGCCCGCTGCTCGAGGCCGCGGAGGCGCGCGCGCAGGCCGCCGGCGAGCAGGCCGGAGAGGGCCTGGACGAGGCGAAGCAGCTCTCCCCGAAGAAGGAGCATCGCCGCCTCGAGACCGAGACCAACGAGCGCGTGCGCCGGGCCGAGCGGCGCGACCGCACCGCCGCGCTCGACCTCGCCCTTGCGCTCGCCGGGCGCTGGTACCTCGATCTCGCCGCGATCGGCTGGGGCGCGGCGGAGCTCGTCGCCAACGTCGACCGCGCCGAGGCGCTGGCCGCCGACGCCGATGCCTGCGACCCGCAGCGCCTGCGCGCCGCGGCGGAGCTCGTCGAGGACACCCGGCGGCGTCTGCAGCTCAACGTCACCGAGGAGCTGGCCTGCGAGGTGCTCGGCTACCGGCTCGCGGCGCTGCTCGCCGCCTGAGCGCCGAGCGTCGGCAGGCGCACGACGAACCGGCCGCCCTCCGTCGCGGTCGCCGTGACGTCGCCCCCCGCGGCCCGCGCGAGGCGGCGGGCGAGCGGCAGGCCGAGACCGGCCGCCCCGCCCGCGCCCGCGGCGCCGCGCGCCCCGGGCTCGAAGATCCGCTCGAGCTCGTCGTCCGTCACGCCGGGACCGTCGTCGAGCACCTCGTAGCGCGTCCAGTCCGCGCCCGGCTCAACCCGCAGGCGGACCCGGCGGCGCGCGTGGCGTCCCGCGTTGTCGAGCAACGGCCCGAGGATGCGCTCGGCGACCGCGGGCTCGACGGCGAGTCGCGAGCCCGCGCCCGCCGGCTCGACCGAGAGTGCAAGGCCGCGCGACGCGAGCGCCGGCGCCTGATGCTCCGCTGCGGAGCGGGCGGCCGCGTCGGCGTCGGCTGTCCCGCCGAGCGCGTCGCCCTCCGCCCGCGCGGCGAGCAGCAGGGCGTCGAGGGTGTCGGCGATCCGGTCGGTCTCCCCGATCACCGCGCGCAGGGCGTCCTCGCGCTCGCCCGGGGTCGCCCGGTCGCCCAGCGCGAGCTGGGCGCCGGCGCGCAGGCGCGCGAGCGGGGTGCGCAGCTCGTGGGAGATCTCGGCCGAGAGCAGCTGCTCGCGCCGCAGGACGGTCGCGAGCCGGTCGAGCAGCCCGTCAAGCGTCGCGCCCAGCCGGGTGAGCTCGTCGCGCGGGGGACCGAGGTCGAAGCGGCGCTCGACGTCGTGCTCGCTCCATTCCGCGGCCTGGTCGGTCATGCGGGTCACCGGACGCAGACCGACCCGCAGCAGCCAGCGGCCGGCGAGCGCGGCGGCGGCCAGGAGCACGCAGGCGAGGATCACGGAGGCGACGAGAACCGTGCGCTCCGTGCGCGCGATGGACGCGGTCGAGACCGCGCCGACGACCGTCCCGATCCGCCGGCCGCCGGCGCGAACGGGGAGGGCGAGGAGGCGCACCGGCCGGCCAGGCACGTTCTCGATCCGGCGCGGTCCGCCGGCCAGGGCGGTCGCGGCGGCGGTGAGGCCCGGGCCGACCGCGGGACGCTCGACGGCCCGGCGGCCGGCGAACAGCCAGACCGGCCGATCGAGCGCCGCGTCGTCGGCCGCCTCCGGCGCGCTCAGGCGCCCGTCGACCACTTGGGCGGAGTCGAGCGCGGCCCCCGCCCGCGCGCGCAGGACGTCGTCGACCTGGGCCCCGAGGCGATCGGAGAGCACGACGTTGAAGGCCGCCACCGCGATCGCCAGCCCGACCGCGGCGGCGAGCACGACGGTGGCCAGCAGCCGGCCGCGCAGCCCGCGCAGGCCGGTCACGGCGCCGCGACGAGCCGGAAGCCCACGCCGTAGACCGTCGCGATCGACGCGGCGCCGGGCAGGCCGCGCAGCTTGCGCCGCAGGCGGGCGACGTAGACGTCGAGCGTGTTGTCGTGCACCACCGCGCCGTGCGGCCACCCGGCGGCGACGAGCGACTGGCGGCGCACCGCGTCGCCCGACCGCGCGGCGAGCACGGCGAGCACGCGGAACTCGGTCGGGGTGAGGCGGGCCACCGTCTCTCCGACCCGCGCCTCGTGGGCGACCGGGTCCAGGTGCATCTCGCCGACCCGGAGCCCCTCCGTGGCGCCCGCCCGGCGGAGCAGCGCGGCGAGGCGCGCGACCACCTCGTCGAAGTCGAAGGGCTTGGTGACGTAGTCGTCGCCGCCGGCGCTGAAGCCCGCGAGGCGGTCGGTCCTGGCGGTGCGCGCGGTGAGGAAGAGGATCGGCACCGCCGAGCCGCCGGCCCGGAGCGCCTGACAGACGTCCCGCCCGTCGGCGTCCGGCAGGCCGACGTCGACGACGAGCGCGTCGGCCGGCCAGCCGAGCGCCCGGGTCATGAGGTCGGCGCCGCACCCGACGCCCTCGGCGGCGAAGTCCGCGCGGCGCAGGCCGGTGAGCAGGAACCCGCGGAGCTCGGCGTCGTCCTCGGCGACGAGGACCCGGCTCAGCACGGGGCGGAGCTCCCCACGCGCGCGCTCATCCGCCGCCGTCCGGTCGGATCCGGTAGCCCGCGCCGCGCACCGTCTCGATGCTCGAGACCCCGAAGGGCCGGTCGACCTTGTCGCGCAGGTAGCGGACGTAGACGTCGACGACGTTCGAGCGGTTCTCGTAGTCGTAGTCCCACGCCTGCTCGAGGAGCTGGAGACGCGAGAGCACCTCGCCGGGGCGCCGCATGAACGCCTCGAGCAGCGAGAACTCCTTGGCCGAGAGCGCGATGTCCTCCTCCTCGCGCCACACCCGGCGGGTCGCCGGGTCGAGCTGCAGCTCGCCGAGGCGCAGGACCGTGGGCTGCCCGACGGGGCCGCGGCGCGAGAGCGCCCGCACGCGCGCCAGCAGCTCGGTGAACGAGAAGGGCTTGGTGAGGTAGTCGTCGGCGCCGCCGTCGAGCCCGGCGACGCGATCCTCCACCGAGTCGCGCGCGGTGAGCATGAGCACCGGGGACCAGATGCCGTCCCGCCGCAGCCGGCGGCACGTCTCGAAGCCGTCGATGCCCGGGAGCATCACGTCGAGCACGACGACGTCGTACTCGGTCGCGGCCGCCATCCACAGCCCGTCCTCGCCCTTGACGGCCACGTCGGCGGCGAGCCCCTCGGCCCGCAGGCCGCGGCGCAGCAGGCCGGCCATCTTGATCTCGTCCTCGACGATGAGCACGCGCACGAGCCCTCATCTTCACCGACGAAGATGAGGGCTCGATGAGAGCACTGCGGAGCGGCGATCCGCGGTCCGGGCCGCCGCTCCGCGTGGGGTCAGTGGGCGCCCTCCTGCTGGGTGTTCGCGCCCGGGTTGCCGGGCTCGTCGGCGTGACCGCCCGGGCCGTCGTTGCCGGACTGCTCGGAGCCGGACTCGCCACCGGCGTCGGGCTTCTCGGCGCCGTCGGGCGTCTCGCCCTTGGCGTCGGGGGTGGTCTGGTCGCCGCTCTGGACCTGGTCGCGGTCGGGGCC
>JBBSBL010000098.1:0-6735 GCA_038251325.1 Solirubrobacterales bacterium | reverse complement strand
TCGAGCTCGCTGGCGGCCGGGGTTCCCACCGCGGGCGATGGTAGCCCCGCTAGACTCCGCCCGCCATGGAAGGCGTCTTCATCGCCGGGACCGGGTATCACCATCCCGCCCAGGTCCTGTCGAATGACGACTTGGTCGCCCGGCTCCCGACCACCCACGAGTGGATCCTCGGCCACACGGGCATCCGCGAGCGCCGCATCGCCGCCGCCGACGTCGACACGAGCGACCTCGCCGTCGAGGCGACGCAGGCCGCGCTGTCCCGATCCGGCTGGAGCGGGAAGGACCTCGATCTGCTGATCTGCGCGACGAGCACCCCCGACACGCTGGCGCCGGCGACCGCCGCGCACGTGGCGGAGAAGATGGGGCTGGGGGGCGTGCACTTCGACGTCAACGCCTCGTGCTCGAACTTCGTCTACGGCGTGGCGGTGGCCCGCGGCCTGATGGCCGCCCAGGGGCTCGAGCGCATCGCCCTGTGCACCGCGGAGAAGTACAGCCGCGTGGTCGACTACGACGACCGCCGGTTCGCGATCTTCTGGGGCGACGGCGCGGCCACCGTGCTGCTCACGCCCGAGGCGCCGACGGTGGGGGCGGAGGTTCTCGACGTCCGCCTCTCCAGCCACAACGCGGACGCCAATCTCGTCATCACCCCGGTGCACGGCTGGTTCACGATGGACGGCGCGGCGGTGAAGCCGATCGCCACGCGCCTGCTCGTCGATTCCGCGCACGAGATCCTCGCCGCCCACGACCTCGAGGTCGGCGACCTCCGCGCCTTCATGGCGCACCAGATGAACCTCCGGCTCCTGGAGGACCTGACGGAGATCCTCGGCGTCACCGACGACCAGCACTGGCACAACGTCGAGTGGCGAGGGAACCAGGGTGGTGCCGGGATCGTGACGGCGCTCTGCGCCGGGATCGAGGATCCCGACGTCCCCTTGCGAGACGGCGACCTCCTGCTCATGTCGGTCGTCGGCTCGGGCTTCTCCGCCGGCAGCGTCCTGCTGCGGTGGATCGACCGCAGCCCGGGCCCGGCCTGAGCACCCGATCGGGCCTCGCCTTCGCGTGATCGTCCTCGCGCTCGACACGGCGACCGCGGCGACCGCCGTCGCCGTGCTGGATTCCGGCGGCCTCGGCGCCGCGGTGGAGCGTCGCCACGACCCCGCGCTCGGCGAGCGGCCCGGACACACCACGCGCGTGCTCGGGCTCTGCGCGGCGGCGCTCGAGGCGGCGGGCGCGGAGTGGGACGACCTCGACCGCATCGCGGTCGGGACCGGCCCCGGGAGCTTCACCGGGCTGCGGATCGGCCTCGCCACCGCGCACGGGCTGGCGCTCGCCCGCGGCCTGCCGCTCGTCGGGGTCTCCTCGCTGCACGCGCTGGCCGACGGCGCGGTCGAGGACGCGCCGGGCGGCCGGGTCGCGGCGGTGCTCGACGCGCGGCGGGGGGAGGCCTTCGCCGCCGCCTGGGACGGCGGGAGCGTGGCGATGGCGCCCGTCGCCCTGGCGCCCCAGGCGCTGGCCGAGGCCCTGGACGGACTGTCCGGACCCCGGATGGCGGTGGGGGACGGAACGCTACGATTCAGGGCTCTCATCGAACGGGCCGGCCTCGAGGTCCCGGACGACGACTCGCCGCTGCACCGGGTGTCCGCCTCGCGCCTCGCCCGGCTCGCGCTCGACGTCCGGCCCGGTGCCCGCGGCACGGTCCTCCCCGACTATCTCCGCCGGCCCGACGCGGAGCTCGCCCGGGCCGGGCGGAAGGGCGCATGACCGCCGAGACGCTCGACATCCGCCGGCTCACCTACGCCGACCTCCCGCAGGTCGTCGCCATCGAGCGCCGCGCCTTCCCGACGCCGTGGTCGCTGGCGATGTTCGTGCTCGAGCTCTCCAAGCCGTCGGGCATCTGTCTCGCGGCGCGGCGGGATGGCCGCCTGGCCGGCTACCTCGTGTGCTCGCGCTACGACACCGTGTGGCACCTGATGAACGTCGCCGTGGACCCGGACGTGCGGCGGCGCGGCATCGCGGCCGCGCTGCTCGACCGCCTGCTCGACCGCATCGGCGACGACGACGCCCGGCTCACGCTCGAGGTGCGCCCGACCAACGACGAGGCAATCGCGCTGTACGAGCGCTTCGGGTTCCGCTCGGCCGGGCTGCGCCGCCGCTACTACCAGGACAACGGCGAGGACGCCCTCATCATGTGGCGCACGCCGGCGACGCGCGAGGGCTCGCTCGCCGACATTCCGGGCGCGGCCGCGGCGTCCGCGCCGGCGCCGCGGGCCGGTCGCCGCGCGTGATCCTGGCGATCGAGACGAGCTGCGACGACACCTGCGCCGCCGTGGTCGCCGCGGACGGCACGGTGCGCTCCAACGTCGTGTCCTCGCAGGGCGTCCACGACCGCTTCGGCGGGGTCGTGCCGGAGATCGCGGCGCGGCATCACCTCGAGCTGCTCGACCTCGTGATCGAGGACGCCCTGGCCCGGGCCGGGACGGAGCTCGGCGAGGTCGAGCGGGTCGCGGTGACCCAGGGCCCGGGCCTCGTCGGGGCGCTGCTCGTCGGCCTGGCCGGGGCGAAGGCGATCGCCGCGGCGCGGCGGCTACCGCTCACGCCCGTCGATCACCTCCACGGCCACGTCGCCGCCGCGACCATCGCGCCGGCGCCGCTCCCGCCGCCCTTCCTCATCCTCGTCGCCAGCGGCGGGCACACGTTCCTCGCCGAGGTCCGCGAGCCCGGGCCGGGGTTCACCGTCCTCGGCGCGACGCTCGACGACGCCGCGGGCGAGGCCTTCGACAAGGGCGCCCGGCTGCTCGGCCTCGGCTACCCGGGCGGACCGGCGCTCGAGCGCCTCGCCTCCGAGGGCGATCCGGGCGCCTTCGGCTTCCCGGTCGCGGACGGCGTGGCCGGCCTCGACCTGTCCTTCTCCGGAGTGAAGACCGCGCTGCTCTACATGATCCGGGACCTGGGGCCGACGGAGGCCGAGCGGCGCCGGGCGGACCTCGCCGCCTCCTACCAGGCGGCGATCGTCGCCCAGCTCGCCGAGCGCCTGCGCCGCGGGCTGGAGGCCACCGGGCTCGGGCGGCTCGCGCTCGGCGGGGGCGTGGCCGCGAACGGCCCGCTGCGCGACGCCGCCCGCGCGCTGGTCGGAAACGTGGCGATCCCGCCGCCGGACCTCTGCACCGACAACGCCGCAATGATCGGCGCCGCGGCCCGCGAGCTCCCCGCGCTGGCGTTCCCCGACTACCTCGGCCTCGACGCGTACGCCACGGGGGGGCGCGAGCTCTAGCGCGATGATCGTCCTCACCCTCTATACGCGGCCGGGCTGCTGCCTGTGCGACGAGGCGCTGGCGATCCTGGAACGCGTCCGCGCCGATGTGCCGTTCGTCATCGAGAGCCGCGACATCACCGCCGACGACGCGCTGCACGCGCGCTACCTCGAGCGGATCCCGGTGGTCGCCTGCGGCCCGGAGGAGTGGTTCGCGCTCGAGGTTCCCGAGCCCGAGCTCCGGGAGCGGCTCGGTAGAGTGGCCGGCGCATGAGCACCGTGGCCCAGCGCGACGAGGACGGCCCCGGCGGAGCGTCCGGAGAGCGGCTCTCGCTCGGCGTGGCGGCGCGGCTGTCGCGCTACCTGCAGGTTCTCACGCAGGCCAAGAAGATGGGCAAGGAGACGATCTCCTCCCAGGAGCTGTCCGACTACACGCACGTGAACTCGACCCAGATCCGCCGCGACCTGTCGGGGTTCGGGAAGTTCGGCAAGCGCGGCGTGGGCTACAACGTCGACTCGCTCGTCTCGCAGATCCGCAAGATCCTGCGGACCTCCGGCCAGCACAACATCGCGCTGTTCGGAGCGGGCAACCTCGGTCGGGCGATCGCCGACTCCGACATCTTCGCCGACCACGGCTTCCGGGTGGTGGCGCTGTTCGACGCCGACGAGCGGAAGGTCGGCGAGTCCGTAGGGCCCCATCGCGTGCGCCCGGTCGGCGACCTGCCGGCGGTGATCGAGGAGGAGGACATCGTCGTCGCGGTCCTCGCCGTCCCGACCGCCGCGGCCCAGCCGCTCGCCGACGAGCTCGTCGGCGCCGGGGTGAAGATCATCTTCAACTACAGCGAAGCCCTGCTGGCGGTACCGCCCGAGGTCACGGTCCACACCTCCAGCCCCGCCGTGGACCTCCTCTACGCGCTCTACTTCTACCTGACCTGACCGGCGCGGCCGGGCCGCCACCGTGAGCTTCGACCTCGACACCATGCGCGACGTCTTCGCGGCGGCGACGGACCTCACCGTCGGCCTGGAGGAGGAGTTCGCGCTGCTCGATCCGGCGACGCTGGCCATGGTCCCGCGCTTCGAGGACCTGCGCTCCGCCGCGGCCGAGCGCGACGCGGTGCTCGCGGAGTCGATCGCCGGGGAGCTGATCTCCTCGGAGATCGAGATCCGCTCCGGGCGCGGCGAGGACGTGCACGACGCGATCGCGCGCCAGCGCGACCGCCGGCGCCGGCTCTTCGCGCTGGCCGGCGAGCGCGGGGTGGCGCTGAGCGCCACGGGCACCCACCCCTGGGCCGACTACCGCGAGCAGGAGATCATCGACACCGACCACTACCGGCGGGTGGCCGACGACCTCCGCTACGTCGCCCACCGGAACAACACCTTCTCGCTCCACGTCCACGTCGGCGTTCGCGACGTGGACCGCGCCGTCCGCGTCTGCGACCGCCTGCGCCCCGTGCTGCCGCTTCTGCTCGCGGTCGCCGCGAACTCCCCCTATGTCGACGGGCGGGACTCCGGGCTCCACAGCGCCCGGACCCAGACCTTCACCCGGAGCTTCCCGCGCTGCGGGATCCCCGACGCCTACGGCGGCTGGCCGGGCTTCCGCGACTACCTCGAGTTCCTGCTGCGCACGCGCTCCGTCGTCGAGTACACCCAGGTCTGGTGGTCGATCCGCCCGCACGTCTCGTTCGGGACCGTCGAGGTCCGGATCACCGACGCCCAGAGCACGGCCGCCGAGTCCGAGGGGCTCGCGGCGCTCGTCGTCGCCTGCGTCGCCCAGGCCGCGCGCGAGCACGACGAGGGCGTCCCGTTCGCCGATCCGCCGCCACGGCTGGTGGAGGAGAACATGTGGCGGGGGATCCGCTACGGGCTGGACGGTCGCATGATCGATCTCGAGCGGGCCGAGGAGTACCCTGCGGCCGCCGTCGCCGAGCGGCTGCTCGCGTGGACCGCGCCGGTCCGCGCGGAGCTCGGCATCGAGGTCGCGCTGCCCGAGCGCAACGGCGCGCAGCGCCAGCGGCGGATGATCGAGGCGGGCACGCCGATGGACGAGGTGTTCGCGGCGGCGGTCCGCGAGACCCGGGAGACCTACGCCCAGGAGGTGGTGGCATGACCAGCGGAGTCCCGTCCCAGGAAGGCCAGCCGAGCGAGGAGGAGGTGCGCGCCGCACTCGAGGCGCAGATGAAGCGCCTGCGCGTGGAGGAGGTGCTGCTCAGCGCCGTCGCCGACCTCGTGAACCTCGGGATGCGGCGCGTCGGCGTGGTGCCCGGCACCGAGGACGAGCGCGACCTCGAGCAGGCCCGTGTCGCGATCGAGTCGGTCCGCGCGCTCGGGCCGGTGCTCGAGGCCGCGGCCCCGGAGCAGGCCAAGCCCGTGCGCGACGCGCTGGCCCAGCTCCAGCTCGGGTTCGTGCAGGCCGGTGAGGCGTCGGCGGCGGCGCCAGCGGACGCCCCTCAGGACCCCGCCGGCGGGAACACGGCGCCGGCGCCCGGCGCCGAGACGGACCCGTCGCCGCCCGCCGGCGGCGACGCCGAGGACCCCGAGGCGCCTGGCCCCGCCCAGCGAAGCGGACGCCTCTGGGTACCCGGTCAGTAACGGCCGCACGCGGCGCCGCCGGCCGATCCGCCCGATAGTCTCGCCGCCGATGCTCACCCGCCCTCCGCTCCGCGTCATGGTCGCGGTCGGCCTCGTGGCGGCCGGCACGCTGGCGCTCCAGGTCGTGCTCACCCGCCTCTTCTCGGCGGTCCTCTTCTACCACTTCGGCTTCCTCGCGATCTCGCTTGCGCTGCTCGGCGTCGGCGCGGGGGCGATCCTCGTGTACGTCCGCCCCCGATGGTTCGAGCGCCCGACGCTGGAGCGCGCCCTGGCGCGCTGGGCGTTGACCTTCGCCGCGTTCGTGCCCGTGAGCGCCTTCGTCCTCGTGCGCCTACACCTGACCACGCTGACCTTCGACGTCACCGGCGAGTTCGCCTGGAGCTTCACCGTGGCGTGCGTCATGAGCTTCCTGCCGCTGCTCGCGGCCGGAATCGTGGTCGCCCTCGCGGTGCGGGCCTACGCCCGGTCGATCGGACGGGTCTACGCCTTCGACCTCGTCGGGGCGGCCGCGGGCGCGACGGCGATCGTGCCGCTGCTCTGGGTCGCCGACGCTCCGACCCTGATGGTCGCCGTCGCCGGCCTCGCGGCCGCGGCCGCCGTGCTCTTCGCCTGGCGCTCGCGATCGCGCTGACCGCCGTGTCCGCCAACAGCCGGCTCGTCGCGATCGTGCCGCTAGGCCCCGCGCCGGTGGCCGAGCGCTGGACGCCGCTGAGCCGGGTGCTTGGCTACCTGCCAATCGGGTCCTCGCCCAACGCACTCGTCGTCTACGACCGGGTGATCGGCGAGATCGTCCCGCACCGTCGCGGAGCGCCCATCCCCGGCTGGCGGCGGCTCCAGGAGGGTCCCCAGTCGGTCGGCTACGCGCTCGGTGGACCCGGGCGCGCCCTGGTCATCGG
>JBBSBL010000097.1:0-7046 GCA_038251325.1 Solirubrobacterales bacterium | reverse complement strand
GCACGCCACCGCCCGCCGCGACCCCGCCACCGGCCGGCAACGGCGGCTCCGGCGGCCCGCGGCGCGGCGTCGTGTGGGCCGTCGTCGCCGGGGCGGCGGCGATCGTCGCCGCGCTCGTCATCGTCCTCGTCGCCGGGGGTGACGACGCGAAGAAGACCGCGAAGACGACCCCGGCCACGACCACCACGACGCCGACCGCGCCGACCACGACGCAGGCGGTGACGAACTCCTTCGCGCGCAACGACCTCGGGTTCGCCTTCGAGTATCCGGCCGGCTGGAGCCGCAAGTCGATCAAGCGGCCGGGGCTCGTACAGGTCCGCGGCGGCCAGCTCTTCTGCAATGCCTTCCTCGAGCGCGGCGGCGCGCCGCGGGACCAGAGCCAGCAGGGGCTGCTGAACTACGGCAACGATCGGGCCAAGGCGCTGCGCAGCAACGCGAAGCACTTCGAGCTGCGCACGGTCGAGATCGTCAAGGCCAACGGCAACACCGGCGTCGGCATCGTCGAGGTCGACGACATCCTCGGCGGCCAGCGCTTCGCCGGCCGCAACGTCTGGTTCTTCCAGGGCCGCGACGTCTACTCGGTGCAGTGCAGCGCCCCGCCGGCGCGGTTCGACTCGGCGGACGCCGACATCTTCGTGCCGCTCGTGCACAGCGTCCGGCTGAAGCAGAAGCCGGCCTTCTGAGCCGGGCCGCGGGTGCCGCCCGTCCGGTGCTGGAGGTCGGTCAGGAGAAGGGCAGCGAGGCGGTGCGGAGCTGCCCGTTGCCGTCGAGGAAGGCGATCGAGCCGGCCTGGCCCGGGCGGAGCCCGCGGACCGCCTCGCAGTAGCTGCGCAGCGTCGTGTCCAGTCGCTTGCCATTGACGCCGACGAGCAGGACCGTGCCCTGGTTGAGCTCCGGGATGCGCGACGCCGGGCTGCCGGACTCGGTGTGCGTGACGAGCAATCCGGTCGGCGCGCCGGACGCCTTGAGCTTGGCGGGATCGGGGAAGTCGAGACCGAGGCCGGCCCAGCCGATCGATTGACCCTGGCGGAGCTGCGCGGTGATCTGGCGGATGCGGTCGACGCCGATCGCGTAGCCCTGGCCCTGGATGATCCGCCCGCCCGCGGCGGTGTAGCCGGCGGTGTTCATGCCCACGAGCTTCTTGTCGAAGGAGACGAGCGGCCCGCCGGAGTTCCCGGGGTTAATCGCGGCGTCGGTCTGGACGACGTTGGGGAGGGAGGGCACGTCCGCGGCGGCCTCGTAGACGGTGCGGACGGTGGAGATGACGCCGGAGGTGGCGACGAGGTTGTCCCGGAAGGACGCGTTCGCCGGGAAGCCGAGCCCGACGACGCCGTCGCCCTCGCTGAGCTTGGCCTGGCTGCCGAGCGGCAGCGTCTGGAGGCCGGCGCTCGGCGTCACCCGGATCACGGCGATGTCCTCGCACGGGGCGGTCCCGACGATCACCGCGCGGCGCTCGCTCAGCGCCGAGCCGTTGTTGGTCCGCCCGACGCCGACCTTCAGCGTCTCGCCGCCCTGGACGACGTGGTTGTTCGTCACCACGAGCCCCTGGGCCGCGTCGAGGACCCAGCCCGTCCCCTTCTCCACCGGCTGCCCGCCGCGCTCGCCGATGATGAGCACCGTCGAGGGGGCGACGGCCTTGACCACCTGGGCGACGGTCGGCTTCTCGTTCGAGGAGGAGAAGACGCCGGTGACGGCGAGCACGACGGCGATGATCGCCACCACGACGGCACCGCCGGCGAGGAGCAGCGCGCGGTTCGCGGTGCGCGCGAGGCGCAGGCGCTCGATCCGCGACGCGCTGGCCGGCGGGGGCGGGATCGCGCCGGCGTCGGCGGCGCCCGCGGCCCCGGCCGATGCGGCGCCTGCCACCGCGGTCGGCGGCGCGGCCGGCGCGTTGCGCGGGTCGGTGGTCGAGGCGCGCAGGACCGTCTCCCCGATGCGGATCTCCTCGCCGCCGCGCAGCGTGCGGGGGCCCTCGAGCCGGACGCCGTCGAGCCGGGTGCCGTTCGTCGAGCCGAGGTCCCGGAGGACGAGCGCGCCGTCCGGTGTGGCGGCGATCTCGGCGTGGCGCCCGCTGACCTGGGAGTCGTCGAGCACGAGGTCGCACTCGGCGCGGCGGCCGATCACGACCTCGCCGCCGACCTCCACGACGCGGGCCGGCCCGTCCCGGGGTTCGATCGAGATCCACATCGGCCCTGCGGAACCTAGTGCGGCGGAGGTCGCCGGCGCAACCCCTGGGAGCACGGGCCCGGCGGCCGGTAGCCTTGGCGGGGATGGCCCTCGCGGAGGAATACGAGCAGATCGTCGACTCGCTGCCGGACGATTGGACCGACCTCGACGTCGATCTCCGGATCGACGATCTCGCCCGCTACGTCGACGCGGCCGTGTACCTCGTCATGTGCAATGCCCAGCCCTACTCCCGCCACGACTGGCAGTGGCGGATCCGCGCCGCCCATCGGTTCGGTCACGCCGCCGCGGCGCCGGCGGTGATCGGCTCCCTGCGGCTGCTCGACCAGGCCGGGATCGAGGGGGAGCTCGCGGTCCGCGAGGTGCGCGCGGGCCGGGTCGAGGTCGCCCAGATGTGGGGGCGTCCCGAGTCGGTGCGCCAAGAGCTCCGCCGGCGGAACGCCCAGTAGTGGCGCGCATCGTCGCCTTCATCCCGGACCTCCTCTTCGGGTCCAACGTGTTGGGGATGCTGCGCGCCGCAGGACACGAGGTCACGCTGTGCGACGACGCCGCGGCGCTCGCCCGGGAGGGGCCGGGCTCGGCGGTCGCGGTCATCGACCTCACCGCCGACGCGCCCGAGCGGCTCGCCGCGGTCGAGGCGCTGATCGGCGGCGGCGAGCTCGAGGACGTCCGCACGCTCGCCTTCTACTCCCACGTCGACGTCGCGACCCGCGACCTCGCCCGCGCCGCCGGGTTCGACCTGTCGGTGCCTCGATCCCGCCTGGCGCGCGAGGGTGCGGCGCTCGTCGCCGGACTCCTCGACCCGGTGTAGGACGCCGGCGCGGCGCCCGGCCGGCTAGTCGCTCGGCACGAGCCCGAAGGCGAAGGCCCGCTCCACGTCCGGCGGCCGGGCCACGATGCCGGACGCGGCCTCCCAACGCGCCCAGGCGCGCAGCGCGGCGCGGTCGAGCACGCCGACCCGTCCGCCGGGTGCGGCGAGGACGGACGAGACGGCGTCGAGCTCGGCGCCGGCCACCGCCCGGTCGACGCCCGGCGCGCGCGCGACGAGGGCGGCGATCGCGCTCGCCGGGTCGATCAGGGTCTCCCGGTAGCCTCGGACGAGGGCTCGCACGGCGGCCCGCGCCAGGCCGGGGTCCTCGTCCAGGCGGCGACGCTCCATCGCCAGGACGAGCTCGGGGTAGCGCGGGGCGCCGAAGTCGTCGACGCGGAAGATCCGGATGCCGGGCCGGCGGCGGCGCAGGGCCACGCCCTCGGCGTTCCAGAACGCCGTCGCCGCGGCGACGCGGCGGCCGAGCAGGGCCGGCACCGCGCTGAACCCGATCGTGATCCGCCGGAGCGACCGCGGGTCGCCGCGGTCGCCGCGCACCACGGCGTCGAGCACGGCGTCGTCGCTGGGCAGGCCGGTGACCCCGACCCGGCGCCCTTCGAGCGCCCGCGGCCGCCCGACGCCGGGCTGGGCGATGACCGAGGCCAGCGGGCGCTGGACGATCGCCATCACGGCCACGAGGTCGCGCCCGCGCGCGCGGGCGATCGCCAGGTCGTGGATGTCGAGGATCGCGAGGTCGGCGCGCCCGGCGGCCAGGAGCTTCACGCCGTCGGAGGAGGCGGCGGGCGTGCGGATCCGCAGGTGCACGCCCTCGGCGTCGTCGAACCCGCGGGCGGTCGCCAGGAAGATGCCGCTGTGCACCGCGTTGGGCGCGAAGTCGAGGACGAGGGTCGCGTCCTCGCCGCCGCCGGAGGGGTCGGCCCCCGCGCAGCCGACCATCGAGGCCGCCAGCGCCAGGGCGGCAAGGAGAACGGCGGCCGGCATCGAACCGCAGGATAGGCAGCCCGACCCCCACCACCATTCGCCTGGAGGCCGTCGTGGACCGCAAGGGACCCCCCGCGTACATCGCCGAGTTCGTCGGCACGTTCTTCCTCGTTATGTTCATCTGCGCGTTCCTCAGCGCGCAGACGCGTCCCCTGGCCGGCCTCGTGGTCAGCCCCTCGGACCTGGCGATCCTGCACGGGTTCCTGCTCCTGGCGATCGTCTACGCGATCGGTGCGGTCTCGGGCGCGCACGTCAACCCGGCGGTGACCGCCGGGTTGCTGCTGCTGCGCAAGATCTCCGGCAAGGACGCGGCGATCTACGTTGTCTGCCAGATCGCCGGCGCGCTGCTCGGCGCGTGGCTGGCCAAGGAGTTCTTCCTCGGCCGCGGGGCGGCGATCAACTACGGCACGCCGGCCATCAGCCCGAAGTACCTGCAGGGCGGGAGCGTCGGCCTCGGCTTCCTCGCCGAGGCGATCGGCACCTTCGCCCTGATGTGGGCGGTGATGGGCACGGCGGTCAACGCCGCCACCCCGAAGGGCGTGGCCGGGCTCGCCATCGGCCTGACACTCGGCATGATCGTCATGGTCTTCGGCCCGGCGACCGGCGGCAGCTTCAACCCGGCCCGCTGGCTCGGGCCCGCGCTCGTCTCCGGCAGCTGGACCGACGGCTGGCTCTACGTCGTGGCGCCCATCGTCGGAGCGCTGGGTGCCGCCGCGCTGTACGGGCTCGTGATCCTCGCCCGCGGGCAGGAGCCCCAGCCTGCACGCGTCGGGGAGTCGGTCGACGGCCCGGACACGTAGAGGGGCCGGATCCAGGGCCGGCCCGGCCCCGGCTCCGAACTAGACTCCCGGCGCATGGCGCGCCGCGTCACCTTCTCGCGCAACGTCACGCTGTCGCTGTCGCGCACGTGCCGCTGCTACTGCAAGTACTGCGCGTTCGCCACCCACCAGGCGCACCTCCACGAGCCCGAGGAGGTCGAGCGCGTCCTCGACGACGCCGTGCGCCACCGGGCCAAGGAGCTGCTCGTGCTCACCGGCGAGCGCCCGGAGGTCCACCCGGGCGTCGCGGCGCGGCTGGCCGAGCTCGGGCACGCCGACTTCACCGCCTACGTGGTGTGGGCCTGCGAGCGGGCGCTCGAGCGCGGCCTGCTCCCGCACACGAATCTCGGCGTCCTCTCCCGCGAGGATCTCTCCCGGTTGCGCGAGGTGACGGCCTCCCAGGGGCTGATGCTCGAGTCGGTCTCCGAGCGCCTGATGGAGACCGTGCACGCCGGCTCGCCGACCAAGCATCCGGCACGCCGGCTGGCGACGATCCGCGCGGCCGGCGAGCTGCGGATCCCCTTCACGAGCGGCATCCTCGTCGGGATCGGGGAGCGCGAGGACGAGCGGATGGCGTCGCTGGAGACGCTGGCCGGCGTGCACGCCGAGCACGGTCACCTCCAAGAGGTGATCCTCCAGAACTACGTGCCCCACCGCCGCTACCACGGCGAGGAGCCCGCGGAGATCGCCTCCGAGGCCGCCGAGCGCTACTGGCGCAGCGGCCTGGCCGATGGTCCGGAGCTGGCGCTGCCCGACTGGGCGTGCCCGGTGGGCATCGACGACATGCGCCGCCTCGTCGCCGAGTCGCGGCGGCTCATGCCCGACGTCGGCATCCAGATCCCGCCGAACCTCGCCGACTGGTGGCCCGAGCTCGTCGCGGCGGGCGCCACCGACCTTGGCGGGCTGTCGGCCAACGGCGACCACATCTCGCCCGAGCACCCCTTCCCCTCGCCGCCGCAGGTGCGCCGCCGGCTCCGGGCCGACGGCCACGCGCTGAGCGAGCGTCTCTGCGTCTACGGGCGCTACATCGACCCCGAGTGGGTCGCCCAGGGCGTGCTCGACGTGATCAAGACGCACTACTGGAGCTTCATCCCGCGCGGGGGCTCCGGCCGCGGGGAGGTCCGGCCGATCCGGCGCGACCTCGTCCCCGGGTCCGTCGCCGCCGCGCGCGAGGGCGCCGCTCTCGATTCCGACGCGCTCACCGCGCTGTTCGCCGAGACGCGCCCCGAGGCGGTCGAGGACATCCGCCAGGCCGCCGACGAGCTGCGCGCGGAGATCGCAGGGGAGACGGTGACCTTCGTCGTCAACCGCAACCTCAACGTGTCGAACGTGTGCGTGGTCGGCTGCGCCTTTTGCGGCTTCGGGCAGGGCCGGCGCTCCCCGGACGCCTACGAGCACGATCGCGAGGACTTCGCCCGGCGCATCGCCGAGGCCATGGACTACGGCGCCACCGAGCTGTGCATCCAGTCCGGCATCCATCCCGACTGGGGGCTGGAGGACTACGAGGGCTGGTTGCGCCTGGCGAAGGAGATCTCGCCGGACATCCATCTCCACGCTTACTCGGCGATGGAGGTCGACCACATGTGCGCCACCTCCGGCCTGCCGCCGCGCGCCGTGTTCGCCCGGCTCCGCGAGGCCGGCCTGGACTCGACGCCGGGGACCGCCGCCGAGGTGCTCCACGACGGCGTGCGGGAGCGGATCTCGCCGAACAAGCTGCCGGTCGCGCGCTGGGTGGAGATCATCGAGGCCTCCCACGCCGAGGGCCTGCGCTCGACCGTGACCGTGATGTTCGGGCACGTCGAGGAGCCGTGGGAGCTCGCCGAGCACATGCGGGTCGTGCGCGCGGTGCAGGCGCGGACCGGGGGCTTCACGGAGTTCGTCCCGCTCAGCTTCGTGCCCTACCACACGCTGCTCGGCCGCACGCACGGGATCGAGGAGATCTCCCCGGAGGAGAACCTGCGCCACACCGCCGTCTTCCGGCTCGCGCTCGGCCGCGCGGTCCCCAGCCTTCAGGCCTCCTGGGTGAAGATGGGGCTCGACGCGGCGACCGAGGCGCTGCGCTGGGGCGTCAACGACCTCGGCGGAACCCTGATGGAGGAGTCGATCACCCGGATGGCCGGCGGGCAGCACGGCACCCGCCTCGACCCCCCCGACCTCGTCGCCGCCGCCCACCGCGCGGGGCGGCCCGCGGCCGAGCGCACGACGCTCTACGACGTGCGCCGGCGCTACGAGCT
>JBBSBL010000096.1:0-7083 GCA_038251325.1 Solirubrobacterales bacterium | reverse complement strand
GTGAGCCTCGCGCTGCTCGCGGCCTGGCTCCTCGCCGCCGCCCGCTCGATCGGGCTCGTCCGCACAGCGCGGGGGCGGCCCTGGAGCTCGGAGCGCGTGGGCCTGCTGACGCTGGCGGCCACGGTCGTCGTCTTCGGCGTGAGCTCGCTCGTCGACTGGACGTGGTCGGTGCCGGCCACGGCGATGCTCGCGCTGCTGTGCGCCGGCTGGGTCGCGGGGCGGGGCCCCCTCGACCGGGCAGCCGGGACCCGCCCCCGCCCCCGCGCGGAGCGGCTCGGGCTCGCCGGCGGGCTCGCCGTGCTCGCCCTCGCCATGGCCTGGGCGATCTGGCAGCCGCTGCGCTCCGATCGCGCGGCCGACGCCGCCGCGGCGGCGCTGGAGCGCGGCGACGCCACGCGCGCGCTGAGCGAGATCCGCACCGCGCACGATCGCAACCCCCCCTCGGTCGAGCCGCTCTTCGACCGCGCGGTCATCGAGCAGTCCACGGGCGACGACGGGGCGGCGCGCGCGACCCTGGAGCAGGCCGTGGCTCTCCAGCCGGCCAACCCGGAGACCTGGCGGCAGCTCGGCGAGCTCGAGCTCACGGCGCTCCGCGATCCGCGCGCGGCGCTCGGGCCGCTCGCCGCCTCGCTCTACCTCGACCCGCGCTCGCGGGCGGGCCTGGCCGACTACGACGCGGCGCGGCGCCGCCTCGAGCGCGGCTGAGCGGGCGGCGCGCCCGCGCGTCGCCAACCGGCCCGCTGCCCGCGGGCCAGCAACGAGGCGCGCAGCAGCGGCGGCCCGCCCACGGCCCGCACGTCGATGGCCTCGAAGCCGAACTCGTCCAGCAGCGCGCGCAGCGAGCGCCGCGTGTAGAAGCGCAGGTGGTCGCCGAGCGGGTCGTGGTGGCGCTCGAAGCGGGCGAGGGCGATGGCCGCCGACTTCACCCGGCCGTGGTAGGGCGTGGTGAGGAGCAGCGTGCCGCCCGGCGAGAGCACGCGGCGGACCTCCGAGAGCCACGCGGCCGTGTCGGCGACGTGCTCGATCACCTCGCCCGCGTAGACCAGCTCGACCGCGCCGTCGGTCAGCGGCAGCGGGCCGTCGATCTCCGCGAGCCGGACGTCGAGCCCCGGATGGGCCGCGCGCGCACGGTCCACGGCCGCCTCGGCGATCTCGATCGCCACCACCGTGGCGCCCGCGCCCGCCGCCGCCGCGGCGGCGTGCCCGAGCCCGCAGCCCAGGTCCAGGACCCGGAGCCCGGGACGCAGCTGGGCCAGCAGGAACGCCTCGCGCCGCCGCGCCGCGGCGTCCGGCGCGACGTCGGGCCGCCGCGCCCAGAGATCCTCGTAGTGCGCCCTCAGAACGCCCCGTGCCGGCGCAGCACCGCGGGCACGGTCTTCAGGATGATCACGAGGTCCAGGGCGATCGACCAGCGCTCGAGGTAGAGGAAGTCGAGGCGCACGAGGTCGTCGAACTCCAGCTCCGAGCGCCCGGACACCTGCCACAGGCCGGTGATCCCCGGCAGCACGAGGTAGCGCTTCTTGTGCCAGTCGTCGAGCTGCTGGAAGTCGCGCATCGGCAGGGGTCGCGGCCCGACGAGCGACATCTCCCCGCGCAGCACGTTGGCCAGCTGGGGCAGCTCGTCCAGCGAGAAGCGCCGCAGGATCCGCCCGACGGGTGTGATCCGCGGGTCCTCGCGGATCTTGAACAGCGCGCCGTCGGCCTCGTTCATCTCCTCGAGATCGGCCTGGCGGGCATCCGCGTCGGGCCGCATGGTGCGGAACTTCAGGCAGGCGAACGGCTCCCCGCTGATACCGGGCCGCATCGAGCGGTAGAGCACGGGACCGTGTGAGGAGAGCCGCGTCGCCACCGCGCAGGCGAGCAGGACCGGGCTGAGCACGACCATGAGGAACGTCGCGCCGAAGAGGTCGAACCCGCGCTTGAGCGCGAAGTCGAGCCCGTCGAACACCGGCGGCTTGAGCGTGAAGAGCGGCAGCGACTGCCCCGGGACGAACTCCGCGCGCTGGAGCAGGATCTCCATCGTCGTCGGCGCGACGTGCACCGCGACGCCCCGCTGGTGGCAGTGGTCGGCCAGCTCGACCGCGCTCGCCTGGGGGAAGTCGGGGTCGGCGATGACGACGTCCTGGATCGCGTGCTCGGCGATCACGGCCGCGATGTCGCCGATGCGCCCCAGGGCCGGCAGCCCCCCCTGCGGCCGGCCGTCCGGCGACACGCAGCCGACGACCTCCACCGGCAGCCGGGGCGAGTCCTCCAGCGCGCGCCCGACGAACTCCGCGTGGCGACCGCTCCCGACGACGAGCGCGCGGCGGCTGAAGCCGGCCTTCTCGAGCAGCGCGCCGGTGATGCCGGCGTGCGCCCAGCGGAAGCTGTTGACGTAGACGACCGCGAAGAAGAGCGATCCGTAGAAGACGTAGTAGCTCTGGAACTTCTGGCCGTCGGCGAGCGCGAAGATGACCATCACGACCGTGGCCTGGAAGAGCGCGGTGACGATCCGCGGCAGCCCCGGCCGCCGGACGCGCTCGGCATAGAGGTCCGAGCGCGCGAAGAGCAGCACGGTCACGAGGTAGGCGAAGCCGACGTAGCTCTGGGTCTGGTCCAGCACCACCCGCAGGACGAAGTCCCCGGTGATGCCGGTCTTCACCGCGAGCGCGGTGAAGATCGCGACGAAGATCGCCGCGTAGTCGCAGACCAGCAGCGAGACGATGCGCGCGAGCCGGCGCAGCGTCTCCAGCCTCAGGAGGAAGGACAAACCCGGCGGGCGCTTGCGACGGACGTCGCGTGGCGGCAGCGCGACGAGGGCGGGCGACCCCGCCTCGTCGGGGTCGCCGGCGGTCACCGGCCCCTTGGGCTCGATCCTCACTCGTTCTGCCACGTTTCGCGCATCCCTGCGGGACAACGCTACCGGGCGCCCGATGTAGCGAACACCCCCTGCGCCCGCGCTCGGACCCCCGCGCGAGAGCCTACCTACCGCCAGGCCGCGCCGACCAGCGTCTCCACCCCGGCGAGCTCGATCGTCTGGCGCAGTCCTTCCCGCAGATCGATCTCCGCCGTCCAGCCGAGCAGCTCCCTGGCCAGGGTGGTGTCCGGCTGGCGCACCTGCGGATCGTCGGTGGGGAGCGCCTCGTGGACGATCTCCGAGCGCGAGCCGGCGACCTCGACGACCGCCTGGGCGAGCTCGAGCAGCGTGAACTCGTCGGGGTTGCCGACGTTCACCGGGCGGTGGACGCCGGACTCCGCCAGGGCGATCATGCCGTTGATCAGGTCCGAGACGAAGCAGAAGGATCGTGTCTGGGAGCCGTCGCCGAACACCGTGATCGGCCGGTCCTGCAGCGCCTGGCGCAGGAAGGTCGGGATCGCCCGGCCGTCGTGCGGGCGCATGCGCGGCCCGTAGGTGTTGAAGATGCGGATGATCGCGGTGTCCACGCCCTGCTGGCGGTGGTAGGCCATGGTCAGCGCCTCGGCGTAGCGCTTGGCCTCGTCGTAGACGCCCCGGGGCCCGATCGGGTTCACATGCCCCCAGTAGCTCTCCTTCTGCGGGTGCTCCTGCGGATCGCCGTAGACCTCGGAGGTCGAGGCCAGCAGGAACCGCGCGCGCTTCTGCTTCGCCACGCCGAGGGTGTGATGCGTACCGTAGGAGCCGACCTTCAGCGTGTGCAGGGGCAGCCGCAGATAGTCGATGGGCGACGCCGGCGACGCCAGGTGGAACACCAGGTCGACGTCGTCGTCGACGTAGTAGGGATCGATGATGTCCAGATTGAGGTGCGTGAAGGCGGGATGCCGGATGTGCTCGATGTTGGCCAGCGATCCGGTTTCCAGGTTGTCAACACAGATGACCTGGTGGCCGCGACGCAGGAGCTCCTCGCAGAGGTGCGATCCGAGGAAGCCGGCGCCGCCGGTGACGAGAGAGGTGGGCATTAGGCGGGCAAGCGTAGGCCAGTGGCGTATGGGATGCGTAGTCTCGAGGCGCCTGACCCACCTCTCGCCCCCAGGAGACCCATGGCCGCCGAGCGCTTCGTCGCCCAGCTCAACGAGCAGATCGCCTACGAGTTCGCCGCCTCCCAGCAGTACATCGCGAACGCCGTGCACTACGACGGTCAGACGCTCCCGCAGCTCGCGGCGTTCTTCTACCGCCAGGCGGTCGAGGAGCGCAACCACGCGTCGATGATGGTCCAGTACCTGCTCGACGCCGGGGCCCCGGTGACGATCCCCGGCGTCGCCGCGCCCGAGACGAGCTTCGGCGACATCGTCGCGCCCGTCGCCCTCGCGCTCGACCAGGAGCGGCGCGTCAGCGATCAGATCGGGCGGTTGGCCGGCACGGCGCGCGAGGAGGGCGACTTCGTGAGCGAGCAGTTCACCCAGTGGTTCCTCAAGGAGCAGGTCGAGGAGGTGGCGACGATGTCGGCGCTGCTCACCGTGGTGGAGCGCTCGAGCGACGACCCGCTGGCGATCGAGGACTACGTCGCGCGCGAGCACGCCGCCGCCGAGGCGCCCGACCCGACGGCGCCGGCCGCGGCCGGCGGCGCGCTGTAGGCGCGGCCCTCACACCGGCCGCAGCGACGCCTTGGCGAAGCCCTCGCTGAAGGCGCGGCACCAGATCAGGACGGTGGAGTAGCGCCGCAGATCGACGTCGCGGCCGAGCGAGTACTGCTGGTCGCCGAGGTTGCCCTTGAGGTCCCCGAGGTCGACGTGCGCCGCCCCCGACGCATTGGCACCGACCGACCCCGCCGAGAGGTAGACGCGCAGGTCGGGGCCGTTGGCGACGGCGAAGCTCGTGAGCGTCAGCTTGCGACTCCCGTCGGGAAGCTGGACGACGGTCGCGGCGCCGCTGCCGGAGGTGGAGAGCCCGGAGAAGGCGCCGCGGGCGAGGTTCGTCGGTCGCCTCACCGGGGCAGGCGTGTCGGGCGAGGGCTGCGCCGGGTCCACGACCCGCGCCGGCGTCACGCCGGTCACCACACGCTCGTTGACCCGGTCGTCCGTGGTCGAGCCGATCACGAACCACGCGCCGATCCCGATCCCGGCGGCGAGCACGGTGGCGCGGACCGGCCAGCGCAACCCGGGACGCCGTTTGGCCAGCTTCCCGAGGACCGCGCCGGCGAGGACGAACCAGGCGACGGCGAGCCCGACCGACACCCAGTACCCGTCGGCCAGCACCCCGCCGAACAGGTAGAGGCCGGCGAGCATCACCACGAGCACGACCGCGACGGCGACGAGCTTCATCCACAGCGGCGTGGGCGGCGCCACCCGCCCGTCCCCGGATGCTGTTTCTTCGTCCTGCTGCATAGGTCTCACGGAGTCCATGCTCAGGCCCAGAAGTTTCGCGCCCCGAAACGAGCCCTTACGACCCGGAGAACGGCGACGCCCCGCCCCGGCGCCGCAGCACCCGCACGTCGCCCTCGCGCCGCGTGACCCGCGCGGCGTCGAGGTGCTCGAGCAGCGCCTGGGCGAACTTGCGCGAGGTGCCGAGGCGGTCGCGCAGCTCGCCGAGGGCGATCGTCCCGTGGTCCTCGAGATGGGCGACGACCTCGCGCTCCAGCTCGCCGAGCGCGTCGGGGTGGGCGTGCATGGCGCGGCCCACCCGCACCGCGCGGCCCTGCGCGCGCAGCGCCGGGAGCTCGGCCGCCTCGGCGGGATCGAGCTCCGAGTCGAGCGGAGGCTCGAGGCCCGCCGCCTTCAGGCGGGCCTCGAGCGCGAGCGCGGCCGGGGAGAGCGCGGCGGGGCCGACCGGCTCACGCGGGCGCTCAGCGAGTCGCGGGTCGGGCGGGGACGCAGGCGGGTCGGGCTCGCCGCGCTCCAGCCGCGCCAGCCGGGCGAGGCCGTCGCGGGTGGGTCCGTGCCGCCGCGGCGCGGCGTCGAGGACCGTCCCGCCGCCCAGGGTGTCCGGCGGCGCGATCCGCCGCACCACGACCCGATCCCCGGCGAAGGCGACGAGCGGCGCCTCGAGGCGGATCTGCCAGAAGCGGCCACCGAGCGCGACCAGGCGCGCAGGCGCCTCCCGGGTGCCGTGGTGGACCTGGACCCGATCGCCCGACTCCGCGCGCGCATCGTCCGCGCGCCACTCGAGCGCCGCGTCGAGCCGCCACGCCGGCGCGAGCTCGGCGCCGGGGGCGACGAGGACGTCGCCGCGAGCGACCTCGTCGCGCTCGACCCCGACGAGGTTCACCGCCACGCGCTGACCCGCCGGCGCGCGCTCGACCGCGGCGTCGTGGACCTGGACGCCGCGCACCCGCGCCGCGCGCCCGGACGGCAGCAGCCTCACGTTGTCGCCACGCCCCAGCGCGCCGGACCACAGCGTGCCCGTGACCACGGTGCCGGCGCCGCGAACGGAGAAGACCCGGTCGATGTGCAGCCGGGCGCCCCCGGGGTCGCCGGCGCGGCCGGGCAGGCGATCCGCCAGGCGCTCGAGCGCGGCCGCGAGCTCGCGCAGGCCGGCGCCGGTCTGCGCCGCGACCGGGACGACCTCGGCGCCGGGCAGCAGGTCGCCGGCCTCCGCGGCGGCCGTCGCCGGGTCCGCGAGGTCGGTCTTGGTGATCGCCACGACGCCGCGCTCGATGCCGAGCGCGCGGAGCACCGCCGCGTGCTCACGGGTCTGGGGCATCACTCCGTCGTCGGCGGCGACGACCGCGAGATAGGCGTCGATCCCGCTCGCGCCCGCGACCATCGTCCGGACGAAGCGTTCGTGGCCGGGCACGTCGACGACCGAGAGGCGGCGGCCGCTCGGCAGGGTCAGCGGGGCGTAGCCGAGCGCGATGGAGAGGCCGCGGCGCCGCTCCTCGGGCAGGCGATCGGTGTCCACGCCCGTGAGCGCGCGCACGAGCGTCGTCTTGCCGTGGTCGACGTGACCCGCCGTGCCGAGCGTGAGCGGGACGTCGTCGCTCACGGCGCGGGGCGGCCCAGCGCCGCGGCGAGGGCGACGCCCGCCGCGTCCACCACGCCCGCACCGCCGAGCGTGCGGGGGTCCAGCAGCAGGCGGCCCTCGTGGATCCGGCCGACCACCGGCGGAGCGCCGGCCCGCAGCCGGGCGGCGAGCCCCTCGACATCGTCATGGGCGAGCGCGACGACCGGCCCCTCGAGCTCGAGCAGCGG
>JBBSBL010000095.1:0-7131 GCA_038251325.1 Solirubrobacterales bacterium | reverse complement strand
TTGGGGTCGGTCAGGCGATCGGCGGCGTGGGAGATCGAGCCGGTCAGCCCCCGCTCGGAGGCGGCCAACGCGACCACGCCGGCCAGGGGGAGCAGGGCGAGCGCGACGATCGCCACGATCCCGGCCCGCCGTCGGCTGGTGGGCGAGAGCGGTCGCCGGGTTCGGGCGAGGTCGACGAGCAGGCCGAGCACCGCGAGCAGCGCCAGCATCGCCAGCAGGAGCCAGCCGAGGTCGTGACCGGCGCCGTCGCGCAGCGCGAGCGGCGCGCGGTCGGTGCTCAGGCCGTCCTGCGCGAAGGCCCAGGCGGCTAGCAGGCCCGCCGCGCCTCCGGCGCCCGCCAGCAGGGCGAGCGCGCGCAGGCGGCGCGGGACGAGCGCCACCCACAGGACGGCCCCGATGGCCAGCGCGAGGAGCGCCCCGCGCGAGTAGGAGAGCAGCACGACGAGGAGGAGCAGGCCGAGCGCGGGGTACGCCGCCGCCGCCCATCGGTCCCGCCGGTCGGCGCGGGTCCCGAGCCAGAGGCAGCCGGGCACGCCGAGCGCGGCCATCAGCCCGACCGCGTTCCAGTAGCCGAACGGCTCGCGCAGGCGGGCGAAGGCGTCGTCGGGCGTGAACGTCGCCGGGAAGACCTTCGTGACCACCCCGGCGCCGGCGACCACCAGGGTCGCGACGAGGACGCCGCCGACCATGCCCCGCCAACGGCCCGGGGCGAGGCGGACGAGCGCGAGCCCCGCGCCCAGGGCGCCGACGTAGGCGAAGGTCCGGTTCGCCTCGAGCCACGCGTCGGCGGGCTCGACGGCCCAGAGGATCGAAAGCGCCGTCAGGCCCGCCAGCGCCGCGAGCAGCACGAGCGTCCACAGGCCCCAGGGGCGCGCCGGACGGTCGCGGAGGATGACGAGGACGCCGAGCGTGGCGGCGGCGAGCACGACGGCGATCTCGGTCCAGGTCGAGGCGGCGAGCGCGGCCCCGCCCTCGGCCCCGACGGCGATCGCGCAGCGGGCGGCGGCGACACCGGCGCCGAGCGCCGTGTCCCCACGGGCGCCCGCTCCGGCGGCGCCCGGCGACGCGGCCGGGGGCTCCCCGGAGCGCGGCTCAGGCGCTGCGGCGATCGACACGCGCGCGGCGGATTCGCGTCGCGGCGAAGGCGAGGCCGCCGGCGCCGAGCAGCGCGAGCACCACGACGAGCGGGGTCGGAACGTCCGCCCCGGCGTCGCTCAGGCCGGAGGTACCGGGCGTGATCAGCTGATCGCCGATCCTGACCGGACTCCCGCTGCCCTTGGCGCCCGCCGCCGGTGCGCCGCCGCCCGCCGCCGCCGCGCCCGCGCCGCGGGAACCGCGAGCGCCGCCACCGGAGCTCGATCCGCCGCCGCCCGATCCACCCCCGCCCGATCCGCCGCCGCCGCTCGAGGACGGGCCCGACGAGGACGTGTGCTTGCCGCGCCGGCCCGAGGACGCGGCCGCGGCGAGCTCGGCGCGCCGGATCTGGTCGTAGCAGTCGGTGTACTCCTTGACGTCGGCCGGAATCGACTTGAGCGCCGAGCGGAGCTGCGCGGCGGAGTAGCGCTGGGTGAGCGAGCCGTTGGTGGAGCAGTCGCGCACCGGGTCCGCGCTCGCCGCCGCGGGCAGCGTGAGCGCGAGAACGAGGGCGACGGGAAGCGAGAGTCGGAGGGCGAGAGTGCGCATGAGAGGAGGCCGGCGGGGAACGATGACCCGGAGGCGGCGGGGCGCGGAAACGCTAGCAAGGCGGTTCCACGACACTTCAGGGGGTAGGAACGGCTCCCGCGCCGCGAAGTTACGCTCGGACGTCCGGCGCGGACCCGTCGAGCACCGCGCGATACGCGGCCACCGTCGCCTCCCCGCAGCGGGCCCACGTGAAGCTCCGCGCCACGGTCTCGCGGGCCCGGCGGCCGGTCGCGCGCCGCGTCTGCTCGTCGCTCAGGAGCGCGTCGATCTCGGCGGCGAGGGCCTCGATGTCGGCCGGCGGCACGAGCCGCATGCCGTGGCCGGCGAGCGCGATGTCCTCCGGCCCGGGCTCCCCGATGCAGGCGATGGCGGGGGTGCCGCCCGCCATCGCCTCCAGGTAGGCGACCCCGAGGGCCTCGTCGACGCTGGGCATGACGAAGAGCCAGGCGGCGTGCGCGGCGGCGGCGGCCTCGGCCGGGGGGAGCGCGCCGTGGAAGTCGACCCGGTCGGCCACTCCGAGCCGCGCGGCGAGCGCGCGGAGGTCCGGCAGCGCCGGCCCGTCGCCGACGATCGCGTAGCGCAGCGCCGGGTGGCGGTCGCGCAGCAGCCACAGCGCGCGGATCACGTCGGCGTGGCGCTTGCGCGCCACGACGTGCCCGACCGTCGCGAGGACCGGCGGCGCCGTCCGCGCCGTCGTGCCCCCGACCGGCGGGTCGGCGCCCAGCGCCACGACCCGGGTTCCCGGGGCGCCCAGCTCGCCGGCGCGGCGGGCGATCCCGCGGCTGTTCGCCAGCACCAGCGCGGCGCCGCGGAGCCCGCGCTCCACGGCGCGCCGCCCCGATCCGGCGCGGGCCCAGTCCCCCAGCAGGTCGCCGCCGTGCACCGAGACGAGGTAGGGCACGCCGGGCCGGGCGCGCCGCACCGCATCCCCGGCCGGTGCGGCGTAGTGCGCATGGACGAGGTCGAACGGCCACGCGGCGCGCAGGTGGCGGAGGGCGAGCGCGAGCGTGGGGGCCGCCCACGCGCTCCAGCTGCCGTAGGCGCGCCAGCGCGGCGGGGCCAGGAAGGGCACGTAGGTCACCGGGATCCCGTCGATGCGGGCGCGCCGCGGTTGGCGCAGGGGGGCGGTGAGCACTCCGCGGTCGCGGGTGCGCAGCGCCGCCCGCGGCGGAACCGGGCGATCGAGGACGAGGACCCGGACGTCGGCCCCCGCCTCGCGCGCGGCCAGCGCCTGGCGATGGGCCCACACCCCGAGCACCGGGTCCGCGGCGCGCGGGTAGTACTCGGCGACGACGGCGACGCGCATCACCACCGCCGATGCGTCGCCAGCGTCCGGTTCGCCTCCGCAGCGCTGACGTGCGGGCGGTCGCGGAGGAAGTCCCGCGACTCCGCGACGGCCGTCGCGGAGTCGTAGCCGCCGGCCACCTTGCCGAGCGCGTGGGCCACCGGCGTCGCGTCGATCACGCCCATCCGCCAGGCGCGCTCGCGGGCGAGCGCCGCCCAGTGGGCGTCGAGGCCCCAGCCCGTGCGGAGCGGCGGGAAGGGCAGCACCACCTCGAGCGTGTCGGCGCGGAAGGCGGTGACGGGCCCGATCTCCACGAATCCGGTCTCGCGCACCACGCTGCCGCCGCGCCGGCGCGTCACCGACCAGGCGGCGTGCGAGCGGCGGCGATGGGCGGGCTGGGCCAGCGCGAGGTCGAAGCGCTCGGCGAGGAAGAGGAAGGCGTCGAGGAAGCCGCCGGGCAGGGCGACGTCGTCGTCGATCGCGAGCAGCCAGTCGGCGTCCTCGAGACCGCCGTCGGCGATCAGCCGGTCGAGGTTCTCCCACTTGCCCCGCTCACCCGCCGGGCCGGTGCGGACCTCGACGGCGTGGCGCGAGCGGCGCAGCTCGGCGGTGGCCGCACCCATCAGCCCCGCGCGGTCCGAGCGCTCGACGCCGACGGCCAGCACGCGCCGTCGCGGCGGAGCCGCCCGGGCGGCGCGCGCGAGGCGCCACGGCTCGAGCGCCAGCGCGCGGCGCAGGTCGAGGGCGGCGTCCCGCGCCCGCGCGACGCCGATCCGGCGGGGCCCGAGGATCGTGCCGCTCTCGCCCGAGAGGAAGGGCGGCGGCTCGACGCTCATGCCGACCGGTGCTCGCCGGCCGCGGCCCGGATCCGCCCCGCCGCGTGGGCGCTCAGCACCACGCCCATCGCGCAGCGCCGGCAGACCGTGTGCACCAGGCAGCCGGCCAAGGTCCGCGCCTCGCGGGCGGGCGAGGGCGCCTCGCCCCGGCGGGCGTCGTGCTCGCGCGCCAGCCGGCCGCGATGAAAGGCGGCTCGCGCGAGCCGCGGCAGCTCCGCGTCCTCGCCGGCGCGGCGATGGTCGAGCCCGGCCGCGCCGAGATAGCGGACCCGGCCGCCCGCGGCGCAGTAACGCCGCTGCCAGTCCTCCTCGTCCCCGCCGCCACTCGGGATCGCGGGGTCGAACCCCCCGATCCGATCGAACGCGGCGCGGCGGATCGTCATGTTCGCGCCCCAGGCGCGTGGCGCCTCTCCGTCGTCGGGCCCGAGGTCGAGCGCGGTGATCGGCGGCGCCTCGCGCCCGCACCCGCGCGGGCCCCGCCCGCCCTCCAGCCGGGCGCGGATCGGCCCGGCGAAGACGTCGTCGTCGGGATATCGCCCCGCGCCCGCGAGGATCGCGGCCAGCCAGCCTTCCGGGGCGCGTACGTCGTCGTCGGTGAAGACGAGCAGCGGCGCCGCGGCCGACTCGACGGCCGCGTTTCGCGCCGCGTTCAGACCCGGGCCCGCCGGAAGCTCCAGCACCCGCGCGCCATGGCGTCGCGCCACGCGCGCGCTCCCTGGATCCACGCCGTCGACCACGACAAGGACCTCCGCCCCCGCGGGCGCCGCCTGCGGCGCGATCGAGCCCAGCGCGACCTCGAGGTAGCCGGGGCGGTCCCGTGTGGGGATGACGACGGTGGCGAGCGGGTCCACGGCGCCGACCCGCCTACGACGCGAGGGCTTCCTGCTCGCGCAGCCAGCCGACCGTCTGCGCGATGCCCTCCGCCACGCCGATCCGCGCCTCCCACCCGAGGCGCTCGCGCGCCTTCTCGACCGAGGGCCAGCGGCGCGGCACGTCGACCGCGAAGCTCGGCAGATGCTCGAGCGCGAACTCCTCGGGATCCCGATCGCAGGCCTCCCAGACGGCGCGCGCGATCTCGGCCACGGTGAGCTCCTCGCTCGCCGAGACGTTGAAGTCCTCGTTCAGGCCGGCCGGCGAGGACATCGCGACGACGATCCCGTCGGCGATGTCGTCGACGTGCGTGAGCGTGCGGGTCTGCTTCCCGGAGCCGAAGATCTCCAGCGGCCGCTGGCCCGAGAGCGCCTTGCGGATGAGGTCCGGGACGGCGTGGGCGATCCCGGGCTCGGCGTCGGGCATCTCCCCCGGGCCGTAGGCGTTGAACGGGCGGCAGATCGTGTAGGGCAGCCCGTGCTCCTCGTGGGCGGCGCGGCAGTACACCTCGCCGGTGAGCTTCGAGAACCCGTAGGCGCTGAGCGGCACCGGGCAGTCGGGCAGGTGGGCCTCGGTCGTGGGGAACTCCGTCGCGCGCTCGAAGACCATCGAAGAGGAGACGTAGGTGAAGCGCTCGACCTCGTGGTCGAGCGCCGCGCGCACGACGGCGTTGTAGAGCGCGTTGTTGACCTCGGTGAGCGTGTGGGGGAGGCGGTGGAAGTTCGCGATCCCGCCGACGATCGCCGCGAGGTGGACGACGTGGCTGCACCCCTCGGCCGCGGCGCGCGCCTCGCCGAGGTCGCGCAGGTCGCCGGTGTGGACCTCGCAGCCCTCGCGCATCCAGGTCGGCGCCGGACGCTGGTCGGAGACCCGCACCTCGTAGTCGGGGTCGCGCAGCAGGCGGCGGACGACCGCGGCGCCGATCGTGCCGGCGCCTCCGGTGACGAGGACCCGCCTCACCGCGCCGCCGGCGCCAGCGCGGCGACCTCGGTGGCGAAGGCGAAGACCTGCCCGGCGCCGAGCGCGTTCCACGGATCGACGACGAGCGCGTCGGGCCCGGGCCCCTCGAGGATCGTCGCGCGCGCCTCCGGCGTCTCGAAGCTCGAGTGGTTGGTGGCCACGACCACGACGTCGGCGCCGGCCACCGCCTCGGCCAGTGGCTGGGTGGGCGAGGCGACGTGCGGGTCGTGGACGGCGACGTCGGCCAGCTCGCGCTCGAGCAGGCGCACGAGCTTGTGGGAGAGGGAGTCGCGCTCGTCGTCGGTGTCGCGCTTGAAGGCCAGGCCGAGGACCGCGACGCGCCGGCCCCCGAGGCCCCCGTCGCCGAGCCGGCGCTTCATGCCCTCGACCAGGAAGCGCGGGACCGACTCGTTCACCCGCGAGACGGCGAGCAGCATCCCCGGCGCGTTCGAGCGCTCCTCGGAGAACGTGAAGTCCTTGCGCAGGCAGGTGCCGGCCGTCAGCCCCGGCCGGGCGATCCCGCCGCGGGGGTAGTCGCGGTTGATGAGGTCGATGACCTCGAAGACGTTGGCCCCGTGCTGCTCGCAGTCCATCATCAGGAGGTTGGGCAGCGCGAAGGTCGCGTAGCGCAGGATGTTCGTCCAGATCTTCGCCAGCTCCGCCTGCACCGGCGTGGTCTGGACGATCGGCGCGCCGAAGGTCTCGAACAGCGCTCCGGCGCGCTCGCCCGAGGTCTCGCCCACGCCGCCCACCAGGCACGGCAGCGTCCCGATCTCGGCGAAGAACCGCCCGGTGGCGATCCGCTCGGGCACGTGGGCCACGGCGACGTCCTCGCCAGCCCGCAGGTCGGGGCGGCGCTTCTCCAGGTACCCGGCCACAAACTCCGTCGTGCCGGGGGCGATCGTGGAGCGCAGGACGATGAGGTGGCCGGGCCGCAGGACCGGGAGCAGGTCGTCGAGCGCCGCCCGGATGTCGCGCATGTCGATCTCGATGTGCGAGAACGAAGGCGTGCCGAGCGTGAGCACGATCGCCTCGGCGGAGGCGGCGTCCTCGACGCGGGCGCTGAGCGTGAGGCGACCCGAGGCGGCGACGCGCTCCAGCACCTCCTCCGCGCCCGGCTCGTCGAAGGGCATGCGGCCGGCGCGGACGGCCTCGAGGCGCTCGGCGTCGCGGTCGATTCCCACGACCCGCAGGCCGCGGTCGGCGAAGGAGAGGGCCAGCGGCAGACCGACCCGCCCGAGGCCGATCACGGAGACGTCGGGGCTCATCGGGTGGTGAGGCTAGATGATCGCCGCCGGCGCCCGGCGGCTAGTCGCCCTGCCCGCGGTCCCGTGCCCACTGCCGCGCGAAGGAGACGACGAAGCGCGGGTTGTAGCGGGCGTAGCGCTTCCACAGCCGGCGCGGCTCGTGCGCCAGCCGGTAGGACCACTCCAGGCCGGCGCGCTGCATCCAGTACGGCGCCTGGGGCACGCGCCCGGCGTGGAAGTCGAAGGCCGC
>JBBSBL010000094.1:0-7214 GCA_038251325.1 Solirubrobacterales bacterium | reverse complement strand
CGGACGTCAGCCGCGCCGCCGGATCGGCGAGCACCGCCCGCCCCGGCGGCCGCAGTTCGGCGACGAGGGCGCGCAGCGGCCGTGCGGCGTCGCGCGCCGTCCGCCCCGCGCCCGGAGGGGCCACGAGCGCCAGCGCCCGCGCGGGGGTCGAGCAGTACTCGTCCGCCAGCCATGCGGCGAGCGCGACGAGGTCGCCCGGGATCGCCGGGCCGAGCGAGGCGCGCGGCTCGGCCAGCCGCTCGTCGGGCACCTCCGAGCGCTCGGCCAGCCCGACCACGACGCCCGGCACCTCGCGCCCGCCGAAGGGCACGAGCAGGCGCGCGCCGACCTCGACGCCGGCCAGCGCGGCGGGCAGGCGGTAGTCGAAGGGCCCCCGCACGGCGCGCGCGGTGGTGAGGGGCTCGATGCGGGCGATCGGCGGCACAGGCCGTGCGAGGGTAGGCGGCGACGCGGACGCGCGGGTATGGTCGCCTCGATGACCGCGCAGACCCTCGCCGACGAGCTCGGCATCGGCGTCTCGACCCTCCGCGCCTGGCTGCGGAAGACCTACCCGCGCCCGGCGGGCGAGCGGGGCCCGTGGCGGCTGACCGACGAGCACGCGGAGGCCGCCCGCGTGCGATTCGGCCCCCTGGCCGCGGACCGCCGCGAGCGGGAGGCCGGCGCGGCCGTGGCCGCGCTCGAGGCGCTCGGCGTCGCGGCTCCGCCGACCGCGGCGCGCGACACTCCCGACACGCCCGCGAGTCTGCTGCCGCCGCGCGACCCGGCGCCCGCGCGCCCGACCCCTACGCTCCCCCGCGCGCCGCGACGCTCGCGCGCGGTCGAACGGGATCGCCTCCGGACCCCCGAGACGACGCGGACCACGCGCCGTGGACCGGCGCGCCCGCCCCGACGTCCGATCGAGCCGCCCCCACGCCGCGCTCACCCCGACACGCCGGCGCGACGCCGGGCGGTGTCCCGCGGCTGGCAGATCGAGGCGTCGGTCTTCTCGCTCGCCCTGCTGCTCGGCGGCCTGCTCTTCCTCGGGGTCTTCACGGGCGTCTCGCCCGCGTGGGTCGGCGCCGGGGCGAGCATGATCGCCTTCGGCCTCGCCCTGGACGCCTACGCCCGCGCGCTCGGCGGGTATGCCGCGAACGAGGCGGGCCAGCGCGGCTGGATGTGGGCGTGCATCCTCGGCGGCAGCCCGGTGGTGCTCTTCCACGGGGTGGTCCGCCGCGGCGACGAGCCCGCGATCTTCGAGCTCGCGCCGCTCGTCGCCCTCGGCGCCCTGGTCGTGATCTTCACCCTGCTCGGCGCCGCGGCGTCGTCGCAGGGCGGCGGCGTGTAGCGACCCCTGGCCTACAGCCCCGCGTCGCTCCGCAGGGCGTCGGCCTTGTCGGTCCGCTCCCAGGTGAAGTCGGCGTCCTCGCGGCCGAAGTGGCCGTACGCCGCAGTCTTCTGGTAGATCGGCCGGTGGAGGTCCAGGTAGCTGCGGAAGGCGCCCGGCCGCAGGTCGAAGTGCCGGGAGACGAGCTCGTGGATCACGGAGCGGCCGACCTTCTCGGTCCCGAAGGTCTCGACCATCACCGAGACCGGATGGGCGACGCCGATCGCGTAGGCGACCTGCACCTCGGCCCGGTCGGCCAGCCCGGCGGCGACGAGGTTCTTCGCCACGTAGCGGGCGGCGTAGGCGGCCGAGCGGTCGACCTTCGACGGGTCCTTCCCGGAGAACGCCCCGCCGCCGTGGCGGGCCTTGCCGCCGTAGGTGTCGACGATGATCTTGCGCCCGGTAAGCCCGGCGTCGCCCACCGGGCCGCCGATGACGAACCGGCCCGTGGGGTTGACGAGGAACTCGCGCCGCAGCGCGCCGGCGTCGTAGAGGTCGCGGGGCAGCACCGGCTCGACGACGTGCTCCCAGAGATCCTCCTCGATGAGCTTCTGGGTCGCCTCCTCGGCGTGCTGGGTGGAGATCAGCAGCTTCTCGATCGCCACCGGGCGCTCGTCGACGTAGCGGACCGAGACCTGGGTCTTGCCGTCGGGGCGCAGGTAGCCGACCTCGCCGGCCTTGCGGATGTCGGTCAGACGCCGGGCGAGCTGGTGGGCGAGGGCGATCGGCAGCGGCATGAGCTCCGCCGTCTCGTTCGTCGCGTAGCCGAACATCATGCCCTGGTCGCCCGCGCCGGCCTGGTCGAGCTCGTCGTCGTCGCTGGGGTCGGTGCGCTTCTCGTGCGCCTCGTCGACGCCCTGGGCGATGTCGGCCGACTGCTTGTCGATCGCGTTGAGCACGGCGACCGAGTCGGCCGAGAAGCCGAGGTTGCCATCGATGTAGCCGATCTTGCGGATCGTCTGGCGCGCGATCTCCTGGATGTCGACGTAGGTCGAGGTGGAGATCTCCCCGGAGACGACCACCAGGCCGGTGTTGACCAGCGTCTCGCAGGCCACGCGGCCCTTCGGGTCGTCGGCCATGACGGCGTCGAGCACCCCGTCGGAGATCTGGTCGGCGACCTTGTCGGGGTGGCCCTCGGTCACGGACTCGGACGTGAACAGGTACTCGCGGTCGGTGGTGCTCATGGAAGAGAGGCTGCTCCGGGAGTCGAAAGGAACCAATGCCGATCGGAAAACGGCGATGAGGCGATCGGCGAGCGGGGAGGTTAGCGACGCCGGGCGCCGGCGTGCCGCTCCCCCCGGCGCTCGGAGCGCTCGACGACGTCGATGATCAGCGGGATGCCCTCGAGGTGGAATCGATCGCGCAGGCGGTTCTCGAGGAAGTAGAGGTAGTCGCGGGTGACGCGGCGGCGGCTGTTGACCTGGACGGAGAAGCGCGGCGGCCGGGTCCCGGTCTGGCTCATGTAGAGGAGCTTGAGCCGGCTGCCGTGGCGCGCCGGCGGCTGGCGCGCGGCGACGAGGTCGCCGAGGAACCGGTTGAGCTGGGAGGTGGGGATGCGGTGGCCGGCCCGGTCGGCGAGCGCCAGGACCTCGACGAGCAGGCGGGCGACGTGGCGGCCGGTCAGGGCGCTGGCGGTCAGCACGCGGGGGCGCAGGCGCAGCTTGCGGGCCACGACGGCGCGCTCGTGCTCCAGGTCCACGGACGCGCCGTCCTCTCCGGCGGTCAGGTCCCACTTGTTGAGCGCGAGCGCGGTCGCGCAACCCTCCTGCATGGCCAGCTCGGCGATGCGCAGGTCCTGGGCGGTGACCCCGGCGGTCGCGTCGCAGACGACGAGCGCGACCGCGGCGCGGGCCGCAGCGCGGCGCGAGCGCAGCGCGGTGTAGTACTCCAGCGACTCACCCACCTTGGCCTGGCGGCGCAGGCCGGCGGTGTCGACGAGGATCAGGCTCCGCGCCTCGCCGCCGGCGAGGCCGGGCGCGAGCTCGAGCGGGAGGTCGATCGCGTCGCGCGTCGTGCCCGCCTCGGGCGCGACGATCACCCGTTCCTCGCCCAGCAGGCGGTTCACCAGCGAAGACTTGCCGACGTTCGGGCGCCCGAGCAGCGCGAGCCGCACCGCGTCGTCCTCGGTGGCGTCCTCCTCGGCGGGAAGGAGCGCCGTGACGCGGTCGAGCAGGTCGCCCGTGCCGAGCCCCTGGGCCGCGGAGACGGGCACCGGCTCGCCGAACCCGAGGCGGTGGAACTCCGCGGCGAGCGGCAGGTCGCGGACGCCGTCGCACTTGTTCGCCGCCACGATCACGGGGCGCCCGGCCCGCCGGAGGATGTCGGCCATCTCCTCGTCCCCGGGGCGCAACCCGGCGCGGGCGTCGACGACGAGCATCGCGATCTCGGCGTCGGCGAGCGCGGCGCGGGCCTGCTCGCGGATGAGGCGCGCGAGCTCCGCGCCGTCGGCGAGGTCCACGCCACCGGTGTCGATCAGCCCGAAGGTCCGCCCGTTCCACTCCGCGGGGACCTCCTTGCGGTCGCGGGTCACCCCCGGGGCGGCATGGACGACCGCCTCGCGCGTGCCGCTCAGGCGGTTGACGAGCGAGGACTTCCCCACGTTCGGATAGCCGACGACGGCGACCTTGGCCATCGGATGAGTATGGCGTCGCGGCTCCGGGGCGGCCGCGGCGCGCCGCCCGCCGGTGGTTGGAATCGATCATCTAGGCGGGTCGGGCGGCCCGCGCGAGCTCGGCGATCCGGGCCACGACCTCATCCAGCGTGAGCCCGGTCGTGTCGAGCGGCGTCACCCCCGGCGCGGGGTCGAGCGCGGAGCGCCCGAGCGTGGAGTCCCGCTCGTCGCGGATCGCCTGCTCGGCCAGGACGGTGGCGGGATCGGCGCCGATCTGGGCAGCGCGCCGCCGCGCGCGCTCCTGTGGACTCGCGGTGAGGAACACCTTGACCTCGGCGCCCGGCGCGACGGCGGTGGCGATGTCGCGGCCCTCGGCCACCCAGTCGCCGTTCGCGACGATCGCGCGCTGCCGGGCCACCAGGGCTTTGCGCACCGCGGGGTCGGCGGCCGCGCGGGAGGCGGCCTCCGCCGCCGCCGGCGAGCGGATCGCCTCGCTCACGTCCTCGCCGTCGAGCCGCACGCGATCGCCGATCTCGATCCCGGCCTCGCGTGCCGCGGTCGCCGGGGGCACGCCCCGCCGCGCGGCGGCGACCCCGACGCAGCGGTACATCGCGCCCGTGTCGAGGTAGGTGAACCCGAGCGCCTCCGCCACCGCCCGCGCGACGGCGGACTTCCCCGCTCCGGCCGGCCCGTCGATGGCGATCACCATGGCGCGCGGAATCTAACGGCGCTGGAGCACAGCGAGATCGTCGGTGAAGCCGGGGTACGAGACTGCGGCGGCCTCGACGCCGTCGACCTCGACGCCCTCGGCCGATGCGAGGCCGGCCACCGCGCCGAGCATCGCCATCCGGTGGTCCCCGCCTGCCGCCATCGCGCCACCCCGCAGGCCGCCCCCGCCGCGCACGACGAAGCCGTCAGGGGTCGCCTCGATGTCCGCGCCCAGCCCCGCGAGGCCATCGACCACGGCGGCGATCCGGTCGCTCTCCTTCAGCCGCAGCTCCCCGGCGCCGCGGACCACCGTCTCCCCCTCCGCGAAGGCGCCGAGCAGCGCGACGAGCGGGAGCTCGTCGATCGCCAGCGGCACCTCGTCGGCCTCCACCGTCGTCCCCTGCAATGCGCCATGGCGGATCACGAGGTCGGAGGTCGGCTCGCGCTCCGCGCTGGCCGCCTCCTCCGTCTCCAGCCCGCCCTCGATCCGTGCGCCCATGCGCTCGGCGATGCGCAGGAACCCCGTGCGCGTCCAGTTCACCCCGACGTCGCGGACCGTGACCTCGGAGCCGGGGACGAGCAGTGCCGCCGCCACGTGGAAGGCGGCGGAGGAGGGGTCGCCCGGGATGAGGATCTCGTCGAGCTCGAGCTCGTCGACGGCGCGGATCGTGATCCGCTCGCCCTCGCGTGCGACGGCGACGCCGGCGCGGCGCAGCATCCGCTCGGTGTGGTCGCGGCTCGGCCGGGACTCGACGACCACCGTGTCGGCGTTGGTGAGCAGCCCCGCGACCAGTACGCAGGACTTCACCTGGGCGCTGGCCACCGGCAGGACGTACTCGATCGGGCGCAGTGCCGCCCCATGGACCGTGAAGGGAGGAAAGCGATCCTTCCGCGCCTCGATCCGGGCGCCCATCCGCTCCAGCGGCTCGGCGATGCGATCCACCGGGCGGCGGCGGATGGAGGCGTCGCCGTCCAGGCGCCACGAGGTGCCCTCGAGGCCCGCGAGCCACCCTGGGAGCAGGCGCATGAGCGTCCCGCTGTTGCCGACGTCGATCGTCTCGCCGGTCTCCTCGGGGCCGCGCAGGCCGGTCCCGCGGACAAGCAGCTCGTCGGGCCGGGCCTCGATCACGGCGCCGATCGCCCGCAGCGCGTCGGCGGTCGCGTTCGTGTCGGCGCTGTCGAGGTAGCCGCGGAGCACCACCGGCTCGGAGGTCATCGCCGCCAGCAGCGCCGCCCGGTGGGAGATCGACTTGTCCGGCGGGGCGTCGACCGTGCCGCGCAGTCGCCGGGCCGGCTCGAAGCGCGCCTTCACGCTCGGGCCGCCCGCAGGCCGGACGCGTCGAGGACCTCGAGCGCGCGCTGCGCGGGCGCGTCGCCGGCGATCCACAGCGCGACCCGGCCCTCGCTCGCGTCGGGCGCCGGGTAGAGGGCCATGTCGGTGATGTTCACCCCGGCGCGGCCGAGCGCGAGCGCGATCTCGGCGATCACGCCGGGCCGGTTGGGGACCGAGACCCGCAGCTCGTGGACGGGGCCGCCCGCGAGCTGCCCCTCCAGCAGGCGTCGGCGGTCCGCGCCGGCCGCCTCGTTCCACTCGCGCACGGCGTCCGCGTCCCCCGCGGCCAGGGCCGCCCGCACCGCCGCGAGGCGGGCCGTGGCCTCGTCGATCTGGCCGACGAGCGCGTCGCGGTTGGAGAGGTAGATGTCGGTCCAGATCGCGCTGCTCGCCCCGGCCACGCGGGTCGCGTCGCGGAAGCTCGGGCCCGTGGCCGGGAGCCGCTCGCCCTCCGCGGCGAGCCCGCCGGCCACCTGGGCGACGAGAACGTTGGCCAGCACGTGGGGCAGATGGGAGACGCCGGCCAGGATCGCGTCGTGCGTCGCGGCGTCGATCGCCTGCGGACGGGCGCCCAGGCCGCCCAGGAAGCGGTAGAGCCGCTCGAGCCCGACCCCGGCGGTGGTCGTCGTCGGGGTGAGGTACCAGGTGGCGCCCTCGAAGAGATCGGCACGGGCGTGCTCGACCCCCGCCGTCTCGGCGCCCGCGAGCGGGTGTCCGCCGACGAAGCGCGGATCGTCGTGCGCGGCGACCACCGCCCGCTTGGTCGAGCCGACGTCGGTGACCACCGAGTCGGGGCCTGCGGCGCCCAGGGCGGCGCCGACGGTGTCGCCCAGCGCGCCGACCGGGCTGGCCACCACGACGATCTCGGCGCCAGCGACCGCCTCGGCGACCGACCCGGCCGCGCGGTCGAGCGCCTCCCGCCGCACCGCGGTCGCGAGCGCGCCCGCGTCCGGGTCCCAGCCGCGGACCTCCGCCCCGGTGCGCTCGCGCGCCGCGAGCGCGACCGAGCCGCCGATCAGGCCGACGCCGAGGACCGCGAGCCGCACGCCGGGCCGGCGCCCTAAGCGGCCGCCGCGTCGCGCCGGCGCGACTTGCCGACGACCATCGCGACCTGCTCGAGCTTGGCGGCGTAGGCGGCGAACCCGGCGGTCGGCAGGGCCTGCGGGCCGTCGCAGATCGCCGCCTCGGGCCGGGGGTGG
>JBBSBL010000093.1:0-7252 GCA_038251325.1 Solirubrobacterales bacterium | reverse complement strand
GCCGCGGCCACGATGATCGCCGCCGGCCGGCGCCGCTGCCGGGTCGCCGCGGGCACGCCGGCGGCGGCGCTCGCCGCGGCGCGGCGGGCCGGCGGGCCGTCGTTCGCGGCGGTTGACCTGGCCGGGTCGTGCTCGTCCCGTCGCGCCGACGGGTCGGCGGGGCTCTTCGTCCGCCGGATCGGGGCCGACCGCAACCGGGGGGAGTCGGGCTGGGTCTACAAGGTCGGCTCCCGGGCCGGGACCGCGGGCGCCGGCGACGTCACGGGGCCGTTCGGCGCGGGGCGCCTGCGCTCCGGGGCGCGGGTGGTCTGGTACTGGTGCCGGGTCGCGCTCGCCTGCCAGCGGACCCTCGCCGTGACGCCCGGTGCGCGCGCGGTCCCGCGCCGCGGCCCGCTCTCCGGGGTGGTGCGCGCCTACGACGACGCGGGCCGCGGCCGGCGGGTCGCGCGCGCGGTCGTGAGGTTCGACGGCGTCCGGGCGCTGACCGGCGCCGACGGCCGGGCCGCGCTGCTCGCGCCGGCGACCCCCGGGCGCTACCGCGTGACCGCCGTCGCGCGCGGTCTCGTCCCGGCCTTCCCCGAGACCGTGGTCGTCGGATGACCGGCGCGCCACGCCTCGCCGCCCTCCTCGGGGCGCTCGTCCTGGCGATCGCCGGCGCCGGGTGCGGCCTGGGCGCCGGATCGGGCACCGGCGGGGTGACGGTGACCGTGACCCGGGACTTCGGCGCGGGGCGGCTCGGCGAGCGCACCACGGCGAGCGTGCCCGGCTCGGAGACCGTGATGCGCCTGCTCCAGCGCGAGTTCAAGGTCGGCACGCGCTACGGGGGCGGCTTCGTCGAGTCGATCGACGGGCTCGCGGGCACGGGAGACGGCGTGCGGCGGGCCGACTGGTTCTACTACGTGAACGGCGTCGAGGCGGAGACGGGCGCCGCCGACGTCGGGGTCAACGCCGGCGACCGCATCTGGTGGGACCGCCACGACTGGGGGGCGACGATGCGCGTGCCGGCCGTCGTGGGTTCGTTCCCGGAGCCGTTCGTGCACGGGACGGGCGGCCGGCGCTTCCCGGTCGTGCTCGCCTGCGCGCCGGGCGCCGACGTGGCCTGCGCCGCGGTCGGCGAGCGTCTGAAGGCCCTGGGCGTCCCGGCCGCCCGCGGCGTGCTCGGCACCGGAGCCGGCGCGAAGACGGTGCGGGTGCTCGTCGGGCCGTGGTCGGCGGTCCGCGACGACGGCTCGGCGCGCGGCATCGCCGAGGGGCCGGCCGCTTCCGGGGTCTACGCGCGGATCGACGCGGGCGGCAGGCGGATCACGACGCTCGACACGCGGGGGCGCGCGGTCCGCCGGCTCGGGCCCGGCAGCGGGCTCGTCGCGGCGACCCGCCTGGAGCAGCAGCAGCCGACCTGGGTGGTGACCGGGACCGATGACGCCGGCGTCCGCGCGGCGGCGGGCGCCTTCACCGCCGGGGCGCTGCGCGACCGCTTCGCGCTCGCCGTCGCCGGCGGCGGCGGCCGGATCCCGCTCCCGGAGGCGACGCGGTGAGCCACCTGCGGGCCGACAGCGCCCTGCACGCGGCGCGCGCCGGCGCCGGCGGCGCGTTCTGCCTCGCGCTCGGCGCCGCGGCGCTGCTGTACGAGAGCCCGATCGTGCTGGCCGGCGTCATCGCGGCGATCCTGGTGGCCGGCGCGCTGGCGGGCGTCGGGCCGGCCCTGCGCCGCGCGGCGCTGCTCGCCGTGCCGCTGGCCGTGATCGTCGCGCTGGTCAACCCGCTCGTGAGCCGCGAGGGGCTCACGGTCGTCGCGCGCCTGGGCGAGATCCCGGTGCTCGGGCGCCTGGACCTGACCGCCGAGGCCTTCGCCTACGGCGCGGCGCTCGGGCTCCGTGTGGTCGCCGTCGGCCTCGCGGCGGCGCTCTTCACGGCCGCCATCGACCCCGACGAGGTGCTGCGCCTGTTCCGGCGCGTGTCCTTCCGCTCGGCGTTGAGCGCCTCCCTGGCGACGCGGATGGTCCCGGTGCTCGGCCGCGACGCCGCGCGGATGGCCGAGGCACAGCGCACGCTGGCGCCGGACGCGCGGGCGTCGCGGCCGGCACTCGTCGGGGCGGTTGCCGCGAACGCGCTCGATCGCGCGGTCGACGTCGCCGCGGCGCTCGAGCTGCGCGGCTACGGGGCCGCCCGGCGCCCGCCGCGCCCGGCGCCGCGCCCGTGGTCGCGCCACGACGTCGGGATCGCCGCCGCGGCGGTCGCGATCCTCGCGCTGGCGATCGCGGGCCGCGCCTCCGGCCTCGGCGCGTTCGACGCCTATCCGGCGCTGTCGATCGCCCGCGACGCCGCGACCCTGCTGCTCGCCGCGGCGTTCCCGCTCCTCGCCGCCCTGCCGCTGCTCGAGCGCCGGGGGGTCGCACGATGAGCGTGCTGAGCGTCGAGGGCCTTACCCACCGTCACCCGGGCGCCGCCCGCCCGGCGCTGAGCGACGTCTCGCTCACGGTGGAAGAGGGCGAGATGGTCGTGCTCGCCGGGCTCTCGGGGTCGGGCAAGTCGACGCTCCTGGGGGCGGCCTGCGGCCTCGTGCCCCACTTCCACGGCGGGGAGCTCGCGGGCCGGGTGACGGTCGGCGGCCTCGACACGCGCGAGCACGGCCCGGGCGACATCGCCGCCGTGGCCGGGACGTTGCTCCAGGACGCCGAGACCCAGGTGGTGATGGGGACGGTGCGCGCAGAGCTCGCGTTGCCGCTCGAGAACCGCGGCGAGGCGCCCGGCGCCGTGGCGCGCGGCGTCGAGGAGGCGGCGCTGGCGCTCGGCATCGCCGAGCTGCTCGACCGCCCGACCGGCGAGCTCTCCGGCGGCGAGCTCCAGCGCGTCGCGCTCGGCGCGGCGCTCGCCGGCCGGCCCCGGATAATCCTGCTCGACGAGCCCACCTCCCAGCTCGACCCCGTCGCCGGGGACGAGCTCGTCTGGCTGCTGCGGCGGCTGAACGAGGAGTGGGGGGTGGCGGTCGTGCTCGCCGAGCACCGCCTCGAGCGCTGCCTCGCCGCCGCCGACCGCGTGGTCGCCCTGCTCGACGGCCGCGTGGCGTGCGACGCGCCGCCGCGGGAGATGCTCGCGTGGGCGATGAACGCGGCGCCGGCCCTCGCCACCCCGGGCGCCCACCTCTTCGCGGCCGCCGGCCTGCGGCCTCCGCCGGCGGGGGTGAAGGAGGCGCGGGCGTCGCTGCGCGCCCGCGGGCTCGTGCCGGAGCGCGCAGCGGAAGCGGCGGGAAAGGCGAGCTCGGGTCGCCGGCGAGCGACCGGGTCCCCGCTCCTGCGGCGCCTCCGCCGCCGGCCGGCCGGTCCCGCGCCCGCGCTGCGCCTGAGCGGCGTCTGGCACGAGCGTCCCGGGGGTCGGACCGTCCTGCGCGCCATCGACCTCGAGCTGGCGCCGGGCGAGGTCGTCGCGCTCATGGGTCGCAACGGCGCCGGGAAGTCCACGCTGCTGCGCCACGCCGCCGGGCTGATGTCGCCGACGCGCGGGCGCGTCGAGGCCGCCGGGCGCGTCGCGCTGCTGCTCCAGCACCCGGGCGACTACCTGATCGGCGACCGCGTCGGCGATCTCACGACGCCGCCGGCGCTCGCGGCCGCCGGGCTCGAGCGGCTAGCCGAGCGTCACCCGCGCGACCTGTCGGGCGGCGAGCGCCAGCGGCTCGCGCTCGCGCTCGTGACCGCCGGCGGGGGCGAGCCCGGCGAACGCCGCCGCGACGGGCCGCCCGCGGTCCTCGGGCTGGACGAGCCGACCCGCGGGATGGACCGGGCCTGGAGAGGCGAGCTCGCCGCGCTCGTCCGCGCCCGAGCGGCGGACGGCGCCGGGGTGCTGCTCGCCACCCACGACGCGGAGCTCGCCGCCGAGGTCGCGGGGCGCGTCGTCCTGCTCGGCGCCGGCGAGATCGTGGCCGACGGCCCCGCCGCCGAGGTCCTCGCCGGCGGCTGGTATTTCACCACCGAGACCGCCCGGATCCTCGACGGGGCGGGCGGCGCTCTGCTCCCGGCACAGGGCGCGGAGCTGCTGCGCGCGCCACGCGCCGCGGAGGCCGCACGGTGAGCTGGGGCCTCGCCTCCCTCGTGCTGCTCGCCGCCGCCCTGGCGTGCGGGCTCGGGTGGTACGAGCGCTCGCACCCCTCCGCGCGGGTCCTCGCGCTCGTCGGCACGCTCGCCGCGCTGGCGGTCCTCGGTCGCCTCGCCTTCGCCCCGTTGCCCAACGTGAAGCCGACGACCGACATCGTGCTCGTCTCGGGCTTCGCGCTCGGCGGCGCGCCGGGGTTCATGGTCGGCGCGCTGGCCGCGCTCGTGTCGAACCTGTTCTTCGGGCAGGGCCCGTGGACCCCGTGGCAGATGGGCGCGTGGGGCCTCGTGGGGATCATGGGCGCCGGGCTGGCGCGCCTCACCGGCGGGCGGATCGGTCGGCTGGGGCTCGCCGCCGCGGCCGCGGTCTGTGGGCTGCTTTTCGGGACGATCATGGACCTCAGCCAGTGGCTGCTCTACGCCGGCGACCACCGGCTCGCCACCCTGCTCGCCTACGCCGCGACCTCGCTCCCGTGGAACCTCGCCCACGCGGGCGGCAACGCCGCCTTCGCGCTCGCCTTCGGGCCGGCACTGCTTCGGGCGGTGTCCCGCTTCCGCGACCGCTTCGAGGTGCGCTGGCTCGCGGCCGGCGCGCCGCCGGCGGCCGGGCCCGATCCAACCGTCCTGCCTGGTGGGCGCAGGACACCCCTCAGGCAGGATGGTTCGCTGCCGATCACGGCGCTCATCGTCGCGCTGGTGGTCGGCGCGCTCGCGGTGGCGGCGCCCACCGCCACCGCGGCCACCCCCGGCGGGTGGCTCGCGCGCGCCCAGAACGCCGACGGCGGCTACGGATCGGGCCCGGGGGTGCGCAGCTCGCAGCTCTACACCGGGTGGGCGGCGCTCGGGCTGGCCGCCGGCGGCCGCAACCCGGCGGACGTCCGCCGCGGGAGGCGCTCGGTGCTCGACTACGGGCGCGCCGGCGCCGGCGGCCTGACCGACACGGGGGAGATCGAGCGCACGATCCTCGTCCTGCACGCGGCCGGACGGTCGACGCGGGCCTTCGGGGGCCGCGACCTCGTCGCGATCCTCCGGCGCCGCATGTCGCCTGACGGCTCGCTGGGCGGCCTGGTCAACCACACCGCGTTCGCCGTGCTCGCCTTCCGCGCCGCGGGCGAGCGGCCCGGCGCCCGCGACGTCGCCCGGACCGGAGCCTGGCTGGCGCGCCAGCAGAATCGCGACGGCGGCTTCTCCTACGCGCGTCGCGGCGCGCCGAGCGGGATCGACGACACCGGCGCCGCGCTCCAGGCCCTCGCCGCCGCCGGGCGGGGCCGCTCGACGCGGGCCCTGCGCGCCGCCCGCTTCCTCCGCGCCCGCCAGCGGCCTGACGGCGGCTTCCCGCTCCAGCCGGGCGGCGCCTCGAACGCCCAGTCGACGGCCTGGGCGGTCCAGGGCCTGCTCGCCGCCGGGGTTGATCCGGCCCGGGTGCGCCCGCGCGGCGGGGGACGCTCGCCGCTGGCCTACCTGCGCTCGCTCACGGCGCCCGACGGGAGCGTTCGCTACGCCCGGACGAGCGCCCAGACGCCGGTCTGGGTCACCGCCCAGGCCGCCGTCGCGCTCGCGCGCCGCACGTTCCCGCTGGCTCCGGTGGCTCGGGCGCGCCGGGCGCCGCGCCCCGGAGCCATGGCCCGGCGGGCGCGCCCCCGGCCGGCGCCGCCGGCCGCCGTGACGCCCCGCCAGGTGGGGGAATCGAGCCGCTCCGCGGCCCGCGCGGGCGCACCCCGGACCACCCCCACCGAGGCCCCGGGCATGCTCGCCCTGGCCCGCGGGGCGGGGGCGCTGGTCGGGTTGGCCGCGCTGGTGCTCGACGGGTCGCCCACCCAGCCGAGTCGGTAGGTTCCGCGCCCATGAAGATCGGGGTTCCGAAGGAGACGGCCGACGGCGAGGCCCGCGTGGCGCTCGTTCCCGACGCCGTCAAGGCGCTCGTCGCGGCCGGCCACGAGGTCGTCGTCGAGGCCGACGCCGGGGCCGGCGCGATGCTCCCCGACGCCGCCTTCACCGAGGCCGGCGCAAGCGTCACCACCGACCCGGCAGAGCCGTGGGGCGCGGACGTCGTCGTCAAGGTCGCGCCGCCGAGCGCCGAGGAGGCCGCGCGACTCTTGGCGGAGAGCGTGCTGATCGGCTTCCTCGCACCGCTGACCAACGCCGACGGCGTCGCGGCGCTGGCCGCCTCCGGCGCGACGACCTTCGCCCTCGAGGCCGTGCCTCGCATCTCGCGCGCGCAGTCGATGGACGCGCTCTCCTCCCAGAGCAACGTCGCGGGCTACCGCGCCGCGCTCATCGGGAGCCAGGAGCTGGGCCGCTTCTACCCGATGCTGATGACCGCCGCCGGCACGATCCGGCCCGCCACCGTCCTCGTCCTCGGCGCCGGCGTCGCCGGCCTGCAGGCGATCGCCACCGCCCGACGGCTCGGCGCCGTGGTCCAGGCCTTCGACGTGCGGGCGGCAGTGAAGGAGCAGGTCGAGTCGCTCGGCGCGCGCTTCCTCGAGTTCGACCTCGGCGGCGACCTGGAGGGGGAGGGCGGCTACGCGAAGGAGCTCACCCCCGAGCAGGTTGCGCGCCAGCAGGAGCTCCTCCAGGAGGCGATCGCCAAGGTCGACGTCGTCATCACCACCGCGCTCGTCCCCGGCCGCCGCGCGCCGATCCTCGTCACCGCCGGCGCCGTGGAGCACATGAAGCCCGGCTCGGTCGTCGTCGACCTGGCCGGCGAGGCGGGCGGCAACTGCGAGCTCTCCCAGCCCGGCACCGTGGTGGTCGAGCACGGCGTCAAGATCCTCGCCCCGCTCAACCTGCCGGCCACGATGGCCGAGCACGCCTCCCAGCTCTACGCGAAGAACATCCAGTCGCTGCTCGAGCTCATGACCGGCGAGGAGGGCGCGCTCGCGCTCGACTTCGACGACGAGATCATCGCCGGCGCCTGCGTCACCCGCGGCGGCGAGGTCGTCCACGCCGGCGCCAAGGCCGCGGCGCCCGCCGCCTGATCCCCGACTCCCGGACCGAAGGAACACACCGTGCTCGTCACCGAGATCGCTCTCCTCGTCCTCGCGGCATTCGTCGGCTTCGAGGTCATCTCGAAGGTGCCGAACACCCTGCACACGCCGCTCATGTCAGGGACGAACGCCATCCACGGCATCGTCCTGCTCGGCGGCCTGCTGACCATCGCCGAGGCG
>JBBSBL010000092.1:0-7305 GCA_038251325.1 Solirubrobacterales bacterium | reverse complement strand
GGCGAGGGAGCCGACGAGGGAGTGCGTGTCGGCGGTCAGGCCCTCACGCGCACGGGACACCGCCGAGGAGATCGAGAGGCCTTCCTGGAGCGCGTCGCGCAGCCCGGCGATCTCGCCGTGGGTGTAGAGGCGATGGCGTCCCGGCGACCGCTGCGGCTTCGGGAATCCGAATCGCCGCTCCCAGGTGCGGAGCGTGTTCGGGCTCACGTTGAGCATGGTCGCGGCCTCGCTCGTCTTGAGGAAGCGCATCTGAGTGAAAAGGTGCGCGCTTTGGGGGGTTGGCGGTGGCGCCAACCCTTGTTTGCGCAGGTTTTGGCCGCGAAGCGATGCAAAACATGCGCAAGCGGGGTACGATGTCGCCCATGCATTACCGCATCCGCTAGCAGAATCCCCGAATACCACCGGCGCGCGCGCTAGCTTCTGGCCATGGAGCCACGGCCTTGCGCCTGAGTCCTCGCTCGGCGTCAGTGTGCGCCGGCATCGGTTGCGCGACCTGCATCTCGTGGAGCGTCGCCGGCGCAGGTGATGTCACGGCCACGTGGTTGGTCGCGACCTTGCTCGTTGCGGCGGGCGCCGCCAACATCGCCTCGGCGTACACGGGCGGACACCTGTCGATCTCCGGCGCGTTCATCGCCGAGATGCTCGCTGTCGCCTTCCTCGCGCCGGCGGCGGCGTTCGCGGTCGTAGCCATCGGCGAGTTGGCCGCGTGGTTCGTTGAGCGATCTCGACCGAGGGTATTGGCCGCCAATATCACGGCCGCGGGGCTCCCGATCCTCGCCACGGCGGAGGTGTTCCGAGCCGTATCGCCGGCCTCCGACAAAGCACAGTTCTACCTGTTGCTCGCCGGATTGTCCGTCGGCGTGTTCGTTTTGAACTTCGTTCTTGCCCACACGTTCCTCGCGGGCTTCGACCAGAGGCGGTGGCGCGACGGACTCGCCGCCGAGACCCTCGATCTGCTCCCCTCGATCGCGCTCAACATCGTGCTGGCCGTCGCCGCCGCCAGCGTCTACGTGGAGGTCGGGACCGGCGGCCTGGTCTTCGCGCTTGCGAGCATCGTCACCTTCACCTACATGGCGAGCCTCGTCGCGAAGGCCCGCGATCGCGCCCGCCGGTACGCGGCGCTGTCGTGGGGCGTGCTTTCGGGCCTGCTGCGGGCGCTCGACACCCGCGACCCGCGCGCGGCGCGGCACTCCGCGGCGACGGCGGCCTTCGCGCGGGACATCGCGCGACAGTGCGGCATGGACGCGCGGACGTGCGAGCTCGCGCACACCGCCGGCCTGCTGCACGACGTCGGGCGCCTCGCGCTGGCCGACCGGGTCCTGGACCAGGGTCGCACGCTCGGCGAGGAGGACTGGGAGTCGATCCGCCACCACCCCCAGCTCGGCGCGGAGATGCTGCAGGACCTCGGCGTCTACGGGCCGGTGGCCGAGATCGTCCACGCCCACCACGAGCGGATCGACGGTCGCGGCTACCCGGACGGACTGGCCGACGACGCCATCCCGGAGCTGGCCAAGATCGTCGCCGTGGCGGAGGTCTACGACACGCTCACCGCCGAGGACACCTACCGCACCCAGGTCAGCTCGTTCGAGGCGCTGACCGAGCTGCGCCGCGTGAGCGGCTCCCAGCTCGACGGCCGCTACGTCGAGGCGCTGGCCACGCTCCTCTCCGGGCGCGGCGTCGAGTACCGGCACGCGAGCGCCGCGGACTTCGAGCACGAGCTCGACATGGAACGCCGCATCGGGGACGCCGCAACGGGCTGAGGCGGGGTTGGACGTCCGCGGACGTCGACGCGCGGCCGCCCGCAGGCGACCGCGCCCCGCACGTGTCGGAGAACTACCCCGCGACGGCGCGCGAGGGCGCGTCGCCCGTCTCCCGGGCCGTCTCCGGCTCGAGGGACTTCACGAACGCCTCGATCTGCTCGTCGCTGAAGCGACGCTGCCCGCCCGGCGTGCGATACGCCTGCAGGTAGCCCATGTCGGACCAGCGCCGGATCGTGCCGAGCGAGACGCCGAGGGTCCGAGCGGCCTGAGAGGTCGAAAGGCCCAGCGGCTTCGAGACGGGATGTGAGGGCATATGTGGCATTTCGGGACCTTTGGGCAGAGTCCAGAAGCCCCGTGGCGCTTTTGCGCAGCCTTGAGGCACGAAACCGCCTCAAACCCGTGCCGATTTGACCCTCGGAGGTATGTCCGGCGGGAGACCCTGCCCGCATTTTCGGAACCCTGCGAGGATCCGCGCCCATGGGACGCCTCGATGACCTCGATCTCTCGCTGAAGCTCAGTCGCTCCGAGCAGGACGCGCGCCTCGCGTCGGCCCAGCAGCGGTTGCTCGAGCTGCGCCTGAAGTGCGGCGGGCTCATGGGCGACGGCGCCCTGGGGCCGGGGCTGTGCATCCTCTTCGAGGGATGGGACGCCTCGGGCAAGGGCGGGGCGATCAAGCGCCTCGTTGCCGGGCTCGACCCGCGGCACGTCCGCGTGGCCCAGTTCGCGGCGCCGACGCCGGACGAGAAGCGCCACCACTTCCTCCACCGCTTCGCCCCGGCGCTGCCGGGCTGGGGCGGCATGGCGGTGCTCGACCGCTCGTGGTACGGCCGGGTGCTCGTCGAGCGGGTCGAGGGCTTCGCGGCCAAGGAGCAGTGGCGACGCGCGTACCGTGAGATCGCCAGCTTCGAGCTCGGGCTCGCCAACGAGGGCATGGTCCTGGTGAAGTTCTGGGTCCACATCTCCAACAAGGAGCAGCTCAAGCGCTTCGAGCGCCGGCGCAAGGACCCCCTGCGCAGCTGGAAGCTCACCGACGAGGACTGGCGCAACCGCGAGCAGCGCCCCGCGTACCTCAAGGCGGTCGAGGAGATGCTCCGGCGGACCGACCGTCCCGAGGCTCCGTGGCACCTCGTCGAGGGCGACTCCAAGCGCTGGGCGCGGGTGAAGGTGATCGAGACCGTGAACGCGGAGATCGAGCGCGGCATCGAGCGCTACGGCTTCTTCCCCCCGCCGGCCGGCACGACGAAGCCGGACAGCTAGCGGCTGCCGCCGTGCCGCCGCGGCTCGCCCCTCTCGCCGCCGCCCTCGTCGCCGCCGCTCTGGCGGGCGGGGGCTGCGGGAGCGAGGGTCCGCGGCCATCCCTCGCCTGCCGGGACGGAGCGCCGGCGGTCGTCGCGGCGCTGCGGCGCGCCCCCGGCCCCGTGAGAATGGCCGACGGCACGCGGCTCTCCGACTGCGTGAGCCGGGCCACCGGCGACGCCGACCTGCAGGAGATCGGCGCCGAGCTCACCGCGGCCGCGTCGACCCTCGCGGCGCGGGTGCCGGCGAGCGACGCCGCGGCGCTGCGGCTCGGCTACCTCGTCGGCGCCACCGAGCGCGGGGCGAAGCGGACCAACGGCATCCATGCCGAGCTCGTCAACCGTATGGACAACGCGCTCGGCATCGACGGCGCGCCGCCCGCGCGCCGGGCCGCGTTCGCGCGGGGGCGGGCCGCCGGAGCGGCCGCCGGGTGAGGCTGCGGCTCTACCACCATCCCGACGGGGCGCGGGTCGCCTACCGGGAGGCGGGCGCCGGCCCGGGCCTGGTGCTGCTCCACTCGCTCGGGCTCACCCACCGCGAGTGGGAGCCGATCGTCGAGCCGCTCGCCGCGCGCTTCCGCGTCGTCCTCCCCGATCTCCCGCTCCACGGGGACTCCGAGGACCGCCCGCGACATCCCTACACCCGCGACTGGCTCGTCGACGTCGTGGCGGGCTTCTGCGCCGAGACCGTCGGCCCCCGACCGCTGCTCGCGGGGCACGACCTCGGCGCCGAGCTGCTGCTCCATGGCGCCGCCGACGGCCGGATCTCGCCCCGGCGAATGGTCGTCATGCCGACACGGCTCCACCGTCCCCCCGCCCACCCGCGCCGCCGGGCCCTGTGGCGCGCGGCCTGCCGGGCGGCGGCGGTGCCCGGCCTGGACCGCGCGCTGGCCCACGGCGCGCACCTGGTCTTCCGCCCGGCGCTCGGCGAGCGCCTCTCCGCCCAAGGCAATCCGGCGGCGCGCGACCTCGTGCGCCACGCGTTCGCAGACGTCGGCGGCGACGGGAACCGGGCGCGCGCGTGGGCCCGGTTCGCGCGCGCCTGGCCCGCGGGCGCGGACCGCGATCTGCTCGACCGCTACGGGGCGATCGACGCCCCGGTCCTGCTGCTCTGGGCCGATCGCGACGCCGTACATCCGCTCGAGCCGGCGCGGGAGGCGCTCGACCTCCTGCCCGACGCCCAGCTCCGCGTGCTGGACGGGACCGGCTTCCTCATGGCCTACGACGACCCCGTCGGCGTGGCCCGCGAGCTGAGCGCGTTCCTGGGGTAGCGTGTGGGCATGAGCGTGACCGAGGACGAACAGCTGTGGGGCGGTGAGACCACGAAGGCGGTCGCCAACTTCCCCGTCTCCGGCGAGCGCGTGCCGCCGCCGGTCATCCACTGGCTCGGCCGGATCAAGGCCGCCGCCGCGCGCGTGAACGCGGAGCTCGGCCTGCTCGACCCCGCGCTGGCGGAGCGCATCGCGGCCGGCGGCGACGCGATCGCCCAGGGCGAGCACGACGACCAGTTTCCGATCGACGTCTTCCAGACGGGCTCGGGGACCTCGTCGAACATGAATGCGAACGAGGTCATCGCCGCCCTGGCCGGGGATGCCGCCCACCCCAACGACCACGTGAACCTCGGGCAGTCCTCCAACGACGTCTTTCCCTCCGCGGTCCACCTCGCGGCGCTCGATCAGGCGACCGACGACCTGCTGCCGGCGCTCGACCGGCTCGAGGGCTCGTTCGCCGCGAAGGGCGAGGCCTTCCACGACGTGGTGAAGGCCGGCCGCACGCACCTCATGGACGCGGTGCCGGTGACGCTCGGCCAGGAGTTCGCCGGCTACGCGGCCCAGGCCCGGCTCGGCGCTCGCCGGGTGCGCGGAGCGCTGCCGCAGGTCGGCCAGGTCCCGCTCGGCGGGACGGCGACCGGCACCGGTCTCAACACCCACCCGGAGTTCGCCGAGCGCGTGCGCGCGCTGCTCGCCGCCGACTCGGGGCTGGAGATCCGACCCCCGGAGGATCCCTTCGAGGCCCAGGGCAACCGCGACGCGCTGGTCGAGCTCTCGGGCGCGCTGAAGGTCGTCGCGGTTTCGCTGACGAAGATCGCGAACGACCTCGCCTGGATGGGCTCCGGTCCGCGCGCCGGCATCGGCGAGATCCTGCTGCCCGAGCTCCAGAAGGGCTCCTCGATCATGCCGGGGAAGGTCAACCCGGTGATCCCGGAGGTCGTCGTCCAGGTGGCAGCGCAGGTGATCGGGAACGACACCGCGATCACGATCGCCGGCTCGCAGGGGAACTTCGAGCTCAACGTGCGCATCCCGCTGATCGCCCGCAACCTGCTCGACTCGATCAAGCTCCTGGCCGCGGCGTCGCGGCTGCTGGCCGAGAAGTGCGTGGACGGCATCGAGGCGAACCTCGCGGGCTGCGCCCGCTCGGCGGAGTCGACGCTCGCCGTCGCCACCGCGCTGAACCCGCACATCGGCTACGACCGCGCGACCGAGATCGTCACCGAGGCGGCGAGCTCCGGGCGCACGCTGCGCGAGGTCGCGCTCGAGGCGGGCGTGGACGAGGAGACGCTGCGGATCGCGCTGGACCTCCGGAAGATCGCGCGGGGCAGCGCGGCCGAGTAGGCCCGATCAACCCTGCAGCGTCACGAGCCGCTCCTCGGTGAGCTCGCGGATGGTGTAGGCCGGCCCCTCGCGGGTGTTGCCGGAGTCCTTGACGCCGCCATAGGGCATCTGGTCGGTCCGGTAGGTCGGGACCTCGTTGACGCACACCCCGCCGTACTCGAGCGTGCGCGCCGCGTGGAGCGCGCGGCCGACGTCGCGGGTGAAGACCCCGGCCTGGAGCCCGTAGCGCGAGCCGTTGGCCAGCGCCAGGCCCTCATCGAAAGAGTCGAAGCGCCGCACGACGGTGACCGGCCCGAAGACCTCGTCGCACCAGACGTGGTCATCCTCGCCCGGACGCTCGATCACGGTGGGCTGGATCGTGCCGTCGGCGTTCGCCTCGCCGCCGCACAGGACCCGCGCGCCGCCGTCGCGAGCCTCCGCGATCCAGGCCAACACGCGCTCGTGCTCGGAGGGGCTGATGACCGGGCCGACGTCCGTGGTCTCCTCCAGCGGGTCGCCGACGACGAGCCCCTGGACCGCCGGGACGAACCGGGCGAGGAACTCGTCCGCGATCGCCTCGTGGAGCAGCACGCGCTGGATCGAGATGCACGACTGGCCGGCGTGGGTGTAGCCGTGGATCGCCGCCTTGTCCGCCGCCGCCTCCCAGTCGCCGTCGTCGTTCACGATCAGCGGCGCGTTGGAGCCGAGCTCGAGCGCGACGTGCTTGCGCGGCGCCTTGGCGCGGATGCCCCAGCCGATCGGCACCGACCCGGTGAAGCTGATCGCCGCCACGTCGTCGTGCTCGACGACCGGGTCGCCGACCTCGCCGCCCGAGCCGCAGACCACGTGGAGATAGTCCGGGGGTACCCCGGCCTCGAGCAACAGCTCGACGAGCCGGATCCCGGAGACGGGCGTCGCGCTGGCGGGCTTCAGCACCACCGGGCAGCCGCCGGCGAGCGCCGGCCCGAGCTTGTGCGCGACGAGATTGAGCGGGAAGTTGAACGGGGAGACGGCGCCGACGACGCCGATCGGGAGCCGCAGGACGAAGCCGAGCTTCCCCGCGCCGGCCGGCCCGGCCTCCATCGGCACGAGCTCGCCGCCGAGCTTGCGCGCCTCCACCGCCGAGAAGCGCAGCGTGCCGACGGCGCGCTGCGCCTCGACGCGGGCCTGCTTGATCGGCTTGCCGGCCTCGAGCGCGACGCTGCGAGCCAGGTCCTCGACCCGCTCGGCGAGCAGGTCGGCGGCGCGGTCGAGTGCCTCCGCGCGCTCCCACTGCGGCCAGTCGGCGCGCTCCAGCGCGGCGCGGGCGGAGGCGACGGCACGGTCGACGAGCGCCGCGTCGCCCCGCGGGACCCGCGCCACCAGGGCGCCTCCGTAGGGGTTGTGGACCTCGAGCCACGCGCCCGTGTCGAGCCACTCGCCGGCCACATGGAGGCGGTGGTCGCTGGCTCGCCCGGTCTCGGTCGCCATGAGTCTCGACCCTAGCCCGTGTACACCCGCGCGAGCGACTCGGCCACGCAGACCGGCTTCTCGCCGTCCTCGGTCTCGAAGGTCAGCGCCGTGGTGATCTGCGCGCCACCGGTGATCTCCTCGACGTTCTGAAGCGTCGCGCGCATCCGCACCTTGCTGCCGACCGGCAGCGGCGCCGGGAAGCGCACG
>JBBSBL010000091.1:0-7515 GCA_038251325.1 Solirubrobacterales bacterium | reverse complement strand
TGGCCCGGGCAGGACTCGAACCTGCGTCCGACGGATTATGAGTCCGCTGCTCTGACCAGCTGAGCTACCGGGCCGCGGCGCATTGTCGCGGAGGCCGGGCCCTCGCCGCCCGGCGCCCGCCGGTCAAGGGTCCGGCGGGCGCGGTCGATGCCGGGGGAATGAGGCTACGGCGCGCCCACATGCTCGCGATGCTGCTCGTCACGACGGGCGTGGTGGCGGCCATGCCGGTGGTGGCCGGCGCGCGGCTACTCGGGACCCGGGCCACCCGTGCGCCGTTCGACAGCATCGGCCTAAGCGGGACCGTGCGGGCTGGCGAGCACCGGGCAGTTGCGCGGGTGCTCTCGCGCCCGAGGGAGCGGGTGGACGTCTACCTCAGCGTGGTGTGCGTCGACCCGGCCGACGGCACGCCGATCCGGGTGCGGCGGACCAACGCGGTCGACCGGCGGACGCCGGCCCGCGTGATCGTCGGCGTCCCGCGCTTCCGCGGCGCGAGCTGCGGGACCTCCGTGACGGTCGGGCGCCACGGGCGCTCGGTCCCGACCGGCTATCGCTGGCGGCTCGAGGTGCGACTCGGCGCCGAGCGCTGAGCGCCGGGTCCCGGCGGGCGGCGACCGAGGCCCTCAGGGCGGACCGACCCCGGCCGGCGCCGGCGTTGCGGCGTCCCCGCGCCACACGCGCCAGACGACGAGCGCGACGGCCACCGGCACCGTCGCCGGGAGATCGTCGCGGACGAGGAAGAGCAGGTCCCAGAGCCCCGCCGCCACGAGGACGAGCAGCCCCACCCGCCACGGGCGCTCCCCGCTCGCCGCGACGATGGCGCCGAGCACGCCGGCGGCGAACAGGTCGCCGTAGCCCATCGCGGCGTCCCCGAACCCCGCGACCTGGAGTTGCGGATAGCCGCCGGGCGCGGTCGCGGCGTTCAGCGTCGCGTTCGGCGCCTGGAGCTGCTGGCCGAAGACGAGGATGCAATCGAGCAGCGCCATGGCCAGGATCCCCAGCTCGAGCCAGCGCCGCGGCGCGGCCGCGGCGAGCAGGCGCCCGAGCGTCACGCAGCTCAGCGCGCTGAGCGCCACCGCGCACGCGTCGCCGAGCAGGGTCCCGTTCCGCCACCAGGCGATGGCCAGGAGGACCCCGGCGAGCGGCGCGAGCCACGGGCGGGCGCCGCGCATCGCCCAGCCCAGCGCGGCGGCGGCCAGCGGGGGGATGGCGACGGCGGCGAGCAGGGCCAGGGCGTCGGCCGCGACCGACGAGAGCGCGATGGCCGCGACCACAAGCCCGAGGGACAGCGGCAGCACGAGCGCCCACCCGCGCCCGGCGAACCGCGCCAGCCACGGCGGCACGCCGGCGCCGGGCAGCGCGACGACGGCCGCCTGGACGGCGACCAGCACGAGGTCGGAGGGCCAGAAGTCGAGCATCGGCTCAGGTGATTGGATACCGCACCGCAGCCCCGGACCCTGGATCAGAGCGAGAGGAACGACAATGGCGGAGCGCACGGCGATCGTGACGGGAGCCTCGAGCGGCATCGGCTTCGCCGTGGCGCGGATGCTCGGCGAGGAGGGTCATGCGCTCACCCTCGCCTCCCGGCGGGCCGAGAAGCTCGAGGCCGCGGCCGAGACGCTGCGCGGCGAGGACCTGGAGATCCACCATCTCGCGGCGAACATGCAGTCCGAGGACGACATCAAGGCCGTCGTCGCCGCTCATCGCGAGCGCTACGGGCGCCTGGACGTGCTCGTCAACAACGCGGGCGTCGGGCTCGGCGCGCCGATCGAGGAGACGACGACCAAGAAGCTCGACATGCAGCTCGACGTGAACCTCCGCTCGATCGTCCTCTTCTACCGCGAGGCGCTCGACCTGCTCAAGGCGGCGGCGGCGGAGCACCAGCGCGCGCTTGTCGTCAACACCGCCTCGGTCGCCGGGAAGACCGGCCAGGGCTGGCTCTCGATCTACTCGGCCACGAAGTTCGGCGTCGTCGGCTTCACCCAGTCGATGAACCGCGAGCTCGGCGGGCTGGGCATCAAGTCCACCGCCCTCTGCCCGGGCTTCGTCGACACTCCGATGACGGACTTCGTCAAGGAGTCGGTGCCGGGGAACGAGATGATCCAGCCCTCCGACATCGCCGAGGCCGTGCGGATGCTCCTGCGGGTCTCCCCCGCCTGCGTGATCCCCGAGGTGATCTTCCAGCGACCGGGGGAGGGGCTCTAGGACGAGGCGGCGGGGTTGCCGCGGGTCGCGCCGCGCGTCTCGGCCCCGCGGACGGCGACGCCCGCCGCCGGCGCCGCCTCCAGCGCCTCCAGCGCGCGGGCCCGGGCGTGGCGCCAGCGCAGCGCGCGGTGCTCGGCCACGGCGGCGCCGAGGTCGGGCGCGGCACGCTCGGCGGCGAGGCTCGCCTCGAGGTGGGAGACGAGCGTCTCGACCTCGCGCGGGGTGGCGCGGCGCGCACGGCGCCGGGCACCGGTGAAGCGATCCCACGCCCGAGAGAACCCGAGGTTCGCGGTCCGGCCGCCGTGGCGGTGGGCGGCCAGCATCGGGCAGACGCCGCCGCGGCGGTCGGTGTAGTCGCCGGCGACGATCGGGTGGGCACGGACGCCGGCGAGCATCGCCTCCCGCGTGGCCGCCGGCAGGCGGTCGACCGCGCGGCGCAGCTCGGCGATGGGCGGTCTCTCGATGCGTGCCATAGGCTTGCGCGCTCCTGCGGAGGGGTGGCGGGCCACAGTACGGCGCGCCCTCGCCGGAGGCAAAGGATCTCCTGCGCGCGAAAGGGAACTTGCAGATGAAGCTCGGCGTCAACGTCGGCTACTGGGGCCTCGGCCTCACCTCCGAGGAGCAGCTCTCGATCGTGCAGGAGGCCGAGCGGCTGGGCTACGACTCCGTGTGGGCGGCCGAGGCCTACGGCTCCGACGCAGCGACGGTGCTCGCGTGGCTGGCCGCCGGGACGACGAAGATCGGGATCGGTTCGGCGATCTTCCAGATGCCGGCCCGCAGCCCGGCGATGGCGGCGATGACCGCCGCGACGCTCGACCAGATCTCCGGAGGGCGAATGCGCCTGGGCATCGGCCCGTCAGGCCCGCAGGTGTCCGAGGGCTGGCACGGGGTGCGCTTTGCCAAGCAGCTGCAGCGCACGCGCGAGTACGTCGCGGTCGTGCGCATGGCGCTGGCGCGCGAGCGGCTCGAGTTCCACGGCGAGACGATCGAGCTCCCGCTTCCGGACGGCCCCGGCAAGGCGCTGAAGCTCACGATCTCCCCGGTGCAGGAGGCGATCCCGATCTACATCGCCGCGATCGGGCCGAAGAACGTGACCCTGGTCGGCGAGATCGCCGACGGCTGGCTCCCGATCTTCTTCTCGCCCGAGAACGTCGGCGAGTTCCAGCCGCTGCTCGAGGAGGGCGCCGCGCGGTCCGGGCGCTCGCTCGAGGGCTTCGACATCGCGCCGAGCGTCAACGTCCTGATCTCCGACGACATCGAGCGGGCGCGCGACGCGATGCGCCCGGTGATCGCCCTCTACGTTGGCGGCATGGGCTCGCGCGAGAAGAACTTCTACAACAACCTCGTCCAGCGCTATGGCTTCGAGGCCGCCGCGAAGGAGATCCAGGACCTCTACCTGGCGGGCGACAAGGACGCCGCCGCCGCCGCGATCCCCGGCGAGCTGATCGACCGGGTCACGCTCGTCGGGCCGCGCGACGCGGTGAAGGAGCGCCTGCGGGTGTTCCGCGACGCCGGGGTCGGGACGCTGATCGTCAGCCCGATGGCGTGGACCGCCGAGGAGCGGCTCGCCCAGCTCCGGCACGTGGCGGAGCTCGTCGAGGCGCTCTGAGACTCAGGCCGGGATGGCGTCCGGCGCGCCGGCGCCAACCACCCGGAGCAGCGCGTCGGCGACGGCCGAGTCGAGCTGGGTGCCGGTGACCGCGGCGATCTCCGCCCGGGCCTCGACGGCCGGGCGGGCCAGCCGCCATGGGCGGTCGGAGGTCAGGGCGACCCAGGTCGAGCAGGCGAGCAGGATGCGGGAGGGCAGCGGGATCGCCGCCCCGCGCAGGCCGTCGGGGTAGCCGCCGCCATCCGGCCGCTCGTGCTCGTGGCGCACGATGCGCGCCGCCTCGCGGAGGACCGGGAGGTCGGATAGGACCTCGGCGCCGATCTCGGGGTGGCGGCGCAGGGCGCTGAGCTGGCGGGCGCCGAGCGGCCCGGGCGTGCCGAGGATGCCGAGCGGAACCCCGAGCAGTCCGATGTCGTGGAAGAGCGCGGCGAGATAGAGGGCGCGCAGCCCGGTGGCGTCGAGCCGCAGCTCGCGCCCCATCGTCCACGCCAGCTCGGCCGCGCGCCAGCGCTCCTCCCCCGGCTCGATCGCCGCCGCCATCTCGTGGACGGCGCCGAGCTCGGCGCCGGACAGGGCCGCGAAGGCGGGGGCGCCGCGCAGCGCGCGGGACAGCTCGTCGGCCCCGCCCTCGCCCACGGCCCGAGCGCCTCCGCCGAGGCCGCCGGGCCCGCCGCGGGCCGCGAGCAGGCAGGCCCGCGGCTCGCCGGCGACGAGCACCGGCACGGTGAGCTGGGCGGCGACGGCGCCGTGGGCCGGGACGATGTCGCCGCGCAGCGCGGCGCGCACCGCCGCGCTCTCGGCGGGCCGCAGCGGCTCCGGCTCGGTGCCGGCGGCGGTGGCGAGGGTGGCCGGCGGGTCGCCGGCGCCGAGGACCAGGACCCGCTCCGCGTCGAGCGCGCCGTGGAGGTGGTCGGCCGCGGCCTGGGCGATCGTCCGCTCGTCGCGGGCACCGGCCAGCGCGCGGCTGAGCCCGGCCAGCGCCGCGAAGGTGTCCCGCGGCCGGGCGGCGCCCGTCCCGACCGGCGCGGGCGCCGCGCCGGGCTCCACGGCGGCGCCCTCGCGCTTGGCGCGGCGCATCGCCTCGTCGGCCCGGGCGATGAGGTCGTCCGCCGACGCGGCCGGCCGGCCGAAGGTCGCCCACCCCGCGCTCGCGCCGAGTCGGCCGTCGACCCCGTCGAGCCGGACCTCGCCGACCGCCCGCACGAGCCGCTCGGCGACGTCGCGGACCTCATCGCCGGCGCCGACCGCGATCACCGCGAACTCGTCGCCGCCCTGGCGACAGCAGACGTCCTCCGCCCGGAGCTCGGCGCGCAGCGCGTCGGCCACGCTCCGCAGCGCCTGGTCGCCCACCTGGTGGCCCAGGGCGTCGTTGATCTCCTTGAACCCGTCGAGGTCGAGGATCACGAGCGAGAACGGCTCGCCGTGACGGCGGGTGCGCGCGACCTCGGCGCCGAGGCGCCGCCAGAACATCCGGTAGTTGCCCAGGCCGGTGAGCGGGTCGCTCTCGGCGAGGCGCTTGGCCTCGCTCTCCCGGCGCAGCAGCTGCGCCCGCTCCGCCTCGAGGTCGCGGATGTGGAAGCGCAGCGGCAGGACCATGAGCGCCACACCGCCGACGAGCAGGGCCGCGCCGAGGAACGCCACGGGCCACGGCGGGTGCTGCACCGGGGGCGCCGCGACGGCGAGCAGGAAGGCCCCCGCCAGCAGCAGGACCGCGCCCATCGCCACCGCAAAGCGCACGCCGGCCGGCATGGCCGCGCGGGCCCGGGCCGGCTCGGCGCGCGGGATCTCGGGCTCGGCCGGGGTCGGCACCGCGGGCGGCTGGGCGTCGCCGGGGGGCGGCGGCGCCACCTCCGCGTGCCCGGACGGCCCGTATGCTCGGCCGTTCCCGGAGGGCCGCTCCGGTGTGTCAGACGGCTCGCTCATGGGCGCGGCATCCGGCCGCCGGTCCACCTTCCTGATCATTGGCAATAGCTCGCTATCCCTGTATACCCGAACGGGACCCCCGCGTGCGAGTCGCGGCGGCCCGCTGAGGATCGCATGCGCGTCTTCCTCGGCGCCTTCGGAGACCCGGGCCATACGTTCCCCATGCTCGCGCTCGGGCGCGAACTGGCGGCCCGGGGTCACACCGTCACGATCGAGACGTGGTCGCGTTGGCGCGACCAAGCGGAATCGCTGGGGCTGCGGTTCGTCGCGGCGCCGGAGTACCCCGTCTTCCCCACCCGCGAGCGACCGCTCAAGCCCTATCAGGCCGTGGCGCGGGCGGTGGGCGAGACGCGGCCGCGCCTCGCCGAGGCGCAACCGGACGTCGCGGTCGCCGACGTCCTGACCTTGGCGCCCGCGCTGGCAGCCGAGCTGGAGGGCGTTCCGGCGGCGACGCTCGTCCCGCACGTCTACCCCGTGTCCGGGGGCGGACTGCCTCCCTACTCGCTCGGCGCCCGGCGGCCGCGGACGAATGTTGGAGGCGCGCTGTGGCGAGGCCTCGGCGAGGTGACGGACCGGGGGCTCCGCCTCGGCCGCGCGCAGTACGAGGAGCTGCGTGCGCGGCTCGGGCTCGCGCCCTCGGGACGTGAGCAGGGCGGGCTCTCGCCGCAGCTCGTCCTCGTCGGCACCTATCCGGAGCTGGAGTATCCGCGCGCCTGGCCCGGGCACGTCCACGTCACCGGCCCGCTGCTGTGGGAGCCGCCGTTCGGCGACGTGGAGCCCCCGCCCGGCGAGGCGCCGCTCGTCCTGGTCGCGCCCTCGACGTCACAGGACCCCGACCATCGCCTCTTGCGGGCGGCCCTGGCGGGACTGGGCGGGCTTGACGCGCGCGTGCTCGCAACCTGGAACCGCCGTCGTCTCGAGCGTCCCGCGCGCGTGCCGGCGAACACGCGGCTCGTGGAGTGGATCTCCTACTCGCGGACGATGCCGGGCTGCGCGGTGGTGGTATGCCACGCCGGCCATGGGACGGTCGTGCGGGCGCTCCACTCCGGGGCCGCCGTGGTGGCGGCGCCCGCGGGCGGGGACATGGGCGAGAACGCGGCGCGGCTCGACTGGGCAGGGCTCGGCGTGCGCCTGCCCTGGCGCCTGACCGGCGCGGCGACGCTGCGCCTGGCGGTCGAGCGGGCGCTCGCGGATCGGGCCATGGCGGGGCGCGTGACGGCGCTCGCGGCGCGGTCGGCGGCGACGAGCGGGGCGGCGCGGGCGGCGAACCTCGTGGAGGGCCTGGCGGCGGAGGGCTGAGGGAGACGCCGTCGTGCCTGAGCGCCGCGGGCGCGTGACTCCGGGGGTGGGACTCGAACCCACAACCATCGCCTTAACAGGGCGCCGCTCTGCCGATTGAGCTACCCCGGACCGGTCGAGAACTGTACCGGCAACTCAGCCAGACCAGTCTCGACTTCGGCATGACAGTTCGAACACACGAGCGCGCACTTAGCGGCTTCGGCACGGAGCGTTTCAATCGACCGCCCTAAGCCGTGCTGGGCAATCGCAAATTGTTTCGTCTTGGGGTCCAGATGGTGGAAGTGCAAGGCCGCGGCGCACCGGTCGTAGCCGCAGATAACACAGCGGCCGCCCGCCTCTCAAAGAAGCGTCGCCTTTGCGCGACGGCGTCTGCGGACCACTGCTTCGGAGCGACACTGCACGCAGCGATATCGCCCCCGAGTCTCTCGAGCGAAGTCGACGATCCCGTGGCGATCGCACAGACCTCGCACGTATGCCGGTCC
>JBBSBL010000090.1:0-7661 GCA_038251325.1 Solirubrobacterales bacterium | reverse complement strand
TCCCCCGGCCACGGCAAGACGATGGTGGCGGCGTACCTCGTCGGAGCGAAGGGGACACCGCGTCACGCGCTCGCGCTCGGCGCGACGGTGACGATCACCCACACCATCGGGGTGTTCGCGCTCGGACTGGTGACGCTGCTCCTCACCCAGTACGTGCTGCCCGAGGACCTCTACCCGTGGCTCAACCTCCTCTCCGGCGTGCTCGTCGTGACGATCGGGCTCTCGCTGCTGCGGCCGCGGCTGCGCTGGATGCGGGCCCGGCGCGCCGAGGCTCGTGCGCGGGCCGAGGGCAGGGTGGCGGTCGCCGCGGCGCACCGGGACGCCCACGAGCACGCGCTGGCGCACGACCACGGGCATTCGCAGGACCACGGGCATTCGCACGACCACGATCACGACCACAGCCACTCGCACGACCACGCGCACCCGCACGGCGCCCATGTCCACTCCCACGGCGGCACGCCGCACTCGCACGAGATCCCGGACCAGATCACGTGGCGCGGACTCGTCGGGATGGGCGCCTCGGCCGGGCTGGTCCCCTGCCCCTCTGCGCTCGTCGTGCTCCTCGCCGCGATCGCCCAGCACCAGGTCCCGCTCGGGCTGCTGCTCATCGTCGTCTTCAGCGCCGGGCTGGCGGCCACGCTCTGCGCGCTCGGGCTCGTCGTCGTGCTGACCCGCCGGGCCTCCTCGCGGATCAGCTTCAGCAGCCGCATCGGCGCCGCCGCGCCGGCGCTCTCGACGGTCCTCATCGTGGGGCTGGGCGTGGTCCTCACGCTGCGCGCGCTGCCGCAGGTCGTCTGAGCTCTCGCCGCCGAGCGGCAACGCGCCAGCCGCGAAGTCCTCGCAACGTCGAGTGATCCGCTCTCGCACCCGCTGCGCTAGGGGCGGTCAGTTGGTCGGAGCCGGCGTCGATGGCGGCGGCGCACCCATCGGAAGGAGATCGCCGCGATCATGTCCGCGCCCGCGCCCGCGTCCGCGCCCGCGCTCAGCGCCCCGAGCCTGCCCGTCGCCGTCGCCGCCCTGCGCGCCCAGGGGCTGCGGATCTCCGCCGCGCGCCGCCTCGTCCTCGAGGCGCTCTTCGCGGCCGATGGCCCCGTCACCGCCGAGCAGATCGCCAGCGGGCTCGACGGCCGCCTGACCACCTCCGACCTGGCCTCGGTCTACCGCAACCTCGAGACGCTCGAGGAGGTCGGCCTCGTCTGCCACGTGCATCTCGGCCACGGGCCCGGCCGCTACGCCCTCGGCGGCGCCGAGCCGCGGGAGCACCTGGTCTGCGAGCGGTGCGGTGCGTCGCGCTCGGTGGCGCCGACGACCCTGGAGGGGGTGCGCGACGCCGTCCGGGCCGCAGTAGGGTACGAGGCTCGCTTCTCCCACTTCCCGCTCGTCGGGCTCTGCCCGGACTGCGCGGGTGCCGTTGGCGACCAGAGGAGCAGCTGATGGAGGCGGGGACGGCTTCGCCGGTCCGAGGCCTTCGCTGGGCGCGCCTCAAGGGGTCGCTGACCCGGGCCGAGTGGATGCGGGCGGCTGGATTCGCCGGCGCGATCCTCGCCCTGCACGTGATCGGGTTCGGACTGCTGTTCGCGCTCGTCGTGCCCAAGCACTTCAACCTCGGCGCAAGCGGTGTCTTCGGCGTGGGCGTCGGGATCACCGCCTACACCCTGGGCATGCGGCACGCCTTCGACGCCGACCACATCGGGGCGATCGACAACACGACGCGCAAGCTCATGACCGACGGTCAGCGTCCGCTCGGGGTGGGCTTCTTCTTCTCCCTGGGCCACTCGAGCGTCGTCTTCCTCCTCGCGGCGGCGTTCTCGATCGGGATCAGGGGCCTGAGCGGCGCGGTCGACAGCGACAGCTCGGCCCTGCACCAGGCGACGGGGCTGATCGGGCCGACGATCTCGGGGACCTTCCTGTTCCTGATCGGGATGCTCAACCTGATCGTCCTCGTCGGGATCGTGAAGATCTTCCTACGCATGCGCCAGGGACACTTCAACGAGGCCGAGCTCGAGGAGCAGCTCGACAAGCGCGGCTTCATGAACCGGTTCTACGGCCGGGCGTCGCGCTCCATCACCAAGTCCTGGCAGATGTATCCGGTCGGGTTCCTCTTCGGCCTCGGGTTCGACACGGCGACCGAGATCGCCCTGCTCGCCACCGCCGGCGTGGCGGCCGCCGGAGGTCTGCCCTTCTACGCCATCCTGTGCCTGCCGATCATCTTCGCGGCGGGGATGTCGCTCCTCGACACGATCGACGGCGCGTTCATGAACTTCGCCTACGGCTGGGCGTTCTCCAAGCCCGTGCGGAAGATCTTCTACAACATGACCATCACCGGGCTCTCGGTTGCCGTCGCGCTGCTGATCGGGACGATCGAGCTGATGTCCGTGTTGGCCGACAAGTTGAGCCTGACCGGCCAGCCATGGGAGTTCGTCTCGAATCTCGATCTGAACTACGTCGGCTACGCGATCGTCGGTCTCTTCGTGGGCACGTGGGTGATTGCGCTCATGGTGTGGCGCTTCGGGCGGATCGAGGAGCGTTGGACGGCGCACCTGGATCCGGCTACGAAGCTGGAGGAGTGGTAACGCCGACGCCGCCCCGCGGCCTGCGGGTCTTCACGCCGCCGCCCCGGCCCGCGTGACGAAGGCCGCGAGCGCGTCGCGATCCGGCGGCGGGTCGAGTGGAAGGCGCGGCGTGTCGGGGTGCGCCGCGAGCCACGCGCGCACCGTCCGGATCTCGGCGATCTCGGCCTTGGGGATCCACGTGGCCAGGCCGCGAGAATCGGCGCGGCGCAGGACCTCAGCCGTGCGCGCGGCGAGCTCGTCGAGGGGCGGCAGCGGGGCGACGTCGGCCACCCGGCCGCCGGCCAGCCACACCGCGTCATGGCGCGCCGCCACGGGATGGCGCGCGAGCGCGAGCACCGGGGTCACGTGTGTCGCGCGCAGGACTCCGTCGAGTCGCTCGAGCAGCGCCTCGAGGCGTCCGCGGCGCCGGCGCAGGGTCGCCGCCCGCTCGTAGTGGCGCGCGGTCGCGGCCTCGCGCATCTGCGCGGTAAGGTGGCCGAGCAGGACCGCGCGCCCGTCGGCGGGCGAGGTGAAGAGCCCGAGGGCCGCGTCGAGCCGGCGGCGGTAGAGGTTCGGGTCGAGGTCGCCGAGGCAGGGCGAGAGGCAGCGCCCCATCTGGCCGTAGGCCGACGGATGTTCGCGACGCTGCAGGCGGCGCCCGCAATGGCGCAGGCCGAAGAGCGAGTCGATCTGCTCCACCAGCTCGGCGGCGGCACCGCGCCCGTGCAGGGGCCCGACCGTCCATCCGTTCCCCGCGGCCGGTTCGGCGGCGACCTCGAGCACCGGAAAGGCCACGTCGAGGCGGCAGCGCAGGTAGACGAGGCGCGCGTCGGGCGCGCGCAGCCGCACGTTGCCGGGTGGCCGCAGCTCGCGGATCAGGCGGCACTCGAGCAGCAGCGCCCCGAGCTCGGACGCGGTCGGGCGGTAGTCGACCACGGTGGCCTCCCCGGTCCACGCGGCCCCGCCCGCGCCGGGCGCGAAGTGCGCTCGCGCGCGCGAGCGGATCGACACGGACTTCCCGACGTAGAGCGTGCGGCCGGCGTCGTCGCGGAAGAGGTAGACGCCGGGGTCGCGTGGCAGCTCGCCGAGGTCGAGCGCCTCGAGCCGGGTCCGGGCCCGCGCGACGTCGGCACCCGAGGCTTCGCGCGCCCGGCGCCGCGGGCGCCGTCGCGGGCGCAACACCCCGAGCCCGTCCGCCACGCTGGCGGCGTGCGCGCAGAGCCGCGGCAGCAGCGCGCACAGCACCCGCCCGCAGGTCTCGGCGTCGACGAGCGCGCGGTGTGCCCCGGCGACGTCGATGCCGAGCGCCGCGGCGAGCTCGCCGAGCGCCCGCCGGCGCTGGAGCGGCAGCATCCGCCGCGCCAGCGCGACCGTGCAGAGCACCGGCGGGTCGGGCCAGTCGAGGCCCGCGCGGTCGAAGGCCTGGCGGAGGACCCGTCGGTCGAAGGCGGCGTTGTGGGCGACGAGCACCCGGCCCTCGAGGCGCGCGGCGAGCTGCGGCAGCACGACCTCGCCGCCCGGCGCGCCGTCCACCATCGCCTGGGTGATGCCGGTGAACCGCTGGATCCCCCGCCCGAGGGGCGCGTTGACGCGGACGAGCGAGGACCAGCGCTCGTGCAGCTCGCCACCGCCCGCGAGCACCGAGCTCACCTCGGTGAGCTCGCAGGCCTCGCCGCCGCGACCGTTGGTCTCGGTGTCGACGACGAGGAACTCCGCCTCGCGCAGCGGCGTGTCCAGCAGCGAGGGCACGCCGCAGGGGATACGCCGCCGCGCGGACGGGGTGCATGAGCGGTTGCGAAGCGCCCCGGCGGCCCGCCGCGGCGGGCCTTTCGCCGCGCCGAACGGGCGGTTAGGGTAGGCCGCGCCGGGCCCGGCTCGGGCCCCTGGAGAGGAGAGCGCCAGCTCCGAATGCGGATCCCGCCGATCGCAGCGGCCGGGCTCGCGACCATCGCCGTCGCGGGCTGCGGCTCCAAGGACTACGCGAACGACCCGCGACCCCCGCGGCCGCTGAACATCGCCGCCTCGATCGACGGGCAGCGGGTGTCGATCTCGCCGCCGACGATCGGTGGCGGCCCGGTGACGATCGTCGTCACCAACCAGAGCGCGGTCTCCCAGGAGCTATCGATCCGCGGGGCGGCGGACGGGGATCCGTGCACGAGCGCGACCGCTTCGACGGGGCCGATCAACCCGCAGGGCACGGCGAGCGTCCAGGTCGACGTCCGCGAGGGCGCCTGCACGCTGACCACGGCCCGTCCCACCGTCGCACCGGCGCGCCTGCGGGTCGGGGCCCAGCGGCCCAGCTCGCAGAACGACCTGCTGCTGCCCTAGGCGCTCCGCCCGATCGGGGCGGAGCGCTCGCCTCGCCTACGGTCCCGTCCACCCGGCCGAGTAGCAGGGCTTGGCGTCGCAGGTGTCCGTCACCTGGCCGCCGATCGACAGGAACGCCGACTTCATCGCCCGTCCGGTGACCGTGCGGCGCGGGTACTCGTGGGGGTCGACGCCGTCGTTGGCGTTCGCCCCGCTCGCCTCCTTCGGCGGCAGGTTCGTCGCCGGCGAGGGGTTGACGCCGAGCCATCCGCCGGCGCCGTCCGGCCGCACCGGCCCGGAGTCGAACATCACCAGCGCGGAGCCCGAGTACGGGAACGAGCCGATCGGCGCGATCCCGTAGAACGGCGTGACGTCGCGGCTGCGCCCGGGATCGACCGCGGGGGTGCGGAGCTTCGCGCCGATCGTGCGCGCCTCGACCTCCGCCGTGACCGGCGCGACCTGGAAGTCGCCGACTGCGACCGACATCACCACCTTGTGGGGCGGTGTGTTCGGCAGCGGGTGGTCGGTCATGTGCTGCGCGTAGCCGTTCGCCTCGGCCCGGTCCCACTGCATCTGGACGATCGAGAGGATGAGCGGACGCTGGAGCTCGCTCGGGTACGCCGGGTAGAAGATGAGCTTGTAGGTGTCGAAGTCGACCGACCGGGTGAGCAGCGTCGAGTAGTTCATCCCGTTCACGCCGAGCGAGATCCGGTCGGCGTCGACGGAGATCGCGGCGAACGCGCCGCCGAGGATCCCGCCCTGGCTGTTGCCGTCGTAGAAGAGGCGCGAGCCGTCTATCAGCGAGCGGCCGTCGCCGCCCCGGAACGCCGGGTCGGAGCCGAAGCCGTCGGGGTGGATCATCAGGCGACCGAGGTAGAGCTCGTTCAACAGGCCCTGCTGGGTGCGGTCCCCCGAGGTGGAGAAGTAGGAGAAGTCGCCCAGGATCTTGAGCGCCTGGCCGACGTCCTCCCCGGCGAACCCGATCTCGTCCGTGGCGCAGTAGATGAACCGGTGCTCGTTGGTCATGTCCTGCGCCTGGCCCTGGTTCACCTCGCCGGCGTCCCCGAGCAGCCAGTGGCCGTACACCGCGGGCCGCGCCGGGATCGCGGCGCCCGCCGTCGTCCCGCCCTGGAAGGCGGCGCGCGGCTCGATGCAGATGAAGTTCGCCTCGTAGGTGTTCCCCGGCATCTGGCTGGGCACCGAGGCGCCCGGCGCGTAGTGGAACTTCGACCCCGGCGGGCAGTGCGGCTGATCGAGGTAGCACGGCACGGTGAAGGTCCCGGTCACCCGCCGGGCGAGGTTGGAGTTCTGCGCCGGCGTGAACTCCTCGACCTTGGTCACCTTGAAGCTCGGTGAGCGACCCTGCACCTTCAGGTCGCGCAGGTTGGTGTCCCCGAGCTGGCGGAACGCGTCGTTGCGGATCGTGAGGATCCGGTCGCTCAGGCTCTGGCGGCTGGCGACCGTGAAGTCCCACGCCAGGTAGAGGTCCGAGCGGCGCACTCCGGCGCGCCGCAGGCCGCGGAAGATGCGGTCGAAGTGGAGGCGGCGGCGCTCGATCGCCGGCTGGTCGGTGACGATCGAGTCCCGGTAGACCCGGAAGCCCCGGCCGGCCGGGATCACCGAGCCGGCCCCGTCGCGCAGGTTGCGCAGGGCGACGATGTAGCGATGCCCCTCGAGCAGATTGCGGCCCTCGCGGATGATCAGCGCGCGGCCGCCGGGGGTCGTCGCGTTCGCGTCGAGCTCGGCCCAGATGAGCTGGCGGCGACCGGTCTTCGCGTCGATCAGCACCGCCGGCTGGTCGCGACGATAGGTCTGGGCGATGTCGGTCTGCGGCACGAGCCCGGTCTTCTGGAACGCCTCGGGCGTGTCGAGGCCCGGCACCTTGAGCACGATCGACTGCCCGGGGCTGAAGCCGTCGTTGCGATTCCAGTCGGTCGGGTCGATCGGCGTGCCGGAGCTGTTGCGCGGCATCGAGTCCGCGGCGAAGTTGACCCGGCGCCCGGTCGGCGTGGAGGGGTCGCGGACCGTGAAGTGGTCGTTGGGGAACGGGAAGAGGCAGTCCCCGTTGCCGATGAAGTCGCAGCGGTCGGCGTGGGCGAGGTCGATCCCGGCGCCGGTGTCGAGGCCCCGGCAGAGCCCGGCGCTGGAGCGCAGCGCCCGCGCGTCGCGCCCGCGGCTCTCGCCGAAGCGCGCCACGGCGACCACGCGCGGGTCCCCGCAGCGGCGCACGAGCTGGCGCCCGACGCCGGTGAGCGGCAGGGCGACCACCTTTGCCCGGTGGCGCAGGCGCACGAGGACCCGCCGGGTGATCGCGTAGCCCACCCCGGCGTTGTGCGCGCGCCCGACCACGACAACGCGGCCGGGCTCGTTCGGCGCGACCCGCACGAACAGCGCGCCCGAGCGCAGCGCCTCGCGCTGGGTGGCGGTGAGGATCGTGACGTCCGGCGCACTCCAGGCGCTCGCGGCGGGCGCGAGCGCGGCCGCGGCAACGAGCGCCACGACGAAGAGCACGACTGCCGGCGCCATGCAGCGGCGATGGGTCGGACGGGCGGGCTCAATCGACACGGTGGCGCTTCTCCTTGGTCGTCCACGAACGATGCGACGGCGGCAGCGTCGCGACGCTAACAGAACGCCAGAACCCGGTGGCGCAGATCGTCCGCGTGATCGCAGGAACGGGTCGACTGGCGGCGGTCGCCCGACGGAGCATTCACACCCGGCACGGCCGCGATCCCGCCACCCCGAATCGCGTGCTCCGGAGGCGCGACTGCCGCCGCTCGACCCCGGCCCGCCTCGGCACCGCGC
>JBBSBL010000089.1:0-7703 GCA_038251325.1 Solirubrobacterales bacterium | reverse complement strand
GTCGTAGCCCCGCCCCTGGGGCTGGATCCCATAGGCGCGCCAGATCGGGGCCAGCCGCTCGCGGGGGCCCAGGTGGAAGCGCATCCGCCCGTTCATCCGCTGCTCGACGAGGAAGCGCCGCGCGCGGGCCGGCGTGTCGCCGCGGGGATCCACGCTCACCGCGAGGACCGGGACGTCGCGACCCACGTCGTCGAGCGCCCCGCGGATCTGCTGCGCGGTGAGCGGGCACGCCGTGCGGCAGGTCGAGTAGAGGAAGGTGAGGATGGCCGGATGGCCGCGGCCCTGGGCGAGCGACGCCGGGCGCCCGTCCTGGTCGCGCAGCGTGAAGTCGCGGACCGGGATGCCCGGGGGACGCAGGGCGCCCTCGTAGCCGCCGGACGCCGGCGCCGGCGCCGAGGCGCCGCGACCCGGGCCGAGCACGAGGGCGAGGCCGAGCCCCGCGGCGGCCACACCGCAGAGCACCCAGAGCACGAGTCGCAGGCGGGCGGGCACCGCCGCCAAGGGTAGGCCAAACGGCGCCGCGGGGCCTAGGGCTCCACGAGCCCCCGGCGGATCGCGTAGCGCACGAGCTCGACCCGGTCGCGCATCCCGAGCTTGCGCAGGACGTTGGCGCGGTGGGACTCGACCGTCTTCTCGCTCACGTGGAGCACCTGCGCGATCTGCGCGTTGGTGTGCGCCTCGGCGATGAGCTTGACGACCTCCTCCTCGCGCGGCGTGAGCGGCTCCTTCGGCCCCACGGCGTCGTCGTCCATCCACGCGCGCACGAGCGACTCCTCCGCGGCGTTGGTGAGGAACGCGTCGCCGCGCCCGACGGCCCGGACCGCCGCGACGAGGTCCTGGTCGGCCTCGCGCTTGAGCACGTAGCCCGAGGCGCCCGCCTTCAGCGCCTCGAACAGGTAGCGCTCGTCGTCGTGCATCGAGAGCATGAGGATCGTCGTGTCGGGCCGGTGGGAGCGGATCTCGCGCGCGGCCTGCAGCCCGGTGAGGCGCGGCATCCCGACGTCGAGGATGCAGAGGTCCGGGCGCTGGGCCTGGGCCTCCTCGATCGCCTCGACGCCGTCGGCGGCCTCGGCCACGACCTCGAGGTCCGCCTGGCGCTCGAGCAGCAGCCGCAGCCCGCTGCGCACGATGCCGTGGTCGTCGGCGACGAGGATGCGCACCTAGCCGCCCACGGTCAGAGGGTCAGCTCCACGCGGGTGCCCTGGCCGGTGCGCGAGAAGACGCGGAGCCGGCCGCCCGCGAGCAGGGCGCGCTCGCGCATGCCGGGCAGCCCGAGCCCTCCGGCGCGCCCGTGGTCGAAGCCGCGTCCGTCGTCGGAGACCTTCAGCACCGTGCGTCCCACGAAGGAGAGCTCGACCTCCACGCTGCGGGCATCGGCATGTCGCGCCACGTTCGAGAGCGATTCCTGCGTGACTCGATAGATGACGAGCTGCTGGTCGCGGGTCAGCGTCGGGACATGGCCGCGGGGGTGGAACGCGGCGTGGACGCCGGTCTGCTCGGAGAAGTCGCGCACCTGGGTGCGCAGGGCGGGCAGCAGGCCGTGGTCGTCGAGCACGGTGGGGCGCAGCCGGCGCGCGAGCTGGAGGAGTTCCTCCATGGCCTGGCTCGCCAGCCGCTTGGTCTCCCGCAGCTCGCGGGCCAGCTCTCCGGGCGCGTCCTGGATCGAGGCCTCCAGGCGCAGCAGGATCGCCGTCAGCGCCTGGTTCACCTCGTCGTGGAGGTCCTGGGCGATGCGCTGGCGCTCCTGCTCCTGACCCTGCACGGCGGCGCGCGCCGCGCCCCGGCGCTCGGCCTCGAGGCGGTCGAGCATGCGCTGGAAGGCGGCGCCCAGCCGGCGCACCTCGTCGGTCCCGCCCTTCAGCTGCGGTGCCGGCCGTCGCGGCAGGGCGAGGTCGACCGACTCCATCTCCTGGACGAGGCGCTCCAGCGGGGCGAAGCGGCGCCGCAGGAGCAGCGCGTTCCCGAGCAGGCTGGCCAGCAGGGCGAGCACGAGCACCGCGATCTCGCGCCAGCCCGCGAGCCGGCTGACCGAGAGGTCGACCGCGAGTGTCGCCACGAGCGCCGTCGCCGCGACGAGCAGCGCGTTGACGGCGATGACCTGGGAGAGGAGGGAGCGCGAGCGCACGACTGCGGAAGATGGGGTCAAGACCCCATATCGGCATCGCGGCCCGACCCCCATACTTCTCGGCGCACGGCTCCTTCGTCGCCGGCCGGGAGGTCGGCCCCGGAGCCGGAGCAACGCAGCGCAACGGGCCTATGACGCCGGGGCGCCCTCCGGGCAGGGAGGGCGCCCCGGCTTCGTTCCGTCCCGTGGGCACCTGGTCGCTATCCTTTCTGAAGTGATGCGACCAAGCCCTCGAAAGGCCTATCGATGAGCCCGTCCGGTGCGGAGCTGCTCCGCCAGATCAAGAGCCAGATCACCGAGGTCGACCCGGCCGAGGTGAACGAGCAGATCCACAACGGCGCGGTCGTGATCGACGTGCGGGAGGCCGAGGAGTGGGCGACGGGGCACCTGCCCGGCGCCGCCCACGTCCCGCGCAGCTACCTCGAGACCCGGATCGAGGGCGTCGTGCCCGATCGCGGCGCCCACGTCGTGCTCTACTGCGCGTCGGGCAACCGCTCGGCCTACGGCGCCCGCACCCTGGCCGAGGATCTCGGGTACGAGCACGTCGAGTCGATGTCCGGGGGAATCACGCTGTGGAAGGACCGCGGCTACGAGGTCGTCACGCCGCGCGCCCTCTCCTCCGAGCAGCGCGACCGCTACTCGCGTCACCTGCTGCTCCCGGAGGTCGGGCCCGACGGCCAGCAGAAGCTGCTCGACGCGAAGGTGCTCCTGCTCGGGGCGGGTGGCCTCGGGTCGCCCGCGGCGCTCTACCTCGCGGCGGCCGGCGTCGGGACGCTCGGCCTCGTCGACGACGACGTCGTCGATCTCTCGAACCTCCAGCGCCAGGTCATCCACACCACGGACCGCGTCGGCGTGCCGAAGGTGGACTCCGCCGAGGAGTCGATCGGCGCGATCAACCCCGACGTCCGGGTGGTCAAGCACCAGGTGCGGCTCGACGCCTCGAACATCATGGACATCCTGCCCGGTTACGACATCGTCGTCGACGGGCTCGACAACTTCCCCACCCGCTATCTGCTCAACGACGCCTCGGTGCGGCTCGAGATCCCTGTGGTCTCGGCCAGCATCCTCGGATTCGACGGGCAGCTCAGCGTGTTCAAGCCCTACGACGGGCCGTGCTATCGCTGCCTCTTCCCCCAGCCGCCGCCGGCCGAGCTCGCGCCCTCGTGCGGCGCGAACGGCGTGCTCGGCGTGCTGCCCGGCACGATGGGCCTGCTCCAGGCCACCGAGGTGATCAAGCTCGTGCTGGGCGTCGGCGAGCCGCTCGTCGGCCGGCTGCTGCTCTACGAGGCGCTCGGCGCGACGTTCACCGAGCTCAAGGTCCGGCGCGACCCGGACTGCCCGATCTGCTCGCGCCCGCCGGGCGAGATCGCCGACGAGGAGATGGGGGTCTTCCCCGACTACGAGGCGTTCTGCGCCGCGGCGGGGTAGGCTCCGCGCCGCCCATGGCCACCGTTCGTATCCCCCCGGTCCTCCGTGCCTCGACCGGTGGCGAGAAGGAGGTCGCGGCCGACGGCGGCGACGTCGGCGCCGTGCTCCGCGCGCTCGCGGCCGCCCACCCGCAGACCGAGTCCCAGCTGTTCGGCGAGGACGGGACGCTGAACCGCTACGTGAACGTCTACCTCAACGACGAGGACGTGCGGGTCCTCGACGGGCTCGACACCTCCGTCGGGGAGCGCGACACGCTGGTCATCCTGCCGGCCATGGCCGGCGGCGCGAACTAGTCGCGGCGCCGCGTCGGAGGGCCCGTGGGCCGACGCTACACTCTCTGAAGCAATGGCCGACACGTTCCTCGAGAACAAGCCGTGCGGCGGGCGCTACGGGGACATCGTCCAGGCGATCGGCAACACGCCGCTCGTGGAGCTCAAGCGTTTCTCGCCCAAGCCGGGCGTGCGCATCTGGGCCAAGCTCGAGTCGCAGAACCCGACCGGCTCGGTCAAGGACCGCGTGGCCCGTGCGCTCATCGAGGACGCCGAGGAGAAGGGCGCCATCGGCCCCGGTCAGACGGTGATCGAGCCGACCTCCGGGAACACGGGGATCTCGCTGGCGATGATCTGCCGCCGCAAGGGCTATCCGCTGCGGGTCGTCATGCCGGACAACGTGACGCCCGAGCGCACGCAGCTCCTCCAGATGTACGGCGCCGAGATCGTCTACTCCGAGGGGTCCAAGGGCTCCAACGGCGCGGTCGAGCTCGCGCTCGACCTGGCCGCGGCGGACTCCTCGCTCTACATGCCCTACCAGTACGGGAACGCGGCCAATCCCCGCGCCCACTACGAGGGCACGGCCCCCGAGATCCTGGAGGAGCTCGACGAGGTCTCCGCCTTCGTCGCCGGGCTCGGCACCGGCGGGACGCTGATGGGCAACGGCCGCCGGCTCAAGGAGGAGTTCGGCGACGCCGTGAAGATCGTCGCCGCCGAGCCGATGCACGGCGAGCCCGTCCAGGGGCTGCGCTCGCTGGACGACGGCTTCATCCCGCCGATCATCGATCTCTCGATCCTCGACCGCAAGATCTTCGTCACCAACCGCGACGCGATCCTCTGGACGCGGCGCCTGCTCGACGAGGAGGGGATCTTCGCGGGCGTGTCCTCGGGCGCGATCCTGCGCGTGGCCTCGCGCATCGCAGGCGAGCTGGACGAGGGCAACGTCGTCTTCATCGTGTGCGACGACGGCTGGAAGTACCTGTCCTCCGGTCTCTACACCCGGCCGGTCGACGAGATCGAGAACCTCGAATCGACCGTCTGGTGGTGAGGCGCCGGGCCGCGACCCGGCGTTCCGCCGTTCGTCCGCGCTGATCCGAACCCGGCGCGCGGGCGCATCACCACCGCTACCATCGACTCTAACCCGCCCGCGCAAGGAGCCCTCCCGTGTTCTCTCAGATCGGTCCGATGGAAATCATCCTCGTCCTCGTCATCGCGTTGGTCGTGCTCGGCCCCAAGCGCCTACCCGAGGCGGCCCGCTCCGTCGGCAAGGGGATGCGCGAGTTCAAGGACTCGGTCGCCGGCGCCACGCACCACGACGACGACGAGGACATCGCGCGCATCGACGCGAAGTCGTAGATCGCTGATTCCGCGACCCGCGTACGCGGATGACGGCCGCGGAACCAACCATCTAGCCACGACCGGCCCCCTCAGCGGGGCCGGACCGGGCTGCTAGCCTCGCGCGGGATGCGCCTCCCGCGCGCCCTCTACGACGAGTTGCTGCGGCATGCCACCGCCGAGGCGCCGAACGAGTGCTGCGGGATGATCGCCGCGCAGGAGGGCGTGGCGACCCGGGTGTTCCGCGCTCGCAACGTCGACGCCAGCCCGCTGCGCTACACCATCGACCCGGCCGACCAGCTCGCGATCGACCGCGAGATCGACCGTCACGACGGGTGGGAGCTCGGCGCGATCTACCACTCGCACACGCGCACCGATCCCGTGCCCTCGCAGACGGACATCAACCTGGCGCTGGTCGACGGCAGCGACCGGCCGTGGTTCCCGGGCGTGCTGCACATCATCGTCGGCGTCGCCGGGTCCGAGCCGGACGTGCGCGCGTGGGACATCCAGACCCGGCGCCGCCACGAGCCGGTCGAGCTCGTCGTCGACGAGTGAGCGCGGGCGCCCCCGAGCCGCTCGTCTGCCCGCGCTGCGCGACCACGTACCCGCTGGAGGAGCGGTTCTGTCCCCGGTGTGGGATGCCGCTGGCCTACGGTGGGGCGGCCGAGGCCGGCGAGGACCGGCTCACCGCCCGGCGCGAACGGGCGCGCAAGATCAAGCCCCAATACGCCGAAGGCGAGCTGGTACGCGTGGCCGGCGGTCGCAACCAGGCCGAGGCCGAGCTGATCCAGGGCCTCCTGCTCGAGCAGGGCGTCCCGAGCCTCCTGCGCCGCAGCGCGGGCTTCGACGTGCCGGACTTCCTCGCCGCCGGGCCCCGCGACGTCCTCGTGCCGGCGTCGGGGGCGGACGTCGCCCGGGAGACCCTGCTGGAGACCGAGCTCGCGGGTGACGCGGCGGGCGCGGCCCCGATCCGGGCCGGCCGGGTCCTCGCCGGCCTGCTCGCTGCGCTCCTGGTGGTCGCGCTCGTCGCGTGGCTCGGCACCCTGATGATCCGGTAGGGGCCGCGGTGTCCTAGCGGCGGTCGGGATCGCGCCGGCGCCGCCGCCCCTCGCGGTGCTCGTTCTCGCGCGGGCGCGAGGCGTCGCCCGCCAGGGCCGCCAGATGCGCCCGCCACGCGCCCTCGACGTGCACGAGCGGACGGCCGCCGAACGCGGCCCGCAGGCCGGCTTCGCGGGTGGCCGGCAGCGGGCGCGTCACCAGCTCGAGCACCGCGCGCTCGTCCTCCTCCCGGGCCAGCAGGTCGAGCACCGTTCCGCCGAGCAGCGCGGCGTCGCGCAGGCCCGGCGGGAAGGCGGGGCGCGCGCCCTCGCGCAGACGTCGCGCGATCGCCGGCCGAGCGTGGGCCGTCTGCCCGGCGAGAAACCGCCCGGCGCCCTCGGCGAGCCAAGCCCAGCGCGCGGCGCGGAGGGCGCGCGCGGGCGTGTGCGGCGGCGGGAATGCTCCGCCCAGGCGCGCCACGACGAGGCCCGCGTAGAGGGCGTCGGGCGCCAGGGCGAGCATGGCTCCGGAGCCGGGAGCCCGGGACGCCCGGCGGGCGAGGCCGACCGGCGAGAGGACGTGGATCTCGCGCACGCCGGCCCAGCCGGCGACGTAGCGGCGCCCCGCCGGGACGGCGACCGCGCGCGAGAGCAGGTAGAGCGGGTGGGCGAGGCCGAGGAACGGCTCGGACCGATGCAGCACGACCGTGACGTCGGGAACCGTCGCGCCGAGCCGCTCGTCGAGCCGGGCCCGGGTGCGCTCCAGGGAGTCCAGCACCCGCGCGGCGTCGTCGGTCTCCGAGGACTCGTGTCGCGCGCGGAACGACGCGGAGGTCGACTCGACCCAGGCCACGCCTACCCCGCGGCCACGGCCCGGCGCTCGAGGTCGAGCTCGGTGGAGACGCCGAGCGCGGCGAGCGCGTCCCGCGCCGCCTCCAGGTCGCCGGCGCCCGTCACCGCCGCGGCCAGGCGGGCCGCGGAGCGCAGGGCGGCCGCAGGGTCGAAGCAGAAGGCGACGGCGCCGAGCGGCGAGCGCTCGACGACGCGACGCCCGCCCCGGATCGGCGCGGGGCCGCGCGCGCCGCGGGCGCAGGCGACGACCTGCGCGCTCGCCTCGGTCGGGACGACCGCCACCGCCGCCGCCATACGCCCGACCGTGGGCGGATCCAGTCCCCAGGCCCCGATCGACCCGCCCGCGGCGGCGACCTCCGCGAGGCGGTCGAGCACCTCGGGCGGGGTGAGCTCGCCGTCACACCCCGCGCCGATCACGGCGGCGAACACGGGCATCCGGTCACCGAGCCGGGCCCCGGCGGCGAGGAGGACCGCGTCGCAGAGCGGCGAGGCGAGTCCGGGCTCATCGCCGTGGGCCAGGACGTCTCCGCCGACGTCGACGAGCGCCACGAGGTCGCACCCCAGCCGGCTCGCCGCCGCGGCGAGGCCGTCGGCCACCGCCTCGGCGCCCGGGTTCGGATCGACGAGCAGGGTCGGGGTGCCGAGATGCTCCGCCAT
>JBBSBL010000088.1:0-7845 GCA_038251325.1 Solirubrobacterales bacterium | reverse complement strand
TCGTCGCGGACGGCGGCGCGGAGCCGCTCGTAGGCCTCCGGCGCGCGGACGAGGCGCTCGAAGGTCCAGGCCAGCGAGTTCGCGGTTGTCTCGTGCCCGGCGAGCACGAGCGTGATCAGCTCGTCGCGCAGCTCGTGGTCGGTGAGCGGCTCGCCCTCCTCGGTGCGAGCCTGGAGCAGCAGCGAGAGGATGTCGGTGCGCGCCTCGAGATCGGCGGCCGCGCGACGCTCGGCGATCACCGCGTAGGTCGCGCGGTCGAGGAAGCCGAGCGCCGCGCGGGCCACGCCGATCGGCTCGTCGCGGCCGATGTTCATCAGCTCGACGACCTGCGCGAGCGGCTGGGTCGAGACGACGGTGAGCTGGCGGATCACCTTGCGCAGGCGGTGCTCAGCGCTGCCCGGCTCCGGGCGACCCTCGATCCCGAAGATGCCGGCCATGATCACGTCGAGCGTGATCGCCTGCATGCGCGGCGCGAGCGGGAAGGGCTCGCCGAGCGGCCAGCGGTCGATCTCGCGGTCGGCCGCCTCGGCGATCATCTCGGTGTAGCGCTCGACCGCCTCCCCGTGGAAGCACGGGAGCAGGAGCTTGCGCTGGCGCATGTGGCGCGCGCCGAGCGCGGTGAGCGTCGAGTTGGGGCCGACGATCGGGCGCAGCGGCGACTCGCCGGTCAGCGACGGGGCCTCGGCGGGATCGGCGGTGAACAGCGAGCGGACGTGGTCTGGGTGGCTCGTGATGACCGGCTCGTCGCGCAGCACGGCGCGGAGCTGGAAGACCTCGCCGAGGCGGCGACGCGCGCCGAAGACGAACTCGAGCTGCCGGACGCTGAAGCGGATCGTCTGGCGCCGGGCGCCCAGCTGGATCCGCGGCGGCGGAGCGAGGTCCTCGATTCCCTCCCGCTCGGGGCCGGCCTCGGAGGGCCGCGCGCTGCCGATGAAGGGGTTGGGCTCCGCGAGAACTGCATTCGCCACCGTGGCGATGGTCGATCCGGATCGCTCGGCGTCGCGGGCGGTGGTGCTGCTCATGGGGTCGTCCTTCGAGGAGAGCGTTGTCACAGCGACGTAGCTACGTTAGCGTTACATACCGCGCCGGGTCGGTCAAGCCCGCCGCTCTGAGAGTGTTCTCCCGATGGCCGCCGCCCCCCAGCGCCCCGCGCGCCTCGCCCCGCAGGAGCGTCGGCGCCAGCTGCTCGACGCCGCGCTCGTCGTCGTCGAGGCCGACGGGTTCGGCGGCGTGAGCATCGAGGCGATCGCGCGGGGGGCCAGCGTGACCCGCCCCGTGGTCTACGACCTCTTCGGCGACCTCGACCGACTCATGCTCGCGCTGATCGAGCGCGAGACCGACCGCGCGCTGATCGCCCTCCGCGAGATCCTGCCGGACGACCCGACCGGGCTCGATCCCGACGAGCTGCTCGTCCGCGGCATGCGGGAGTTCCTCGAGGCCGTCCGTCTCGAGCCGCGCACCTGGCGCCTCGTGCTGCTGCCCCCCGACGGCGCGCCGCGGGCCCTGCGCGCGCGGAGCACCGAGAACCGCCGGCGCCTCGCCGAGGAGATCGCGACGTTGCTCGCGTGGGGGCTCGAGCGCCGCGGCGGCCCGAGCGGGCTCGACCACGAGATCATGGCCCGCCTGCTCATCGCGTCCGGGGAGGACGCGGCCCGCGTCGCGCTCGACCATCCGCGTCGCTTCTCCCCGGCGCGGCTGGCCGACGCCACGCGGGCGCTGCTGCGCCTGCTGCCAGCGACGGCGGAGGCCGCGCGCCCATGAGCGCCCGGCCGGCACTCTCGCCACCCCGCCCGCGCACCCGGGTGCCGCGCGCCGAGCGCCGCGAGCAGCTGCTCGACGTCACGCTGCGGATCCTGGCCGAGGACGGGTTCGACGAGCTCAACGTCGAGGCGATCGCGCGGGAGGCCGGGGTGAACCGCGTCGTCGTCTACCGCAGCTTCGCGAACCTCCAGGTGCTGCTCGTCGCCCTGCTGCGCCGCGAGCAGCGCCGGGTCGAGCGCCAGATCGACGCGCTGCTCCCCGCCGATCCGGGCGACGCGCATCCGCGCCAGATCCTGCTCGGCGCGCTGGCCGGGTTCCTCGCCACCGTCGAGGGCGACCCCATGACCTGGCGGCTGGCGCTGATCCCGCCCGAGAGCGCGCCACTGCCGCTGCGCAAGGTCATCCACCGCCGGCGCGCGGCCGTGGAACGGCGCATGCGCGCGCTCGTCGCCTGGGGCCTCCCGCGCGTGTCGCTGCCCGCCGGCGCGCTCGACGAGGAGGTGCTCGCGCGGATGCTGCTCTGCTTCGCCGAGGAGCACGCCCGGCTGCTGCTCGACGAGGGCGGGGCTTTCCCGCGCGCGCGGCTGAACGCCTCGGCCGAGTCGCTGCTGGCGGCGGTGCCGTGGCGCGCGGCGCGCTGACCGCCCGCGATCCAGGTCGGGATCTGCGGAGCCGCCGCCGCTCAGTCGTCGACCAGGTTCTTCACCAGGCCCCGCCACTCGTCCTCGTCGAGTCCCTGGGCGACGAGCCGCGACGGGTCATCGGGGTCGCGCAGGAAGACGTGGCACCGTTCGCCGTCCCGGGCGAGCACGACGTCATGGGTCTGCCGCGCGCCGTCGCCGTCGCCCTCCCAGCGGCTGACGCTCAGCAGCGCGGTCCTCGGGCTCGCGGCGAGCACGGTGTCCGCGTCGGCGTCCCGCGGTCCGCGGTCCCCGGAGGGCAGGCGCTTCCACAGCCGCTCCAGCGTGTCGGCAGTCGTGCGCAGCGAGTAGAAGTGGATCCCGAGTGCGTCGATCAGCACCTCGAGCGTCACCTGCTCGGCCTGGGGCATGAGCACGAAGCGCCAGGGCCGGTCGGGCTCGCTGCCCGTGACGCGCGCGTCGAGCACGATGCGCCCGCGCTGCTGGAAGGCGAGCGCGATGCCCAGGTCGCCGCGCACCTCGATCTGGTCGGAGTCGGGCTTCGTGGTGATGAGGTTGCGGGCGGCGAGGGAGCGGACCGCCTCGGCGACGAGCTCCGCGGCCGGCTCGCGCTCGAGGAAGGGCAGGACGCCGCTGACCGCGTCGAGCTCGGCGAGGGTGTAGGCGCCGAGCGACACCGGCCCCGTGTCCACGAGGTGGACGACGGCCTCGACGAGGCCGGCCGGGATCTCCGCGTCGCCGGCGACGTCGGGCGGGCTCACGCCGAGGCCTCCGGAGACGGCGCCGCATCCCGGCGGACCGCGGTGGCGAGCGCCCGATCCCCGACCTTCAGCGTCGTGCGCGTGGCCCCCGGCGCCGGCGGGAGGGCCCACTTGCGGGGCTCGCGCTGGGCCTCGAGCACCTGCTGCGCGGCGACCGACGGCGCCTCGGTGATGTAGACGTCGGAGGCACCGAAGAGGCCGCGCCCCGCGCGCCGGCCGGGAACGAAGACGAGCTCGGCCAGCGTGTTCGCACGCTCCGGCGGCGGGAAGCGCGCCGCGAGGTCGGGCGAGACGGAGGTGGCGTCGTCGTCGTCCTCGATCCGCTCGAGCGCGCCGGTCAGCTCGGCCTCGGCGGAGGCGGGCAGCGGCATCGTCACGCCGAGGTCCGGCGAGAGGTACATCGGGCGCCGCTCGGTCATGCCGGAGAGCCCCCAAGGCCCGACGTTGCGCTTCGTGATCCGGTAGACGACGTAGTCCATCAGGTGCTTGACGTCGGTCAGGCTCGGCAGGGGGAAGCCCTTCCCGATCGCCACGGGCGTCTTCTCCAGCTGCACCCACGTCCCGGCCTCCGTGCGCCCGTGGAGCTTCTCGCGCACCAGCGGCCCGTTGAGCCCGATGTCCGGATAGGTCTTCTTGTCGACGGTCTTGTGGTGGCTCGACAGGCGCTCGCGGCTCTTCGGGAAGCGCCAGCGCTCGTAGAGCTCCGGCGCGTCGACGAGCACGTGGGCCCCGCACAGCACCTCGCGCAGCTGCCGGACATCGAGCCCGTGCGTCTCGAGATCGGCGATGATCGCCGCCTCCGAGGGCGTCAGGCGCTTCGCCGCCACGGCGAGGCCCGAGCGGTACTTCCCGACCCGCGAGGTGATCTGGACCATGAGCCGCACGCGCGCGCGAACGCGCTCGGTCCCCGCGTCGCTCAGCGGGATCGGCTCCGGCGCCATTGCTAGGAACCTAGTAGGTCGCGGCGCCCGTCACGCTGAGCACGCCGGACTGGCCGTCCAGGCGGTTGTGGTCGCGGACCTGCGTCGTGCCGGAGATGCCCCGGTAGCGGCCGGTGCCGCCGGTGAAGGCGCCCGTCCCGCGGAAGCTGATCTCGCTCCCCCGGATCGTGAACGGCATGGAGACCGAGCCGAGCACGGATCCGTTAGGGAAGCGGAGCCGGAAGCTGCCCGTCAGCCGGCCGTCCTTGAGCGTGCCGACCAGCACGATCGAGCCTCGCCCGAACGGGGTCCCGGTGACCGTGCCGTGATCCTCGACCGTGCCCGGCGTCGACGCCTTGACCGTGTGGGTTCTCCCGGCGATGCTCACCCGATGCGACTCACGCCGGGTCCGGGGCCGCGTCGTGGTGGCGAGCTGGTAGGTGTTCTGCAGCTCGTCCTGGATGATCGTGGCCGTGCCCTTGGCAGTGAGCGCGAGGGGTCGCGCGAGCCTGCGTGCGCGGAACCGCCAGCCGGCGGGCAGCTTCAGGCGCCGGCCGAGCGAGCGGAGCTTGGCGAGCGTCAGGGTGGGATCCTTGATCTGGGCGTAGGCCTGCATTACGTACACGTCCCCGCCGGGCGCGAGGAGCTCGTACACGGTGCGCCCGCGGTTCCAGTACCACGTGTTGCGGCGGCGGATCGTCCGGTCGGTGTAGGGCGTCTGGACGAGGTCGGCGGCCGTGCGGATCGGGATGGCGGCGACCTGGCGCAGCCGCCTGCCGTGGAACGCGCGGATGCGGCCCGTCACCGCGGTCACGGAGTCCATCAGGAAGTGGCGGGGGCCGTTGAGGAGCACGAGGGTGTCCCCGCGCTCCCGGGCCAGCGCCCGCGCATCGAAGGCTCGCCACCAGGCGGCCGGGCAGCGATTGAGGCCGAGCGTGTTCCACACGGTGGCGACCGCGGTCGGCGGCGCGCCCTTGAGCTCGATGATCTCGCAGTAACGCGCGTCGTGGAGGCCCACGGCCCGGCCGGCAGCCGCCGACGCGACGGCCCCCGGGGCGAGGACGGCGGCCACGGTGGCCAGGGCGAGGAGCGCACGCCTCATGGCGCGACGTCGCACGATCGTCCCTTGCAGTGCTGGAGCTTCACCAGGTCGGCCGCGAGCCGCGCCTTGACGCTCGCGTAGGCCGGATCGGCCGCGGCGTTGCGCAGCTCGAAGGGGTCGCGACGGCGGTCGTAGAGCTCCTGGTCGCCGGTCTCCTTGTAGACGACGTACGTGTAGCGGTTGGTCCGCACGCCCTTGTAGGGCCGGTCCCACGCGTTGATCGGGACGTTCTGCTCGAACAGCGGCGCGGGCGCCTCGATCTCGACCGCCCTCCTCGGGGGCCGGCGACGGCCGCGGAGCGTCGGCATGAGCGAGACCCCGTCCATCGTGCGCCCCGCCCGCGCCCCTGCGACGTCGACCAGCGTCGGGGCGAAGTCGACGTTGGAGACCTGGCCGCGGACCGTACGGCCCGCGGGGATGCCCGGGCCGCGCATGATGAGCGGCACGCGCAGCGACTCCTCGTAGGGCAGGAACTTGTCGCCCGGGATGCGGTGCTGGCCCTGCAGCCACCCGTTGTCGGAGACGAACACGATGAGGGTGTTCTTCAGCTGATTCGTCCTGCGCAGGATCCTCACGAGCCGCCCGACGTGGTCGTCGACGGCTAGGAGCGAGCCGATCCGCCCCTCGTAGTCGAGCTGGAGTTGGTGGATCTTCTCGGGGGTCAGCGACGGCGCGCTCTTCCGCATGTTCGACGGCTTGTCGGCGAAGTCCGGCTCGTTGAAGCTCGGTGGCTTCGGCAGGGTGAAGCGCGAGCTCTGGCGCTCGTAGCGCGGCGCCGGGCGCGGGTCGCGCCCCGGACGGCCCATGAGCGTCGTCGCGACGTCCTCGCGGTGCGGCGCCGCCGGCGCCCACCAGATGAAGAATGGCTGCTTCGAGTGCTTCTCGGCGCCAACGAGACCCTCGGTGACCTTGCCGGTGACGTCCGGAGAGTAGTCCGTGGGATGCTGCGCGCCCCAGTAGTGATAGGGGGCTGGACCCATCGTGGCGGCCAGCTTCGCCAGGACCCCGGCGAGACCGCTGGGGTTCGGGGTCACCTCGATGTTCGCGAAGCGGACGAGGTTGCGGGCGAAGTTGGCGTCGCCCCACGTCTTGAGCTTGCCGTTGCGGTTCATCACGAAGTTGTAGTAGTCGTAGGCGGAGACGTCGAGGAGCCCACGCCAGATGTTGAAGCCGAGCGGGACCTCGCCGTGGGCGTCGCGCGCGCCGTAGCCGTTGAGCCACTTGCCGATCAGCGCGGTGCGGTAGCCGGCGCCCTGGAGCCACCTGGGGAGGATGTTCCCGCGATGCTTCATCCCGTACCAGCCGTAGGGGTAGAAGTTGCCCACCACGCCGTGGTTGTGCGCGTACTGGCCGGTGATGAAGGTCGCCCGCGCGGGGCAGCACAGGGGAAACGAGTCGACCGCGTCGGCGAAGCTCGTGCCCTTGGCGGCGAGCAACCGCTTGACGTTCGGCATCTTCGCCACGTCGGCGGCGGCCTGGTCGTCGGTCATGATGACGAGGATGTTCGGGCGGCCGTGGGGGGCCGCGGACGCCGGGCGGGCGTTCGCTGCGCTCGGCAGCGCCAGGGCGGCGAGGAGCGCGACCGCGGCCGGCGCCCAGGCAAGGTTCGGTCGTCTCAGGATCCCAGTCGGCACGCGAGCACCCTCCATCGTTGGCACGTCGTCAACTAAGACCCTATGGGAAGTGCGCGGGGGGTGCGCTGCACCCAGGGGCCTACGCGACCGCGACCGCGACCGAGGTCCGTCGGACGGCTAACGCCAGATCGTGTTGATCGAGGCGCTGCCGTGGTCGAAGATGTCGCGCGCGCTGTCGCCGGACTGGCCCATTCGCGCCAGGACCGACGCTTGGCCCCCAGCTGCCCGAAGATCGCTGTCCCACGGGTGGCTGCAGTGGGCGCTGGGCAGGTCGTCGGCGAGATCGCACCGGGTGAAGGTGCCGGACACGATGCCCATGTAGTTGGCAAGCGAGCCACACCGAGTGTCGCGCCCGTGTAGGTCGGGGCTTCGCTTACGAACGCACCGGCGACTCGCTATCGGCGGCGGCTGCGCGCGTCGGCTTTAGGCGGGTTATATGCGGCGGCGTAGGTTCGCCTCGCGGGCGCCCTCGGTCGCTCGCTGTGGGAGATCCAACCCGAAGAAGGAGAGCGCGTATGCGGATGTTGATGAAGGTGCAGATGCCGACCGGGCCGGGCAACGACGCGATCAAGGACGGCAGCCTGCCGCAGGTCATGGGATCGTCGCTCGAGGCGCTGAAAGCGGAGGCCGCCTACTTCACCACTGACGACGGCATGCGAACCGCGCTGATCTTCTTCGAGATGGACGACTCGAGCGGGATCCCGCCGGCGGCCGAGCCGTTCTTCATGGGCTTGGGTGCGAAGATCACGCTCTCGCCGGTCATGAACGCGCAGGAGATGCAGGCCGGCGTCACCAAGGCGAGGGAGGCGATCTAGGTGTAGTTCCTGAGCACGTTGTTCATCCGCCCGGACGTGCGTTTCCCACGCGGGGACACGAGGGTTCCCCGCTGGGGGGCGTATACGACCCCCTAGTCGGGACGCTAACCGGCGTCGTCCGTGCAGGACGTCGCGTTATCGGCCTACGCGGAGACCGGAGGGTCCTCACCCGCATGCGCCACGGCTCGCTCCACGACCGGAACAACCTCCC
>JBBSBL010000087.1:0-7988 GCA_038251325.1 Solirubrobacterales bacterium | reverse complement strand
GAAGACGCCGGCGGCGATCGGCAGCGCGAGGCTGTTGTAGCCGACGGCCCAGCCGAGGTTCTGGTGCATCTTGCGCACCGTCCCGCGGCTGATGGTGACGGCGGTGGCGACGTCCAACGGGTCGGAGCGCATCAGCACGACGTCGGCCGTCTCGACCGCCACGTCGGTGCCGGTGCCGATCGCGATGCCGACGTCGGCCTGCGCCAGGGCCGGGGCGTCGTTGACTCCGTCGCCGACCATCGCGACCGAGCGGCCGCCGGCCTGGAGCTCGGCGATCTTTGCCGCCTTCTCGCCCGGCAGCACCTCGGCCAGGACCTCGGTGATGCCGAGCTGCCGGGCAACTCGCTCCGCGGTGGCGCGGCTGTCGCCGGAGAGCATCACCGGCCGGACGCCGAGCTCGGCGAGCGCGGCGACGGCGTCGGCGGCGGTGTCCCGTGGGGCGTCGGCGATGGCGATGATCCCGGCGGCCCGGCCGTCGAGCGCCACCTGGACCGTGGTGCGCCCTTCGCCGGCCAGCTCGGCCGCCGGGGCGGTCAGGCCGTCGTGGTCGATGCCTTCGCGGTCGAGCAGCCGCTGGTTCCCGATCGCCAGGCGCCGGCCGTCGACCGTGGCGATGGCGCCGTGGCCGGGGACGGCCTCGAAGCTGGCGGCGCGCGGCCGATCGAGGCCGCGGGCCTTCGCGGCCTGCACGATCGCCTGGGCGAGCGGATGCTCGCTGTCGCCCTCCGCTCCCGCGACCAGGCTCAACAGCTCGTCCTCGTTCACGCCGTCGGCCACCACGACGCCGACGACCTCGGGCTCACCGCGGGTCAACGTGCCGGTCTTGTCGAAGACGACGGTGTCGAGCTTGGCCGCGGTCTCCAGCGCCACCGCGCTCTTGAACAGGATGCCCCGCTTCGCGCCCAGGCCGCTGCCGACCATGATCGCCGTCGGTGTCGCCAGGCCGAGCGCGTCGGGACAGGTGATGACCACCACGGTGATGGCGAAGAGCAGCGCCTCCGCCGCGTTGCGGCCCACGACGAAGAACCAGACCACGAAGGTGAGCGTCCCGCCCACGAGCGCGACGAGCACGAGCCAGAACGCGGCACGGTCAGCGAGGCGCTGCCCCGGAGCCTTGGAGCTCTGCGCCTCCTGGACGAGCTGGACGATCTGGGCCAGCGCCGTGTCCGATCCGACCGCGGTGGCCGTCGCGCGCAGCGTGCCGTTCTTGTTGATCGTCGCGCCGACCAGCGCGTCGCCCGGTCCCTTGTGCACGGGCAGGCTCTCCCCCGTCACCGTGGACTCGTCGACCTCGCTCTCCCCCTCGGCGACCTCGGCGTCGACCGGCACCTTCGCCCCCGGGCGCACCAGCAGCGCATCGCCGACCACGACCTCGGCCGTGGACACCTCGACCGGCTCGCCGTCGCGCACCACGAGGGCGCGCGGCGGGGCGAGGTCCAGCAGCGCGCGCATCGCGTCGCCGGCGCTGCCGCGGGCACGCATCTCGAACCAGTGGCCGAGCAGCACGAACGTCGCGAGCATGCCCGACGCCTCGTAGAAGACCTCGCCGGTGATGAAGAAGGTGGCCGCGACCGAGTAGCTCCAGCCCACGCCGATCGCGACGGCGACCAGCACCATCATGTCCAGCGTCCGGGCCTTCAGCGCCCGCCAGGCGCCGGCGAAGAAGATCGACGACGCGTAGAAGACGATCGGCAGGCTGAGCAGCAGCTCGAACACTTTGCGGTCCATGCCGAACGGGGTCGCCAGCTCGGTCCCCAGGACGTTCTTGCCGACGTCCGACCACAGGACGATCGGCACGGTGAAGATGAGCGCGACGAGGAAGCGGTTGCGCATGTCGCGCGCCATCGCGTCCATCGACATGCCGGCGTGACCGCCCTCGCCGTGCCCCTCCTCCGCACGCTCGACCGCCGCCGCATCGTGCGCGGGCGCGGTCCCGGGCTCCGCGAGCGGATCGCACTGACACACCGGCGAGGAACAGCCGGCACAGTCGAACCCGCCGCCTTCCGCGGCCTCCCGCAGGGCGGCCACCGAGGCCAGCGCCGGGTCGTAGGTCACCGTCGCGGTCTGCGCCACCGCGTTCGCCTCGACCTTGGCCACCCCCGGCAACCGGCCCAGGACCCGCTCCACGCAGGCCTCCTGGGAGGCGAACAGCTGCTCCCCGACGTGCAGCACCACGGTGCGCGCCGGTCGGGTGGCGGTCGCGCTCACGGGGCGGCCGGGCGCAGCGGGTCGGGCGGCTCGCCGACCCCGGCCGGGAGCCGCCGCAGCACACCGAAGTAGCCGAACGGCGGGCCGACCCGACGCTCGAAGTGGAAGCCCGCCGCCGCCGCGCGGCGGCGCAGCGCCCGCTCGGTGACCATGTGAGGGTCGCCGAAGAGCTCGCCGACGACCAGGCGCCCGCCGGGACGCAGCACGCGGCGCAACTCGCGGAGCGCTTGGTCCTGGTCGGGGATCTCGCCGAGCACGGCGGTCAGGTAGGCCGCGTCGAACGCGCCGTCCGCGTAGGGCAGGTCCCGCGCATCGCCCTGTCGCGACACGAGGTTGCTCAGCCCGCGCTCACGCGCGCGCGTCAGCGTGTGGTCGAGCATCTCGGGCTGGAGGTCGAAGACGTGCAGCGTCCCGCCGGGCCCGAGCCGCTCGGCGACCCCGAGCGTGTAGTAGCCGGTGCCCGGCCCGACCTCGAGCATCGTCTCCCCCGGCTGAGGGCCCAGCGCCTCGCGCAGCCGCTCGCGCGTGATGAACGGGTGCGGCGCCTCGATCCAGAACCGCTGCCCGTACGGGCACGCCGACGGGTGGCGGCGCCACCACAGCGCCACGCCCCCGACGGCCGCCGCGGACGCCAGCGCGCCGGCGGCGATGCGCGTGGTGACCTTCGCCTGCCGGGCACCGTCTGGCTTCGGAATCGGTCTCTCCTCTGAGTGCGACGGGGCTGTCGGGCCACTATACCCTCATGGGGTATCGCCCACATCCCGCCGCCGATGAGCCCTCCGCGTGCCGGGCTGCTGGCATCGCGACCCGACCCGAGCCCAGGGCTGCCCCGCCAACTACGTCACATCACGTGGGGTGTCGTCCGTGACCACACGCCTCAGCGAAGCTCGGGCAGGACGAGCTCGCCGAACAGCCGGACCTGCTCCGGCAAGGTCGGCAGGCCCTCGACCTCGACGGCGGCCCAGCTCCGCAGCGTGAACGGGTCGGCGAACGACACGAGCGCGTGGTCGAGGCCGGCGCCGACATAGGTCTCGCGGAGCCAGGCGAGCCAGTCGTCGGGCGTTCCCGCGACCACCAGGCGATCGGCGATCGCGTCCGGGGTGACGGCGAGCGCCCGGCGCACGTCGCCGGCCCCGAAGGCCTCCTTGATGGGAGCTACCGCCGCCGCCGCGATGCCGTGACGCTCCAGCAGAGTGGGCGGCATCGACGGGATGTAGAAGGCGGCAAGCACCCGGCCGGCCCGCTTCGCCGCGTCGCGGTCGGTGGCGATCGCCCCGAGCAGCGAGTCGCCGACGTCGAGCCCCTCGCGCGTCCTCCCCGCGCGCTCCGCTCCGGCCTCGAAGCACCGGACCGTGTAGTCGAGCGCCTCGGCGGAATACGCGCAGGCCGTGAGCAGCCCATCGGCGATCTCTCCCGCCAGCTCCATCGACTTGGGGCCGCCCATGGCGCCGATCTTGAGCGGAAGGTGGTCCTGCACGGGCCGTGCCGTCGTGCTCACGCCGCTGTAGGCGTAGAAGTCGCCGGCGAAGTCGATCGAGCCCTCGTCGAGCACCGTGCGCATGACCCGGTGCGCCTCGCGCAGGCGGGCGATCGGCCGAGTTCCGCGCCAGCTCACCCCATATTGCTCGAGCATGGCGATGTTTCCGATTCCGAAGACGACCTCGGCCCGCCCGCCGCTGAGCTCGTCGAGCGTCGCCGCCAGCTGCGCCACGTAGGTCGGGTCGCGCATGAAGATCGGCGCCACGCACGGGCCCAACCTCACCCGCTCGGTCTCCCGCGCGGCGGCGGCCAAGAGCGACCAGGCGTCCTTGTGGTAGATCTCGTCGGCGCTGTAGCAGGCGTGGTAGCCCAGCTCGTCGGCGATCCGGATGGCGTCCAGCAGCTCCTCGATCGGCTGCTCGGGCAGCATCTGGAAACTCGCGAGCACTGCTACACCTCCCAGGCCGGGGCCGCGCCCACGACCCTACACCCGGCAAATCTGCGTCGGCAAGGCCGGCCGCGCCGCGGCCCGAGCGACGCGGCCCGCGATCCTTTCGCGCGCCACGGACGAATGGGGAGTCGGCCGCCCAACCGCTCGGCGGAGCGGCGTGACCGGTCATTGGCGGCGTCGCACGCGCGCCGCAGTTGGCCAACTTTGTAGAGCTTTCCGACCCGATCGTTAACGTCCGGGACGTGGCCGGTCAGGACACCGCGGCCGACGCGCCGGAGGATCGGGAGCTCAGGGACAAGGAGCGCGAGCTCGACGCGCTGGAGGACGACTTCGCCGGCGTCCGTGAGCGGATCGCCACGCTCACCGCCCTGCTGGCCCACTTCGAGGCGCGCTACCACGTCGAGGTCGGCGTGCTCTTCAGCGAGCTCGACGGGCTCGAGGCGCGCCTCGCCCGTCAGGCCTACGAGGCCTCGGCCCGCGAGGAGCACGCTGCGGCCTGGCGCGAGGCCGAGGAGCGCGCCCGGGAGAGCGCCGAGGCCGGCGGCGAGGCGCCGGCGCCCGACGCCTGGGAGCCGCCCAAGCCGGAGGGCAAGGCGCTGTTCCGTGAGGCCGCCAAGCGCCTTCACCCCGACCTCCACGAGGACGCGGAGACCAAGCAGCGCGCCACGGTGGCGATGGCCGCGGCCAACGAGGCCTACCGTCTCGGCGATCTCGACGAGCTGCGCCGGATCCTGCGTGGCTGGGACCAGAGCCCCGAGGCCGTGGCGGGCGACGACACCGCCGCGCGGCTCGTCCGCGTGATCCGCCACATCGCGCAGCTCCGCGAGCGGATCGCCGAGGCCCGGGTGGAGCTCGAGGCGCTCGAGGCCAGTGAGCTCAATCAGATGCGCGAGCGCGCCGAGGCCGATCCCGAGCTGCTCGCCCGCCTGCGCGCGGACCTCGAGGCGGGGCTCGACGCGGCCCAGCAGCGCCTGGCCGGGACGGGGGCGCGGCGGTGAGCGGCCGCGGGCTCGTCCCCGGGCCGGGCGGGGAGATCACCCGCCGTTCGCGCGGGCTGGCGGCGCGCGGCCTCGATCTCGCGGAGCGGCTCGGCGATGACCGCTCGCAGCCCGCAGCCCTCCCGCATGAGAGCGCCTTTCGGGCGGCGGCGCTCTCCGCGGACGGTCGCTGGCTCGCCGCGGCGCGGAGCGGATCCTCGCGCGCTCGCGGGGTGCTGCTCGTGGCGCTCGACGGCTCGGAGGCGGTCGCCGAGGGCCTGACCGACGCGTGGGTGCGATCGGTGCGGTTCCTGGGGGCAGGAACCGAGATCGTGGCGGCCACGCAGGACGGCGAGGTGGTGCAGCTGCGGCTCGACGGCGAGCGCCTGGGCGAGGTCGCGCGCCGGCGCTGTCCGTCGGGTGCGGCCGATCCTCCGCGGGCGGTCTCGGCTGCGCCGGACGGCGGCTTCGTCGCGGTGCTGCTGAGCACGGCCACGGTCGTCGGCCTGCCCTGGCCCGATGGTCCGTCGTGGACCTTCGACCTGGGCGAGGAGCGCACGAACGGATCGAACCCGCGCCTGGCCTGCGCGTTCGAGCCCGCACCGGTCGGCAAGCTCGCGGTCGTCGGCGACCGCGTGCTGATGTTCGATCGCACGGGCTCCGGGGGCCGGCTCGCCTCGCTGCCCACCGACTTCGCCGCCGGGCCCACGGCGCTCTGCTGGAGCGGCAGCGAGCTGCTGGCGGTCGAGGGGAGCGAGCTGGTCCGCTTCCCGCTGCTCGGCGGGCGCCCGGAGACCCGCACGCTGGTGGCCGGCGACGGCGGGGGGATCGGCCGGGCGGCGATCAGCCCGAGCGGGACGATCGTCGCGCTCGACCTCACCACGCGCGCCGCCATCGAGGTCTACGACCCCTCCGGGCGGCTCCTCGCGCGGCGCCCCGCCGGCGCGCGCGGGGTCGAGGCGCTCGCGGTCGGCGACGACGGGCTGCTCGCCGTGGCCCAGGGCGACGGATGGCTCACGGTCTGGGCGCCGCACCGGGTCGACGAGCCGCTGCTGCGGATGCGCGACCGTGCGCCGACGCCGGGGAGCGCGATCGCGTCGGGGTGAGCGCGCAGGCCCGTCAGCGCATCGTGCGGTCGACGTCGTCCTGCGACGCCGCTCCCTCTCGGACCCCGGCGGCGTCGACGGCCGCCTCGGGATCTCGAAACGACCTGAAGTGGATGACCCGTCCGTCTCGGAACGTCCAGACGTAGGCCGAGAGCTGCGACGCGACCAGCCGACCCTCCGCCGCCTCGACACAGAGGGGGCACGACGAGGCGGGGGTGTAGGGTCGGCGAGACCGACCTGGGAAGGGAGCTTGCGTGGTTCTGTCTCACCTGCGACGCCACGTGGTTGGTTATCTCGCCCTGGTGGTTGCTCTCTCCGGTACGGCGTACGCTGCCTCGCTACCGTCGAACAGCGTGGGTACACGCCAGTTGCGCGATGGCGCGGTCACGCGTGCGAAGTTGGCGTCGGGTGCCCTGCGGCGGGTGGGTCCTCGCGGCCCGCGCGGAGTCCAGGGCGCCACGGGGGCGATCGGGCTCACGGGAGCGCCGGGAAAGCCGGGCGGCCTTGACCCCGCCAAGGTGACGATTCGACACGTGGCCGGAGACCGCTCCGACGGTGCTGCGGTCGAAGCGTTCTGCGAACCTGGAGAGGTCGTCGTCGGCGGCGGATTCGATCTGAGTTCGATCGGCAACGCGGACGACGTGGCGGTAGTGCACGTCGGCTCAGCCGTCCCGATCCATCGCATCGGCGGGCGCGACAGCTACAGGCTCGTCTACGTGAACCTCGGCTTCGACGAGCGTCCTCCCCCGCAGGCGTACGCGGTCTGCGTGGGGCCCTGACCAAGGAACGCGGGGGGAGCGTCGCGGGAACCGGGTTCGCAGCGGTCGCGGGTCGGGGGACCGCCCACCGGTGCGCCCCGCGGCCCACCCCGCACAAGCCAGTACCTCCGGCCTTGACAGGGAGGAGTAGCATGAACAGCGTGCTGGCCCTGCGGCCAGGATTTCCAGCCTTTAGCCCGGACAGCCGCCGAAGCGTGGAGGTGGCGGAGCTTGAGGCCAATGTGGTTCAGACTCGTGGGGCCAGCCGCTAGATCGCCCGTCGGGCCCTATTCCCTCTGCCTTCCGCGCGACCCCCACAGAGGGCACGGAGGTGGGAGCGATGACCGGCAGCAGCCCAGCCCAGCGAGTAGCACCACGGCGCAGCGAACTGCACGGCGACGGCGGCGACGCTCGCATCCGGGGAGCGATCGCGGCACGTCATCGGCTGAACGCTGGTCGACTGTCGATGGCATTGCCGCGCAGGCCCGTTAGGGGCAGCGGCGTGCATGCCCTGGCGATCGAGCGGCTAGGCGTGGCCGTCGCGGATCGCGAGCGCTCGAGCAAGCAAAGCGATGCTGCCCAGGGAGGCCCCGACGAGTGGACCGCAACGGTAGCGCTGGCAGCGGCGAACGAGCATGTGGCCGTCCGCGAGGCCTGGCTGAAATACATCGAACACGGCTACTAGCGGGGCGACTACAACGTCGGAGGGCGACGGGTGTCACCGCCCCAGGCACGAGCGCTGGCGGTTCGGTACACGGACACATACGTCCCGCGGAAGGACAGAAGGGCGCCGCGTGGTTCGTGCCCGGGCAGACGGGGCCGGTCACCCCCGGTCGCGCGGCGCCCTCACCCCGTCCCTGGTTCGTCGAAACCCAGGGTTAGCAGGGCCTCGGCGATGGGCGCGGCTGGGCTCGAACCAGCGACCTCTCGCGTGTGAAGCGAGCGCTCTCCCGCTGAGCTACGCGCCCGGGAGGGCCGGATCGTAGCGCCGCGGCGCGCGCCCGTCAGG
>JBBSBL010000086.1:0-8600 GCA_038251325.1 Solirubrobacterales bacterium | reverse complement strand
TGCCCGAACACCCTCGCTCGCCAGCTCACTTCAGCTCCCCTCCGATGGTCCGGTCCAATCTCGACCCTACGCCCCGCGCCGGTCGCCCGCAACGCCGCGTTCCGCGCTCGTTGGGGAGGAGGAACCGCTCGCGCGGAATCGGACTTGACTTCCGTCCGCGGGCCGCCATATTGTCGCGCCGGGTAGAGGACGGACCGTCGTACCTTTACGACGGCGGTGCGCCAGAACTGGGAGAAGGGCGTCGCCTCGGCGGCGCCGAGCGATCACCGAGGGGGGCACGTGAGCACAGGCCAGGAGATCCAGAACCCGGACGAGCGTCGGCTCGCCGAGATGGGCTACAAGCAGGATCTCAACCGCGCGTGGAGCGGGTTCCAGAACTTCGCGATCTCGTTCACGATCATCTCGGTTCTCGCCGGGTGTTTCACCACCTACTACCAGGCGTGGAACAACGGCGGGCCGGTCGCGATCAGCTGGGGCTGGCCGATCATCAGCTCCGCGATCCTCATCATCGCGTTCTGCATGTCCGAGCTCGTTTCGGCCTACCCCACGGCGGGTGGCATCTATTGGTGGGCCTCCGAGTTGGGCGGCCCGGGCTGGGGCTGGTTCACCGGCTGGTTCAACTTCGCCGGACTCGTCGGCGTCGTCGCGTCCGTGGACTACGCCGCCGCGACGTTCCTCAACGCGACCCTCGGCCTATACAAAGTCGACATCCTCGGCGTGAACTTCGGCGACACGTCGCACGTCCTCAGCGAGATCTTTGGCCTGTTCGTGCTCATCCTGATCTTGCACACGGTGGTCAATATTCTCACCTCCCACTTCGTGGCGATTCTGAACTCGATCTCCGTCTGGTGGCACGTCCTGGGCGTGTCCGTGATCGTGATCATCCTCATCGCTGCCCCGTCCGAGCATGCGAGCCTCTCGTTCGTCTTCACCAAGACCTTCAACAACTCCGGTTTCACGAGCGGGAGCACGAGCACGCCGTTCTTCATCTTCTACGTCTTGCCGCTCGGGTTCCTGCTCACCCAGTACACGATCACCGGCTTCGACGCCTCCGCGCACATCTCCGAGGAGACCCACGACGCCTCCCAGAGCGCGGCAAAGGGCGTCTGGCGATCGGTGTTCTACTCGGCGATCATCGGGTGGATCGTGCTGCTGGCCATCACGTTCGCGGCGGCTCACCCCGACAAGGTCAACGACGGGCTCGGGTACGGTGCCGGCTCTTCGATCGCGGTGTTCGTCAGCGCGATGGGCACCACCTGGGTCAAGGCCGTGCTGATCATCTCGACCGTCGGGCAGCTGTTCTGCGGGATGAGCTGCCTCACGAGCGGGTCGCGCATGTGCTTCGCGTTCAGCCGGGACCGCGCGCTGCCGGGGTGGCGTATCTGGAGTCGCGTCAACGCCGCGCGAATTCCGTTCAACGCGGTGATCCTGATGGCCGTTTTGGCGCTGATCGTGACGCTCCCTGCGCTCAAGGGCAACGCCGCCGGTGTACCCGTCGCCTTCCTCGCGGTCGTGTCGATCACGGTGATCGGGCTGTACATCGCCTACGTGATCCCGATCTTCCTGCGCTGGCGCCAAGGCGCCAAGTTCAAGCCCGGCCCCTGGACGAACGGCAACAAGTACAAGTGGATGAACCTGTTCTCGACGGTCTGGGTGATCTTCATCACGATCCTGTTCTCGTTGCCGATCTCGCCGGCAGGGGTCCCGTGGGACGACACGTTCAACACGAGTTCGGTGAACTACGCCCCGCTGGTGACCGGCGGTCTGTTCGTGATCGTCGGCATCTGGTGGCTCGTGAGCGCGAAGAACACGTTCACCGGGCCGCGACCCAACATCGACGAGGCCGTCGCGCCGGCGCCGAAGCCCGAGTTCTCTCCCTAGGCGGGACTGGAGGGCACGCCTGAGGCCCGTCGCCGCGCTCCGGCGCGACGGCGGGCTACCCTCCCGGGGAGGTCTCATGGCCGACAACGCGGTTGCCATCGTCTTCGGTCCGGTCTCGCCGCCGACGGCGTTCGAGGAGACCGTCGCCAGGCTCGGCACGGGCATCCGCGTCGGCCTGCTGGCGCCCGGCTCGCAGCTCCCGCCCGAGCGCGAGCTCGCCGACCAGCTCGGGATCTCCCGCTCGACGCTGCGCCACGCCATCACCGCGCTCGTGCAGAGCGGCCTGCTCCAGTCCATCCGCGGCCGCGGCGGTGGAACCTTCGTCACCGAGGCGCCGCCGCTCGCCGGCGGGCCCGCCGTGGCGCTGGGCGCCGACGCCCGCGCGGTGCTCGACGCGCGGCTCGCGGCCGAGGCCGGCGCCACGCTGCTGGCCGCCGAGCGGGCCCAGCCGGGCGACCTCGAGCCGCTCGAGGATCTCGTCGCGCGCATGGCGGACGCGCCAGACTTCGACGACTACCGCCGCGCCGACATCCGCTTCCACATCGGCCTGGCCGAGGCCGCGCACTCGCCCCGGCTCGTCGCGGCGACGACCGAGATCCAGGGCCGGATGAGCGACCTCATCGCACTGATCCCCCACCCCGAGGAGGTGCTCACCCACTCCAATGCCCAGCACCGCCGGCTCGTCCGGCTCCTGAAGCGCGGCGACGGCGGCCGCGCCGTGCGACTCTTGCGGGAGCATCTGGCCGGGACCGAGCACCTGCTGGAGGGCCTGACCCCAAGTTGACACGACCACGCCGGAACCGGGTAGGTTGGAAAGGATGGCGATGCATACCTTTGGAGCGGTGACGTGACCCTCGACGACCTGAAGGATCGCGTCGCGAACGGGGAGGTCGACACCGTCCTGCTCGCCATCGCCGACATGCAGGGCCGTCTGCAGGGCAAGCGGCTGACCGCCTCGCACTTCCTCGAGGAGGTCGTGCCCAACAGCTCGGAGGGGTGCAGCTACCTCCTCGCCGTCGACGTCGACATGGAGACCGTCGACGGCTACGAGCTGACGTCGTGGGACAAGGGATACGGCGACTTCGTCATGGCGCCGGACCTCGACACCCTGCGCCTCGTGCCGTGGCTCCCGGGGACGGCGCTGTGCATGGCCGACATCCACGACCACGACGGCGCGCCGGTGTCCGTCTCGCCGCGGCAGATCCTGCGCCGCCAGCTCGACCGGCTCGCGGAGCGCGGCTGGACGGCCTACGCGGCGAGCGAGCTCGAGTTCGTGCTCTTCAACGACTCCTACGAGGACGCGTGGCGCAAGCGCTACCTCGATCTCGATCCGGCGAACCTCTACAACGTCGACTACTCGCTGCTCGGCACCTCGCGCGTAGAGCCGATCATCCGCCGCATCCGCACCGAGATGGCCGGCGCCGGGATGGTCGTCGAGAACTCCAAGGGCGAGTGCAACTACGGCCAGCACGAGATCAACTTCCGCTACGGGACCGCGCTCGAGGCCGCCGACGACCATTCGATCTACAAGAACGGCGCGAAGGAGATCGCCGCCCAGGAGGGCAACGCGATCACCTTCATGGCCAAGCTGGACGAGCGCGAGGGCAACTCCTGCCACATCCACCTCTCGGTGCGCGGCGAGGACGGGTCGGCCCTCTTCGCCGACGAGCCCGAGACCTTCCATCGCTTCGTCGCCGGCCAGATCGCCTGCATGCGCGAGCTCACGCTGTTCTTCGCGCCGCAGATCAACTCCTACAAGCGCTTCGTCAAGGGCTGGTTCGCGCCGACCGCGGTCGCCTGGGGCGAGGACAACCGCACGTGCGCGCTGCGGGTGATCGGCCACGGCCATGGCCTGCGCGTGGAGAACCGGATGCCGGGCGGCGACGTCAACCCCTACCTCGCCTTCGCGGCGATGATCGCGTCGGGCCTGCACGGGATCGACCAGGAGCTCGAGCTCGAGCCGCCGCTGAAGGGCAACGCCTACGACGCGGAGAAGCCGCACGTGCCGAACACGATGCGGGAGGCCCAGGCGCTGTTCGCGACCTCCGCCGTCGCCCAGGAGGCGTTCGGCTCCAATGTCGTGAAGCACTACCTCAACTACGCGCAGATCGAGCTCGAGGCGTTCGACGCCGCCGTCACCGACTGGGAGAAGTTCCGGGGGTTCGAGCGCCTGTGAGCCGGCCCGTCGTCGGCCTGTGCACCGCGCAGGAGCGCGCGAGCTGGGCGGTGTGGGACCAGGAGGCCGTCCTGCTGCCGCGCAACTACGTCGATCGCGTGCAGGGCGCCGGCGCGCTCGCGGTGCTGCTGCCGCCGGACCCGATGGCGAGCGATGACCCCGACGCGGTGCTCGACCTGATCGACGGCCTGCTCCTGGCCGGCGGGGCCGACATCGACGCCGCGGCCTACGGCGCGGAGCCCCACCCCTTGACGGTCGGCACCGTGCCGGTCCGCGACGGCTTCGAGATCGCGCTGGCCCGGCGCGCGATGGAGCGCGATCTCCCGGTGCTCGGGGTCTGCCGCGGCATGCAGATCATGAACATCGCCCGCGGGGGGACCCTGCTCCAGGACCTGCCCGAGCGGCTCGGCCACGAGCGCCACCGCCCGGTGCTCGGGACCTTCGAGGGAGCCGACCACGGGGTCGAACTCGAGGCCGGCTCGCTCGCGGCGCGCGCCGCCGGCACCACGCGGTGCGAGACGAAGTCCCACCACCACCAGGGCGTGGACGAGCTCGGCGACGGACTGCTCGTCACCGGCCACGCGCCGTTCGACCGCTTCCCCGAGGCGATCGAGCTGCCGGGTCGCGGCTTCGCCCTCGGCGTCCAGTGGCACGCCGAGGCCACGGACGCGGACCGCATCATCGGCGCCTTCGTCGACGCCGCCCGGGCGGCGCGCGAGGCCCGGGCCGGAGCGCAGGCGTGAGCGTCGTCGCGCAGGCGCTCGCCTACCCCTACGCGCGCGCGGCCGAGGACGTGGGCGGCGGACCGCCGGCGGACCTCGGCGGCCGCCGTGCGCTGCTCGCGATCGGCGCCAACGCGTCGCCGGACGCGCTCGCCGGCAAGCTCGGCGGCGCCGTCGGGGAGGTGCCTTCGGCCTCGGCCTGGCTCGCCGGGTTCGACGTCGTCTACTCCGCCCACGTCGCGCCCTACGGCGCCATTCCGGCGACGCTGCAGCAGAGCGACGACACCGAGGTCGATGTCTGCACGCTGTGGGTCACCGACCGCGAGCTCGACCTCCTGCATCCCACCGAGGGCAACTACCGCTTCGGCCGCCTCGACGGGATCGAGCTCCGGCTCCGCGACGGGTCGCGGCTGGAGACGGTCAGCGCGTATCTATCCCGGCACGGCTGCCTGCGCATGGACGGCGAGGAGGTCGCGCTCGCCGCGGTCCCGGCGCGGCGCCGCGAGCTGCCGGCGCTCGACCAGCACGGAGTCCTCGAGCGCGTCCGCGCGGCCCTCGCGCCGGACCGGGACCTGTCCGCGTTCGTCGCCGAGCAGGTGGAGGACCCCGAGCTCCGCGCCGCACGCAGTGCCCGGCTCGCCGCCGACGCCGCGCCGCCGCGGTTTGCCGGCTTCGCCGAGGGAGCCCCGTGCTGAGCGTGCTGGAGCCCGCGACCGAGCAGGTGCTCGCCGAGCTGCCTCGGGCCGGTGTCGAGGAGGCGGACGCCGCCGTGGCGCGCGCCACGGCGGCTTACCCGGCGTGGCGGGCGCTCGCCGCGCCCGAGCGCGCCCGGCTGCTGCGCCGCCTCGCCGACGCGATGGCCGAGCGCCACGAGGCCCTCGCCACGCTCGAGGCGCGCAACGCCGGGAAGCCGATCGGCTCCGCTCGCGGCGAGATCGGCATGGCGATCGAGACGATCGGCTACTACGCCGGCGGCCCCGAGCGCCTGCTCGGCAACACGATCCCGGCGGCGGGCGGCGTCGCGATGACCTTCCGCGAGCCGCTCGGCGTCGTCGCCCTGATCACGCCGTGGAACTTCCCGCTGACCATCGCGTGCTGGAAGCTCGGGCCCGCACTGGCGGCGGGGAACACCGTGGTGCTGAAGCCCGCGGAGCTCACGCCGCTCACCGCGGTCGAGCTCGAGCGCATCGCGCTGGAGGCGGGCCTCCCGGAGGGCGTGGTGAACGTGGTCGTCGGCCCGGGGCGCGTGGTGGGAAAGCGGCTCGTCGAGCACCCCGACGTGGCGAAGGTCGCCTTCACCGGCTCGACCGAGGTCGGCCGCTCGATCGCCGCCGGGGCCGCGGGGACGATCAAGCGGGTCACACTCGAGCTCGGCGGCAAGTCGGCGAACGTCGTCTTCGCGGACGCGGATCTCGACGTCGCCGCGGCGGCCGCGCCCGGCGCCGTGTTCGACAACGCCGGGCAGGACTGCTGCGCGCGCTCGCGGATCCTCGTCGAGCGGCCGGCGTTGGACCGCTTCATGGCCGCGCTCGAACCGCACGTGACCGGGATCCGCGTCGGCGACCCGCTCGACCCCGACACGGACATGGGCCCGCTCATCTCGGCCGGGCAACGCGAGACCGTCGCGTCGTTCGTGCCGAACGGGGCGCCGGTCGCCTTTCGCGGCGCAGCGCCGGACGGCGCCGGCTACTGGTACCCGCCGACGGTGCTCTGCCCGGTCGACCCGGCGGACCGCGCGGTGCGCGAGGAGATCTTCGGGCCGGTGGCCGTCGTCGTCCCGTTCGACGGCGAGGCCGAGGCGATCGCGATGGCCAACGACACGATCTACGGGCTCTCGGGCTCGGTGTGGACCCGCGACGGGGCGAAGGCGCTGCGGGTGGCCCGAGCGATCGAGACCGGGGTGCTGTCGATCAACTCGAACAGCTCGGTCCGGGTGCAGACGCCGTTCGGCGGCTTCAAGCAGTCGGGCGTGGGCCGGGAGCTGGGCCCACACGCGCTCGACCACTACACCGAGGTCAAGACCGTCTACTACGCGACGGAGGGGTAGGCGTGGCCGGACGACTCGAGAGGCGGGTATGCGTCATCACGGGCGCGGCGAGGGGGATCGGCGCGGAGACCGCGCGGCGGTTCGCCGAGGAGGGGGCGGTCGTCGTCGGCGTCGACCTGGCGACCGGCGCCGAGGGGGAGCTCGCCCTCCAGGTCGACGTGACCCACGAGGAGGACGTCGCCGCGATGTACGGCGAGATCCGCGAGCGCTTCGGCCGCATCGACGTGCTCTTCAACAACGCCGGCATCTCCCCGCCCGACGACGTCTCGGTGCTCGAGACCTCGCTCGAGGCGTGGCGCACGGTGCAGGAGGTCAACCTCACCTCGGTCTTCCTGTGCTGCAAGCACGGGATCCCGCACCTGCTCGAGTCCGGCGGCGGGAGCGTGATCAACACGGCGTCGTTCGTCGCGCTGATGGGCGCCGCGACCTCGCAGATCTCCTACACCGCCTCCAAGGGCGGCGTGCTCGCGCTCTCGCGCGAGCTCGGCGTGGAGCTCGCCCGCCAGGGCGTGCGGGTCAACGCGCTGTGTCCCGGGCCGGTCTCGACGCCGCTGCTGGAGGAGCTCTACGCAAGCGATCCGGAGGAGGCCGCGCGCCGGATGGTCCACCTACCGATGGGCCGCTTCGCCCAGCCGCGCGAGCTCGCCAACGCGGCGCTCTTCCTCGCCAGCGACGAGTCCTCCTACGTGACCGCCTCGACCTTCCTCGTCGACGGCGGGCTGACAAACGCCTACGTGACGCCGCAGTAGGCGCGGGCGGTCGCCGGGCCGAGACCCGCGGCGGCGCCAGCTCAGCGCATGACCGACGCGCCGTAGCCGGCGTCGCGGATCGCCGCGAGCACGCGGTCGGCGTGCTCGCGCCCGCGCGTCTCGAGCACGAGCTGCACGCCGGTCTCGCGCACATGAAGCGACACCCCCTCGCGGACGTGCTCGACCTCGACGACGTTCGCCCCGGTCTCGGCGACGAGCGCGAGCAGCCGCGCGAGGCCGCCCGGGGTGTCGGGCACGCGCGAGAGCAGCGCGAGGCGCCGGCCCTGCCCGGTCTCGTGGCGCCGGGCGATCGAGGCGAGCAGGCCGGCGTCGACGTTCCCGCCCGAGAGCACCGCGACGGTCGTGCCGCGCGGCGCCGGCGGGACCTTGCCGGCGAGGAGCGCCGCGACCCCGACGGCGCCGGCGCCCTCGACGACGAGCTTTGCGCGCTGGAGCAGCAGCACCATCGCCTCCGCCGTCTCCTCCTCCCCCACGCACACGACGTCGTCGATCCAGCGCTCGAGCAGCGGCAGCGTGACGCCGCCAGGGCGCTTGATCGCGATGCCGTCGGCGATCGTCAGCGCGCTCTCGACGGTGACCGGCTCGCCGGCATCGAGCGAGGCCCGGCAGGAGGGGCACGCCTCGACCTGCACACCGATGACGCGGACGTCGGGGCGTGCACTCTTCACCGCGACCGCCGTGCCGCTGACCAGGCCGCCGCCGCCGACCGGGACCACGACCTGGGCGAGATCCTCGACCTGGTCGAGCAGCTCGAGCCCGAGCGAGCCCTGGCCGGCGACGACGACCGCGTCGTCGAACGGATGGATGAACGCCGGCCCGCCGGGCTCGGCGGCGCGCGCACGGGCAGCCTCGACGCAGTCGTCCACGCTGCCGGCGACCTCGTGGATGCCCGCACCGAGGTCGGCCGCGGCGTCGGCCTTGGCGATCGGCGCGTCCTCGGGGATGAAGACCTCGCAACGGACGTCGCGAGCCCGCGCGGCGTAGGCGTCCGCCTGCGCGTGATT
>JBBSBL010000085.1:0-8662 GCA_038251325.1 Solirubrobacterales bacterium | reverse complement strand
GCGGCCGGGCTCGAGTTCCACGCGAACCCGAACGCGGTGGCGCTGCACGTCGAGGACATCGCCGCGGCGCGCGCGAAGCTCGAGGAGCAGGGCGTCGAGTTCATGGGCGACACGCTCGATACCAGCGTCTGCCACATGGCGTTCTTCGCCGACCCCGACGGCAACGCGCTCATGCTCCATCACCGCTACGCGCCGCGGGTCACCGATCTCTGACCTCGACCCCGACGGGGCGGACGACGCGGTCGTGCGCCGGGAGACTCGGGTCGGGGTCGTCATCGCCGCGATCATGGCGGTGTTGGTCGTCGTGCTGATCGCGCTCGCCGTGTTCGTGCTCTAGCCGGCTCATCCAGCGTCCCGTCGGCGCCGGCGCCAACAACCGCGACGCGACCGGCGGCGAGCGCATAGCCTCCAACCGTCCGTTCGGCTCCCGGAGGAGAGAGATGTCCCGCCGTCGCGTCCGCCTCGTCACCCTCGCCGCCGGCGCGCTCGCGCTGAGCGGGCTCGCGCTGCCCGCCGTCGCGCCGGCGGCCACGGCGCCCACTCGCGAGGAGGCCAACCAGGTCGGCCACGACGCCTACGCCTACGGGCTTCCGCTCCTCGAGTACCTGCGGATCCGCCGCGAGGAGACGAGCGTCCGCTTCTCCAACGGCCGGGGCGCCGCGCCGGTCAACGCCTTCAGCCACGCGCCGACATTCGCGACCCCGCGCGACCGCACCGTCGTCGCGCCGAACGTCGACACGCTCTACTCGATCGCCCACCTCGATCTCGCGCGCGAGCCTGTCGTCCTCGACCACCCGGACATGGGTCGCCGCTTCTACGACTTCGAGCTGGTCGACCCCTGGACCAACGTCGTCGGCTACGCCGGCACGCGGACGACCGGGCAGCGAGCGGGCCGACTCGCGCTCGTCTGGACCGGCGCCCGGCTGCGGCGACCCATTCCCCGCGGCGTGCGCGTGCTGCGCGTGGCCTACCGGCGCATCTGGGTCATCGGCCGCACGCTCACCGACGGGAGCCGTGGCGACCTGCGGCGCGTGCACGCACTCCAGCGGCAATACACCCTGACGCCGCTCTCGCAGCTCGGCCGGCCCGCGCGCCCGGCGCCGGTGCGCCCCGGCCTGCGCGAGCGCAAGTTCCCGGTGCCGGGCGGCCTCGCCTACCTCGACGCGCTCGGTCGCGCGATGCGCGAGAACCGGCCCCCGGCGCGCGACCGCGCCATCCTCGCCCGGCTGCGGCGATTCGGCATCGGCCCGGGCCTGACTCCCTCGCACGCCGGCCTGAGCGCCGACATCCTCGCCGGGCTGCGCGCCGGCGTCGACGAGGAGCGCGCGGCGCGACCGAGTGACCTCCGCCTGCGGGTGGCCCGCGACGCCCTCGCCCACCAGGGCTGGTACGTCGCGGCGAGCGACATCGGGCGCTTCGGGACCGACTACGCGTTCCGCGCCGACCTCGCGATCGCGGGGATCGGGGCGAACACCGAGGAGGAGGCGATGTATCCGATCGCGATCGCCGACCGCGACGGCCGCCTGCTGAACGGCGCCAGCCGCTACCGGCTGACGTTCGGCCGCGGGCAGCTTCCTCCCGCGCGCGCGTTCTGGTCGCTGACGATGTACGACAGCGACGGCTTCCTCGTGGCCAACCCGGCGAAGCGCTACGCGCTCGGGTCCTCGCATCCGCCGCTCGTGCGGCGAGCCGACGGCTCGGTCGTGGTCGCCATCCAGCGCACCCGGCCGGCGGAGGCCGGCGTGAACTGGCTCCCGGCGCCGGCCGCCGGCCTCCGGCTGAACCTGCGCCTCTACCTGCCGACGGCGCGAGCGCTGAGCCGCGCCTGGCGGGCGCCGGGCGTCGAACGCGTCGGCTGACTCGGCCCCTGGAGCTGCCGCCGGTCAGGCGTTCGGGCGGCGGCTTCCGGCGCGGGCCGTGCCTCGGGGGGTCGGCGCAGGGAAGGCGATGCGGTTCGGGTGGTGGGCCTGAGGCTCACCCTCGATGCCGCCCCTCGTATGAAACGGCGGTTCAGGCGTTGAAACAGCGGTTCAGGCGTTCAGGCGGCCGCCGCGCAGCTCCTCACGCCAGATCCGTCGCTTCTCGGCGTACTCCGGCGGTAGGGACCCGGCGAGGGACTCGGCCGCCTCGAGTGCCCGCAGGGCGGTCGAGTAGTCGCCGAACCGCGCGTCGCCGTCGGCCAGGATCAGCGCCATCTCGGCGGCGTCGTGCCGTTCGTCGTCGTCGTGCGGATCCGCGGGCCGGGCCGGCACGGGGCGATCGGCGAGCGGCGCGGAGCCGAGCGGGACCGGACGGGCGTCGGCCAGGTAAGGCGCGAGGTAGCGCCCGGCGATCTTCGCGGGCGGCCACCACAGCGCGCGATGCGCGACCTCCGTCGCGTGCTCTGCGCGGCGGCGTCGGGCCGGCGCCTCGATCGCCACGGTGGCCTCGGCGCCGAGGCGGGTCGGATCCGCGCGCAGGTACCGCGGGGTCGAGCCGGTCAGCAGGAGCCCGCGGAGCATCGGGCGGAAGGGCTCCGGCTCACCCGGGACGCCCATCGTGGCGGCGATGGCCGACGCGACCGCGTCGGCCTGCTGGGTGGCGAGCCCGCCCTGCTTCAGCGGGAACGCCGTGCAGTCGCCCGCCGCGTAGACGGCGGTCGTGCCGACGACGCGGCCGTGCTCGTCGGTGGGGACGAAGCCGGCGTCGTCGGACGGCAGCCCGGGGATCGCCGGCCCCCGGAGCCGCGGGAGGGCGACGGCCCGCTGCGCGGAGACGCTGCCGCCGCCCTCGAGGCGCAGCCGCCCGTCGACGACGTCACGGGGGATGCAAAGGGCGCGAACCCTGATGTCGCGCGCGGCGAGCAGCGAGTCGAGATCGGCGGAGGCGCCCGGGCCGAACATCTCGAGCGGACGAGCCTCGGGGGTGACGATCGTGATCTCGACCTCGTCCGCCCCGGCCGCGCGCAGGTGGTTCTCGGTCATCAGCGCGAGCTCATAGAGCGGCAGCGGCCACGAGGCCCCGGACGGCATGGCGAAGGCGATGCTGCGGGCGCGGCCGGCCTGGAGGTCGCCCAGCGCCCGGCGCACCTCGGCGGCCTCCTCGGGTCCGGCGAACGTGATGGCCCCCGGCACGGCCGGGACGGGCGACGCGCCGAGCGCCACGACGAGCGCGTCGCAGGCCAGCCGCCGGCCGTCGTCCGCGACCGCGTACGGGCGCTCCGGGTCGACCTCGGCCAGGGCCCCCTGGTGGAGGCGCAAGGACTGGTCCTCGGCCACCCTGGCGAGCGGGATCCGGCGCGCCTCGCCACGGCCGAAGGGCTCGACGACGGCCATCGGTCGGTAGACGAACTCGGTGCCGGGCGCGAGCCACTCGAGGTCGATGGCCGGGCCCGCGAGGACGCGAAGCGCCAGCAGGGCCTCGAGCGCCGCGACGCCCGCGCCGGCCACGAGCACCACCGGCCGTTGTGCGTGAGGCATGTCCGGCAGGCTAGGGCAGGCCGCCGGTCGCGGGCATCGCCGGGCCTACGGAGAAGGATCCGCAGCGACTACGGATCGGGTCAGCGTAGGGGCGCGTCGCGGCGCGAGACGCCGACCACGCCGACCGTCCGCCGCCACGACGCGCGCAGCTCGCTCGCCGGCCCCTCGCCGCGGCGCAGGGCGGCGCGCACCGGGAGGACCGTGAAGTCCGGATGGCGGACCCAGGTCGGCACGTAGTCGACGCGGGTCACGCGCGCGCCCCGGTGGTCGATCACCAGTCGCAGGAGCGCGAGGATCCCGTCCTGCGAGGCCGCCGGGCAGCAGGCGGAGGTCTGGTTGGAGAGCAGGTTGCCCTCGCCGAAGACGACCATCTTGCGGTTCACCGCGCGGATCGGCTGGACGACGTGGACGTGCTGGCCCACAACGGCCGTGACCGCGGGCGAGCGCGTGAGGACCCGGGCGAGGCGCTCCTGGCTCGGCGATGGTTGCGACTGGTACTCCTCGCCCCAGTGCAGGTTGACGATGACCGCGTGGGCGCCCGCGCGGCGCGCGCGGCGCGCGTCGGAGAGGATCGTGCGCGCGAGGCCGAGGTTCACCGACCAGGGGTGGGGGAGCGGGATGCCGTTGGTGATCGTGGTGTAGGCGAGATAGGCGACCTTCACGCCCTTGGCCTCGAGCATGAGGATCCTTCTCCGGGCGGCCGGCGAGGAGAACGACCCGGTGTGCCGGACCCCGGCGCGATCCAGCGCGCGACCGGTCTCGTCGACCCCGTACTGGCCCTGGTCCAGCGAGTGGTTCGACGCGGTGTCGCAGGCGTCCCACCCCGTCCAGCGGATCGCGCGGGCCAGCGCCGGCGGCGTGTTGAAGACGGGGTAGCCCTGGGGCGGGCGCGGGGACATCGGCGTCTCGACGTGGCAGACGGCGAGGTCGGCGCCCCGGACGTAGGGCCGGATCTCCCTCAGCATCGGGCGGAAGTCGTAGCCGCTCCGGCCCGCCAGCGCCTGGGCCTGGTACCAGACGGGGGAGTGGATGAGCAGGTCGCCGTTGACCTCCATCGTCAGGTGGACGGGGTGCTCCGGCGGCGGCGGGGCGCCCGCGACGCGGGGCGGCCCGCCGCTTTCCCCGGAAGAGCCGGCGGCGACCATCGCGCCGGTCACCAGCGCGGCGAGCGCGACCGCGCCGAGCGCCGCGGCACGGCGGCGGCGGACCCGCACCGACCGTGCGCGATCGGCGGTCCGGCGGCGGGCCAACGGGTCGCCGGAGGTCGGCTGGTGCGGCGGCGGGGGCACGCCCGCAGGATGCCGCACGCCGAGGCGGGAGGCGCCGACGCGGGTCGGATTCGCGCGGGAGAGCACCCGTGCGCCCGCTACCCTCGCTCGAGATGACCCGCCGTGCCCGCCTCGCCCTCACCGGCACGCTTGCCGGTCTCGTGGCCCTCGTCGCCCTGTGGGCCGCCGCCTTCCACACGCCGATCGGCGCGTGGCTCGATGTGGTGACCCGGCGCGGCTACCTCGGCCTCGATCGCGGCCCGGTGGACCGGATCGCCCCGGCGCTCGCGCACCTCTGCGACCCGCTGCCCTTCGCGGTGATCGGCGCCCTGCTCGTCGCCGTCGCCCTCGTCCGCGGCCGCCCCGATCTCGCGCTCGGCGCCGCCGTGCTGCTGGCGGGGGCGAGCGTGACGACCCAGCTGCTGAAGCCGCTCGTGGAGGCGCCGCGCGTAGCCGATCTCTTCGGGACGACCCAGGTGTCGCTGAGCGCCTGGCCGAGCGGGCACTCCACGGCCGCGATGTCGCTCGCCTTGGCCGCGGTGCTCGTGGCGCCGCCGCGGCGGCGCCCGCTCGCCGCGGCCGGCGGCGGGGCCTTCGCGGTCGCGGTGCCGTTCGGCGTGCTGATCATCGGATGGCACCAGCCGAGCGACGTGCTCGCCGGCTACCTCGTCGCCGGGATCTGGACGCTCGCGATGCTGACGGCGCTGTGGGCGCGCCCGGGCCGGGCGACGGCGCCTGGAGGCCGATCCCTGCCCCGCGTCGAGACCACCGTCGCGCCGACCGTGATCGCGGCCGCCGTCGCCGCCGCGGCCTTCGGGCTGGGCGTGCTCGCCCGTCCGAGCGCGGCGCTGGCCTACGCCCAGGAGCACACGGCGTTCGTGGCCGGGGCGAGCGCGATCGCCGTCGCCGGCCTCGGGCTCGCCGCCGGTCTCGCGCTCGCGCTGCGACGCCCCGGCGCGTGAGCGCGACCCGGCTCGCCCACGTCGCGGATCTGCACTTCGGGGCCGACGACCCGGTCGTGGGGCGCGCGCTCGCGGCGGCGCTGCGGGAGGACGAGCCGGCGCTCGTCCTGGCCGGGGGCGACCTCACCCAGCGCGCGCGTCGCGCCCAGTACGTCGCGGCCCAGGGCTGGCTCGCGTCGCTCGGCGCCCCGGTTCTCGCGACGCCGGGGAACCACGACATCCCGCTCTACGACCTCAGGCGGCGCATCGCCGATCCCTTCGGCCGCTGGCGGGCCACCATCGGCGCCGACCTCGAGCCCGTCTGGCGCGGGCCGCAGGCGCTCGTCGCCGCGGTCTGCACGGCGAGCCCGCGGCGGCGGATCGAGGGACGGGTGGAGCCGGCGCAGGTCGCCCGGCTCGCCGCCGTCCTCGCCGAGCCCTCCCCGCCGCGCGCGGCGGTGCTGCTCACGCACCACCCGCTCGTCGCGCCGCCCGGGGAGCGGGAGCGTTCCTTCGAAGGCGGCGCCGGCCTGCTTGCGACCGCCGTCGCCGGGGGTGTCGACCTCCTGCTCTCCGGTCACCGGCATCTCGCGCACGACGGGCCGTGGCTCCACGCGACGCCCGCGGGGCGCCGGGTGATCGCGCTGTGGGCGCCGACCGCCGTCTCCCACCGGCGGCGCGGTGAGGAGAACGGCTACGCGCTGATCGACGTCGCCGCCGACCGCATCGAGATCTCGGCGCGCCGGTGGGACGGTGAGCGCTTCGCGCCCGCTCCGCCCTCGGTGTGGGTCCGGGCCGCGGACGGCTGGGCGGCCGCTCAGGCGTCCCGGTAGCGCTCCGGGTCCCACAGCGGCTCCTCACCGCCGTTGGCCCCGCGCGCGAGGATGAAGAGCAGGTCGCTCAGGCGGTTGAGGTAGCGCCCGACCTCCGGGCTGATCGCCTCGCCGCACGCCACCGCGTGGCGCTCGGCCCGGCGGCAGACGGTCCGCGCGACGTGAAGCTGTGCGGCGGCCGGCGTCCCGCCGGGCAGCACGAAGGAGTGGAGCGGGGCGAGCGTCGCGTTGACCTCGTCGCAGCGGGCCTCGAGCCACGACGTCTGCTCGCCGCGCGCCCGCAGGCGGGCTTTCGTGTCGCCGAGCGGCACCGACACGTCGGCGCCGACGTCGAAGAGGTCGTTCTGGACGCGGGCGAGCCACGCGTCGTAGCCCTCCGGGAGGGCTACGGTCCGGCAGACGCCGAGCTGGGAGTTCAGCTCGTCGACGGTGCCGTAGGTGACGATCCGCTGGTCGGTCTTCGGTACCCGGCTCATGTCCCCGAGATGGGTCTCCCCGTCGTCGCCGAGCCGGGTGTAGATGCGGGTGAGGTTGACCGTCACGGGCTTCTCGGACGATAGCGCTCGGCCCGCCGCGGGCCCGTGGCCGGGCGGTGTAGGATCGCCGCGCCAGACGACAGCGGTCGGTGGTCGGGGAAGTCCGGTGCGAGTCCGGCGCGGTCCCGCCACTGTGACCGGGGATGCCTCCCGCACGCGCCGCGTGCGGCGCAGCCACTGCGGACGCCACGGCGTCCGCGGGAAGGCGCGGGAGGTCGGCCCGGGAGCCAGGAGACCTACCTCCGGCCGAGAGCCCATACGTCCCTCGCGGAAAGGGGATGGCCCGAATGCCGAACCGACTCACCCGCTCCCTCGTCGGAGCCTGCGCCCTGGTGGCGCTGCTCCTCCTGCTCCCGTCCGCCGCGGCGGCGGCGGCGCCGGCCACCGTCTCGGTCCGCATCGAGGGCGCCGGCGCCACGCTGCTGCCGCGTACCACCGTGACCACGACGACCTCGCCCGTCGTCAAGGATGGCAACCCCGTCCATTCCTGTTCCGGCACGAGCGCCGCCGGCGCGCTGGAGCGGGCCACCGGCGGGGTATGGGGGGCCTCGTGGTCCGACGGCCTGGGGTACTTCGTGACGAGCCTGAAGGGGGAGGCGCCGCCGGACGCCTCGAGCTACTTCAGCCTCTGGGTGAACGAGCACCGTTCGCCCACCGGGATCTGCGACACCGAGCTGCAGGACGGCGACCGCGTCCTCTTCTTCCTCGATCGCTGCGACTACAACGCACAGACCCAGGGGTGCACGAACGCTCCGGTCATGCCGCTCGGCCTGAGCGCGCCCGAGCGCGCCGGTCGCGGGCAGCCGTTCGCGGTGAAGGTCGTCCGCTACGCCGCCGACGGGATGCCGGCGCCGGTCGCCGGCGCCACCGTGAGCGGCGGCAGCGTCCCAGCGTTGACCGGCGCGGACGGCACGGCGCAGGTGACCGCCGCGGACGGCGACGCGGCGCTGCTGCGCGCGAGCAAGGACGGATTCGCCCGCTCGGACGCGGTGCGCACGACGCTGTGCGCGCGCCTCGGCGGCGACGGCTCGTGCCTTTCGGACACGGGGACGGTGATCGCCCCGCCGCCCACGCCGGACCGCGCCCCGCCGGTCGCCCGGCTCACCTCGGTCCACCACAACCAGGTCTTCCGCCTCCGGCGGGGACCGCGGGAGCTGCGCGGCGCCGTCGCCGCCGACCCGTCGGGACTCGCGCGGGTGGCGCTCGTGCTCACCGGTCGCGATCGCGGGCGCTGCTCGTGGTACGACGGGGCCCGCGAGCGCTTCCGCGCGGCGAGCTGTCGGCGCAACCCGGCGCGCGCCTTCGGCGTCGGCGATCGGGCCGACTGGTCCTACCTCCTGCCGGGGCGGCTGCCGCGCGGGCGCTGGCTGCTCTCGGTGATCGCGACCGACCGCGCGGGGAACCGGTCGGTCCCGGTCGATCGGGTCACCCGGATCGCCGTCTACGTCGGGGTGCCGCGGCCGCGAAGAGGCGGTCCCTCGCATCGGCCGGCGCGCTCGCCGCGCTCGCGGCGCTCGCCCCCGCGGGCGCGCCCGCCGCGACCGGCCCGCGCGTGGAGACGATGGTCGTCGCGCGCGGCGGGGCGGTGACGTTCGGCCCGCGGCCGGTCCTCGCCGCGGCCACGAT
>JBBSBL010000084.1:0-8735 GCA_038251325.1 Solirubrobacterales bacterium | reverse complement strand
CCTAGGCCACCGCCTCGGCCGGGTCCGGCGCCCCGTCCGCCAACTCCGGCGGCAGGCGCCGCGAGACGACCTTCGAGGTGCCGTCGCCCCCCATCGACACGCCGTAGAGGACGTCGGCGGCCTCCATGGTGCGGCGCTGGTGGGTGACGACGATGAACTGCGCGCGGCCGGCGTAGGCGCGGAGCAGGTCGAGGAAGCGGCCGAGGTTGAGGTCGTCGAGCGCCGCCTCGACCTCGTCGAGGATGTAGAAGGGGCACGGCCGGGCGAGGAACACGGCGAAGAGGAAGGCCAGCGCGGTCATGGACTTCTCCCCGCCGGAGAGGAGGGACAGGCGCTTCATCGACTTGCCGGCCGGCGTGATCTCGATCTCGACGCCGAGCTGCTCGTCCTCATCCTCGCCGTCCTGGGCGCGGGCCGCGGCCTCGCCCTCGGCCTCCGCCGCCGCCTCGCTCGCGCCGTCCTCGGCGGCTTCCGTCGAGGAGTCGGTCGCCGAGCCCCCGCCCAGCACCGCGCGCGGCCCGGCGTCCTCGCGCACGAGCCGCAGCCGCCCGCGCCCGCCCGGGAAGAGCCGGGCGACGACGTCCTCGAAGCTCGCCGCGGCCGCGGCGAACGTCGCCTCGAAGGTCTCGCGGATCACGCGGTCGGTCTCGCGGATCAGGCCGCGCAGCTCGCGGAGCGCCGCCTCGAGGTCCTCGCGCTGGCCCTCGAGCTCCTCGACGTGGGCGAGCGCCTCGGCGTACTCGTCCGCAGCCAGCGGGTTCACCGGCCCGAGCTGCTCACGTCGGCGCGCGAGGCGCTCGACGCGCTGGGCGAGCCCGGCGCGCTCCTCCGCGGGCAGCGGCTCGGCGGCGGGCTCGGCCTCGAGCCCGAGCCGCTGGGCGAGCGCGGTGAGCTCGCCGGTGGCCTCCGCGGTGCGGTCGCGCGCCTGCTGGGCACGGACCTCGCCGGCGGTCAGCTCGTCTCCGCGGGCGCGGAGCCGCGTCTGGATCTCGGCCTCCGCGTGAGCGCATCCGCGCAGCTCGGCGGTGACGCCCTCCCCCTCCGCCCGGTCGTCCGCCAGCTCCGCGTCGAAGCCGGCCCGCCGCGCGGCGATCGCGTCGCGGACCGTCTGGAGCGCCGCGGCGAGGGCCCGCGCGACCGGCAGCAGCACGATCCCCCGGGGGGGGGGGTCGCGGGCCGCCGCGCGCCGCGCGTCGCGGGCCGCGCGCTCGGCCGCCAGGCGCTCCGCGAGGCGCTCCTCGGTGGCGAGCTCCGAGGTGAGCGCGGCGCGGCGCGAAGCGGCGGGACCCTCCTGCGGCGCGGCGCGGCGCTGCTCGATCAGCCAGGCCACGCGGCGCTGCTCCTCGGCGGCGAGGTCCCGGACGCGCAGCGCCTCGCGGCGGGTGCCCTCCGCCGCCTCCCGCGCCGTCTCCGCGGCGGCGAGCGCGGCGGTCGCCGCCTCCACCTCGCGGGCGCGCTCGAGCTCCGCGGCCGCCGCCGCCTCGGTCGCGGCCACCAGCTCGTCGCGGCGGTTGCGCTCGGCGAGGATGCGCTCCTCGCCCCCGGCCGGGAGCTGGCGCAGCTCCCCGGTCGCGCCGGACCAGATCCGACCCTGCGGCGTGACCGCGACGCCGGCGAAGTCCTCCGGTACCCCGTCGAGCGTCGCGACGAGCCACACGCCGGCGAGCAGGCGGGCCGCGATCGCGCGCGGGGCGGCGGGCCCGTCGACGGCGTCGAGGAGCGGCGTGGCGTCCGGCGTCGGAGGGGTCCCGGTAGGCGCCGCGACGCGGGCGGCGGGGCCGGCGACCAGCGCCGCGCCGCCGTCTGCCCCGCTGCGGTCCAGCAGCGCGCCGCCGGCCGCGATGTCCTCGACGATCGCCGCGCGGATGTGGCCGCCGAGCGCGGCGGCGAGCGCCAGCTCGAGCCCGGGCGCGACCCGGAGCTCGTGCGCGAGCGCGCGGGTCCCGTCCGGGGCGTCGGCGTGGGCACGGAGCAGATGGTTGACCGCCGCCAGCTCGCCCCCGATGCGGGCCGCCTCCCGCCGGGCGGCGTCGGAGGCGCGATCCGCGGCGTCCAGCGTGGCGCGCGCCTCCGCCAGCGCGGTCTCCGCCGCGCGGGCGGCGTCGGCACCGGCCGCGACCGCCGCGGCCGCGGACGCCGCCGCGTTCGCGGCCTCCGCCTCGCGCCCCTGCAACGCGGAAACCTCCCGCTCGACCTCGGACTCGCGATCGGCCCGGAGCCGTGAGAGCTCCTGCCGCAGGGCGGCGATGCGGTCCGCGGCCTCGTCGTCAGGCGCATCGCCGGTGACCTCGCCCGCGAGCGCCGCAACCTCGGCCTCCCGGGCCTCCGTTCGCGCCTGCAGCGCCTGGACCTCCTCCGCGGCGCGGGTGGCGCGGTCGCCGACCCGCTCGGCCGCCGCGCGCGCCGCGAACGCCCGGCCGGCGAGCTCCTCGTGGCGAGCGCCGCGCCGGGCCAGGGCCTCCTCGGCGGCCTCGCGTCGCGCCGCCACGGCGTCGAGCTCGGCCTGGGCGGCGTCGCGGCCGGCGCGGGCCTGCCCGGCGGCGGCCTCGGCCGCCTCGAGCTCCGCCCGCCGCGCGCGGACGTCGTCCCGCGCCAGCGCCCAGCGCGCCTCGAGCGACTGGCGCTCCAGGCGCTCGTGCAGCTCGGCGGCCTCGGCCTGGCGCTTGAGCGGGCGCAGCCGCGTCCGCGCCTCCCGCTCGACGTCGAGCGCGCGATCGAGGTTCTCCTGGGTTCGGGCGAGCTTGAGCTGGGCGCGGCGGCGGCGCTTGCGGTGCTTGCCCAGGCCCGCCGCCTCCTCGATCAGCAGCCGCCGCTCACGCGGGCGCGAGGTGACCATCTGCTCGACGCGGCCCTGGGAGACGACCGAGTGGCTCTCCTTGCCCAGGCCGGTGTCCGAGAGCACCTCGAGCACGTCGACGAGCCGGCAGCGCGCCCCGTTGAGCCGGTATTCCCCCTCCCCCGCGCGGTCCAGCCGCCGCATGATCGAGATCTCCGCCGCGTCGAGCCCGAGCGCGTGCTCGGCGTCGTCGATCACGATCTCGACCTCGGCCGCCGACGCCGCCGTGCGTCCATGGCCGCCGCCGAAGATGACGTCCTGCATCGACTGGCCGCGCACGTTCAGCGGGGACTGCTCCCCCATGGCCCAGAGCACGGCGTCGGTCACGTTCGACTTGCCCGAGCCGTTCGGCCCCACGATCACGCTCACGCCGGGCCCGAAGCGCAGCCGGGTGCGCTCGGGGAAGGACTTGAAGCCGCGCAGCACGACCTCCTTCAGGTGCACGCCCTCACCCCCCGGGCTCGCCCAGCGCCGTTCGCGCCGCCGCCTGCTCCGCGTCCTTCTTGCTGCGCCCGACGCCCCGCCCGACCTCCTCCGCCCCGACGAGCGCCCGCACGGTGAACGTCCGCTCGTGCGGCGGGCCGTCCTCCGCCACGACCTCGTAGGCGACGACCTCGCCGCGCTGGGCCAGCCGCTCCTGCAGCGCGGACTTGAAGTCGCCCGGATGCTCCAGCGCCGCGGCGATCTCCGGAGCGAACGCCTCGACCACCGCCTCCGCGGTCCGCTCGAAGCCGTAGGTCAGGTGACAGGCGCCGATGACCGCCTCGACGATCTCCGCGGGGACACGCTCGCTGGCCAGGAGCGTGTCCGGCGACACGCCGTCCGACGTTGCCCGGGCCCGCAGCCTGGCCGGCAGGCCCAACCGATCTCCGACCTGGCGGCAGGCCCGCCCGGACACCGCGGCGGCGCGGATCTGCGTCAGCCGGCCGGCGCCATAGCGGTCGGCATCGAGCCGCGACCACAGATGCGCGGTGAGCGCAAGGCCCAGCACGCTGTCCCCGAGGAAGGCGAGCCGGTCGTAGGCCTCGGCCCGGCGCTCGGTCCACGAGGCATGGGTGACGGTCTGCCGGGCGAGGTCGTCCGGCAGCGCGTCGAGCAGCTCGGCGAGGCGCTCCAGGGGTCAGGGCCCCGGCTCGCGGTCGGCGACCCCATGGGCGACGACGAAGTCGACCGCCTGGCCCACCGTCAGGATGCCCGCGGCCGCCTCGTCGGAGATCCGCACCCCGTAGCGGTCCTCCAGCTCCTGGACGAGCGTGTAGAGGTCGAGCGAGTCGGCCTCGAGGTCCTCCTTGAAGCGGGTGGACTCGCCGATCGTCGCCGGATCGGCCTCGAGCTCGTCGGCCAGGTGGGTGCGGATGAGGTCCAGGACCGAGTCGCGGTTCATGGGTCAGCTGACGCTAGAGGAGGTCGCGGACGGCGCGCGGCGCAGCGCGCCGGCGGCCTCGAGCGCCTCATGCGTGCGCTCGGCGACGCGCTCCTCCGCGCCCCGCGCGGCCAGCGCGATCGCGTTGGCGTAGCCGGTCCGGGTAAAGCGGCCGTGGGGCACGACGACGAGCCGCCGCAGGCCGAGCATGTAGGCGCCGCCCGCCGCCTCGGGGTCGACGCCGTCCCGCAGCCCGCGGAGCGACGGGCGCAGCAGCAGGCCGCCGGCCTTCGCCCGCGGCGTGCTCTCCGCCGCCGTGCGCACGGCGGCGAGCAGCGCGGCCGAGACCCCCTCCATGATCTTGAGCGCGACGTTGCCGGTGAACCCGTCGGTGACGACGACGTCGGCAACGCCGGCCGTGAGCCCGGTGCCCTCGACGTTGCCGACGAAGCGCAGGGCCTCCGACGCCGCGAGCCGCTCGTGCGCGGCGAGCAGCAGGGGCGTGCCGCGGGTCGGCTCCTCGCCGTTGGAAAGCAGCGCGACCCGGGGGCGCTCGACGCCGAGCACGGCCGTGGCGAAGGCGGCGCCGAGGAAGGCGAACTGCACGAGGTGCTCGGGGCGCACCTCGGCGTTGGCGCCGGCGTCGAGCAGCAGGACGGGCGCGCCGGGGACCGGCACCGAGACCGCGAGCGCCGGGCGGTGGATGGCCTTCCCGCGCCGCACGTGGAAGAGCCCGGCCGCGAGCGCCGCGCCGGTGGACCCGCCGGCGACGAGCGCGTCGGCCTCGCCGGCGCCGACCGCCTTCGCGGCGCGCACGATCGAGGCCTCCGGGGTCGCGCGGACCGCCGCCGCCGGGTCGGCGGCCTTGGCGATCGAGGCCGGCGCATCGACCACCTCGATCCCCTCGGCGACCGCGCCGATCTGCGCCGCGGGGCCGAACAGGCGGACCTTCACGCCGCGGGCGGCCGCCAAAGCGGCGCCGGCCGCGACCTCGGCGGGGCCCAGGTCGGCCCCGTTGGCGTCGACGGCGACCGTCGTCACGGCGCCCCGACGCCGGTCAGGCGTCGCCGGGGTCGGCGCGCACGACCTCGCGCCCCGCGTAGGTCCCGCACACCGGGCAGACCCGGTGGGGGCGGCGGGGGCTGTGGCACTGCGGGCAGGCGTTGTAGGCCGGCGCGGAGATCTTGTGCTGCGCGCGGCGCTTCGCGGTGCGGGAGTGCGACTGCTTCTGCTTGGGGACGGCCATGGCGGGGGCCAGCGTAGCAGCGGCCGGGCGGCGAAGACGGCGCGTCGGCGGAGCCTAGGCGGAGCCGCCGAGCTGGCGCAGCTTGGCCCAGCGCGGGTCCGGCGGGCGCTCGTGCTCGTGGTCGGGCGGCAGGTCGTCCAGCCGCTCCCCGCACTCCGGGCACAGGCCGGGACAGTCCTCGCGACAGAGGATCTGCGCCGGCAGCGCCAGCGCGAGCGCATCGCGCGTCCACTGGGCGAGATCGAGCACGCCGTCGCGCATGTAGGGGCTCGCGAGCTCCTCCCCCTCCCCCGGCTGGTCGACCTCGCGGGCTTCGACCGCGGTCTGCGGCGCGGCGTCGGCGAGGCAGCGCATGCACGGCCCCGCGAGGCGCGCGGAGAACCGCAGCCGCAGCGACCACCCCTCGCCGGTGGTGCGCGCGACGTCGAGGCGGAGCGGCACCGGATCGGGGCTCACCGGGTAGGACTCGCCGGCGAAGTCGAAGGGTTCGACGGGGACCTCGAGGTCGAAGCGCCGGCCCTCGCCGGAGGTGAGCCGCAGGCGTCCGAGGTCGAGATCGTGCGTGGTCGCGGCCATGGATCCGAGGGTAGCGACGGCCGCGACGCTCTCCGGCTCCCGCTACAGCTCCCGCCGCACCACCTTCCCGGTCGCGTTGCGCGGGAGCGCGTCGACGAACTCGACGTCGCGGGGCACCTTGAAGCGGGCGAGGTTGGCCTTCACGTAGGCGCGCACTGCGTCGCCGTCGAGTGCGGCGCCCTCGCGCAGCGCGACGATCGCCTTGAGCCGCTGGCCGAACTCCTCGTCGGGGATCCCGATCACCGCCGCCTCGCGCACCGCCTCGTGCGCGTGCAGCAGATCCTCGACCTCGGCCGGGAAGACGTTCTCCCCGCCGGAGACGATCATGTCGTCGTCGCGCCCGTCGACGAACAGCCGCCCGGCCGCGTCGAGGTGGCCGACGTCGCCGGTGGACATCAGGCCGCCGACGATCTCCTTGCCCCCGCCGCCGGTGTAGCCGTCGAACAGCATCTCGTTGGCGACGAAGATCCGGCCGGGCGTCCCGGTCTGGACCTCGCGCCCAGCGTGATCGAGCAGCTTGACGACGGTCCCGCGCGGGGGGCGGCCCGCCGTCCCCGGCGCCGCGCGCAGGTCCTCGGGCCCGGCGATGGTCGCCCACGCCACCTCGGTAGAGCCGTAGAGGTTGTAGAGCACGTCCCCGAACGCGTCCATGACGTCGAGCGCGAGCGGCCCCGGCAGTGCGGAGCCGCTGGCCGCGATGACGCGCAGGCACGAGGTGTCGTAGGCCTCACGTCGCGCGCGCGGGAGGTCGAGGATGCGCTGGAGCATCACCGGGACCACGCAGAGCGCCGTCGCGCGGTGCTCGGCCACCGCCGCGAGCGTGTCCTCCGGGTCGAAGTGACGGCGCAGCACCACCGCGGAGCCCAGCGCGCCGGCCAGCGTCCAGTGCGCGAGCCCCCAGGAGTGGAAGAGGGGCGCGGCGACCATCGTCGTCTCGCGCGCGCGGAACGGGATGCGGGAGAGCAGCGCGGCGCCCGGCCCCATCGAGTCCGGCGTGCCGCGGTTCGCGCCCTTCGGCGTGCCGGTGGTCCCCGAGGTGAGGATGACCGTGCGCCCGGTCTCCGCCGGCGCGTCGGGCTCGCGCGCGGAGCCCTCGGCGAGGAGCTCCTCCAGGGTCGGGTCCGACGGCGTCTCGCCCGGCTCGTGCCAGGAGATGATGCGCAGCCGCTTGCGCGCGGCCGGCGCGACGAGCTCGGCGAACTCGGCGTCGTAGACCACGGCGCCGGCGCCCTCGCGGTCGACCACGTCGGCGATCTGGGGCGCCGCGAAGGACGTGTTGAGGTAGAGCGCGTGCGCCCCGAGCTTGTTGGCGGCGATCGTCGTCTCGACGAACCCGCGGTGGTTGCGGCACATCAGCGCGACGGCGTCGCCGGCGCCGATCCCGCGGGCGGCGAGCGCGTTGGCGATGCGGTTCGTGCGGTCGTGGACCTCGGCGAAGGTCAGCGTCCCCCGCTCGTCGACGAGCGCGAGGCGGTCCGGGTTCCGCGCGGCGCCCGCGGCGTAGGCCGCGGCGTGGGTGCGCCCCCACTTCCCGACGGCGAGGATCGCGCGGGCGACGCGGTCGGGCCGCCCCGGCGCCACCACCCCGGCGGCGATCAGCGTGCGCGCCACGAAGGCCTGATCGGCGACGGCGTCCAGCGGGAGGCGCATCGGCCCTATCCAAGCACGTCGTCCCCTTCGTCAGTCGCGCGCCCGCGCGGGCCGGCTCAGCCGACTTCGGCCGGTTCGTCCTTGCCGGCCAGGCGCTCGCGGCCGCGCTGCACGGCGGCGATGAACTTCGAGAGGTTGACCTCGAGGGTGTTGAGGATCTCGTCCGCGTAGTCCTCGGCGCCGAGGCGGATCTCCCGCTCCCGCGCGCGGGCGTCGTCGACGATGTCCTCCGCCGCGCGCTCGGCCTCCTTGGTGACCTCCTGCTGGGAGACGAGCTGGTCCTGCTTCTCCCGCGCCTCCTTGATGACCCGCTCGGCCTCGCGCTTGGCCTCGGCCAGCATCTCCTGGCGCTCCTTCACGATCCAGCGCGCCTGCTTGATCTCCTCGGGGATCGTCGCCCGCATCTGGTCGAGGATGTCGTAGATCTCCTCCTTGTCCACGCGCACCTGATCCGTGAGGGGGACCGGCTTGGCGTTGTGGACCAGGTCGTCGAGCTTGTCGATCAGGACGAGGACATCCATGGCAACCTCTGTTTCGTCAGCGGGAAAGCGCTTCCTGCAACCGCCGGGCGACGACCTCGGGCACGAGCTCGGCGATGTCGCCCCCGAAGGTGGCGAGCTCCTTGATGCCGCTGGAGCTGAGGAAACTGTACTGCGGGGAGGCCATCAGGTAGACGGACTCGACGTCCGGCGCCTGTATCCGGTTGAGCTGGTTCATCTCGAATTCGTACTCGAAGTCGGAGATCGCGCGCAACCCCTTCACGATCGCGCGGGCCCCGGTCTCTCGCGCGAAGTCGACGACGAGCGTCGAGAACGGCTCGGTGCGCACGTTCTCGAGATGGGCGGTGGCCTCCTCGACGAAGGCGACCCGCTCCTCGGCGGCGAACAGCGTCGTGCCCTTGCGGATGGGCAGGTTGACGACCCCGACGATCACCTCGTCGAACATGCCCGCGGCCCGGGTGATCTCGTCGAGGTGGCCGTTGGTCACGGGGTCGTAGGAGCCCGGGCAGACGGCGCGGCGGTTACTGGGTGTCATGGATCCTGATGATCGTGTCGCCGTAGCGG
>JBBSBL010000083.1:0-9457 GCA_038251325.1 Solirubrobacterales bacterium | reverse complement strand
TTCGGCCTGCCCGGCGGCAACGGGGCCGCGCTCGGGGGCGCGGCCTGCGAGGCCTACCGCGAGGCATGGGCCGCCGCGCGCCGCGCCTGCGCCGACGAGGCGCTGCGCCCCGCGCTGCGGGCGCTGGACCTCCTGCTGCGCGCGTTCGGGACGCGCTACGCCGCGGCCAAGCGCGCGACCTCGGCCGTCGACTTCTCCGACCTGGAGCTGCTCGCGGTGGCGCTCCTGGAGGATCGCGCCGACGTGCGCGACCGCGAGACCCGCCGCTTCCGCCGCGTCCTGGTCGACGAGCTGCAGGACGTCAACGGCGTCCAGCTCCGTCTGCTCGAGCTGCTGGCGCCCGACGGCTGGTTCGCGGTCGGCGACGCCGCCCAGTCGATCTACGCCTTCCGCCACGCGGACGTCGGGCTGTTCCGCGCCCGCCGCGCGGCGCTGGAGCCGGCCGGCGCCACGCTCGAGCTGCGCACGAACTTCCGCGCGCGCCCCGAGCTCGTCGACGCCGTCAATCTCGGCGTCGGCCCCGAGATCGACTCCTACGTGCCGCTGCTCGCGGCCCGCGAGGCTGCGCCGGAGGGGGAGCCGCCGGTCGAGCTCCTGATCACCCATCGCGGCGCGTGGACCGCCGAGGAGGTCATGCCGGACGGCGGGCCGCCGCCCTGCCCGGCCTGGCGGATGGCCGAGGCGCGCGCGCTGGCGGCGCGCATCGCGGCGCTCGTCGCCGGGGGACGCTCGCCTCGGGACGTCGTCGTGCTGCTGCGGGCCGCGACCGACCTCGGCGCGTACGAGCGCGCGCTCGACGACGCCGGGGTTCCGACGTACGTGATCGGCGGTCGCGGCTACTGGGAGCGGCGCGAGGTCCAGGACCTCGTCGCGTGGCTCGCCGTGCTGGCCAACGCCCGCGACGAGCCACGGCTCTGGGAGGTGCTCGCCTCGCCGCTCGTCGGCCTCGGGTCGGGCGCGCTCGTGCACCTCGCGGCGGCCGCCCGCGACGCCGGGGCGGATCCGTGGCGCGTGCTGCGCGCCGCCTTCGCTCCGGAGATGGCGCGCGCCCCGGCCGGCCTCGAGCTCGCGGCCGCGGCGGCGGCGCTCCCGGACGCGTTGGACGCCGAGGATCGCGAGCGCCTCGCGGGCTTCGTGCCGTGGGCGGCGCAGGAGCGCGACGACGCCGCCCGTCGCGGGCCGGCCGAGCTCGTGGCCCGCGTCGTCGCGGCGCGCGGGTACGACCTCTCGCTGCTCCGCATGCCGGGCGGGGAGCGGCGCCTGGCCAACGTGCGCAAGCTCCTGCGGCTCGCGCGCGAGCACGAGGCCGTCGACGGGCCGAGCCTGCGCGGCTTCGTCGACGCGGTCGCCCGGCGGACCGGCCGCGAGGCGCTGGCCGAGGCCCGCGAGGGGGAGGCGCCCGTCGCGGGCGAGGACCTCGACGCGGTGCGGCTGATGACGATCCACCGGGCCAAGGGCCTCGAGTTCCCCGTCGTGTGCGTCGCCGACCTCGGGCGCGCCTCGCCGCGGGGCGACGACCTCCTCCGCCTCGACGGAGAGCGCCGGGTCGGCCTGCGGTTGCGGCCGCTCGGGGGCGGGCCCGCGGTCGAGGCCTTCGACTGGCCGGAGATCAAAGCGGCGCAATTGGCGGGGGCCGAGCAGGAGACGCGCCGCCTGTTCTACGTCGCGATGACCCGCGCGTGCGAGCGGCTCGTCCTGTGCGGCGCGGCGGACGTCGAGCGCGCGCCCTCGGACTGGAGGGCGCCGCTCGGCTGGATCGCCGCGGGGCTCGTGCCCGACCTCGCGGAGCGGCTCGGCCGGGGAGAGGACGTCGGCGTGGCGGAGCGCGACGCCGGCGGTCGCCCGGTGTCGATCGCCTACGCGGTCGGGCGCCCGGGAGCGGCGGCTGATCCCGGGCCGCAGCCGACGCCGGCCGCCGAGCCGGAGCCGACGCCCTTCGCTGATCCCGAGCCGTCGCCGGTGCCGGCGGCGGACACCATCGCTCCGGCGCCCGGCCCCGCTCCGCTCCCGCCGGCCGGCGCCGCCCGTCCGTCACCGGAGCGGCTGAGCTACTCGGCCCTCGCCGAGGCGTCGCGCTGCGGGCGGCGCTTCTATCTCGAGCGCGTCCTGCGCCTGCCCGCGCCCCCCGACCGCGACCCGCGGCGCGGTGCCGGGCCGTCTACCGGCCTCGACGGCCGCGACCGCGGGACGCTCGTCCACGCTCTGCTCGAGACGGCCGTCTTCGGCGTCGCCGCCGCACCGGACGAGACCACCGTGGCGACAACGGCCGCGCGCCTGGGCCTCGAGCCGGGCTCCGAGGACCGGGTGGCGGTGGCGCGCCTCGTCGCCGCGGGCGCCGGCTCGCCGGTCGCCGCGCGGCTCGCCGCCGCCGCGGCGCGCCGGGAGGAGCGCTTCGCCTTCGCGCTCGCGGTGCCCGGTCATGGCGAGGTGCTCGTCTCGGGCGTGCTCGACGCGCTGGCGCACGAGGGCGAGCGCGGCCTGGTGGTCGACTGGAAGTCGGACCGGCTCGCGCCCGGCGAGTCGCCCGAGGACGCCGCGGAGCGCGACTACGGGCTGCAGCGCGACGTCTACGCGCTCGCGCTCCTGCGCGCGGGAGCCGGCGAGGTCGAGGTCGTCCACTGCTACCTCGAACGACCGGAGGCGCCCGCCGCCGTCCTCTGCCGCGCCGCCGGCGCGCCGGCGGTCGCGGAGCGGCTGGCGCGGAGCGCGGCGGCGATCCTCGACGGCGAGCTCGAGGCGAGCCCCGCGCCGTGGGCCGGCCTCTGCGGCGGTTGCCCCGGGCGCGGAACGCTGTGCCCGCATCCTCGCCCCCTGACCGAGCGCGACGCGCCGCCCGCGGGCCTCGGCGCGGTCGCGGACGGGTAGCGTCCCGCGCGACACCGATCCAGGAGGGCCGCGATGGAGTACTGGGACCTGAGCACGCACGAGGTCGACGAGCACCACCCCGTCGTGCTCGACTCGCAGCCCGAGGCGCGGGGCATCCTCCTCGCGCTGCCCGCGGGCGAGCGGATGCAGGAGCACGAGGTCCACGAGCGGGCGTGGGTCACGGTCGTGGCGGGCGACGTGGAGATCTCCTGCGACGGTGAGCACGCGCGCGGGGGGCCAGGGCTGGTGGCCAGCTTCGCGCCCCACGAGCGGCACGAGGTCCACGCCCACACCGACGCCCGTCTGCTCCTGCTGCTCGCGCCGTGGCCCGGCGAGGGCCGCCCGCCGGAATGGCGCAGCTGAGCGCCGTGGCCGCGAGCGACCTCACGCCACCGCTCTAGGGCTCGCGACGGTCGTCGTGGGTCTCGACCGGCGGGAGGCCGCCGCCGTCTTCGCGGGCGGGTTCCTCGGGGCGCTGGCCCGCGCCGCGCTCATCGAGGCCTTCCCGGTCTCTCGCGGCGAGTGGCCGTGGGCGACCTTCGCGGCGAACGTCGCCGGCGCGGCGCTGCTGGGCTGGGCGGCGACGCGGCTCGCCGAGCGCCTGCCGCTCTCCGCCTGGCGCCGGCCGTTGATCGCCACCGGGCTGTGCGGCGCCCTGACGACGTTCTCCACCTTCCAGCTCGAGCTCCTCGGCATGCTCGACGCGGGCGCCTCGGGCCTCGCGCTCGGCTACGCCGCGGGCAGCCTGGCGGCGGGGTTCGCGGCCGTGCACCTCGCCACCGTTCTCTCGCGCCGGACTCGGATCTCCGCGTGACGACCATCGCCTGGGTCGGCGTCGCGATGCTCGGCGGGCTCGGCGCCGTCGGCCGCCTGGTGCTCGACGCGGCGGTCTCGTCCCGCACCGGCGGCCTCTTCCCGTGGGGCACGCTCGCCGTCAACCTCAGCGGCACCGCGGTGCTCGGCGTCCTCGCCGGAGCGGCCCTGGGCGGCGATGCCCGGGTGGTCGCCGCGACCGGGTTCCTCGGCTCGTTCACCACGTTCTCGACCTGGATGCTCGAGTCCCAGCGGCTCGGGGAGGAGGGCGACGTCCGGCGGCTGTGGCTCAACCTCGCCCTCGCGCTCCTGCTCGGGCTGGTCGCGGTGGAGCTCGGGCGGCTGATCGGCGAGGCGCTGTGAGCGGCCCGGCGCTCAAGCTCACCGCCTACCTCGGCGAGCGGGACCGCGCAGGCGGCGCCATCCTCGCCGACGCGCTGGTCGATTGCCTCGCGCGGAGGCGGGTGGCGGCCTCGATCGTGCTACGCGGCGCGGAGGGCTTCGGACCGGCGAAGGTGCTGCGGACCGATCGCCTGCTCACGCTCTCCGACGACCTGCCGGTGGTCGTCGTCGCGGTGGACGCGCCCGAGCGCATCACGGCGGCGCTGGGCGACGTCGCGGCCCTCGGCGGTGACGGCCTGCTCACCCTGGAGCGTGCGCGCTGGGCCGGGCTCGGCGAGCGGCCGGAGCACGGGCTCGACGCGCCCGGCGAGGAGGCGAAGCTGACGCTCTGGCTGGAGCGCGGCGCGCGGGCCGGCCGGAGCGCCGGCGACGTCGCCGCGGTTGAGGTGCTGCGCCGGCACGGGGTGGACGGCGCGACCGTGCTCCTGGGCGTCGACGGCACGCTGGCGGGCGAGCGCCGCCGCGCCCGGCTGCGCGGCGGCAACTCGGGCGTTCCACGGCTCGTGCTGGCGGTGGGCGCGGGCGAGTGCCTCGCCGCCGCAAGCGCCGACCTCGCCGCCTTGCTCGGCCCCGTTCCCGCGACGCTCGAACGGGTCCGCGTCTGCCGTCGGGACGGCGCCGCGCTTGCCGCCCCGCGCGAGATCCCGGCCACCGACGCGGCCGGGCTCGGGCTCTGGCAGAAGCTCACGGTGTTCGCCGGGGTCCACGACCGGGTGGACGGCGCGCCGCTGCACGAGACGCTGGTGCGGACCCTCCGTCGTCGCGGCGCGGCCGGCGCGACCACGCTGCGCGGCACGTGGGGCTACCACGGCGACCACGCGCCCCACGGCGACCGCCTGCTCGCCCTGCGCCGCCGCGTCCCGGCGATGACCGTCGTGGTCGACACGCCGGAGCGCACCCGCTGCTGGTTCGCGCTGGCCGAGCGCGTCACCGCCGAGCGCGGCCTCGTCACGAGCGAGATCGTTCCCGCGGCGCGCATCGCGGCGGGCGGGCACACGGCCGGGGGACTGCGGCTCGCGGCGCGGGTGGGGTAGGGCGGTCGGCGAGTTAGCGGTTGGAGCCCGGCCACCCGGACGCGGTCGTCATCGACGTCCGTGGTGACCGTCGATGGCGCCGTGCCCCGGGCGCGGCGGTCGGTGGCCCATGTGGATCGGGCCGCGCACGTCCGCACCCCTCTTCGATGCCCGTCGTTCGTCCCGCGCCGGCGCCGGTCGTTCGGCCCGCACGGGTCGCCACGCGCCGCCCGCCGCCTCAGCCCTCCCGCCCCTCCACCGCCAGCAGAACCCGCTTGCGCTCGAGCCCGCCGGTGTAGCCGCCGATCCCGCCGCTGGCGTGCACGACCCGGTGGCAGGGCACGACGATCGGGATCGGGTTGGCGCCCAGCGCGTTGCCCGTCGCGCGCGCCGCCCGCGGACTCCCCGCCGTGCGGGCCACGTCGCCGTAGCTGCGCACCTGGCCGAACGGGATCGCCTGGGTCGCCGCGAGCACCCGCCGCCCGAAGCCGCGGGCCAGCGTGAGGTCGACCGCCACCGCGAAGGTCTCGCGGCGCCCCGCGAAGTACTCGTCGAGCTCACGGCGCACCGGGTCGAGGCGGGCGGGCGCCTCGAGCATTCGCGGCGAGAGCCGCGCCGCGAGGTCCTCGAGCACGGCATCCGCGCCCGCGTCGGTGTAGCCGACCCGGACGAGGCCGCGCGGCGTCGCCGCCAGCACGACGGGCCCCACCGGCGTCGGCTCGACCGCGTAGGCGACGTCGAGCAGCCCAGCATCCGCCGCGATCCCCGCGACGTCGCCGGCAGCCCCCGGCTCGACCTCGCGCCCCGCCACCCGCAGCGCCCCTTCCAGATCGCCCTCGGCCGCCTCGGCCAGCTCACGCCCGGTCCTCATCATCGCCACACCTCCCGGAGGCGTCGCAGCCCCTCGAACACGTTGCGCCGCGCCGCCTCGGGCGTGGTGCCCATGGCGTGGCCGATCTCCTCGTAGTCCAGGTCGCCGACGTGCCGGAGCACCACCGCCCCGCGCTGCTTCTCAGGCAGCCCCCGCACGTGCGCCCACAGCTCCGGCTCGCCGTCCCACGTCCCGGGCGGGTCCGGCTCGCCCCGCTCGGGCACCGCGGCCACCGGGACCGCGCGGCGCGCCCGCCCGCGGTGGGCGTCCAGCGCCTTGCGATGGGCGATCGTGAAGAGCCAGCCCCGCAGGTTCTCCCCGGAGGAGACCCTCGGATAGGCGCGCAGCGCGGCCAGGCACGTCTCCTGCCAGCAGTCGTCGGCCTCGGGCCCCGCCGTCGCCGCCAGGAAGCGCCGCACGTCGCGCCCGTGGGCGTCGAGCAACGCCTGGAACGGCGGCAGGGTCGCGGCGGCCATCACCGACATTCAACGACGCCGCCCGGCGCGGCGTGAGATCCTCGACCCCGCGCGCCCGTACCGCACCACGAGGCGCGGGCGACGGTTTGCCCCGAGCCGCGGCCGGGAACGACGAGCAGACCGGCGCGGCGCGAGCCCGCCGACCCGAAAGGAGACCCACATGTCCGTGCGCACCAGCTCCGAGGGCATCCTGTCCGACGAGAAGCGTGAGAAGCGCGAAGAGATCATCGGCCTGCTGACCAAGGCCTACTGGATGGAGATCGAGACGGTGATGAGCTACATCGCGAACTCGATCAACCCCGACGGCGTCCGCGCCCAGGAGATAGTCGAGTCGCTGCAGACCGACATCCAGGAGGAGCTCGGGCACGCCCAGCAGTACGCCAACCGCATCAAGGAGCTCTACGGCGTCGTGCCGGGCTCGATGGACTTCAAGCCGGAGCAGACCTACTTGGAGCCGCCCGAGCAGCAGACCGACACCGTCCACGTCATCAAGGGCGTGATCGAGGCCGAGACCGGCGCGATCGAGCACTACAACCGGATCATCGAGGCCACCGACGGCGTCGACTGGGTGACCCAGGACATGGTCATCGCGATCCTGCGCGACGAGGAGGGCCACCGCCGGCTCTTCGAGGGCTACCTCCGCGAGTACGAGGCGGAGGGCCTCGCCTAGCCGCTCGACGCCCCGGCAAGCCCCGGCCCGGCCCTTGACCGCGCGGGGGCCGAGCCGGTAGACCCCACCCATGCCCCGCGCGATCTGGACCGGCGCCATCTCCTTCGGACTCGTCACCGTGCCCGTGAAGCTCTACTCGGCGACCTCCTCGAAGACCGTCCGCTTCCACAACCTCCACGACCGCGACGGTGTGCGGCTGCGCCAGAAGCGCATCTGCCCGGCCGACGGGGAGGAGGTGGCCTACGAGCACGTGGTCAAGGGGTACGAGATCTCCCCGGACCGCTACGTCGTCATCGCCCAGGAGGAGCTCGACACGCTCGATCCCAAGGCGACGAAGACGATCGACATCGAGGACTTCGTCGACCTCGCGGAGATCGACCCGATCCAGTTCGACCACGCCTACTACCTCCTGCCCGCGACCGGCGCGGCGAAGCCCTACCGCCTCCTGCTCGAGGCGATGGGCTCGGCCGGCAAGGCGGGGATCGCCAGGGTCGTGCTGCGCACCAAGCAGCAGCTCTGCGCCCTGCGCCCGGCGGGAGACGTCATCGCGATGTCGACGATGCTCTACCACGACGAGGTCGTCGACCCCGACCGCTTCGAGGAGCTCGAGGCCACCGCAGACGTCGAGACGACCGACCGCGAGCAGGAGATGGCCCGCAGCCTCGTCGACTCCCTCGCCGGGCCCTGGGAGCCCGAGCGCTACCGCGACACCTACCGCGACCGGGTGCTCGAGCTGATCGAGCGCAAGGCGGCCGGCGAGGAGATCGCCGTCCAGCCCGAGGCCGAGCCGGCGGCGCCCGCCCCCGACCTCATGGCGGCGCTGGAGGCCAGCCTCGCCGAGGTCCGCTCCGAGCGCGGGGCGGAGAAGGGCAACGGGGTCGCGAAGAAGGCCGCGTCCAAGGACGGCGGCGACACGGCGGCCCCCAAGCGCGCCGCGGCCAAGAAGCCGGCCGCCAAGGCGCGCCCGGCGGCCAAGCGGACGCCCTCGGCCAAGCGCTGAGCGCCCGGTTCCCGCCCGCCTGCCGCCCTATACTGGGCCGCTCTCGCGTGTCCCGCCTCTTCGACGCACCCCCACGATGCAGCCCATCAGCCCGTCCGGGTCCGCCGGCCTCTACGACTCCCGCTACGAGCACGACGCGTGCGGCGTCGCCTTCGTGGCGCAGCTCACCGGAGGCCCGACCCACGGCGTAGTGGAGCGCGCGCTTGTCGCGCTCGCGAACCTCGAGCACCGCGGGGCCGCCGGCGCCGACCCGAACACCGGGGACGGCGCCGGGATCCTCCTCCAGCTTCCCGACGAGCTCTTTCGCGGCGAGCTCGGTCCCGGGCTCCCCCCGCCGGGGCGCTACGGCGTCGCGATGCTCTTCCTGCCGCGCGAGGCGGTGCGGCGCGCCGAGCTCGAGCGGCTCGTCGCCGACACGGTCATCGCCGAGGGGCAGCGCGTGCTGGGCTGGCGCGACGTCCCGGTCGACGACCGCCACGTGGGGGAGACGGCGCTGGCCTCCGCGCCGGTCGTGCGCCAGCTCGTCATCGGCGCGAGCGAGGGCATCGGCGAGGAGGCGGCCTTCGAGCGCAAGCTCTACGTCATCCGCCGGGTCGCCGAGCGGACCGCCGGCCCCGAGCTGGCGATCCCCAGCCTCTCCGCCCGCACGGTCGTCTACAAGGGGATGCTGACCGCGCCGCAGCTCCCCGGCTACTTCCCCGACCTGCGCGACGCGCGGATGACGACGCGCCTCGCGCTCGTCCACTCGCGCTTCTCCACCAACACCTTCCCGAGCTGGGAGCTGGCCCATCCCTACCGCATGATCGCCCACAACGGGGAGATCAACACGCTGCGCGGCAACGTGAACTGGATGCGGGCGCGGGAGTCCCAGCTCGCCTCCGAGGCCTTCGGCTCCGACCTCGAGAAGGTCGTCCCGGTCGTCCGCGAGGGCGGCTCGGACTCGGCGACCTTCGACAACGTGCTGGAGCTCCTGACGTTGTCGGGGCGCTCGGTCCCGCACGCGATGATGATGATGATCCCCGAGGCCTACCGAGACCGCGACGACGTCGATCCCGACGTGGCCGGCTTCTACGACTACCACTCCTGCCTCATGGAGCCGTGGGACGGCCCGGCGGCGATCGCCTTCACCGACGGGCGGGTGGTCGGCGCGACGCTCGACCGCAACGGCCTACGCCCCGGCCGCTGGGTCCTGGCCGCCGACGGCTTCGTCGTGCTCGCCTCCGAGGCCGGCGTGCTGCCCTTCGCGCCCGAGCAGATCGTCCGCAAGGGCCGCCTCCAGCCGGGTCGCGTGTTCCTCGTCGACCTCGAGGCCGGCCGGATCGTCGAGGACGCCGAGCTCAAGCGCGA
>JBBSBL010000082.1:0-9460 GCA_038251325.1 Solirubrobacterales bacterium | reverse complement strand
TCGCCGGCGTCGAGAGCCGGCCCCCGCTCGACTTCGCGGCGCTCAGCCCGTTCCGCCAGCCCTATCGCATGGGCGGCGATCGCGCCGGCGCGTTCAACGAGCCCATCCCAGGCGGCGTGAGCACCGACCCGGCCTCCGGCGCGGTGGTCTCCGCCATGGTCCGGAGCATGGGCCGCGAGCGCGTGGCCCTGCTCGACCACGACGGCGTGCCGGGCATCTACGTCGCCGCGCCCTCCGATCCGATCTACGACGTCGTCGCCGACGGGCACCACCTGCGCTGGCGCATTCCGGCCGAGGCCACGCCCGGCGGTCCCGCCTCCGGGGACGCCCCGCTCGACATCCAGGACCCGGACAGCCCGGACTTCGGCCCCCGGGTGGAGCTCCGCCTGTGGAAGGCGCGCATCGACCGGGGCACCCGGCGCGTCACCGCCTCCGGCTTCGGCGTCTTCCGGCTCGGGCGCGACAGCGACGGCGCGCCGATCGACGGGTACGGCACGGGCAGCGGCCTGCCCTGGGCCGGGCTCATCCGCTCCTGGGAGGTCCGGGACGGAGAGATCGATCATGCGCTGCGCTTCACCGGCCCCACCTCCGGTGCGTTCCGCCTGCCCGCCGTCAAGAGCGATCAGTCGGGGACCGAGCCGCTCGCCATGGGCATGCGACTGCAGCTCGACCCCAGCGTCGACTGCGAGCGACGAACCGTCCCGGGGCGCAGCCCGAACGGTCCGGAGACGCGATACCTGCGCATGATCTGCCGCGCGTTGCAGCGCTACGGCGCGATCGCCGTGGACGGCAGCGGCAACCCGGACCTCTACGGCTTCATGATGGAGCTCGACCACCGCTACGGCGGGACCGGCGATTGGTCGAGCGTTGCGGGCTCCCCGCCGGGCGGCTACTGGGGGAACCTGATCCGCGACACCCACGCGAACGCGACCCGCGACGGGCTCGACCGCCGGTCCAGCGACGGCATCCCCTGGGAGCGGATGCGCGTCCTCTCGCGCAGCGTGTTCTCGTCCTGAGGGAGGCGCCGGCCGCCCGGCGGCCGCCCGGCGGCCGGCCGCTCATCGCTTCAGGATCGCGACGTTCAGGTAGGGCAGGAAGGCCGACACGCCGGCCCGCTCCACGAGGCGGAACCCGGCTGCCGCCATCCGTCGCCCGGCGTCGTGGTCCCCCTTGCGATACCACAGCTCCGCCTCGTCCCGCCCGGCGGTCGAGAGCGGCGGGAGCAGCAGCGGGTCGCCGTCGTCCCCGGCCCGCAGCACCCTCAGGATCTCGCCGACGGTGCCGCCCCGCAGCCCGTTGCGGAGCATCCGGTCCCACGAGTCCTCCGCTCCGACCCGCGCGGAGCGCCGGGCCAGGCGCTCCGCCCACCCGTCGGGGAGGTAATTGATCAGCGGCAGGCCGGTGGTGTGGGTCTCCCACGGAAACCAGCGGTGCGGGGTCTCGGTGACGAACAGGACGCCGCCCGGGCGCAGGAGCCCCCACAGCGTCCGGGGAAGCGTCCTCCGCTCGCGCGGGAGAAGGTGCTCCCACACGGCGCTGAGGTAGAGGAAGTCGAACGTCCCGAGGCCTGCTGGCACCTCCTCGGGCGACGGCGAGGCCTCGAAGCGGACGGCCTCGTTGCCGTAGTGCTCCGCGCGCAGGCGCGCGAGCTCGAGGAGCTCGGGGTCGAGCTCGACCCCGACGACCTCGCTGTCCGGGAAGATCCGCCCGAGCACGGAGGTGGACGCGCCGCTCCCGCACCCGAAGTCGAGGATGCGCGCTCCGCGGAACCGCGCCGCCTCGACGTGGCTCAGGAGCGTCGCGCGGACGGCGAGCTCGACCCGCTGCGGGCTCTCCTCGCGCAGGATCTCGTCGAGCGCCCACGCCGGCCCCTTGACCGCCAGGATGCGCTCGATGAGCTCCGGGGAGTACCGGGTGGTCACCTCGGCGTGAGGCAGGAACGCGTCGGGGTCGAACAGCGTCGCCTCCACCCGGCGGGCGCCCCCGCCCAGCTCGTGAATCTCGAGGACGCCGTCGGGATGCCGGGCCGTCGTGGTCACGGCGGCCACGCTAGCGCCCGGTGATCGACGTCGCCGCGGCCACGCCGTCGCGAGCCCTCACGCGGCCTTCAGGCCCCGGCCCCGGCCTCGCAGGAGCGGGCGCAGGATCGCAACCGCCTGGCCGCGCGCCTCGGCGAGCGCGCCGGGCGCGAGGAGGCGGAGCGCGAGGAGGCCGCCGGCGATCCCGGCGACTGTGCCGGCCAGGACCGGGCCGATCGTGTTCGCCGGCCAGGCGAGCCGGACCGCGCCGGCGCCGAGGGCCACGCCGAGCGCGGCGGCGGCGCCGGGGGCGCACGCCGCGACGACCGCGCGGAAGCGCACGTCCAGCAGCCGTGTGGCGAACCACACGGTCGTGGCGCTGAAGAGCGCCATCTCGGCGGCGCGGACCCAGGACACGGCCACGATCCCCCGGTCGGAGACGAGCACGATGGCGGCGATGAGCAGCGGGAGCTGCGCGAGGTTCATGGCGATCAGGACCCGCTGCCGGCCCAGCGCCTTGAACACGTCGCCCAGCGGATAGGCCACCGAGGAGATCCCGCCCATCACCGCGATCGCCGACATCACCCCGCCGGCCTCGGTCCACTTCGCGCCGAAGGTCACGACGATGAGCGGCGTCGCCAGGACGGCGAGCCATGTGGCGAGGGGCGCCGCGTAGAGCACCTGGTAGCGGGCGATGCGCATCGCCGCCGGGCCCATGCCCTGCTGATCGGCCATGCGCTTGCGGGCCAGGGCCGGAAAGGCCACGATCGAGACGTTCCACGCCACGTTGGTGATCAGCAGCTCCGGGATCCGGTAGGCGATCGTGTAGAGGCCCAGCGCCGACTCGCCGAGCACGCGCCCGATCGTGACCACGTCGGCGCGCGAGCCCACGACGGAGATCACCTCCAGCACCGAGGCCGCTCCCCCGTAGACGAGCATCGGCCGCACCGCCGCGCGCTCGATCCCGCCGGTCGGCCGGAAGCCGGTGATGATCCAGAGCACGACGCTCCATACGACGGTGTCCACGAGCATCCCGATCACCAGCGCCGCGGCGCCGAGGCCGGCGACGGCCAGCAGGATCGAGACCAGCGCGCGCGCCACCTGTCCGCAGAGCTGGCTGACGATGCGCCGGCTGAAGGCGAGCTCGCGCAGCAGCAACGCGTCGTGGATGTTGGCCGAGCCCCGGAGCAGGAGGTTCAGCGCGGCGAGCCGGAAGAGATCCGTCTCGGCCGGCACCCGGAAGAAGTCGGCGATGAGCGGCGCCGCGGCGACCCCGATCCCGCACAGGACCACCGACAGGCCGAGGTTCAGGGTGAAGGCCGTCTGGACGCGCTTCGTGACGCCCTGCTCCTGCTCGTACTGGACGGTGGCGGCGAGCCCGACGTCGCTGATCAGCTCGAGGAACTGGAGGTAGATGAGGATCGCCGCGACGACGCCGAACTGGGACGGCACGAGCAGGCGTGCGAGCACGATCGTCGTGACGAACGTGAGCGCCTTCCCGGCCACGAAGGTGGTGGTCGACCAGGCGATGCCGCTGCGGGTGGCTCCGCCCCAGTCCTGCTCGGTCACCGCACGGGCTCCCAGCGGGTGCTCTGGCGGCCGCGGGTCCCGCGGAGCACCCCGGCGGCCACCGCGGCGTTGCCCAGCACGAACTGGCCCGCCGCCCGGGCGGCGCGGCCGGCGGGGCCCGGCGGCGCAACGCCGGCCAGGGCCAGGGCGCCGGCGCCGTAGACGCTCACCTGGGCGGCGGCGAGCAGCCCGAACGGGGGGCGGCGGGCCAGGCCCAGCGAGGACCCGAGCGCGCCGAGGAGCAGGAAGGGCAGCGCGAGGCGGCCGTGCTTGTGGGAGACCAGGCGCCATGCGAACGCGGGCGGGAGCCCGCGGAGCTCGCCGAGCAGCATCAGGCGCCCGGCGCCCATCCGCGAGCGGCGCTCGATCTCCCCGCGGGCGCTCACCGCCGGCTCGCGGGACCCGGCCTCGGGCTCGTAGACCACCCGGCCGCCGCCGCGCACAAGGGTGCAGAGGAGCCAGAGGTCGTCGTTGACGACGTCGGCGGGGAACCGGGGGAGACGCTCGCGCCGGACGGCCATGAACTCGCCGCTCATCGCCGCGACGTCGCCCGAGCGCGCCTCCAGGCGCCGCAGCGCGTCCTCGTAGCGGTCATACGCGCTCCCCGCCTCGCGGCGCGCGCCCGCCACACCCCACACGGCCGGATCGGCGAAGTGGCGCAGCGCGGCGCGCAGGCTGCCGGGCTCGAGGACGTTGTTCGCGTCGGTGAGGACGACCACCTCGCCGTCCGCGACCTCCGCCGCGCGATTCAGCGCCGCCGCCTTCCCGCCGCGCTCGGCGGCGAAGAGGACGGTCGCCCCGGGGGCGCTCGACCGCGCGGCGTCGGCGGTCGGCGCGTCCTCGTCGACCGCGACCACGATCTGGACCCGGTCGGCCGGGTAGTCGAGGTTGGCGAGCGCGGCGAGCTTGTGGCCGAGTGTGTCGCGCTCGCGGAAGGCCGGCACGAGGATGCTCACCACCGGTGACGCCGCCGCGTCGCGCCGCCACGGGCGGGCGGGCAGCAGCGCGAGCGTTGCGGGATATCCGCCGAGCACCCAGGCGGCTCCGGCGGCGCTCGCCCCGAAGCACCCGGCCAGCATCCTCACCCTGAGGCCTCGGCGGCCCGTCCGCGCGCCGGCCTTCGGTCCTCGGCCCGGCGGCCGACCGGCCCCGACGCCCCGGCCAGGGCGAGCACCGCGCCGACGAGCATGAAGAGCAGCCGCAGCAGGCCGGCGTGGAGGAAGAGGCTGCCGAACATCCAGGTCGCGCAGGAGATGAGCATGGCCCGGCCGAGCATGCTGTCCCACACGCCGCGCCCCCAGGCGAAGCGGACGACGGCCACGATCGCCCCGATCCACCCGAGCAGGCCGACCACCCCCTGCTCCGCGGCGAGCTGCAGGGGCAGCGAGTGCGCCTCGCGCTCCACCCGCGCGTCGGAGCCGATCTTGCGGGAGTAGTCGCGATAGAGCACGGAGTACTGGTCGGGACCGACCCCGGTGATCGGGTGGTCGCCGAACTGGGCGATCGCGATGAGGTTCTCGGTCTCCCGGCCCGAGACGGTGCGGCCCGCGGAGGACTGCACCTGGGCGCCGAAGAGCGGGAACATGAGGAAGGCGACGCCCAGCACGGCGAGCGCCCCGAGCCGCACCTCCCGTCGCCCGGCCGCCAGGCCGAACGCCGCGATCGCGAAGCCGGCGGTGAGGAAGCCGCCGCGCGAGCCCGCGGCGAAGATCCCGGCGAGGATCGCCGCGGCGGCCGCGAGGCCGAGCGAGCGACGCCAGCCGACGCGGCTGACGTTGTAGATCGCGACGGGCAGGAGCGCTGCGAGCGACAGCGCGAAGAAGTTCGACTCACCGAAGGGCCCGGCCGCCCGCACCGCCTCGACCCCGGCCGCGTCGGTCTCGACCGGGAAGATCCCCGAGGGCCCGAGCAGCACCGAGGAGGCGGCGCCGACGCCGAGGAAGATCGCCACGAGGCACAGCGCGATCGTCAGCCGGTCGATGTCCTTCCGCGTCTGCATGCCGAGCGCGACGATGAGCAGGAAGGAGAGGTTCTTCAGCGCGTCGGTGGGCATCGAGAAGCCGTCCGGCGAGAGCAGCGCCGAGATGAGCAGCGGGAGCGCGATGAACAGGCAGACGAAGAGGGCGTTGGCCAGCAGCGCCGGGCGCCGCAGGCCACGCAGCAGAGCGACGCCGAGCAGCACGAGTCCGCCGATCTCGATCGGCGAGACCCCGCCGAACTGCGACTGCTCGATCGAGGTCCAGGTCAGCGCGGCGAAGGCCGGGACGATCCAGGCCGAGTTCCACAGCATGATGAGCCCGGTCGAGATCGCCACCAGCATGATCGGGAGCAGCTCGGGGCGGGTGTTAAGGCTCCGCAGGAGCGTGATCGCGACGGCGGTGGCGATGATCGCGGCGCCGGCGGCCACCAGCGTGCCGGCGACCGTCGCCTGCGGGACGTCGACCGTCACGTCACCGGCGGTCGTGGCCAGGGTCACGCCGGGACGCTCGGGTCGCTGCTCCTCAGGCCCGGACGGAGCGGGCTCCGTCGCCGGGAGCGGCAGCGGGTGGTAGACGTCGGGCACGACCTGCAGCTCGTAGACGAGCGGCGCCTCCGTGGCGAAGATCGCCTTGGGGACGGAGTACGTGGCGGCCCATCCGGGCGGCTGAGGCCCGGCCTGGGGCGGCGCGTCGCCGCCGATCGGCAGCGGGGTCAGCCGCGCGACGCGTGACCCGTGGTGGACGAGCAAGGTGGGTTCGGGCAGCTGGCGCTCATCCGGACAGCCCCAGCGCCCGCGCACGCGCAGCAGGCGGCTGCGTCCGGTGTCGGCGACGTGCTCGAAGCCGTCGAGGTCGAAGTGGACCGGGGGCGTCGGGGGCACGGCCCCTCGACTCTCAGTCGTGTCGGCTCGCGCCGGTCAGCGCCGGCGCACGCGGGTCGTCCCCGTCCGGCTCGTCCAGCCGGGGGGCCGGCGCCGAGCCCCGGGGGGCATCGAAGCCGACGAACCGGTTGAGCATGACGAAGACGAAGAGGCCGCCGAGCAGCGCGAGCAGCAGCGAGGCGCCGAGGATGAGCACCGTCGTCGGCCCGGTCTTCTCCGGCGGCTGGGCGCCCTGGAGCAGGCGGACCGTCCAGGCGTCGTTGATCTCGGCCTGGTTCGCACGGACGACATCGAGCACGCGCACGAGCCCCGGCCGGACATCGTTCTTCTTGCCCTGGGTGCAGACGTCGATCACCCGGGCGTCGGGGACGCCGCGCACGCCGAGGTCGACGTTGGGCGACCCGGCGCGCGCCAGCGTGTCCGCGGAGGCGATGAACTCGACGTAGGTGCCGATCGTCCCCGAGTTGTTGAACGAGCTGACGAGGTTGCCGATCTCGCTCGGGTTCTTGGAGACGGGCACGAGGACCACCGCCGAGCAGCTCTTGTACTTCTGGGTGCGCACGAGCGCGTACCCACAGCCGGCGACGAAGATCACCAGCGCCACGGCGCCGGAGACGAGGAAGGTGAGACGGCGGTTCATGCGGTTCCCGTTCGCTTGAAGACGACGCCGACCGTGGCCACGAGGAGCCGCAGCTCCCGCAGGATCGACGGGCGGCGGAAGAAGGAGATGTCCAGGCGGCAGCGTTCGTCGAAGTCCATGGAGTCCCGGCCCCACACCTGCCAGGGGCCGGTCATCCCGGGCCGGTAGTCGAGGCGGCCGGTGTGCCAGAGGTCGTAGGTGGTGACGTCGAAGCTCGTCGGCCGCGGGCCCACGAGCGTCATCTGCCCGCGTAGCACGTTGATGAGCTGGGGCAGCTCGTCGATGCTTGTCTTGCGCAGGAAGCGGCCGATCGCGGTCACGCGCGGGTCGTTCTCCACCCGGAAGTCCGGCCAGGGCACGAGGCTGCGGGCGCGCAGCTGCTCCTTGAGCTCCTCGGCGTTGCTCACCATCGTCCGGAACTTCAGGACGTCGAACTTGCGGCCGCCCTGGCCCGTGCGCTTCTGGCGGAAGAAGACCGGGCCGGCCGAGTCCTCGATCTTGATCGCCGCCGCGACCGCGAAGAAGAGGGGCGCGAGCAGCAGCAGCAGCGTCGCCGACACGGCGATGTCGAGCGCACGCTTGACGATCCAGTAGGGCTGGTGGGTGTTCGGCATGAGAAAGGCGCGGGCTGCGGGCCGGCGAAGGCCCCGTGAGGACACAGTCGGCAGCCGACGGCCAATGGTAAAGACCCCGCGTTGCACCGACTCCGGTATTCGCTCCCCGTCACGGCGTCTCCTGCGCACGACAGGGGCCGGTAGCATCACGGGTGGACCGTGCTAGGCGGGGAGGTAGCGGTGCCCTGAACCCGCAATCCGCTCTAGCGGGGCCGAATCCCCTCCCGAGGGGTGCCGGCTGCGGGATTGGCGCGCCGCCCGGGGCGTCGATGGCCCGGTCCCGAGCGGTGGCGGTCCGTGAACCAGGTCAGGTCCGGAAGGAAGCAGCCTTAAGCGGCCCCCGCCAGGCGCCACGGGATCGCCGGGCCGGAGTCGCGGGCGACGAGAGCCACCGGAGTCGGGGCTTCGACGGAGGGTGCACGGTCCATCTTCTTCGCTGGTCGTCCGGCGCCATGGGCGGCGCGGGCGGTGACCGGGGCGGCTCCGCCTCCCCGGCTACACTCGCCCGGCCGCCGATGTCCGCCCCGTCGCTCTACCGCCGCCACCGTCCCCGCACGTTCGCGGAGGTCGTCGGCCAGGAGCCGGTGGTCCGCACCCTGCGCCACGCGGTCGAGCGCGGGAAGGTCCACCACGCCTACCTGTTCGTGGGCTCGCGCGGGACCGGCAAGACGAGCATGGCGAAGATCCTCGCCGCCTGCCTGAACTGCGAGCGGGGCCCGACGATCGAGCCGTGCGGGGTCTGCGAGTCGTGCCGGGCGATCGCCGCCGCCACCTCGCTCGACGTGATCGAGATGGACGCCGCCTCGCACAACGGCGTCGACGACGTGCGCGACCTGCGCGAGAGCGTGGCCTTCGCTCCGGTCTCCGGGCGCCACAAGGTCTACATCCTCGACGAGGCGCACATGCTCACCCCCCAGGCGTGGAACGCGTTCCTCAAGACGCTCGAGGAGCCGCCGCCGAACACGATCTTCGTGTTGGCCACGACGGAGCCCCAGAAGGTGCTCCCGACGGTGGTGGACCGCTGCCACCGCTTCGACTTCGCCCGGCCCGGCGCCCACGAGATCGCGCTCGTCCTGCGGCGGACCGCCGACGCGGAGGGCATCGAGGTGCCCGACGCCGCGCTCGCGCTCGTCGCCCGCTCCGCCGCCGGGTCCTTCCGCGACGGGCTCGGCACCCTGGAGCAGCTCGTGACCTACAGCGGCGGCGCGGACGGCGCCACGGCGATCGCGATGGAGGACGTCCTCGCCGTGCTCGGCGTGGTCGACGCGGAGCTCCTCTCCGAGACCGTCGACGCGATCGGGGCCCACGACGCGCCCGCCGCGTTGCGCGCGGCCGCCCGCGTGGCCGAGGCCGGGCGCGACGTGACCCGCTTCCTCGGCGACCTCGAGGCCCACGCGCGCGGGCTGCTGCTCGTGCAGATGATCGGCGAGGTGCCCGCCGAGCTGCGCGTCACCCCCGAGCACGACGAGCGTCTCGCCGCCCAGGCGCAGCGGCTCGCCGCGCCGGACGTCGTCCGCCTGCTCGACCTCGTCTCCGCCGCCTTCGAGGCGATCAAGGACGGCTCGGAGGCGCGCGTGCAGCTCGAGCTCTGCCTGGTCAAGGCCGCCGCGCCCGAGGCCGACCCCTCCGCGGCGGCGCTGCTCGCCCGGATCGCCGGGCTCGTGGGGCGGCTTGGGGGCGCGGCGGCGGGGGCGCCCGCGCGGGGCGGCGCCGACGTCGATCCGCCCCCGCGCGCGCGGCCGGAGCCTACGGACCCGCC
>JBBSBL010000081.1:0-9713 GCA_038251325.1 Solirubrobacterales bacterium | reverse complement strand
GGCGGCGCGGCGTCGCGCTCCCGGCCCGCTCAGTCGGCGAGGACGAGCGCCGCCAGGTCCGCCGCCACGGCGACCGGGGCGGGGTCCGTGGCCGCGGCGGCCTGGGCGGCATCGGTGGAGCCGGTCAGGACGATCGCCGCGTCGAGCCCGGCGGCGGCCGCCCCGGCGAGGTCGGCGTCGAGCCGGTCGCCGATCACGAGCGCCGTGCCCGGCCCGACCCGGTCGAGCGCGGTGCGGAAGAGCTGGGCCTCGGGCTTGCCGACCGTGACGGCCTGCCGGTCGGTGGCGTGCTCGACGGCGGCGAGCACCGCGCCCGTGGCCGGCCACGGACCGTCGGGCATGGGGAACGTCGCGTCGCGGCCGGCGCCGATCAGCTCGGCGCCGCGCAGCACCGCCTGGGTGGCCACGCGGAGGTCCTCGTAGGCGAAGCTCTCGTCGGCGGCGACCACGACGACGTCGGCGCGGGTGGCGAGGCTCGTCCCGTTGACGATGCGCAGGCCCGCGTCGGCGACGTGGGTGTGGATCGCCACCGATCCGATGACGAAGGCCATACCGCCGCCCGGGCGCCCCTCGGCCAGGACGTGCTGGATCGCCCCGCCGACCGTGACGACCTCGTCCAGGGAGGCCTGGAAGCCGAGCGCCCAGAGCTTGCGCACGAAGTCCTCGCCGGATGCCCGCGGGTCGTTGGTCAGGAAGGCGACGTGCTTGCCGGCGGCACGCAGCGCGGTGACCGCCGCCGGCGCCTCCCGCGTCGCCGCGTCGCCCACCCACACGCACCCGTCGAGGTCGAGCAGCACATGGTCGTAGCGCCGCAGCAGGGGGGAGAGGGGCACTTTGCCATCATCCCAGCCGGTGACGCGCCCGCCCGCCCCGCTCGTGCTCCTCGCCGCCTGCGCCCTCGCGCTGCCCGCCTGCGGCTCCGGCGGCGGGAAGACGAAGTCGAGCGCCGGGAGTGCCCCGGCGGCACCGTGCCGCACGGTGCCCGCGGCGACCCCGAAGCCCCAGCCGCGGCTGCGCGCGCCGACCACACGGCTGGACCCGGCGAAGGCCTACGTCGCCACCGTCGTGACGAACTGCGGCACCTTCGCCTTCCGCCTCGACGCGAAGGGCGCGCCCCGCACCGCCGCGTCGTTCTTCGCGCTCGCCCGGCGCGGCTTCTACGACGGGACGGCGTTCCACCGCGTGGCCCGCGGGTTCGTCATCCAGGCCGGCGACCCCAAGGGCGACGGCACCGGCGGGCCGGGCTACCGGGTCGTCGAGCGCCCCCCGGCGAACGCGAGCTACACACGCGGCGCCGTGGCGATGGCGAAGGCCGGCGACGAGCCGCCGGGCTCGTCGGGCAGTCAGTTCTTCGTCGTCACCGCCGAGGACGCGGGCCTGCCGCCCGAGTATGCGCTGCTCGGGCGCGTGGTCCGCGGGCAGGCGATCGCCGACCGGATCGGCGCCCTGCCCACGACCCCGCCCGGCGACGGGCGGCCACGGCCGCCGGTCGTGATCTCGAAGCTCTCGGTGTCGGCCGGCTAGCGGAGGCGGTTCGGCCGGCTCACGGCGCGGCCGCGCCCGCCGCCTTCGCCTTCGCCTGCCGGCGCCGGCCGAGCAGAGCGGCGATCCCGAGCGCCACCGCGATGACGACGGCGCCGAGGACGAGCCCCCCGAACAGCGAGATCCCGCCGAAGGGCAGCGCGACGAGCTCGACGATCCCGAGGCCGAACGCCAGGAGCAGCGCGACGACGGCGAGCATGATGACCACGCCGCGGATCCGCAGCAGCAGGCTCGACCCGGGCGGGGGGGCGACGAGCCCCATGAAGCGCAGCACGAGGAGCTGGCGGTTGCTCGGCGCCTCCTGCCCGAGCTTCTCCACCGCGTCCTTGAGGTCACCGGCGCGGCGCTCGGCGAGCGCGAGCGAGGCGTCCGCCATCCGGCGGATCTGCATGCGCTCCTGCGGTCGGGCCGCGGCGATCGCGCGCTGGAAGTGCTGGCGGGCGGTGGGCGCGTCGTAGCGCTCGGCCGCCCGCGCCCCGAGGATCGCCTGCGCGGCGGACTTGTAGCGCGTCTCGGCCTCGAGCTCCTCGTCGCTGCGCGTCTCGAGCGCCTGCATGGCGGCGAGCGCGCCGCGCTGCTCGATCCTCATCTGCCGGGGCTTGGCCATCGCGCCGGTGAGTCTAGATGAGGGTCGCGGCGCGGCCGTCGGGCGCGCCCCCGACGCGGCGGGTAGGGTCGCGCTCGCCGTGGCGCCCACACCCGCGAGACGCGCTCGCTTCGCGCTCCCCGCCGCTCTCCTCGTGGCCGCGGGGACCTTTCCGGCCGCGACCGTGGACGCCGGGGCGCTGCGCGCGCGCATCGCCGAGCGCCCGTGGAGCCTGAGCCTCCAGGACGCGCGCAGCCGAACCCTGCTGCGCGAGTCGCCGGGGCGCGGCTCCGGGCCGATCGGCGCGCTGGGCTTCCGCACCGCGCGCGGCTGGTACCGCGCGACCGGAGTCGTCCGACGCCTCGCGCCCCCGCGGGGCGGCTTCGCGGCGGAGCTCGCCACGACCGATCCGCGCTGGCGCCGCCTCGTCGTGATCGCCGCCCGCGACGGGGAGGGTGCGCTGCGACTCGAGGCCGCGGTGGCGGCCCCGGACCCGGGGGTGCTGGGGGTCGGCGTGAGCTTCGGCGCCGTGGCCGGCGAGCGCCAGCTCGGGTTCGGCGAGCGCTCGAATGCGGTGGACCAGCGCGGGCGCGAGGTCGAGAGCTATGTGGGGGAGGGGCCCTACGCGAACCGGGCGGAGTGGGAGGCGATCGCGCCGACCATCCCACCGTGGGGGATCCGCATCCGGCCGGACGCCACGTACTTCCCGATGCCCTGGATGCTCTCCACGCGCGGCTTCGGCGTCCTGGTCGACAACACGGAGACCTCGCGCTTCCACCTCGGCGACCGCGATCGACGGGCGTGGAGCGTGGAGGTCGACGCGCCCCGGCTCAGCGTCCGCTTCCTCGGCGGCCCGCGGCCGGCCGACGTGCTGCGGCGGCTCGTGCGCCGCACCGGCGTGCAGCCCGCGCCCGCGGCGCCGTGGCTCCTCGGCCCCTGGTTCCAGACCGGGCACGCGAACCAGGAGCCGGCCGAGCTCGCCCACGTGCGGGCCCTGCGCCGTGCCGACGCCCCGGTGTCGGCCGTGGAGACGCACATGCGCTACTTGCCGTGCGGCGCGGATCGCGGACACGAGGCCGAGGAGCGGCGCCGGACGGCCGCCTTCCACGCCGCCGGGCTGGCGGCGTTGACCTACCAGCGCGAGGCGGTGTGCGACACCTACCGCCCCGAGTACCAGCAGGCGATCACGCGCGGCTTGTTCCCCAAGCGCCCGGACGGCAGCGCGTACACCTACCGCGCGTTCGTCGGGACCGGGCTCACCGACGTCGGGCTGATCGACTTCACCAACCCGGCCGCAGTCGCCTTCCACCGGGCCATCCTGGCCCGCGCCGTCGCGAACGGCTACGACGGCTGGATGGAGGACTACGGCGAGTACATCCCGCCCGACGCCCACCTCGCCAACGGGCAGACCGGCGTGACGATGCACAACGACTACCCCCGCGTCTACCACTGCGCGGCCGCCGGCTCGGCGCGAGCCCTCGGCCGGGCCGCCGGGCGCCCGCTCGTGCGCTTCGTGCGCTCCGGGTGGACCGGCGTCCAGCGCTGCGCGCAGATCGTGTGGGGCGGGGATCCGACGACCGGGTGGGGCTTCGACGGCCTGCGCTCGCAGATCACCCAGGGCCTCACGATGGGACTCTCGGGCATCGGGATCTGGGGCTCGGACATCGGTGGGTTCTTCACCACGACGCAGCTCGCGAAGCAGTTCCTCACCCCCGAACTGCTCGCGCGCTGGATCGAGTTCGGGCTCGTCTCCGGCGTGATGCGGACGAAGGGCGAGGGCATCGGCGTGCCGCTCGCGACGCGACCGCAGATCTGGAACCGGCCGACGCTGCCGGTGTGGCGCCGCTACGCGAAGCTCCGCACCCAGCTCTACCCCTACCTGTCCGGCGCCGTCGCGACCTACCGGCGCGACGGGTTGCCGGTGATGCGCCACCTCGCGCTCGCCTACCCCACCGATCCCCGGGCCGCCGCCGAGGACGACGCCTTCCTGTTCGGCCCGGACCTGCTCGCCGCACCGGTCACGCGGCCGGGGGCGCGCTCCCGGCGGCTCTATCTCCCGCGGGCGCGGTGGATCGACCTCTGGCGCTCCGCGCGCTGGGAGGCGGGGCCGGGCACGCTGCGCCTGGGGGCGCCGGCCGTGCTGCGCGGCGGGCGGACCCGCACCCTGCACGCACCGCTCGCCGAGCTCCCGCTGCTCGTCCGCGCCGGCGCGCTGATCCCGCTGCTCCCCCCCGACGTCGACACGCTCGCCGACCGCTACGGGCACGGGCGCGGTCTCGTCCACCTCGCTGACCGTCGCGCCCGGCGCGTCCTGCTCGCGTTCCCCCGCGGCCGCTCGCACGCCCTGACGGGGGAGGGGGACCGCCTCGACGCGCGCGAGGCGCGAGGCGTCTGGAGCCTGGCGATCCACGGAGCCGCGCGACGCGCCTGGTCGGTCCAGGCCTCGCTCCGGACGCTGGAGCGGCCCTTCGCGCCCCGCCGCGTGCGGGTCGACGGTCGCGCGCTGCCGGCGCGGGCCTGGCGCTACGACCGCCGCACGGGGGTGCTGCGCGTCACGACGACCGGGCGGTCGGCTCGGATCGTGGTCAGCGCCCACCGCTGACGTCCGCCCACCATGTGAAACCGGGTCCGGTTTGGGGTGATTGCGCTGGTATCGTCGCGAGCGATGGGCGGTCTCCTGCGCTTTCCCAACCCGGTGAACGAGGTGTCCGCGCGCCTCGTCGCCGCCGGGGTGGTGGTCCTCTGCGTCACGGCGCTCGTCACCCAGCAAGGCTGGCTGCTGCTCGTCATCGCCTACGGCTTCCTCGCCCGGGTCCTCACCGGGCCGACGCTCAGCCCACTCGGCCAGCTCGTCACCCGGGTCATCACCCCGCGCCTCGGCCTGGCGGAGCGTCCGGTGCCGGGGCCGCCCAAGCGCTTCGCCCAGGGGATCGGCGCCGCCTTCTCGCTCACGGCCGCGGGCCTCCACTACGTCGCGGACGCGCCGAGCGCCGCCTGGCTCGTCCTGGGTGCCCTCACCGTGCCCGCACTGCTCGAGTCGGGGCTCGGCTACTGCGTCGGCTGCCGGATCTTCGCCGGCCTGATGCGGCTGGGAGTCGTGCCCGAGACCGTCTGCGCGGAATGCGGGGACCTCTCGGGGCGCCTGGCGACCTCGCAGACCTGAGCGGCCGAGACTGACAGGGTGGCATGGTAGATTTCTACCATGCGAACCACCATCGACTCGGCAGGGCGCGTCGTCGTGCCGAAGGCCTTCCGCGACGAGCTCGGGCTCACCGGCGGGGAGGAGCTCGAGATCCAAGCGGTCGACGGGCGGCTCGAGGTGGAGGTGCCCCCGACCCCGATGCATCTCGAGCGCCGCGCCGGCGCGCTCGTCGCGGTACCGGACGGCGACGCATTGCCGCCCCTGAGCGCGGAGACGGTGCGGGAGACCCTCGAACGCGTCCGGCGATGAGCGCTGGGCGGACGGTCGACGCGAGCGTGCTCGTCGCGGCCTTCGGAACGTGGCACGAGCGCCACGACGAGGCGGTCGCCGCCACGCGAGGCGTCTCGACGCTCGTCGCGCACGCCGAGCTCGAGACCTACTCCGTCCTGACCCGGCTGCCGGCGCCGTTCCGCGCCGCGCCGCGCGTCGTCGTCGACTCACTCTCGGAGAACTACCCGGGCGACCGCCTCGTCCTGAGTGCCGCGAAACGTCGACGGCTGGTCCGCGAGCTGGCCGAGGGCGGCGTGACCGGCGGGAAGGTGTACGACGCGCTCATCGGCCTGACGGCCCGGGCGCACGGCCTCGAGCTCGTCACATGCGATCGTCGGGCGGCGATCGCCTACGAGCGACTCGGCATCGGCGCCACACCGCTGTGAGCGCCCCAGAGCCGGTGCGCTGCTTCGGCGCCGAGACGCCGATCTACCGCGAGTACCACGACACGGAGTGGGGGAGGCCCGTGACCGACGAGCGCGGGCTCTACGAGAAGCTCTGCCTCGAGGCCTTCCAGTCCGGGCTGTCGTGGCTGACGATCCTGCGCAAGCGCGAGTCGTTCCGGTCGGCCCTCGCCGGGTTCGAACCCGAGGCGGTGGCGCGGTTCGGCGACCGCGACGTCGCCCGGCTGCTGGCGGACGCGGGCATCGTGCGCAACCGCGCGAAGATCGAAGCGACGATCGCGAACGCCCGCGCGACGATGGAGCTCCGGGCGGGCGGGCGGGCGCTTCCGGCGCTCGTCTGGGTTCATCGCCCGCCGACCGGGCGGGCGCCGCGCTCGTTCGCCGAGGTGCCGGCGGCCACGCCGGAGTCCAGCGCGCTGGCCCGCACGCTGCGGGCCGCCGGCTTCCGCTTCGTCGGGCCGACCACCGCCTACGCGCTCATGCAGGCCTGCGGTCTCGTGAACGACCACGTCGCCGGCTGCCACGTCCGCGAGGCGGTCGCCGCCGCTCAGGCGGGCGTCGCCGTGCCGGCGGCGTAGCGGGCGGGGTCCCGCGCTACCCTCGAACCCATGGTCCTCGCCAGCCCCAAGCCGCTCGTCAAGCCGCGCCTGCGCGGCGTCTCCCACCAGTGGGCGTTCTTCGCCGCCCTCGGCCTCGGGGTGACGCTCGTGCTCACCGCCCCCTCCGGCCGCGCGACGACCGCGGCCATCGTCTACGCGGCCGCCGTCGCCGGCCTGTTCGGCACGAGCGCGCTCTACCACCGCGTCAACTGGCGGCGCCCGGCCGCGCGGCGCTGGATGAGGCGCCTGGACCACGCGATGATCTTCGTACTCATCGCCGGGACGTACACGCCGTTCGCGCTGCTCGTCCTGCACGGCCCGCTGGCCACCGCGATCCTCGCCGTTGTGTGGGGCGGCGCGCTCTCCGGCATCGTGCTCAAGCTCGTGTGGATCGACGCGCCGACCTGGGTCTCGGCCGTCGTCTACGTTTGCCTGGGCTGGGTCACGCTCGCCGTCTCGCCGCAGCTCATCGCGAACCTCGGCGTCACCGCGACGGCGATGGTCGGGGCGGGGGGCGCGCTGTACACCGCCGGCGCGGTGATCTATGCCGTCAAGCGCCCCGACCCGGCCCCGCGGGTGTTCGGCTACCACGAGATCTTCCACCTGCTCGTGATCGCCGCGGCGGCGCTCCAGTACGCCGTCGTCGCCTTCTTCGTCCTGCCGTCGGCCTGAGCCGGGCCTCCGTGCGTCGCGTCGCGTCGCGCTCGCTCGTTCCGCTGGCTGCCGCCGCCGCGCTCCTCGCCACCGCCGGCCCGGCGGCCGCCCGGCCGAGCGCCAAGGCGCGCACGCTTCGCGGCGTCGTCGTCACCGAGTACTTCCCCGTGCCCGAGGCGTGGTTCAACGGGGCGCGCGTAACGGCGCCCGGCCTGCGCGCGGCCCACCGGGTCGACTGGCTGTACTCCGCGCGCGGCCTGCTCATGGAGGGGGAGGGCATCGGCCTCGACGGCCGCCGCTACCACGCGGCGAGCTTCGCCTCCGGCGGCTGGATCGACCGGCGCGGGCGGGGCACGCGCTTCGGCGGTAGCGGACGCAGCTCCGATCCCCCCTACTGGTACCGGGAGCGCTACTGGCGCGACCGCCGGGGCCTGGTGACCTACCCGCTCGAGCGCGGCGGCTGGGCGCACGGGCGCGGTCGCACCAGCGCGCCGGCCCGGGGCAGCACCTTCGCCGCCGGGGAGGCGCGCAGGCTCACCTACTGGCGGAGCGTCGCCGTCGACCCGCGCGTGATCGCGCTGGGCTCGGCGGTCCGCATCCCGGCCTACGGGCGCTGGTTCTGCGCGCAGGACACCGGCGGCGCGATCGACGGCCGCCACGTCGACGTCTATCGCCCGCCGCCGGCCGAGCGCTTCGCGGGCGGGCGCACAATCACCGGTCAGCGCGTCCGCGTGGTGCCGCCCCGCGACGCCCGGCGCCTCGGCCTCTGCGGCTCGGTCGGGGCGCTGGGCGGCGGCGGGGACGGCGGCTCGGGCGGGGCGGGCGCGCGGTAGCGCCCGCCCCGCCGCCGGACCTCAGCGGTAGCGCGAGATCGGCTTGATGCCGCGCTGCGGCGCGTGCGGGTGCTCGATGCGGCCGTTCTTCGCCGGGTCGGTCGAGCCCGCGCTGAGCGTCCAGCCCACGGCCTGTCCCTGCGCGTCCCCGTCGAACGCGTTGGGGCCGGCGAACGGGCAACCGGGGAAGTGCCCGGGCGTGGCCGGGAACTGCGGGATCGGCGAGGTCAGCGTGTTGCCGGAGAAGCACGTGCCCGAGCCGTTGCCGTCGAACAGCAGGTCGCGGCCGTTGAGGTCGCGGCCGCCGAGGCCGAAGCGGTTGCCCGACACGGTGTTCCGGCGCAGGTTCGCCGCGTCCGCGGCGCCCCCGGAGTCCTTCAGCCCCTTCTCCGGCGTGATGTTCTTCTGGCCGGCCTGCAGGATCACCAGGAGCCCCTGCACGAGGCCGACCCCGCCGAGCTGATTGCCGAAGACCTCGTTGTCCTCGATCCGGGCGTCCCAGCTGCCGATCAGCAGGATGCCCGAGCCGATCGGGTAGGGCGAGCCGCCGTTTTCGACCTTGCCGACCTTGAACGGCGGCTTCCCGACGGTGTAGTTGAGGTTGTTCCAGAAGAACCGGTTGCCGCGGATCACGTTCTGCTCGGGCGGGGCGAACCGCTCGCCGATCTCCGCGGTGTTGGTCAGGCCGGTGCCGTTGTTGAAGAACTCCGACTTGGTGAGCGTGACGTAGCGCATGTTCGTGCCCGACCAGCCGAGCACGTTCTCGTAGCTCTTGACGCGCGTCACGAACGTGCGCACGGGCTTGGCCTGGCGCGGGGTCTGGCCGATGTAGAAGCCGCCGTCGCGGTGCCAGAAGGCGGTCGAGTCGGAGATCGTCCCGCCGATCGCGTTGAAGGCGAAGATCCCGTAGGTCCCGTCGTTCTGGGCGATCAGGTGGCGCATCGTGTAGCCGCGCGCGTTGGAGACGAAGAACCCGTTGCCGAGGAAGTCGCGCCCGTGGAAGCCGTCGATCGTCACGTTGTCGGCGCCGTTCACGAACACCGCGTTCTGGCCGCTGACCTTCGAGCGCGGGATGCCCCGGCCCTCGAGCACGACCCGCTTGGGGTGCTTCGGGTTCCCGATCAGGCGGATCCCGGACTTGGCCCGGCCCGCGAGGATGAGCCCCTCGCGGTAGGTGCCGTCGGCGACCTTGATCGTGTCGCCGGTGCGCGCCGCGCGCACCGCGGCGGTGATCGTGCGGTAGACGCCCCTGCCACCGCGCCCCGAGACCTTCAGCGTCAGGGTCTTCCCACCGGGCCGCTTGACGACCTTGCCGGGGTTCTTCGGGGCCGGGTAGTCGGCGGCGCCCGCGCCGGTCGAGGCGAGCAGCGGGACGGCACAGGCGAGGACGGCGACGATCGCGCGGCAGCGGGTCACGATGGTGGTGGCTCCTGGCTCGGGACTGGACAGCGGCGGACGGTGAGCGCCGCCGAGAGTGGGGCCGACCGTAGTGGACCGCGCGAGATCGCGCGCCACTGGGGCCGGCGTGCGGGCGGGCGGGCCGAGGCCCCCCCGCGGCCGCCCGGTCATGAATAGCCCCTTAATTATAAGTCCCACGACAGTGTATACAGCCAGGGCGGCGGG
>JBBSBL010000080.1:0-9818 GCA_038251325.1 Solirubrobacterales bacterium | reverse complement strand
CCACAGCCACAAGGACAACGTCGAGATCCGCGCCGCCGAGCCGCGCGACGCCGCCGCGCGCGCCCGCTTGGCCGCCCCCGACTCGGCGCCGGCCGGGCCCGCGGGCCCGGTCCTCAAGGCCGTCGCCGGCGCCGAGCCGAGGGGCGCCGCGCGGGGCGGCTCGGGGGGCGCCGGCGGGGCCCCCGGCGGCGATCGGCACGTCGCCGCCGACGGCCATGAGCCCCGGGCCCGCGGGCACGGCCGGCGCCGAGTCGGTGGCGGCCAAGCGGGCGAGCGCGGCGGCGTCGCGCGGCTCGGCGGCGCGGATCTCGACGTTGTCCTTGTGGCTGTGGTGCGTCATCATGTGGACCTCGATCTGCGACCGGATTGGACTTCTCTGGGTCGGTACGGATATATTGGACCCAGGTGACCTGCCTGTCGATGGCCAATTGAGGAGAATTGGATTGAGTTCGAGCCCCGTCGTGACGCCGGACCAACTCACCGATGCGCTCGGCGCATGGACTGAGCGCTCGGGCCCGCGCTACCGCCGACTGGCGGCCGCGATCCGCGGCGCGATCGAGCAGGGCCTCGTCCCGGCCGGCGCCCGCCTGCCCGCCGAGCGCGCGCTCGCCGACGGCCTCCTGGTCAGCCGCACCACGGTCGTCAACGCCTACGCCCTGTTGCGCGACGAGAGCCTGGTCGAGAGCCGGCGGGGCAGCGGCACCACGGTGCGGGCCGTCGGCCCGGCCGAGGCGCCCCCGGCCGCCTTCCGCGCGCCGATGATGAGCCAGCTCGTCGACTCCCGCTCCGCCCGGATCGACCTCTCGATCGGCGCGCCGGTGAACCCCGCGCTCGTCGCCGAGCCGCTCGACCTGGAGGCCGCCGTCGCGCTCGCCCCGCCGCACGGCTTCACGCCGCTCGGCCTCACCGCGCTGCGCCAGGCCGTCGCGGCCAAGCACGCGGGGGACGGAGTGCCGACCGCCGTGGACGAGGTGATGATCACCTCGGGCGCCCAGGGCGCCCTGAGCCTCGTCGCCCGCGGGCTCGTGACGCCCGGCGACCGGGTGGTCGTCGAGGCGCCCACCTACCCCGGCGCCCTCGAGGCCTTCTCCCGCGCCGGCGCCCTGGTGGAGTCCATCCCGATGGACGAGGCCGGCGCCCGGCCCGACGCGCTCGAGCGGGCGCTCGCGCGCGGGGGCGTGCGCCTCGTCTACCTCGTCCCGACGTGTCACAACCCGACCGGCGCGATCACGACCGAGGCGCGCCGGCGCGAGCTCGTCTACGTCGCCCGCCGCCACGAGGTCACGATCCTCGAGGATGGCACGCTGGCCGACGTGCGCTTCGCCGGTCCGGCGCCGACGCCGCTCGCCGCGCTCGCGCCGGAGCTCGTGCTCGCCGTGGGCTCGCTGAGCAAGATCGGCTGGGGCGGCCTGCGCGTCGGCTGGCTGCGCGCACCCTCGGCGACGATCCTCCGCCTCGCCCGCATGCGTGCCGCCGACGATCTCGGCGGCCCCGTGTTCGCCGAGGCCGTCGGGCTGCGGCTGCTCGAGCGCCTGCCGGAGCTGATCGACGCCCGGTGCGAGGAGGCCGAGAGCCGTATGCGCGTGCTCGCCGACGGCCTGCGCGAGCTGTTGCCCGCGTGGGAGTTCACCGCGCCGCGCGGCGGGTTCTGCCTCTGGGTCCGCCTGCCGCACGGGAGCGGCGACGAGTTCGCCCAGGTCGCGCTGCGCCACGGGGTCGCCGTGGCCGTCGGCAGCGCCACGGCGATCGACGACGACTTCATTGATCGCATCCGGCTCTCCTACACGCCGTCGCCGGAGCGGCTGCGCGGGGGCGTCGAGCGCCTCGCCCGGGCCTGGGCCGAGTACGCCGGGTGGCCGGCCGCCGGCACCGCGGCGGAGCCGGCGCTGCCGCTCTAGCCCCGCTGCAGGCCCGCGTGCGCCGGTCCAGGACGGGGGCGAGAAGCTCAAGCGCGCAGGCGTCGGAGGTCGATCCCCCCGTATGGCCGAGCACGCCACGTGGCTGTGCCCGAGCGAGTTGGATCGCGCGCGCTACCTCGACATGGACCGCCGCATGCGGCCCGCGCGCGGGCTCGCCTTCGCCCTGATCGGCGCGGGCGTGGTGATGCTGTCCTTCGAGCACGGGTGGGCGCCGCTCGTCCTCTACGCGGTGACCCTGGCCGGGGTGCCGCTCGCCGACCGCTGGACGGCCCGCGGCCGCCGCCCCGAGTACGCGCTCTTCGCGCTGGCGAACGGCGGCCTGCTGGCGATCGGCGGCGCGATCGCGCTGACCGGCGGCCCGGCCAGTCCCGCGCTCGCGTGGCTCCCGGTGCCGGTCGTCGCCGCCGCCGCGGTGTTCACCACGCGGGGCGTGGTGGCCACGGTCCTCGTCGCGATCCTCGTCGCGGTGGTCGCGACCGCGGGGGCCGACCCGGGCGTGTTCGCCGCGGACCCGCAGTGGGTGGTCGCCTCGCTCATCCTGCTCGTCTCGGTGGCGTTCTACGTCGCCGGCCTGATGCGCGCCGAGGTGCGCCACCGCGCCGAGTCCGTGCTCGACCCGCTGACCGGGCTGCTCAACCGCACGACGCTGCTCCCGCGCTTCGAGGAGCTCCGCCAGCAGGCGCGGCTCACGGGCCAACCGGTGAGCCTCCTGCTCTTCGACCTCGACCGCTTCAAGACCGTGAACGACACCCACGGCCACGATCGCGGCGACGCCGTGCTCAAGGACGTGGCCTACGAGCTGCGCAAGTCGCTGCGCTCCTTCGAGCTGGCCTACCGGCTCGGGGGGGAGGAGCTGCTCGTGCTGCTCCCGGGCGCCGCGCTGCCCGTGGGCGTGGCCGCGGCCGAGCGGGTCCGTGCGCGCCTTGCCGAGGCCAAGCCCGGTGGGGTGGGGATCACCGTGTCTGCCGGGGTCGGCGCGGCGCAGGGCGAGGCGCTCACGTGGGAGGCGCTCTTCGAGGTCGCCGACACGCGGCTCTACGAGGCCAAGGCGGCGGGACGCGATCGCGTCGTGCCGGCTCCCGGCCGCGTCGGCGCCTCCGGCGAGCCCTCGCTCGCCGTGGCCGCCGGGGGCTGAGGTCCCGCCTACTCCGCGGCGCGGACCGCGGCGCCGACCGAGATCTCGCCGTCGGCCAGCACGTCGGCGCGCAGGCCACCGCGGTGGACGAGCCCGCGCAGGACCCGATCCTCGGTGAGCCGCGCGAGCTTGCGGCACGGCTCGCACAGCTCGACGCCGACGCACGGCACGCCGCCGACGGTGAAGCGCCGGCCCACGAGGTCGTTCAGCGCGATGCCGCGGGTGAGGAGGTTGCGCCGTGAGCCGCGCGGGCCGAGCTCGATGCCCGTCTCCGCGGCGAGCGCCTCCAGGGCCTCGGCCTCGATCAGCGTGAGGTCGTCGCCGGTGCGGCCGGCGGTCGATCCGCCGGCCTCGAGCAGGTGCCGGTCACCCTCCAGCCCGCGGCCGGCGAGCGCGCTCACCCGCTCGACGGCCGAGGTCGCGCCGTCGGCGTCGAGCACCAGCGTGATCGCCTCGACCGTGCCGGATTCCACGGCCGGCAGGGTAACGGACGTCCTCGCTGTCGCCGGGGTCGCCTCTACGCTGCGGCGCGTGGAGGCGACGACCCCGCCGGACCCGCCCGAGGATCGGCCCGCGGTCCTGCCGCAGGACGCGATCGCGCCGATGCGCATCCGCGCCCCGACGCGCGGCAATCGCCGCCTCGAGCGCCTGCTCGCCGCCGTCAACGCCGACGACGAGGTCAAGGCGTGGTGGCACGTCGCCTCGCTCAACGCCACCCGCCTGGGCATGTCCGACCACTCCTGGGTCCACATCCAGATCGTCGTGAACATCGCCCTGCGGCTCACCCGGCTGCTCGGGCGCCGCGGCGTCGAGCCGGCCACCGTGAGCGACCACGGCCTACGGGCGGCGGACGCCGAGGTCGTCGTCGCGGCGGCGGCGCTGCTGCACTGCGTCGGGATGGCGGTGCACCGCGCCGACCACGAGGCGCACTCGCTGTTCCTCGCCGCGCCGAAGCTGCGCGAGCTGCTCACGGAAGCCGGCTACGAGGACCCCGACCGCGCGGTGCTCGCCGCGGAGTCGCTGCACGCGATCATCGCCCACCGCCGACAAGGGGAGCCCTTCACGCTCGAGGCCGGCATCGTGCGCGTGGCCGACGCGCTCGACATGGCGGAGGGCCGTTCCCGGGTGCCGTTCGAGACCAAGCGGCCGAACATCCACTCGCTCTCGGTCGCGGCGATCGAGTCGGTGAAGATCGCGCCGGGCCGCGAGAAGGCGGTCCGCATCGACGTGGCGATGACGAACTCCGCCGGCATCTTCCAGATCGACGAGCTGCTGGCCACGAAGCTCCGCGGCTCCGGGCTGGAGGAGCACGTCGAGGTGGTGGCCCGCATCGAGGCCGAGCACGAGCGCCGGCTCGTGCCCGTCCTCGAGATCTGATCAGGCGAGCCCGGCGAGCAGGCGCTCGAGGTCGTCCTCGTCGTTCCAGGCGCCGACCGACGCGCGCACGAGGCCGCGACCGGGGAGCTCGCGCACCACGACACCGGCGGCGACGAGTCGCTGCACCGTGTCCGAAGCCGCGTCGTCGCGCCAGGCGACGAGCGTCGAGCGCCCGCGCGGGGCGACCTCGTGTCCGCGCTCGCGTAGGCGCTCCGCGAGCCCGTCCGCGAGATCGGCGGCCCGCTCGCGCCCGCGACCCCAGCCGGGCGCGGCGAGCGTGTCGGTCGCCGCCAGGGCAAAGGCGAGGCCCTCGGCTGGCAGCGCCGGGGCGTCGAGCGCCCGCGAGCCGGGCCAGGGCGCGGCGTCGAGGCCCGCCGACGGGTCGGCCAGGTTGCCGTAGACGGTCGCGGGCAGGGAGAGGCGGTCGCGCAGCGCGGGGGAGACGTGGAGCATCCCGGTCCCGTCAGGCCCGCAGAGCCACTTCTGGCCCGCGCCGGCGTAGGCGGCGCAGCCGAGCGCGGCCACGTCGACCGCGACCGCGCCGACGCCCTGGGCGCCGTCGAGCAGCACGGGCGCCGCGACCTCGGCGAGCGCGGCGGGGGCGAGCTCGCCGCCGACCCAGCTCACGTGCGAGCACGCGACGAGCCGGGTGGCGGGAGCGACCGCGTCGGCGAGGTCCGCCAGCGGCGCGACGCGGACCGCCACGCCCCGTCCGCGCAGCCGGGCGAGCGGACCGAGCAGCCCGGGGTGCTCCTGGTCGGAGGTCAGCACCTCATCGCCGGGCCGCAGCTCGAGGCCGGCGATCACCCGCGCGAGGCCGTCGCTCGTCGCCGTCGTGAGCGCGAGCTCGGCCGGGGGGCAGCCCAGGCGCGCGGCGTAGGTCTCGCGCAGGCGCCCGGCGAGGGCGGCGCGGCGCTCGAAGTGGGGGAGTCCCCGGCCCTCGCGCGCCTGGCGCTCGACCTCGGTGCGGGCCGCGGCGGCCGCGGCCTGCGGCGCCGGGCCGTTGCTGCCGGCGTTGAGGAAGGCGAGCCGGTGCAGGGCGGGGAACGCTGCGCGCAGCGCCGCGAACGACTCGCCCTCAGGCGAAATGGAGATCCTCCGCCTCGAGGTCCTCGACGGGGCGGGCGCAGGTCGGGCACCACCAGCGGGCCTCGACCTCGGTGTCGCACGCGGCGTGCCGCGGCGCGCCGTCGCCCGGCCCGTGCCGCGCGCCCCAGTCGGCGAGTGGGCGAAGCGCGGCCGCGAGGTCGCGGCCGGCGGCGGTGAGCTCGTAGGCGAAGCGCGGCGGCCGGTCGGAGTACGGCGTGGCGAGGACGAGGCCGGCGCGCTCGAGCCGGCGCAGGCGGTCGCTGAGGACGTTCGCGGCGATCGGCGCGACCGCCTGCTGCAGCTCGCCGAAGCGTCCCGGCCCCGCGGCCAGCGCGGCCACGACGAGCAGCGTCCACCGGTCGCCGACCCCGACCAGGGCCTCGGCGAGCGGGGCGAGATCGGAGCCGTCGGGCGAGGCCTCCATGCGACGACTGTACTTGCGCGACGGGTGGCGGACCCGCTCCCGCGGCCTGGCTATATCGGCGCCCCGGTCGTCGCACTCGGGAACCCGGGGGGCCGCGGCCTGCGCGCCACTCCGGGGTTCGTCTCGGCGGCGAACCGGACCTTCCGCGGCCCGCGGGGCCGCGCTCGGGTCGAGGCCATCGAGCACACCGCGCCGCTGCCGCGCGGCGCCTCGGGCGGCCCCCTCGTCGATCTCGAGGGCCGCCTGCTCGGCTGGAACGCGCTGCGCCTGGACGGCGGCCCGATCCTCGCCGTGGCCGCGGCGCCGGTGCGCGCGCGCGCGTCGAGGCGCTCGCCGCGGGCGAGGTTCCCGACCGCGTAAGCCTCGGGGTGGCGGTGGTCCCCCCGCGCGTGGCCCGGCGCACGCGTCGCGCGGTCGGCATGGACCCGCGCGCGGGCGTGCTCGTCCGCGCGGTGGAGAGCGGCGGACCGGCGGACGCGGCCGGCCTCGCGCGCGGGAACTTGATCGTCGACGCCGCCGGATCTCCGGTGACCGGCCTCGACGTGCTCTACGCGGCGCTCGACGCCGTGGCGCCCGGCGGAGAGCTCCGGCTCGGCGTGGTGCGCGGCAGCGACGAGCGCGAGGTCGTCGTGCGCTTCCCCGGAGCGGAGTCGTGAGCGCCGCCGCGCCGCCCACGGACCGCGACCGCGACGATCGGTCGCCGGATCTCGGCGCTCGGGCGCTCACTGCCCGCCCGCGCGGGGAGGACGGTGCGGCACATCGACGACCTGATCCAGACCGACGCCGCGCTCAACCCGGGCAACTCCGGCGGCGCGCTGGCCGACAGCCACGGGCGGGTGGTCGGCGTCAACACCGCCGTCGCCGGCGTCGGGCTCGGCCTCGCGGTCCCGGTGAACGCGGCCACGCGCGGCATCATCGAAGCGTTGATGACCGACGGCCGCGTCCGGCGCGCGTGGCTCGGCCTCGCGGCGGGACCACGTCCGTTGGCGCCCACCGAGCGCATCCGGCTCGGGCGCGACTCCGGCGTCGAGGTGACGGAGACCGTGACCGGCTCGCCCGCCGCGCGGGCCGGGATCCGGCCGGAGGATCTCCTCGTCGCGCTCGACGGCGCGGCGGTCGAGCGCCCCGGCGAACTCCAGCGCCTGCTGACCGGGTCGCGGATCGGCCGGGGGGTGGCGCTCGAGCTCCTCCGCGGTGGCCGGCGGCTGAGCGTCGAGGTCCGCCCGGTCGAGCTGCCCGCCTGAGAATCAGTCCCAGAGGTCGCGCCCGCGCGCCCGGGCCCACGCGATCCGCGTGAGCAGGACGGCGACGTCGATCGTCCCCGCGACGAGGAAGGCGAAGGGGCCCGTGACGATGCGGGCGGCGATCCGGCGGAGCACCGGCTGACGGTATCGTCCGGCGCCCCATGGCCTCCGGCGTCACGACCACCGTCACCGAGCTTCCAGAGTCGCGCGTACGCCTGGAGGCGGAGGTGCCGGCCGACGAGGTCGCGCGCCGCCTCGCGCAGGCCGCCTCCTCGCTCGGCCGGGAGATGCGCGTCCCCGGCTTCCGCAAGGGCAAGGTGCCGGCCACGGTCGTCATCCGCCGGGTCGGGCGCGAGGCCGTCCTCGACGAGGCGGTGCGCAGCTCGCTCGGCACGTGGTACTCCGACGCGATCGACGCCGCCGGCATCGCCCCGGTCGGCGACCCGAGCCTCGACCTCGGGGACCTGCCCGCGGAGGGCGCGCCGCTGACCTTCTCGGTCGAGATCGGGGTGCGCCCGGCGGCCACGCTCGGCGACTATCGCGGCCTCGAGGTCGGCCGCCGCGAGCCGGCGCCCGACGAGGACGCCGTCGCGCAGGAGATCGACCGCCAGCGCGAGCGTGTCGCGCGCCTGGAGACGGTCGAGCGCGCCGCCGACTCCGGCGACTTCGTCGTGATCGACTACCTCGGCACGCTGGACGGTGAGCCGTTCGAGGGCGGCGAGGGGCGCGACCAGCTGGTCGAGCTGGGCTCCGGCCAGCTCGTGCCCGGCTTCGAGGACCAGCTGCGCGGCGCCGGCGCCGGCGAGGAACGGACGATCGCGATCACCTTCCCCGACGACTACGGCGCCGAGGCGCTGGCCGGCCAGCCGGCGTCCTTCGCGGTCGCGGTGAAGGAGGTCAAGGCCAAGCAGCTCCCCGAGCTCGACGACGAGTTCGCCGCCGAGGCCGGCTACGACACCGTCGCGGAGCTGCGCGAGGACGTCGCGAGCCGCCTCGCCGAGGCCGAGGAGCGCGCCATCGACGCCGAGTTCCGGGAGGCGGTCGTGGACGCCGTCGCGGCCGAGGCGACCATCGAGCTGCCCGACGCGCTCGTCGAGGGCCGCGCGCGGGAGATGTGGGAGCACACGCTGCGCACGCTCGCCCAGCAGGGCATCTCGCGCGAGGCCTACGCGCAGATCTCCGGCAAGGGCGAGGACGAGGTCATCGCCGAGGCCAAGCCCGACGCGGCGCGCTCGCTGGCGCGGGAGGCCGTGCTCGAGGCGGTCGTCGCGGCGGAGAAGGTCGAGCCGACCGAGGCCGAGCTGCTCGAGGCGCTCGAGCACTCCGCCGAGCACGAGCGCACGACGCCGGAGAAGCTCCTGGCCCGGCTGCGCAAGGCCGGTCGCGAGGACGACCTGCGCCGCGATCTCGCTGCCCGCCAGGCCATCGACCTGCTCGCCGAGGCCGCGACGCCGATCCCGGCCGCGCAGGCCGAGGCGCGCGAGGCTCTCTGGACGCCGGGGAAGGACGCCGACGAGGCCGGCGGCAAGCAGCTCTGGACGCCCGGCGACTGACGCCGCGCGCGCCCTCCGACGCCCCCGCCGAGCCGCCCGCCTGCCGCCGAGCGGACCCAGGCCGGTTGGTAGACTCGGCCCGACCGGCCGGGCGATGTGCGTCGGCCCCGCTCGGCTCCCCGGAAGGATTCGAGCCGAGAGAGCGAGAAGAAGGCGAGCGATGAGCCCACTGGTCCCGATGGTCGTCGAGCAGACGTCGCGCGGAGAGCGCGCGTTCGACATCTACAGCCGTCTGCTCAACGAGCGGATCATCTTCCTCGGGACCCCGATCGACGACCAGATCGCGAACCTCGTCGTGGCCCAGCTCCTCCACCTCGAGTCGGAGGACCCCGACAAGGACATCTCGCTCTACGTCAACTCGCCGGGCGGGTCGGTCTACTCGGGCCTGGCGATCTACGACACCATGCAGTTCATCAAGCCCGACGTGCAGACGATCTGCGTCGGCGTCGCGATGTCGATGGGCGCGCTGCTGCTCGCGGGTGGCGCGAAGGGCAAGCGCATGTCGCTCCCCAACGCGAAGATCCTCATCCACCAGGTTTCCTCCAGCTTCCAGGGGCAGGCGACGGACATCGAGATCCACGCGAAGGAGATCATCGACATCCGGCGCCGCCTCGACGAGATCATCGCGGGGCACGCCGGCAAGCCCGTCGAGGAGGTCCGCGGGGACACCGAGCGGGACTACTTCATGAGCGCCGAGGAGGCGAAGGACTACGGCATCATCGACCGGGTCATCGCGCACCACTAACGGAGCGCGCCCCGGCGGCCGATCCAGGGGAGAGGGACATGGCACGGCCCACAGATTCCAACGAGCAACTTCTCTGCAGCTTCTGCGGGAAGTCGCAACGGCAGGTCAAGAAGCTCATCGCGGGTCCGGGCGTGTACATCTGCGACGAGTGCATCGACCTCTGCAACGAGATCATCGACGAGGAGCTCACCGCCCCGCCGAGCTTCGACCTGGAGAACCTCCCCAAGCCGCGTGAGATCTACGCCGTCCTGAACGAGTACGTCGTGGGGCAGGAGGCGGCCAAGCGCACGCTGTCGGTCGCGGTGTACAACCACTACAAGCGCGTCCAGATG
>JBBSBL010000079.1:0-10262 GCA_038251325.1 Solirubrobacterales bacterium | reverse complement strand
GGCGCGGGCGTGGCCGCCGCGGCGGCGCCCGCGGCCGCGAGCGGCGGCGCGGCGCCGACCACCGTGCGGTCCGGCCCGGCCGCGAACTCGCCGACGCGCGTCGCCCCACCGCCCGAGGCGGCGGCGGTGGCCGCCCGTCCGAGGTCCCCGGCGGAGGGGTAGCGATTCTCGGGGTCCTTCGCCATCCCCTTGGCCACGACGACGTCGAGGTCCGGTGGCAGCCCGCCGACCTTCGCGCTCGGCACCGGCGGGGGGTCATTCATGTGCGCCCAGAGCTTCGCCGCGTCGCCCTCCCGGTCGTACGGCACGGCGCCGGTGAGCAGCTCGTAGAGCACGCAGGCGAGCGCGTAGACGTCGGCGCGCCCGTCGACGCTCCCGCCGTGCACCTGCTCCGGGGCGACGTAGTCGAGCGTGCCGACCCACTGGCCGGTGCGCGTGAGTCCGGCGCCGGAGGCCGCGTTCTTGGTCAGGCCGAAGTCGGTGAGGTACGCGTGCTCCTGCCCGCCCTCGCGCGCGACGAGGATGTTCGCCGGCTTGACGTCGCGATGGACCAGCCCCCGCCCGTGGGCGGCGTCGAGCGCACCCGCGATCTGCGAGATCAGGGCCGCCGCGCGGGACGGGGCGACCGGGCCCTCGGCGTCGATCAGGCGCCGGAGGTCGGTGCCCTCGACGTAGCGCATGACGATGAAGAGCCGGCCGTCGGCCTCCCCCGCCTCGTGGATCGGGAGCACGTGCGGATGGTCGAGCGAGGCGGCCAGCCGCGACTCCCGCTGGAAGCGCTCGCGGAAGCCCGGCTCGTCGGCGAGCTCCGGCGCGACCACCTTGAGCGCGACCGGCCGGTCGAGCGCGAGCTGGGTCGCCCGGTAGATCACGCCCATGCCGCCGCGGCCGACGAGCGCGTCGATCCGGTACCCGGCGAGCTGCGAGCCGATCTCGAGCGCGGTCATGGCAGGCGATGCTCCGACATGCTGGGAGCGACCCTACCCGGCCCCGCGGCCGCTACGCGATCACGGTGTCGTAGATCAGGAACACGTTGAGGCCGACGATCAGCGCGGCGACCGCGGAGGCCCCGATCGTGGTGAGCCGGTGGTTCACGAACTCGCCCATGATCCGCCGCCGGCTCGTGAAGATCACCAGCGGGATGAGCGCGAACGGGATCCCGAACGAGAGCACGACCTGGCTCAGTACGAGCGCGCGCGAGGGATCGAGGCCGATCGCCAGGACGACGAGCGCCGGGGTCATGGTGACGACGCGGCGGACGACGAGCGGAATCGCGCGGTTGATGAAGCCCTGCATGACCACCTGCCCGGCCTGGGTCCCGACGCTCGAGGCCGCGAACCCCGAGGCGAGGAGCGCGAGGGCGAAGGCGACCGCCGTCCCGTTCCCGGCGAGCGACTCGAACCCGGCGTAGGCGCCTTCGATGGAGTCGACGTTGGCCAGGCCGGACCCGTGGAAGAGCGACCCCGCCACGACGAGCATCGCCATGTTGATGAGGCCGGCGAGGCCCATCGCGATCACCACGTCGATCCGCATGAAGCGCAGCAGTTGGCGGCGCTCCTCGTTGTCGCGGGCCGGGACCCGGTCCTGGGTCAGGGCGGAGTGCAGGTAGATGACGTGCGGCATCACGGTCGCCCCGAGGATGCCGACCGCCAGCAGGATCGACTCGGTGCCCGAGAACCGTGGGATGAGGCCGCCCGCCACCGCCCCCGGGTCCGCGCCGATGCTCAGCGTGTCGTAGAGGAAGCCGAGCAGGATCACCGCGAGCATGCCGACGATGACGAGCTCGAAGCGCCGGTGGCCCTTCGCCTGGAGGCCGAGGATGGCGAACGCCGCGATCCCGGTGATGACGCCGGCGGGGAACAGCGGCACGTCGAAGAGGAGGTTCAGGGCGATCGCCGCGCCGACGAACTCGGCGAGGTCGGTGGCCATCGCGATGAGCTCGGCCTGCACCCACAGCACCCAGCTCACGGGGCGGGCGAACTCGCGGCGGCACATCTCCGGGAGGTTGCGCCCGGTGGCCAGCCCGAGCTTGGCCGACAGGCTCTGGATGAGCATCGCCATGAGGTTCGCGGCGACGATCACCCACAGCAGGAGGTAGCCGTACTTCGCGCCGCCGGCGACGTTGGTGGCGAAGTTCCCCGGGTCGACGTAGGCGACGGCGGCGACGAAGGCCGGCCCGAGCAGCGGCAGCGTCCCGCGCACCCCCCCGCGCTCGCGGATGCGCTGCAGCGCGCTCGGCGGCGGCAGGGCGACGGCGCCGTCGACGCCGGGGGGCGGGGGCGGCGGGGGGTTCACGTGGCCGCCTCGACCCGCATGACGAGCGCGAGTTGGCCGCCGAGGACGTGGACCTCGTCGCCGAAGCGGACGAACAGCGGCCCGCCGAAGGGCTGCTTGTCCACCACCTCGAGGGCGTCCCCGGGGCGTACACCGCGCTCGGAGAGGTAGCGGAGCATCTCGGACTGCGAGTCCGATACGCGCACGAAGACGCCTCGCTCCCCGGGCTCGAGCGTCTGCAGGCTCCGCGTCGGGCGCTCCTCGATGCGCAGGTCGGCGGTGGGGATCGGGTCGCCGTGGGGATCGTGGGTCGGGTTCCCGAGCTTCGCAGCGATCGCCGCCTCGAGGTCCTCCGAGAGCACGTGCTCGAGCACCTCGGCCTCCTCGTGGACCCGGTCCCACGGCACGCCGAGGCTCTCGGCGAGATAGGTCTCGAGCAGCCGGTGATGCCGCAGGACCTCCAGCGCGACCCGCTTCCCGGCCGGCGTGAGCGCGACGCCGCGGTATGGCTCGTGGAGCACGAGGCCGAGCTCGTCGAGGCGCTTGACCATGCCGGAGGCCGACGCGGCGGTCACGCCGAGCCGCTCGGCCAGCGCGTTGGTGCTCACGGCCTCGCCCTCGCGAGACTCGAGCGCGTAGATCGCCTTCGCGTAGTCCTCGATCGCGGAGGTGACGTCGTGTCCGGTGGCGTCCTTCACGGGCATGCGCCAAGATTATGGCACGACTAAACCTGGGATTCGGCATGAGCGCGGCATGGGTCGAGACCTGGCGCGACGCCGCCCGCCCGGGGGTCGGCCGAGGAGCCTCGGGCTCGGGGCTATGCTCGAACGGTGGCCGCCACCGACGAGATCGCCGCCGCGCGCCGGGTCCTCGACGAGGGCTGCGGCCTGCTCGACCGCTCCGAGCGCGGCAAGCTCGCGCTCACCGGCCCCGCCGCCCGCGAGCTCCTCCAGGGCCAGGTCTCCAACGACGTGGAGGCGCTCGCGCCCGGGACGGGTTGCTACGCCGCGTTCCTCACCCCGAAGGGCAAGATGCTCGGCGACCTGCGGGTGCTCGACACGGGGACGGAGCTCTGGCTCGACACCGAGCGCCGGGCGCTCCAGGAGCTCTTCAACCAGCTGCGCCGCGCGACGGTGGGCCACGACGCCGAGCTGCACAAGCGCACGCTCGAGCGCGGCCTGCTCTCGCTGATCGGCCCGCGGGCTCGAGAGGTGAGCGGCGCGGGCGGGCTGCACGAGGCCGAGCACGCCAACGTCGCCGCCGAGATCGGCGGGACGCCGGTACGGCTCGTCGCCACCGACGTCGGGGTCGACGTGATCTGCGAGGCCGGGCGGACCGACGCGGTCCGCGCCGCCCTCGAGGCCGCCGGCGCGAGCGCCGTGCCCGCGGCGGCGGCGGAGACGCTGCGCGTGGAGCACGGCCGGCCGCGCTACGGCGCCGATCTCGACGAGTCGGTCATCCCCCAGGAGGCCGGCCTCAACGAGCGGGCGGTCTCCTTCACCAAGGGCTGCTACGTCGGCCAGGAGACCGTCGCGCGCCTGCACTATCGCGGCAGGCCGAACCGCCACCTGCGCGGCCTGCGCCTCTCCGGGCCGGCCGCGACCGGCGAGCCGCTGCGACTCGGCGAGAAGGTCGTCGGCGCGGTCGGGTCGGTGGCCGAGTCGCCGCGCCACGGGACGATCGCGCTGGCGCTCGTGCGCCGCGAGGCGGAGCCGGGCTCGGTACTCGCGGTGGGCGATGGAGCGACGACGGCCGAGGTCGTGACGCTGCCGTTCGGCGCGTAGGCGGGCCGGCGCTCAGCGCTTGGCCGGGCCGGGGCCGCCGATGTTCGGCGGCGTCGGGTTGTCGACGATCAGCCACGCGCCGAACGCGACCACCGCGAGCACGACGCTGAGGACCATGATCACGTCAAGCACCGTGACGGGCAGCCGGCCGTCGGTCTCCCGCCGCCGGCTCCGTCCGCCGCTGGCGCTGCGCCGCCAGGGGAGGACGATGCGCACCGTCGGCTCGTTCCCGGCGATGCGCGCGTAGTGACGGTTGAGCGCCGTGAGCCCCTTTCCGAGCGCCACGCAGGTGAGCACGATGCCGGCCAGCATGAGCGCGTAGGGCCCCATCGACGGGTCCGGGCCGGATTCGAGCCTCGCCGTGATCCAGAGCCATAGCATCGGGTTGGCGATCCACATCGCCAGGCCCCCCGCGACCATGAGCGCGATGATGGCCGCTCTGTGGGCGACGGACGGCGGGCGTCCGCCCTGCGGCGCCGGCTCACGAGGCCTGGTGGCCGGAGATCCCGAACTCACATACACCAATGTATTGGATACAGTCCTTCATGTGAAGGTGGCGGACGCCGCAACCAAGCCGAGTCGCAAGGAGAAGCAGGCCCGCACGCGGGCCGCGCTGCTCGACGCGGCGGCCCGGGTCTTCGTCGAGCGGGGCTTTCTCGGCGCCGGCGTGGAGGCGATCGCCGCCGAGGCCGGCTACACGCGCGGGGCGTTCTACTCGAACTTCTCCTCCAAGGAGGAGCTCTTCGCCGAGCTCCTCCAGGATCGCGTCTACACGATCTACCGCCGGATGGCCGAGCGCAGCGGCGAGCCCGACCGCCCCACGCTGCGCGAGACCGGGGAGCAGCTCGCCGCCATCCAGGCCTATCCCGACGGCCGGTGGCTCTTCCGCCTCTGGCTCGAGCTCCTCGCCCACGCCGGTCGCGACGACCAATTCCGGGAGATCGCCGGGAGCTTCTGGAGCGCCAACCGCGCCATCACGGCCGAGGCGATCGAGCGGGTCTACCGCGACGGCGGAGGGCGGCCGCCGGTCGCCGCGGATCGCCTGGCGAGCGCCATGATCGCGCTCGACATCGGGCTGGCGCTCCAGCACTTCGTCGACCCGGAGGCCGTTCCGCTCTCGGTCTATCCGGAGCTCTACGAGCTGCTCTTCGACCGGCTGGGGCCGGCCACCGGCTAGAGCGCGATCCGGCTGACGCTGCCCGAGCCCGCGTTCGCGACCCAGACGCCGCCGTCGCCGACGGCCAGGGCCTTCGGGTCGGCGCCGACGCGGCCGGGGGCGCCGACGATGGCGAAGCGCTCGGCGTCGACGCGCACCACCCCCGGGGGGCGCCGCGGGTTCGGCGGGAGGTCGTTGCCGCCGTCCAGGACCCAGACCGACCCGGCGCCCGTCGCCAGCCTCAGTCCGGCGCGTCCCGGGATCCGCAGCGGCCGGCCGTCGACCCGGCCGTCGCGGTCGAGGCGGACGAGGTCCACCGGCACGCCGAGGTCCCGGTCGGTCTTCGCCGCCCACAGGCGATCCTCGCCCCACGCGAGGGCGAGCACCTGGTTGTGGGACAGCGGGGTCCGGCCTCGCACGGCACCGCTCTTCGGGTCCACCCGGACGACGCCGGCGGTCGCGCCCGGTCGCGCCGGCGCCCCCTGCGCGACCCACACCGACCCGCCGCCGACGACGACGTCGCTCGGCCCGCCGGCGACGCGAGTCGCGCCGCGCACCCGGCCGCTGACCGGGTCCAGCCGGGTGAGCGTGCCGCGGTCGCGGCTCGTGACCCATACCGCGCCCTCGCCGAGCGCAAGGTCGGTGGCGCCCGGCACGCGGGCGCCGACCCCGAGCACGGGCCGGCCCGTGACCGGATCCACGCGAACGATGGAGCCGTCGCCGAGCGCGACCCACACGGAACGGCCGTCGCCGGCCACGGCCAGCGGGCCGGGGCCGATCGCCACGGCGCGACCGAGCGGCCGGCCCGTGCGCGCGTCCAGCCGGGTGATCGTGCCGTCCAGCGTGTTCGCCACCCAGACGACGCCGCCGGACACCGCCACGGCGCTGGGGCCGCGGCCGACCGCCACCGGGGTGGCGGCGATGAGCGCCGGGCCGCCCACGGAGCGGGTGAGCGCCACCCCCGGCAACCCGCCCCCGCCACCTCCGTCCCCGCCGCAGGCGGCAGCGGTCACGGCCAACGCCGCGAGCGCGGCGGCCGTCGCGAGCGTCCGGGAGGCGGGACGGAGGGCGTGCCTCATGCCGGCCAGTATCGCGGCCGGCGGCCGCCCAGATCACTGCGAGTGGGTCGCACCTGCGACGGCGTCGCAGAAAGGCTTGGTTTGCAGGGACTTTTATTTGCCCTGGCGTGATCCGGGGCATACGGTCGGGCGCTAGGACCAGGCACCAGGAGGCCGCTTGCCGGCGGCCGACCCCCACCCAAGGAGTGAGGATGCGTCTCATGCGACGAGCGGGCGGCGTCAAGCTGCTCGCGCTGCTGGCGGCTCTCGCCGCCGGGGCCATCGCGATCCCGCTGAGCTTCGGCTCCAGCCACCGCGAGGCTCCCGGAACCGCGCTCGACCCGACCGCGGACAACACCGACGTCTACGCCTTCGTGGCGAAGGACGCCACCGACAAGCTCACGGTCGTGGCCAACTGGATCCCGTTCGAGGATCCCGCGGGCGGCCCGAACTTCTACCGCTTCGACGACCGCGCGCGGTACTACATCAACATCGACAACACGGGAGACGGGCGCTACGACGTCCGCTACGAGTACCGGTTCAAGACCTTCTATCGCAACCCGAACTCGTTCCTCTACGCCCTGCCGGGCGTGACGTCGTTCTACGACCCCAAGCTCCAGGTCGTGCAGTACTACAACGTCATCCGCGAGGACTACCGCCATGGCCACCTGATCCGCGCGCGGCGCGTGGCCGGGGGCGTCCCGGTGGCGCCGAACAACGTCGGGCCCAAGACGATCCCGAACTACAACGCCGTCGCCGCGCCCGCGATCGCGAGCTTCGGCGGCGGGAAGCGGCACACGTTCGCCGGTCAGGTCGACGATCCGTTCTTCGTCGATCTCGGCATGACGTTCGACGCGATCAACTTCCGCCCCGCCACCGGCACCGGCAACCAGGGCGGCGGCAAGGACGACCTCGCGGGCTACAACGTCCACTCGATCGTCCTGCAGATCCCCAAGTCGGACGTCACGCGTGACGGCGAGTCGGTCTCCGGGCCGGGCGCGAAAAACGCGGTGGTCGGCGTGTGGTCGAGCACCGATCGCCGCCGACTGCAGGTCACCGGCGCCTCGGGTGACGATCCCGGCGCGACCATCGCCCATCGCGGTCGTCGTTACCGCCGGCGGGGCGACGGGTACGTCCAGGTGAGCCGCCTCGGCAACCCGCTGGTCAACGAGCTGGTGATCCCGGTCGGCAAGAAGGACAAGTTCAACCGCACCCAGCCCAGCGACGACGCCGAGAACTTCGGCGCCTACGTCGTGAAGCCGGAGCTCGCCGCGGTGATCAACATCCTGTTCCCGGGGCTCAACGTCCCCGAGACCGGCCGGACCGACATCGTCCAGGCCCTGCTCACCGGCATCCCGGGCAAAACGCAGATCGCGCCCGGCGCACCGCCGACCGACACGCTGAAGGTCAACCTCGGCGTGCCTCCGACCACGGGAACCGAGAACCGGTTCGGCGTGATCGGCGGCGACCTCGGCGGGTTCCCGCAGGGCCGGCGCCTGGGCGACGACGTCGTCGACGCCGAGCTGCGGGTCGTCGGCGGGTATCTCCTCGGCAACAAGCTGCCCCTCGGAGACGGCGTGGACCAGAACGACGTGCCCTTCCGCACTTCGTTCCCCTACGTCGCACCGCCGCACGACGGGTTCCACTCGACGATCAAGCGCAACGAGCCCGCGCACGCTCCCACGCCGGCGGACAACCCGTCCTGACCGGCGCCTGACCACCCCGCCGGACGCCGGGAGGGGGCCTCACCGCCCCCTCCCGGCCCGCCGGGCCTGAACCATTCCCGCCGCTCGCGCGCCAGACGACCGATGACCGCCCGCCTCTCTCCCCGCCTCCTGCGGCCCGCGACGGTCGTCCTCACCTTCATCGCCGCGCTGGCGGTCTTCTGGCTGTTGAGCCGGGACAGCGGCGCCCCGGCCGGCGGCGCCGAGGCGCGCCGCGAGGCGGCGCTTCCGGTGCCGACGCCCGGCGAGTCGACCGACGCGCGGATCCGAGACCTCCAGCGCCTCGCGGCCGCCGCCCCGAATGACGCGCGCGGCCCGACGCAGCTCGGCTTCGCCTATCTCCAGAAGGTGCGTGAGACCGGCGACGCCGCCTTCTACGGCAAGGCGCAGGGCGTCATCGGGGACGCGCTGCGCCTCGCGCCGCGCGATCCGGCCGCGCTCACCGCGGCGGGCACGCTCGCCCTGGCCCGCCACGACTTCCGCGGGGCGCTCGTGCTCGGGCGCCGTGCGCGCGCCGCCGCCCCCGACTCGCTGCAGAGCGCGCCGGTGCTCGTCGACGCGAACGTGGAGCTCGGCCGCTACCGCGACGCCGGCCGGGTGCTGCAGACCTTCGTCGACGAGAAGCCGACCCTCGCCGCCTACGCGCGCGTCTCCTACTACAAGGAGCTGCACGGCGACCTGCCGGGCGCGCTGGACGCCATGCGGTTGGCGGTGTCCTCCGGCGGCGACACGGCCGAGAACGTGGCCTACGTCCAGACGCTGCTGGGCAACCTCGACCTCCAGACGGGCCGCGTCGGGGCCGCCGATGCCGCCTACCGCGCCGCGCTCGCCCGCTTCCGGGGCTACCCTCCGGCCGCGGCCGGGATCGCCGCGGTCGCCGCGGCGCGGGGCCGGCTGGCCGAGGCGGCGCGGGGCTATCGCGACGTGGTCTCGCGGCTCCCGCTCCCCCAGTACGTCTTCGCGCTCGGCGAGGTCGAGCTGGCGGCTGGGCGCGGATCGCAGGCGCGCCAGGACCTGGCCCTCGTCGGCGCCGAGGAGCGGCTGCTCCGCGCCAACGGCGTGAACGTCGACGTCGACCTCGCGCTCTTCGAGGCCAACCACGGCTCCTCGGCGCGCGCGGTGACGCTCGCCCGGCGGGCCTGGGCCTCGTCGCCGAGCGTCCGCTCCGCGGACGCCCTGGGCTGGGCGCTGACCCGCGCCGGTCACCCGCGCGGCGGCCTCGCCTGGGCGCGCCGCTCGCTCGTGCTCGGCTCGCGCGATCCCTCCTTCCTCCATCACGCCGGGATGAGCGCCCTGGCCGCCGGGCGGCGCGACCTGGCGCGGACCTGGCTCGCGCGCTCGCTGGCCGACAACCCGCGCTGGTCGCCGCTCTACGCCCCGCAGGCCCGGCGCGCGCTGGCCCGGATCGGCGGATGAGGCGCGCGCTCCTCGCGGCGGTGCTCGCGGCGGCCGCACTCGCCGCGGCGCCGGTCGCGAGCGCGCACCCGCTCGGGAACTTCTCGATCAACCACCTCTCGACGGTGATGGTCTCCTCGGGCCAGGTCGACGTGCACTACGTCCTCGACCAGGCGGAGATCCCCACCTTCCAGGAACGCGATCTCTCCGGCGCGGCCGTGTTGGCCCGCAAACGCACCGAGGTGGAGCGCGCCCTGCGCGTCACCGCCGACGGGCGGCCGGTCCCGCTCACGATCCTGCCGGGCGCGACGCTCAGCCATCCCCCCGGCGCCGGCGGGCTCACGACCACCCGGGTCGAGCTGCGGCTGCGCGGACCCGTCGCGCTCCCGGCCCGGATCGCGATCCACGACGCGACGTTCCCCGATCGCGTCGGGTGGAAGGCGGTCGTCTCCGCGCCGGGTGACCGCACCGCGGTGAGGAGCACCGCGCCGTCCGGGGACCCCACGAACGGCCTGCGGCGCTACCCCCAGGATCGGCTGCAGAGCCCGCTCGCGCAGCGCAGCGCGACGTTCGACGCGCGGACCGGCGCCGGGACGCTGACCGCGCCCAAGGCGCCGGGCGCCGGCGAGACCACGACGACCAACCGCTCCGGCGACGGGTTCGCAGGACTCTTCTCCCAGGCCGCGGCCGGCAAGGGCGTCCTGCTCCTCCTGCTCCTCGCGGCGTTCGGCTGGGGCGCGCTCCACGCCCTCTCCCCCGGCCACGGCAAGACGATGGTGGCGGCGTACCTCGTCGGAGCGAAGGGGACACCGCGTCACGCGCTCGCGCTCGGCGCGACGGTGACGATCACCCACACCATCGGGGTGTTCGC
>JBBSBL010000078.1:0-10358 GCA_038251325.1 Solirubrobacterales bacterium | reverse complement strand
GTCGCGCGGCTGGCCCCCACCGCCTCGGCGCCGGCCGGGCCCGCGGGCGCGGTCCTCTTGGGCGCCGCGGGCGAGGAGCCGATCGCCGCCGTCGGCGCCGACGGCGCCGCGCTCGCCGACCCGTTCCGCCACACCGCCGACCTCGTCGCGTTCCTGCGCACGCCCGGCGCCCGGAAGCTCGCCCCCGTGCCCGGACCGGCGCCGGTCACCCCGCTGCGCCCTCGCCGCACGCTGCGCCGCCTCGCCCTCGTCGGCTGATCCGGCCACCATCTCCTCCGAAGAGCGTCGAGCGCCCCGCGAGCGGTTCGCGGGGCGCTCGTCGTTCGCGGCGCGATACTGACAAGGCCGATGGAGGCCACGAGCGCTCACAAACACGCGGAGATCGCCTCGCGCACCCCGGAGTTCATGGCGCAGGAGGGGTCGAAGCCCTTCGGCTGGAGCCCGGCCCACTTCGTCGAGTGGGCGACCATCGAGGCGATGCTCGAGGCCGTGGCGCTGCCGACGGACGCGCTCGTGCTCGACATCGGGTGCGGCTCGGGCTGGACGTCGCTCTTCCTCGCCGAGGCCGGGTTCCGCGTGGTCGGCTACGACCTCGTGCCGGCCAACGTGGAGCTGGCGCGTCGTCGCGCGTCGGCGTGGAGCTCGGGCGCCGTCTTCGAGGTCGGCGACATGGAGGAGCTGCCCGAGGGAGAGCCCGCCGACGGTGCGCTCATCTTCGACGCGCTCCATCACTCTGCTCGCCAGCGGCTCGCGCTGGCCTCCGTGGCTCGCCGCCTGCGCCCGGGAGGCTGGCTCATGCTGGGCGAGCCGACCTGGCTGCACAACCTCTCGCCGGAGGCCCGAGCGGTGCGGCGGGAGCGCGGATGGATGGAGCGCGGCCTGACGCTCCATGGGCTCCGGCGCGATCTGCGCGCCGCCGGCTTCGGGCCTGCCCGGCGCTTCTTCCAGCCCACCCGGCCCTACGAGGACCGGGCCCGCGGGTTCGGATGGCAGCTCACGCGCCTCGTCGCCGCGAATCTCTGGGTCGCGCCCCAGGCGCACCTCTGGCTCGCCGCGCAGCGCGTCGGCGGGTGAGCTACCTCACCCGGCCCCACGATCCGGCGTCAGGCTGCCGGCCCGTCGTGTTTGGCGCCAGGCGCTGCGGCGGGTGCGGGCGGGTCGCGAAGGAACCGCACGAGCTCGGGCGCGACGATCTTGGGTCGCAGGTTGTGTGTCTGGCCGTCCAGCACGCGGTACGTCGCGTTTGGAAGGGCGTCGGTGAGCGCCTGCATTCCGTTTCGCATCCAGGCCTCGCTATCGCCGCCGCAGAGCACGAGCGTGGGTTGCTCGAGCCCCGCCCAGCGGTCGAGGGAGAGCGGCCGTCCCTGCTGGTTCTCGACGGTGATGAGCGCGTCGTAGGGCAGCACAGGGGGTGAGCGGCACGTAGTCACACACCGAGCGCGGACCACTGCGAGCAACACTCAGGGTTCGATAGTCGTCCCATCAACCCCTATCGGGTCGGCGAAGCACGGCGATGATTCGCGGGTGCCCTGCGACGTCGACCCGGTAGATGACCTGCATCTCGTCCAAACCGGCCATCAGCCCCAGACGCCGCAGGCCCTCGGCGGGAAAGCCCCAGTACGTGAAGTCGTCGCCGCCGTAGACGTCCCCGGGCTCGCGGACTTCCACGGCGCCGCTGTCCTCCCCCAAGCGTGAGCCGTAGGTCTCGAGCACAACCTCCCCGCCGGGCTCGAGCACGGCGGCGAGCGCACGCAGCATCCCGACCGGGTCATGCACGCGGTGCAGCATGCCGAAGCAGAGCACGACGTCGAACGCCTCGCCGAGCCGGCCGACCTCCAGGGCGTCCATCCGCTCGTAGGCGACCCGGGAGCCCAGCAGCTCACCCACCGTTCGGAAGCCCGCCGCCGCCTCGAGCTCGAGGCCGAAGCGGCCACGGATCCAGTCCACGTACTGCTCGTTGTCCACGCCCACGACCCGGTGCGCTCCCTGCGCCTCGGCCAGGTAGGCGTAGAAGCCGTCGAACGTCCCGATGTCGAGCACGCTGCGGCCGGCGAATCGCTCGGTACCAAGGGCCGGCATCCGGTACCGGTGGTCGCGGGCGATCCCCGGGGTGTAGATACCCGGCGACAGCTGGAACGTGTGGAACCACAGGGGAACGGCGTCACGCAGGCGCTTGGCGTCGGCCAGCGCGGCACCAATGGGAAGTAGGTCGGCGACGTCGGCCTCGGCGGCCGACGTCGCTGGGATCGCCTCACGGGCGGGGTCTTGAAGCACTCAACGCCTCTTTGATCGATGATGAACGCAAGAGACTGACACCAACGCACCGGCTCGCACTTTCGACGCGCGCGCCACCGGCTTCTCGACGCGCGCGCCACCGGCTTCTCGACGCGCGGCTACCGGCCTCTCGACCGGCATCCGGGCTGCTCATTGTCGTCCTGCTTCACATCTTCGAGAAGCCAAATCACGATGAGAAGACATGCTCAGAGTCCGATCGGACGAAGCGCAGCCGACGCCGCGGCGAGCCGCTCCGCTCAGATCGGGGAGCGCCGACTCCGAGCCGCGCGACGAGCACGCGAGCATCCGCAAACATCCACCCCACCGCCCACCCGCGCGAGCGGCGCCTCGAGCTTCGTCTGACACACCGAATCTCGCGACGCTCCGACGCATTGCCCGAGTCCTCGACGAGGAATTGCTGACCTGCTCCCGAGCACGGTCGGCGGCGAGGTCGAACGAGACCTCGCCGAGGGCGTACTGTTTCCATTCCGAGCGACGGCGCGGCGACGATCAGAAGCAAGCAACCATAGGGTGAGCGACGGGACTCGAACCCGCGACCGCCGGGACCACAACCCGGAGCTCTACCAACTGAGCTACGCCCACCACGCGCGATCGCCAGTCTAGCCCGCGCGCCTTCCCCCGGAGACCGTGCGCCGATAGCCTCTCGCCCCGCGATGGCCGACCGCCAGCCCGTCACCGGACGCACCGTGCTCGTCACCGGCGGGGCCCGCGGGATCGGCGCGGCGGCGGGACGCGAGCTCGCCCGGCGCGGTGCGAACGTCGCGCTCGTGGGGCTGGAGCCCGAGCTGCTCGAGCGGGCTGCCGCGGCCTGCGGACCGAACGCGGCGGCGTTCGAGGCCGACGTGACCGACATCGCCGCGCTCGAGCACGCGGTCGAGGGCACCGTCGAGCGCTTCGGCGGCCTCGACGCCGTCGTCGCCAACGCCGGGATCGGCTCGGGCGGGCTCGTCCGCTCGATCGAGCCGGCCGCCTGGGAGCGCATCATCGAGGTCAAAGTCCTCGGCACCTGGCGGACGGTCCGCGCCTGTCTTCCGGCGATCGAGGCGCGCCGCGGCTACGTGCTCGTGGTCGCCTCGGTCGCCGCCGCGATCCACGGCCCGCTGATGAGCGCCTACGGCGCGAGCAAGGCGGGGATCGAGGCCTTCGCCCGCTCGCTGCGGATCGAGGAGGCCCACCACGGCGTCGGCGTGGGCTGCGCGTACTTCTCGTGGCTCGCCACGGACCTCGTGGCCGGCGGCGATGAGCATCCGGCCTTCCAGAGCATGCGCGCCGGCCTGCGCGGGCCGTTCGCGAAGACCTACCCCGTCGAGGGCGCGGCCACGGCGATCACGGACGGTATCGAGATCCGCGCGCGCGACATCGTCTACCCGCCCTTGGTGAGGGGCGTGCTCGCCGGGCGCACCGCCATGCAGCGCATCAGCGAGCGCGACGCGCTCGCGGCGATGCCGGAGCTCGAGGCGAACGTCGAGCGGGAGATCGCGGCGTCGGGCGTCGCCGCCGCGTCGCGCGCGGTCGGCGCCGGGGGCACCGCCGACGCCGAGCGCCCCGGCGCGGGCCGCGCCGCCTGACTCCGAGCTGCCGATGGACCTCTCCTCCGCCGCCGGCAGCATCCTGGGCGCCTTCGGCCTCTCCGGCGCCGCGGGCCTCAACGCCTGGATCCCGCTGTTCGTCACCGCGCTGCTCGACCGAACCGACGTCATCACGCTCGCGGCGCCCTACGACAAGCTCTCGACCACGGCCGGCCTCATCGTGCTCGGCGTGCTGATGATCGCCGACCTCGTCGGCGACAAGGTCCCCGCGGTCGACCATGCCCTCCACGCGGCCGGGACGGTGATCGCGCCCCTCGCCGGCGCGGCGCTCTTCTCCGGCTCGGCCGGGCAGGGCGCGGACCTGCCGACGATCGTCTCGGTCATCCTCGGCGGGGGGACGGCCGGTGCGCTGCACCTCACCCGGTCCGCCGTGCGGCCGGTGTCGACGGTCACCACCGGCGGCGTCGGCAACCCGGTGCTCTCGCTGCTCGAGGACGTGGCGGCCATCGTCCTGACCGTGCTGGCGTTGGCCCTGCCGATCCTCGCCGCGCTCGCGCTGGTCGGCGTCGTCGCCGCGCTGGCGGTCGCCTGGCGACGGTCGCGGCGCCGCCGGGAGGCGACCGGCGCCGTGGCTTCCGCCGACCCGGCTCGCTAGCCTCGATGCGCGTGACCACGCCGACGACCGCCCCACCACCGGTCGCCCCGGGCCACGCCGCACCCGCGGGTCCGCCGGCCGCCCCCGCCCGCGCGCCGCGCCGCGACTTGCCGCGGCCATCCGCGGTTCCCACGACGGCGTGGGTCGTGCTCGCCTGCGCCGCCCTCGCCGCACTCTCGGTGCTCATCGCGCCCACGCCGAGCTACGACCCGTGGGCGTGGATCATCTGGGGGCGGGAGCTGACCGGGCTCTCGGACCTGGGCTTCACGACCGCCGCCGCCACCGGATGGAAGCCGCTCCCGGTGCTCGCGACCACGCCCCTCTCGCTGCTCGGGCCCGACCTCGCCCCCGCCGCCTGGGTGGCCGTCGTCCGCACCGCGGCGCTGCTCGCGCTGATCCTGGTCGGGCGCACGGCCCATCGCGCGGCGGGCTGGCCCGCGGCGGCCGCCGCCGTCGCCTTCCTCCTCGTCAGCCCCCAGGCCCTCGAGCTGGTCACCGGGGGCGCCTCGGAGGCGGTCGTGCTGGCGCTGGTGCTCTACGGGATCTGGTGTCACCTCGACGAGCGGCCCGGCCGCGCATTGGCGGCCGGCATCGCGGCGGCGCTCGCCCGGCCGGAGAGCGTGGCGCTGGTGCTCCCCTACGCGATCTGGCTCTGGCGCGAGGACCTCGTCCCACGTGGGCGCATCGCCGGGGGGTTGCTGCTCCTGCCGCTGTTCTGGGTCGGAGGGGACTGGCTGGGCTCCGGCCGGCCGCTGCTGACCTTCGGGCACGCCACGTCGAGCGTCGAGCCCAACCGGGTGCAGTCCGCGAACGTGCCCGGCTTCGAGCTCCTCGTCGGCACCGGCCACATCCTCGCGCCGATCGTCGTGGTGCTCGCGCTGTTCGCGGCGGTCGACGCCGTGCGTCGCCGCGAGCGCGTCGGGGTCGCCCTGGCCGCGGCCGTCGCCGCGCTCACCCTGCCCCTGACGATCCTGACGGAGCTCGGCTACCCCGGCGTGCCCCGGTACCTCTCGGCCCCGGCGGGCCTCGCCTGCGTGCTGGCCGGGATCGGCGTCGTACGCGCCGTCGCCCTGCTCCGGACGCGCCGACGCGCCCGGCCCGCGATCGCCGCCGTGCTCACCGCGAGCGTCGCGCTGGCGGTGCTGGCGGGAGCGCCCGAGCTCGAGGGCTCGTGGGCCCTTTACACCGCGCGGGTCGGGGTGGACCGCACGCTGCCGGCCGCGATCGCGGCGGCGGGAGGCCGTGAGGGCGTGCTCGCCTGCGGGCGCCCCGTGATCCGGCCCTCCTACCTCGGGACGGACCTCGCCTACCGACTCGACGTCCCGATGCGCGCGGTGAACAGCGGGGGCGCGGGGCCTGCGGTGGTGTTCTTCCCGCGCCACGGGGTGTCCTGGCGCGACTTCACCCAGGCGTGGGGCCCGTGGCTCGCCCTCGCGCGCATCGCGCGGACGAGCGACTGGGACGTCCTCCAGCTCCGCGACACGTGGACGGCGCCGTGCGCCGTGGCCGCCGCGGGCAACCTCGGGCCGGTCGTGCCGGAGCCGCCGCCGCCGGCGTAGGGGAAGTCATCGCCGACCCGGCACGTCAACGCCCCCGGGAGGACACGAACCTCAGACCTGCGGATTAGAAGCGCGTCCCGACGGCAATTCCGCACGGCGCCGCAGGACGCGGGAGGGCGCGCATCGCTCGGCGTAACGGTCGATTCAGCGCCGAGCAACCCGCGGCGCGCGAACGCGCGCGGCCCGGCCGATGTTTCCTCTCGGTTCCTCCACCGTTCCTCCCGGCCGCCGTGGTCGCCGGCTCCGAGCGGGCCACGGACTAGCCGTTTGGTCGGGGTCGGGCGCGCGCCGGGCGGCTACCTTCGCGGCCATGCCCGAGCAGTGCGTCCGGCCGGCCGAGATCCTCAGCGGGATGGAATGGCGCATCGACGAGCTGCCCGCCGGCACCCTGACCGGCGCCATCTGACCGAGCTGGCGTGGGGGCTGCGCCGGGCGCTCGCGCGGGACACGCCGAACCTCGCCGCCGTCCGGTCGATGCTCGACAGGGCCGAGGCGGTGGCCGAGCCTACGGACGTAGCCTGAGACAAGGACCGGGCTCAGATCTGGCGGCGGACGAGGCCGAGAACCGTGGTGGAGGCGGCGGCTCGGCCCGACTGCCGGGGTCGGGGCGTGTCCGGGCCAGATGCGGCGAGCGGAGCAGCGACTCGGAGTTGCCGGCGCAGTCCTGAAACTGCCGCCAGATCAGCACCGGCCGCCGGACCGAGCTGAGTGCCTCGGCGATCTGCGTGCGGTAACTCACCGGCAGCGCGAGCGTCGCGGTCATCACCCCGCAGAACCGCAGGAACGCACGGCGACTCACCCCGCGCTCCTCGAAGGTCATTGCTAAGGGAAACACGCTCTCCTTTGCGGTGTTCTACGCGAGCAGCCGCGTGGTTTCGCCGATGGCGGACCCGCGAGTCGATCGTAGGTTTGGGACACCCTGCTTCTCGACCTCAGGGACGGAGCCTCGATGCCCGCCACAACGCCGGTCCCACCCCGCACCACCGACGGTCGCCCCGCGATCGACACCCCGCGCGTTCCCAGCACCGGTGAATCGCGGCCATCCACGAGCACCGACACCCCGTTCGTCCGACACCTCTGGGCGGTCGCACGGCTCAGCATGGGCTGGATCTTCCTGTGGCCGTTCCTCGACAAGATGTTCGGCCTCGGCCACGAGACACCGTCGGCGCAGTCCTGGCTGAACGGCGGCAACCCGACCAAAGGCTTCCTCTCCGGCTCGGTCGGCCCGTTCTCCGGGATCTACCACAACATCGCCGGTGCCGGACTTGTCAACGTCCTGTTCATGGCCGGCCTGCTCGGCGTCGGCGCCGCGCTGCTGCTCGGCATCGCGATGCGGCCGGCGTGCATCGCCGGCGCGACGATGGTCCTGCTCATGTGGAGCGCATCGCTCCCGCCGCAGAACGACCTCTTCATGGACGACCACGTGATCTACGCGATCCTCCTGATCGGTCTCGCCGCGGTCGGCGCGGGCAAGACGCTCGGGCTGGGCAACCGTTGGGCCGAGCTCGGCATCGTCCAGCGGTATCCGTGGCTCGCCTAGGACGGCTTTTTCGACATCAAGCACGGCCAGCGCGGCGTGGCGCCGAGCGCCATCGAGCTACATCCCGTGCTCGCGTTCAGGCGATGATGTCGCATTCCACCCTCCAAGGTTCCTCCGGGGCAACCCCAGCCGTGCAACGGTTCGGGGCGGTCGGATGCCGGACCGGATTCCTGCCACGGTCCACGGCCTCGCGGTGCTGGCCAGCGCCGCCCCTTGCGCCCGCCTCCGGGTCCACGCCGAATCGCCGCCGAGGGCTTGGGCCCGCCGCCGGGGTTGCTTGACGTGTGGCGGCGGGAATCGTCCCGGCCTTCCGCTCCGCTTCGAGTCGGACCGCCGCGCACGCTTTATGGACGACGCGGCCTACGATCTTCGAGCAGGGAGCGGAGTTCGCGCAGCTCGGTCTCGATCGCGTCGAGCCGGGGCGCTAGCGTGGCCCGCTCGTCATCCTCGGCGTCGCGCAGGACGAACCGTTGTGTCAACGCCGCGGTAATGAGCGCCACGGTGCTGATCCCGCAGAGCATCACCACCGCGGCGAGCGCCCGGCCCGCCCCCGTCCTCGGCGCGATGTCCCGTAGCCGACCGTGGTCACCGTGGAGACGGCCCACCAGATCCCGTCTCCCACGCTGAGGCGCTGCGCGGGCTCGACATAGGCGAACGCGGCGCAACCCGCGACCACAACGATCACCGCCGCGTAGCGGGCGCCCTCGATTGGGCGCATTTCGCCGGGACCGAGACCCTCGAGGAATACGTAACCGACACGTGGACCCCGGCGCACGGCGGCCACCTGGCGCCGGCGACGCTGCGCCGCTACGCGGGCCTCTATGACCTGCACGTCGCACCGCGGCTCGGCCCCGGTGGCGCTGCGCAACCTGAACCCTGACGTGATCGCGCGGTGGCAGGCGCAGGAGCTCGCGGCCGGGGCGTCGCCGTCCACGGTGCGGCAGACGATCACGCTGCTCGGCGGCATCCTGCAACGCGCCGCCGAGCCCCGGCGGATCGTCGCGAATCCGCAGCGCGTGGTCCGCAAGGCGCCGGTGCCGAGGCCCGACGAGGTTCGTCCGCTCGCGCCCGCGACGGTCGAGGCGGTCCGCTGCGCAGTGCTCACCCTCCGCGCCGAGGACCCCCGCCGCCAGTCCGAGTGGCTCGGGCGCCGCGACGCGGTCCTCGTCTCGCTGCTCGCCTACGCGGGGCTGCGGCCGCAAGAGGCGCGCGGGCTGTCGTGGGAGAACGTCTACGACCGGACTCTCGTCGTGAACGCGCGCAAGACCCGCACGCGCCTGGCGGTGCGGCTGCTCGACCCGCTGCCCCGCGACCTTGCGGAGTGGCGCCTGTTCGCGGGGCGGCCCGGCGACCGCGAGCCGGTGATCCCCGCGCTCGACGGCAGCGCGTGGACGCCGAACGGGTACAACCTGTGGGCGAAGCGGACATGGCTCGACGCGCTCAAGGCCGCGGAACTGCCGACGGCGCGCCCCTATCACCTGCGCCACAGCTTCGCCTCGCTGCTGCTGCACGAGGGCCGCAGCGTGATCTACGTCGCCCGGCAGCTCGGCCATTCGCCGGTGCTCACAATGACGACCTACGGGCACGTGATCGACGAGCTAGAAGACGCGCCGCGCCTCTCGGCGGAGGACGCGATCCGCGCCGCGCGCGCCGAGTTCGTCCCTCTCAGTTCCCTCAGCGGGCGGCCGGCGGCTGAATCGTCAACGCCCCCGGGAGGACTCGAACCTCCGACCTGCGGATTAGAAGTCCGCTGCTCTATCCAGCTGAGCTACGGGGGCTGGACCGGGCGAAGCGTACGCCCGCGCTCAGCGACGAGCCGTGGTCCCATGCGGGAGGCAAGACGCGCGCGCCGGGTACCCTGCGCGAGTGAGCGCCCCGTCGGCCCGCCTGCCGCTGTTCAACTCCCTGCGCGCGATCGCCGCGCTCAGCCTGCTCGTCTTCCACGCTGGCACGAGCGCGGGGCTGACCGGCGGGACGAGGCTGGAGACGATCGTGAGCCGGCTCGACTCGGGCGTCTGGGTGTTCTTCGTGATCTCGGGAACGCTGCTCTACCGCCCGTTCGTCGCCGCCCGCCTGCGCGGCGGCCCGACGCCGGGCATCGGCTCCTACGCGAACCGGCGTGTGCTGCGAATCGCGCCGGGCTACTGGGTGGCGCTCACCGTGATCTCGCTTTGGGTCGCATCACCCGGCGTCTTCACGCCGACCGGCATCCCGCGCTACTACGGCTTCGCCCAGATCTACTCCGAGCGCACGGCGCTCCTCGGGTCAGGACTCGGGCAGGCGTGGTCGCTGTGCGTCGAGGCCGCGTTCTACATCTTCCTCCCGATCTACGCCCTCGGCCTGCGGGCGATCCCCGCGCGCACGCCGCGGGCCCGGCTGCTCACCGAGCTCGGCGGCCTCGCCGCCCTGATCGTGGTCAGCCTCGCGTGGAAGGTCGTCGTCCTGTCCGGAGTCGCGACCCCCACGGTGGGAACCCACGTCGAGCTGTTCCTCCTGCCCGCCTACCTGGACCTCTTCGCGCTGGGCATGGGTCTCGGCCTGCTGACGGTGCTCTACCCCGCCGGCTCGCGGCTCCCGCGCGGGTTGCGTCTGCTCGACCGCCGGCCCGCCATCGCCTGGCTCGCGGCGCTCGTCGCGTTTGCGGTCCTCTGCTACGGGGTCGGTGCGCGCGGCTACACGCTGTTCAGCCCGGCGGGTTACCTCGAGCGGGACATCCTCGCCGCCATCATCGCGGTCGGACTCGTGCTGCCCGCGGTCGTCGGCGACCAGTCGCGCGGCCT
>JBBSBL010000077.1:0-10801 GCA_038251325.1 Solirubrobacterales bacterium | reverse complement strand
TGGTCTGCGTGACGCCGCCACCCAGCGCATGGCCGATCTCGAACGCCGCGGTGGTCGCGGCGCCGATGGGCGGGCCGATCAAAGGCCAGAGCGAGCCTGAGGCGCGCTGCCTGGTACTTAAGGGCTCCTTGCCCGATACTGCCACCGTGGACCTGAGGTTCAAGCTCGCGATGTTCATCGGCGCCCCCGGGCGCGTTGTCCACGTGGACCGAGGGGGACCACAGCGGGTTGGTTGTGCGCGAAGCAAGATCGGGCACGTCGACGTGACAGGAAGCGCCGAGGCGGCCTGAGGCTGGCTGGACGGACGCGCCCGTGGCCGCATCCCGAACTGCTCCTTCCCGGGGCTCCAGGTTGTCGCAGCGCTCCGTACCGTTTCGGGCCTCCGCCTCGTCTCGGGCGCGCGCCACGCCGAGGTCCTCGACCCGCCCGAACGCCCGCCCATCGGCGGGAGATCTCGAGCCGCGCGTGGGGGAGGCCATCCTCCACGGCCACCGCGTGAGCTACCGCACGGCCGGTGAGGGGCGGGTCGTGCTGCTGATTCACGGGATCACCGGCGACTCGCGCCAGTGGCACCAGATCATCCCGCAGCTGGCCGATCGCTACACGGTCCTCGCACCGGACCTGCTGGGCCATGGTCAGTCGGCCAAGCCACGCGGCGACTACTCGCTGGGCGCCTACGCGGTCAGCCTCCGCGACCTGCTCATCGTGCTCGGCCACCGGCGGGCGACCGTGGTCGGCCACTCGCTGGGGGGCGGCATCGCGATGCAGTTCTCCTACGAGTACCCCGTCTTCTGCGAGCGCCTCGCGCTCGTCGACAGCGGCGGCCTGGGCCCCGAGGTCCACCCGCTGCTACGCGCGGCGACGCTGCCCGGCTCCGATCTGGTCCTCCCGCTCCTCGCCCACTCGCGACTGCACGTGGTCGGCGAGGCGATCGGGCAGGCGCTCGGCCGCCTGGGGTTGGAACTCGGCCACGATCTGGCCGAGATGACCCGCGGCTATGCCTCCCTGAGCGACGCCGAGGCGCGCCGAGCGTTCCTGCACACGCTGCGCGCTGTCATCGACCGCGCCGGGCAGCGCGTCAACGCCACCGACCGGCTGTACCTGGCACAGATGATCCCCACGCTGATCGTCTGGGGACGCCGAGATCCACTCATCCCGGTGGAGCACGCCGCGGTCGCCCATCGCAGCATGCCGGGCAGCCGCCTGGAGATCTTCGACGGCGCCGGCCACTTCCCCCAGCTCGAGGAACCCGTGCGCTTCGCCCGCGTGCTCATCGACTTCATCGAGAACACCGACCCAGCCGAGTTCGAGTTCTCCGACCAGGACCTGGACATGCTGCGCGAGCGCATGCTCAAGCGCGCGAGGAGATCGCGCTGACCCAGAGCCCGCCCGGCAGCCAAGGCTTGCGCAACTCGCGCCATGAAACTGCCGCCTCAACGCTCAGCCGATCACCGGGAACGTGCGGGCCTCCGCGAGCTCGCCCAGGGCGTCCTGCATCCGCTCGGTGACGAGGTCGTACCCCGCGTCGGCGTCAGCGTCGGCTCCGAGCTCCGCCGCGAGATCGATCGCCGGCAGGACCTCGACCGTGATCTTCGCGGGCAGCGGCACCCGGCCCGGGAGGTCGAGCACGGTCACGCCCCAGGGCGGCGCGATCTGGACCGGCGCGACGTCGATGCGCAGCAGCCGGTGCAGGTGCAGCAGCCGCGCGATCCGCTCGCCCTGGCCGAGGAAGAGTGCAGTCTCCTGGCCGCCGATCGCCACCACCGGGACGATCGGAACGTCCAGCTTCAGCGCGAGCCGCACGAACCCCGTGCGGTGGGCGAATTCGATGTCCCCCGAATGCCACGTCGCCCGGTAGGTCTCGTGGTCGCCCCCGGGATAGACGAGCAGCGCGGCGTCGCGCGCGAGCGCCCGCCGCATGTTCTCCGGCGAGGCCGGCACCGTGCCGTACGGCGTGAGCACGGCACGCAGCCCGGGGACCTTGAAGACGAGATCGTGTGCGAGCTGGTGGAACACGCGGTCGGCGCCGAAGTGGTCATAGAACGCCTGCGCGAACACGAACGTGTCGGCGATCAGCGTGCCGCCCGAGTGGTTGCCGACGAGCAGCACCGGTCCTCGTGCGGGGATGTTCTCCATCCCGCGCACCTCGGCTCGGAAGTAGATGTCGGACATCGCACGCACCGCCGGGAGCGTCCGCCGGATGTACTCGGGGTCGCGGAGGTCGAGGTGATCGGTGGCCGGGCGCCGGCCGGCCAGGCGACGAGGATCGACCGTGTCGGCGACGTCTCCAGAGGCGGCACCGAGCGCCCGAGCCACCCCGGCCGCCGAACCGGGTACAGCGCGGACAAAGCGCGCGATGGACGCACGACGTCCCATCGCCTGAGCCTACCCGGCCGCGGCTCACCCCCGATCCGCATTGAGCGCTACGAGCACGAGCGCGCCGAGCCCCAGGCTCGAGGGCACCCACAGCCCGACGAAAGTTCCTCGACGGCATCGCGAAGGGGATCGAGCAGCCCAACCTCCAGGTCGCGCTGCTGCGCAAGCTGCTCAACGACCAGATCCGCTCCCGGCTCCGCTCCAACCAGATCCAGGCCAGCGATTCACCGAGGAATTGCACAAGGTGCTCGCCCGCCGCGGGCCAAGCAGATGACCGCCGCCGAGGTCGTCACGGCGCTGGTCGAGCTGGCCAACAAGAGCGCCGAGGCCGCCATCCGCACGAAGATCAAGCGGCTACGACGCCGCAGCGGCTACACGCCGCCCAAGCTCCAGTCCGGCGGCGGAGGCGGCGACCCGCTCGATCACACCGCCCAGCTCGTCCTCGACCAGGCCAAAGCGCTCTACCGCTACTGGCCCGAAGTCGAGCTCGACACCGGGCGGTGGCCTTGTGCCTCAGCCGGCCGGCTGGATGTTCTGGTTGATCCGGAAGAGGTTCTGTGGGTCGTAGTCAGCTTTGACCTGCGCGAGCCGCTCGTAGTTGCCGCGGTAGCTCGCGCGCACTCGCTCTTGGCCCTCGTCCATCATCATGTTCACGTAGGCGCCGCCGGCCGAATAGGGGTGGAGCGCCTCCTGGTACTCGACGCTCCAGCGCCGGATCGCGTCGACGTTGGCCGGATCCGGGTCGACGCCGGCGAAGACCGCGCCGTAGTTGGCGTCGCGGTAGCTCCAGGCGGTGTCGGCGGACCCGACGTCGTGGGGCGCCCCATTGATCGGGTAGAGGTGCATCGTCGACTTCCAGGTCGGCATCGAGGCGCCGAAGCGGGCGTGGATCTCGACGGCCTCGTCGGGGATCTCGTTGACGAAGTCCGCGCGCCAGTACCACTGGTCGCCGGCCGGGTAGACGCCGTCGAATGCGCCCTGGATCGCGGCGTGCGGCATAGGCGCCGGACCGTGGAGCAGTGGCTCGGGCAGCGCGTCGAGCAGCGGCTTCATGTCGGCCGCCGCCTGCTCCTCGGTCCCCGTGTGGCACCAGACGACGCCGCAGACGGGCCGCAGGTGCAGCTCCTCGGGGAACGGCGGTCCGGGCGGCACCGAGCCGAAGAGGAAGAACCCGCCCAGCTCGCGCGGGGCATTCGGCAGGAAGTCGCGGTAGGCGCGCAGCACGTCCGCGCCGGACTCCACCGGCCAGAACGTCGGTCCGGCGATCACGGTGCCGACCTCGTGCAGGCGGAAGAGGAACGATGTGACGACCCCGAAGTTCCCGCCGCCGCCGCGGATCGCCCAGAAGAGATCCGCGTTCTCGGAGGCGCTGGCGGTCACCTGCTCGCCGTTGGCCAAGACCATCTCGGCTCCGAGCAGGTTGTCGATCGCCAGCCCACACTTGCGGGTCAGGTGGCCGAGGCCGCCTCCCAGCGTGAGACCGCCGACGCCGGTCGTCGAGATGATCCCACTCGGCGTCGCGAGGCCGTACTCACCGGTCGCCGCGTCAACCTCGCCCCAGGTGCAGCCGCCGCCGACGCGGACGGTGCGCGCATCGGGATCGACCGTCACCTCGCGCAGCAGCGAGAGGTCGATCACGACGCCGTCGTCGACGGTGCCGAGCCCGGCCCCGTTATGACCGCCACCGCGCACGGCGATCCGCAGCCCGTTCTCACGGCCGAAGGCGATCGCCCTCGCCACGTCGCCGGCGTCGGCACAACGGGCGATCAGCACTGGCCGCTTGTCGATCATCGCGTTGTAGACCTTGCGGGTCTCGTCGTAGCCTGAGTCCTCGGGGCCGATCAGCTCACCGGAGAAGCCGGATAGCTGGGCACTGGACCGCGCGGTGCCGGTACTCATGTAGTCCTCCTATGGGAACGGAGCCAGAGCTTCCCCGCCCCCGGAGTATCTGTCATGACCCAAGCTGATCCACTTCTGACCGGGCCTCCCGGCGGCGATCCGCCCCGCGATGATCAGACCTGACTATCGTGAGCCACGGAGCCGTGACAGCCACGAGCTCCCGGGCCCGCCCCAGCTCTCCTCGACGCTCCCGTTCGTCGATCGCTCGGGTGAACTCGTAGGGTGATCGGCTTCCCGCCGGAGCAGGATGCGCTTCCACCGGACGTCCGAGGCCACGCCGAGCAGGGGTTCGGTCGTGTGGTCCAGACCTTCGCGAAGCTCGTCACTCGCGGGCGCGGAGGCGGAGCGCTCGTCGTGCGGCTGCGCGGCGAGACGGTGCTCGACCTCTGCACGGGCTGGGCGGATCGCGCGCACACGCGGCCGTGGAAGCCCGACACGCTCGCCCTGAGCTTCTCGACGACGAAGGGCATTGCGTCCACCGTCATCCACCGCCTCGCCGAGCGCGGTGAGCTCGCCTACGACGAGCCCATCGCCACGTACTGGCCGGAGTTCGCCGCGGGCGGGAAGGGCCGCGTCACCGTCCGCGACCTGCTGACGCACCGCGCCGGCCTGTGGAGCGTTCGCGCCGTCGCCGAGCGCCCCGAGGACCTGCTCGACCATCTCGCGATGGAGGAACGCCTCGCGGCCCGCGCCGTGCGGGCGCCCACCGAGCGGTCGGCGTACCACGCCATCACCTACGGGTGGCTGATCGCCGGACTCGCCCGTCGCGTGACCGGCGGCCGCGGCCTCGCCGAGCTCGCGCGCACGGAGATCGCAGAGCCGCTCGGCGTCCAGGGACTGCACATCGGCGTCAACGAGACCGCCCGCGAGTTCGTCGCCCAGCCCGTCGGATCCGCGCTGCGGCACCTCGGCGCCGCGTCGCGCTACATCACGCCGGTGCTCACGGGCATCAAGCGCACGCGCGCCGCGCACGACGCCCTGATCGCGCCGGGCTTCCACGAGCTGTTCGAGGGCTCCGAGCCGTCGATCTGGAACACTGAGATGCCCGCCGTCAACGGCGCGCTGAGCGCCGACGCCCTCGCGCGGATGTACGGCGCCCTCGCCAACGGCGGCACGGACGCGGGCGCTCGGCTCCTCTCCGCGACGACCGTCCGCGACCTCGGCCGCGTTCATGTCCGCACCGCTGACATGGTCCTCGGCATGCGCATGCGGTGGCGACTCGGCTACCACCACGCCTTCGGCGCCGGCCGGCAGGCGCCGCGGGCGTTCGGCCACTACGGGTACGGCGGATCCGGCGGCTGGGCCGACCCGGACCTCGGCCTGTCACTCGGCTTCGTCACGAACAGGATCGGCTCCATCACAACGCCGATGGCCGACGTCACGCTGTACCGCCTGAACCGCGTCGCGCGCCAGTGCGCGGTGCGCCGCCTCGACGGCGGCTGAGCCCGAACCGCTCAGCGAGCTCCGTACGCGGTTCTCGTGCTGCTGCTTCCCATGGCGGCGAGCGCACCAGCCGTGAGTTGCCGCTGTCTCGACGTTCGCCGTGATCCTCGGCATCTTCCTGATCCTGCGAGGCGCGCTGTTCATCGCCTCCGGATGGAGCCTGCGCGGCGTCGACCGCGAGCTCGCGGCGACCGGCTGAGGGCTGAGCGGGCCGCTAGGGAAGCCGGATGGTGGCGATCACGCCGGCGTGGTCGGAGGGCCACAGCCCGCGGATGCGGTCGCTCGGCCGGTTGCCGAAGACCCTGGTGCTCAGCACCTTGGCGCGGGGCCGCACCACGATGTGGTCGATCCAGGTCTTGAGCTCGGAGCGCGGGTTGTTCACCGTCTCGCTCTGGCAGCACGTGGCGACGCGCCTGCCCGTGTCCAGGAACCCCGCGCCGGTGACCGCCCGGTAGGCGTTCGGCTCGGCGTCGCGCGGATCGGAGTTGAAGTCGCCGGCGATGATCGTCGGCAGCGTCCTCGACTTCGCCGCACCCTTCAGGAGCTGCTGGAACTGACCCTTGGCCGCGGCCGCCGAATACGCCTCGGCGTGCGGATCGAGGAAGCGGAACCGCCGTCCGGCGACCTTCCCGTCGATCCCCGCGTAGCCGCGCCGCAGCGCGACCTTGCCGCTCGGCAGCGTCACCTGGAGCTGGTCCTTGAAGATCCCCGACAGCTTCCTCACGCCGGAGATCCGCGCGCCCTTGCCGCGCCGCACGAGCACGGCGTTCCCGAGCTTGAGGCGCAGGCCGTAGCCCTCGGCCGAGGGCACCGTGACGTCGAGCTCGGTCTGCTCCACGACGACCTTGTACGCCTGCCGCTTCGCCTTGAGCTGCCTCTGAAGCAGGGTCATCCAGTCGTAGAGCGGCCTCGTCGCGGCCTGGCCGGGCGTCGCGTCGGCGGAGCGGTAGTAGCGCGCGACCTCCTGCAGCCCGACGATGTCGGGCTTGGTGGAGGCGATCTCCTGCGCGATGGCCCTGGCCCGCAGCGCGAAGTTCGTCCGGTCGACCGTCCTGTGCAGCGCCGCGGCCTTGAGCTTCTCGCCGGCCACGTCGGGAGCGCTCACGAGGGTGATGATGTCGGCGCCGAGGTAGAGGTTGCGCGACATGACCGTCACGTCCGGCTTCGCCTTTGGCTTCGCCTTGGCTCCGGCCGAGGCGGCGACCGCGCCGACCGACGCGAGGAGCAGGCACGCGACGGCGAGCGGGACGACGCGTCGGGCGAGCGGCTTGGCGATCATGCGAGGCGGCCTTCCTTCGTGAACCGAGCGCCGCGACGCTACCAGCGCAACGCGCCGGCAGGCGCCGGTCCCTCGGGCCGCGATCAGCGGGGTACTTCGCGAATGGGGCCGCGGGCGTACCCAGCACGCGCCCGCGGCTCCACCGGTCGTGCTCTCTCAGGCCGTTGCCGCAGTGGCCTGTGGCAGGCCGATCGCCTGTGGGTCGACGACCGCGAAGCCTCGTTTCGGCTGGGGCCGGCTGTGACGCCCCGAGGCGTCCGGTTGAAGGGACGAAACGACGGGGTGAGTCGCCGGGCCGCTCAGGCGACCGGCCAGCCGGCGCGGGTGCCTCCGACGGCGCCGCCTAGGTCGTGAATCTCCCGGGCGAGTCCGTCGGCGACCAGGTCGAGGCCGTCGATCGCCTCGGGATCCGCGCACAGGCCGACGGAGATGCGCCCGGCCGCCGACACGATCGCCACCCTGAGCGCGTGACGGTGCGCGATCTCGGCGAGCGTGTGCAGTTCGAGCAGCGGCGCGCCCAGCACCGACTGCGGACCGGGTGGCCCCAGGACGTTGGAGACGTTGAGCGTGAACACGCGCGGGCTCATCGCCCAGTGCTCGGCGTCGCGCTCGAGCGAGCGGGACAGGTGCGAGAGGTCGCGGAAGAAGGCGTCCAGCGTCTCGGCGTCGCGGCGCCGCTTGCGCTAGCGGGTCTCCTTTGCCACCGCGGCCAGTCGCGCGAGGGGATCGTCAGGTTCGAGCGGGAGGTCCACCACCATGAACGAGTCGCGGTTCGCCGTGGCCGGCTCGCCCGGCTGATGGAGGCTCACGGGGACCTTCGCGCGCAGCCCCTCCGGGCGCGCGCCGAGCTGGTCGAGCCACGCGCGGAGGCCGGCGCTCACCGCGCTGAGCGCCACGTCGTTCACGGTCGCGCGCTCCGGGGCGGCATGCCCGATGCGCCGCAGCTCTTCGAGCGGTGCGTCGACGAAGGCGACCTCGCGGCGTGGGCCGACAGGCCGGTCGAGCGGGGAGGGGACGGCGTGCCGCCCCAACTCCCGGGGCAGCGTCCGCGGCAGGCGCGCCGAGCTCCGCAGGGCGGACGCCGGCGCGGGCGGCGGTGGGCGGGGCGACCGTTGGGCGGGACCGGAGCTCTGTGCCGGCCGCTCTCCCGCGGTCGCCTCGAGCAGCAGCTCGCGTGCCATCTGCATCGCGGTCGCGCCGTCCGCAACCGCGTGATGGATCCGCCAGACGATCGCCGTGCGTCCACCGGGGAGCGGCGACGCCACCTCCATCGCCCACAGCGGGTGGCCACGGTCGAGCGGTGTCTCCATGGCCGTACACACGAGCCGGTGGAGTCCGACGTCATCGAGCGCCCCGCGGTCGATGACGTGCCGCTCGAGCGAGAAGCCGGGATCGTCGATCCAGGCGGGCGGACCCGGCGCCGGGTCGAGCCGCCGCGTGAGCCGCGGCACGGCGCCCAGACGCCGCTCCAGGTGCGCCCGGACCTGCTCTGCTCTCCGCTCCCCTCCGATCACGATCACCTTGCAGGCGTGTCCGCGCACGGTGCTGGACTCGAGCGCAAGGATGCGGGCGTCCTCGGCGCTGAGCGGCTCGCGAGTCACGGCGCGCGCGCCTCGGTCGGCGCCAGCCGCTCGGCCCGCGGTTGCCCGAGCAACGTCAGCACGCCGGCCGCCGGCCCAGGGCACCCGCGACGAGCGCCCAGCGCTGCGCGGGGCCGGCCCGCGTGTGTTTCAGGCACCAAGAGGGCTGTGGGTGCTGTCAGATTCGCTCAGGTGAACGCGAACGTTGCGGTATCGGCCCGAGACGGCGGCCCGTACATGCCGAGCCCAAACACCGCTGCGGCCACCGACGCGAGAATCGGCCCTCAGGGCCTGGCCGCGTTCGCACGGGCATTGTCTCGCCCCGCCCCGCCGATGGCAAGCCGATCAGATGCTCTCCCACGACATCGAGGGCCCTACAGCTAGGCGCGTGGCTCGAGGATCACGAGCGGGATCTCGCGGTCTGTGCGCTCTTGATAGCCACGGTAGCCGCTGTAGGTCTGCACCGCCTTGGGCCACAGCCGGGCGTGCTGGTCGGCGGTGGCGACCCGTGCGTGGACGGCCCGGCGCTCGGACCCGATCTGCACGGTGATGTCGGGGTGCGCGCGCAGATTGTGGTACCAGGCGGGATGCTTCGGATGTCCGCCCTTGGAGGCGACGACGACCATGTGGCGCCCGTCTTCGAAGTAGACGAGCGGCGTTGTGCGCCGGGTGCCGCTCCTGGCGCCGACGTGGTCGAGCAGCAGCGTGGGGGGCGCGCCGGGGAAGCGGTGCCCGATGAGCCCGCCGGTCGCGCGGTAGATCCGCGCGTGAGCTCCCATCAAGCGGCGCAGCAGCGGCCATGACCGGTCGGCGAGGCTCATGGCGTCCACGCCGACAGCCTACGGCGCCGGCGCCCCCCGGGTGTCGATAGTCATGGCTGGACGCGCCACGGCGCGACCGGGCCGCGCCCGCCCTCTATGCGGGCCTCAGGTCGCCTCGGCGGTCTCCGCCACCCACACGCCCCCGCGACGACCCGGCTTCTACGACAGAGCGCGACCGGTCCACGCGCCCTCCTATCTGTGCGGCGTCGAACCGCCTCGCCGGTCGCTGCCAACCTCACCCGCCCACGCCACAGCGGCAGCGGGGGGTAGGGCGCAGATGCGTCGCGACACGTCCCCCAGCGTCCCCAACGGCCCCGCCGGGCGACTGCTCGCGGCATCGGACGCATCGTTGCGTACCACGGTGGTACTACGGCACTGCCATGCGGAACGCGACACGGCAGGGGCGCACCGGGGCGGCGGCCGCCCCAATGGTGCGCGAGGTGCTTCCCGTCGGGCCAGATGCCGTCGTCGGGCATGTCGAGCCGGTCGGTCAGCGGGCGGCGCCATTCGGGAGTCTCGGTGGGCTCGCCCCAGTAGTCGGTGACGCGCACTGCCTCCCCGTTCTCCAGCTCGCCGATGGTCACGTTCCTGTACAGGAGCCCGTCCCCGTAGTCGCAGGTCCACTCGACCACCACGACGTCCTCGAGCTGCAGACCACACTGACCAGCCGCAAACTGTGGGACGGGGGTGGCTTACAGGGTTCCCGGCTCTGCGCTCGAGGCCTGGCCGTGGTGTCCACGGATTCACTGCATTGCGCTGCGCTCTAGCGTCCTCGCATGGCGACCATCGACCGCCGACTCGCGCGCGCCGTGGGCCTCACGCTCCTCGGAGCGGCCGCCCTGACCGGCGTGATGCTCTGGCTGCGCCGTCATCCCTCGGCCTGCCCCTACGCGCTGCGCCTCTCCCTGGAGCCGCCGCACCCGCTCATCACCCGCACCCGGCTGCGCGAGATCCTCGACCCGCAGCCCGGCGAGCGGATCCTCGAGATCGGCCCCGGCACCGGCTTCTACACGCTTCCGATCGCCCAGTGGATCGGACCACAGGGCCGGCTCGACATCCTCGACGTCCAGCAGTCGATGCTCGACGACACGATGCGCCGCGCCCGCGCCCGCGGCATCGAGACGATCACACCGACCTGCGCCGACGCCCGCCGTCTGCCCTACGACGACGCGACCTTCGACGCGGTTGTCCTCATCACCACCCTCGGCGAGATCCCCGACCAGAACGCCGCCTGGCAGGAGATCGCAAGGGTCCTCAAGCCCACCGGACGGGTCGTCAACGGGGAGCTCTTCTTCGGCGACCCCCACTGGGTCACCCCACGAACCGCCGAACGAGGCGCCGCGGCAACTGGCCTGCCCCATCACCAGCGACTCGGCCCCGCGATCGGCTACTTCGCACGCCAC
>JBBSBL010000076.1:0-10926 GCA_038251325.1 Solirubrobacterales bacterium | reverse complement strand
GACTCCCAGCCCGGCGGTGACGCCGGCGCCGGCCGCGACCGACCCGGCCCTCGTGGCGACCGATCCCGCTCCGACGGCCAGCGACCCGGCACCGCTCGCGACGGACCCGGCCCCCGCCGCCACCGACCCGGCGCCCCCGGTCGATCCGGCGCCCCCGGTCGATCCGACGCCGCCGGTCGAACCCACGCCGCCGGTCAACCCCACGCCGCCGGTCAACCCGACGCCGCCGGTCAGCCCCGCCCCGGCCGATCCCATCCAGGTCAAGACCCCCCCGCCGGCCGACCCCACGCCGACGGGCCCCGCCGACGCCGTGGAGGCGCCGGCGAACAACTTCACGTCCGATCGACCGGGAACGACCTCCGGCCCGGGGATTACGGTGCCGAACCCACCGTCCCCCACCTACACCGCGAACCCGGGCGGCTCGCCCGCGACCGGCCTCCCCGCCACGGGCACCGACTCCGGGACCCTCGTCCAGAACGTGTCGAGCGCGCTCGCGCCCCCGGCCGCACCGGCGCACTCCCGGGCCGGCGGCGCCGCGGCGACGCGGGCCGCCGCCGCGGAGGTTCTGCGCGTCGGCGCGCTGCGGGGCGCCGGAGCGCCGCTCTCCGCCCTGGCCGCGCTCGCCGGCGTGTCCGCCACGCCGGCCCCCACCGAGTTGCGCCCGTCCGGCGCGCGCGAGGCTTCGCACCCCGAGGAGAGCGCCCCGCCCGCCGCCCGCGCACCACCCTTCATCCCGCCGGTCGCGCCCACCGGACCGGCCGGCGCAGCCGGCGCGGCCGGCGGCGCCGCCGCCGCCGCGGGCGCCGGCGCGATCGCCCTCGCCCTGCTCGTCCTGCTGCTGGCCGCCGTCCTGGCCGGCCGCGTCCTCCCGGCCGCCCAGCGTCTCGCTGCGGCCACCCGCGCCGGCGGCATCTCCGCCCGCGCCCCTCCCGTTCCGGCACTGCCCTAGCTGACCGGCCCGCGCGAAGCCTGCGCGCCGGCCGATCGCAGTGTCAATCGGAACGAAGAGGAAGGAACGATCACGATGCAGGCCATCGCCACGCAGTACCCGAGTACCGGAGATCTGGCCCATGAGGTCGAGGCCACCGGGCTTCCGCCGGGCCGCTCCGGCTTCGCCGAGGCTCTGACGCGCGCTCGCGCGCGTCGGGTTCGCCGGCTCAAGGCCCAGGTCGCCCGCGGTGAGTACGAGGTCGACGTCCACCGCGTCGCGGCCGCCGTGCTCGAGCGCCACCGTCCCGCCTTCGTCGCCCGCCGGGCGCCCGAGGCGGCTCGATGAACGCGCTGGAGCAGGTGCCGGCAGGACTCGCCGAGGAGCTCGGCGAGCAGATCCGCGTGTTCATCTGCGACGACGACCCCGACCTCCGCGCCCTGCTGCGCATCCGCCTGGAGCGGGACCCGGAGATCTCGGTGGTCGGCGAAGCGGGTGACGGCGCGGCCGCGCTGGAGGGGATCGTGCGCACGCGGCCAGACGTGGCCGTCGTCGACCTCGTGATGCCGCGCCTGAGCGGCTTCGAGGTCATGAACCGCCTGCGGACGGTCGCGCCGAGCACCCGGACGATCCTGCTCTCGGGCTCGGTCACCGACCGCAGCTCGCGGGTCGTGCACGCCGCCGGAGGAGTCGCCTGCCTGCAGAAGGCGTCGGGGCTCCGCTCGGTGGTCCCGGCCATCCACGAGGCGGCAGGGCGGTAGCGGGCGGGGAGCGTCAGACGACTCGGAGCGTGCGGTCGAGGCCCGTGAGGACCTCGGCCCCCTCGTCGCTGACCACGGCGAGGTCCTCGATACGCACGCCGAAGCGGTCCGGGAGATAGACCCCGGGCTCGATCGTCACGACGTTCCCCGCCGCCAGGACGGCCTCGCCGGTCCGGGCGACGCGCGGCCCCTCGTGGACCTCGAGGCCGACGCCGTGCCCGAGGCCGTGGCCGAAGCGCTCTCCGTACCCGGCGTCGTCGATCAGCTTCCGCGCGACCGCGTCGATCTCCTTCCCCGTCGGCCCCGGGCGCAGCGCGGCCAGCGCCGCCGCCCGCGCGTCGTCCACCAGCGCGTGAACCGTGGCCGCCTCCGCCTCCACCTGGCCGGTGGCCAGGGTGCGGGTGCAGTCGGAGCAGTAGCCGTCCAGCCGCGCGCCCCAGTCCACCACGACGAGCGTGTCGCGCGGGATCTCGACCTCCCGCGGGGATGCGTGCGGCAGCGCGCCGCGGGCCCCGGCGGCGACGATCGGCTCGAAGCTCGCGGCCTCCGCGCCGCGTTCGCGAATCGCGACCTCGAGCGCCAGCGCCACCGCCCGCTCCGTGCGACCGGCCAGGCCGTCGGCGAGGGTCGCCTCCAGGGCGTCGTCGGCGAGTGCGGTGGCGGCCCGTATGCGCTCGACCTCGGCCGCCTCCTTCACCGCGCGCAGCCGGGCGACGAGTCCGCCTGCGGCCACCGCCGTCGCGTTCGCGGGCAGCCGCTCGAGGAGCGCGGCGTGGCGGGCCACGGTCAGCGAGGCGTCGTCGAAGCCGACCCGCAGCTCCCGGTCCGGGAAGACCCGGGCCAGCCCGTCGAGGAGCTCGGAGGGCGCGCGGCGGCGGTCGAAGCCCGCGACCTCCGTGGCGGCCTGCTCGACGTAGCGGAAGTCGGTGACGAAGACGCGCAGCTCGGGCCCGACGAGCGCGAGGCCGCTCGTCCCGGTGAAGCCGCAGGTCCAGCGGAGGTCCGCGAGGTCGCTGACGAGCAGGGCGTCCAGGCCCTCCTCGACGACGAGCGCGGCGAGGCGGTCGGCGCGGTCGCTCATGGCGCGAGCTCCGCAGCGACGCGCTCCAGCGCGGTGCGGTAGCCGTCGGCGCCCTCGCCCGCGACGCGCGCGACGCAGAGGTCGCCGACCACCGAGACCGCGCGCCAGGGCTCGCGCGCGCCGACCTCGGAGAGATGCACTTCGACCGCCGGCAGGCCGGCGAGCTCGAGCGCGTCGTGGATCGACCAGGCGTAGTGGGTCCACGCGCCGGGGTTGAGGATCACCGCGTCGGCCATCTCGCTCAGGCGGTGGAGGTGCTCGACGAACTCGCCCTCGTGATTGGTGTGAAAGCAGCGCGCGATGAGCCCGAGCGCGGTCGCGTCGGCCTCGATCCGGCGCTCGAGCTCATCGAGGGTCAGCGACCCGTAGTGGGTCGGGTCGCGGCGGCCGAGCTGGTCCAGGTTCACGCCGTGCATGACCTCGACCCGGTTGCGCAGCGTCACGGGCCCTCCCTCATGCGCGCAACTCTTCCACGGCGGCGCGGAGCGCGGCGTCGGGGACCGGACGGCCCTCGCGCACCGCGCCGGGCGCCTTGACGAGCACGAAGGGCACGGGCCCGGAGCCGCGGCGCTTCTTGTCGCGAGCGACCGCGGCGAGGATCGCGTCGACGGCGACGCTTTGCAACCGCGTGGGCAGCCCGGCGGCGGCGAGCATCGCCTCGACCTCGGCGCGCAGCGCGTCCTGCCCCGACAGGCGCAGGGCGGCCAGCAGCCCGAGGCCGACGGCCTCGCCGTGGCGATAGCGCCCGTAGCCGGCCGCCACCTCGATCGCGTGGCCGACCGTGTGCCCGAGATTCAGCACCTGGCGGCGCCCGGCGTCGCGCTCGTCGGACGCCACGACGGCGAGCTTGAGCCGGGCGCAGGCGAGGATGAGCGCGGAGTCCGGGGCGGGCGCCGGCATGGCCCTCACCCGCTCCCACAGCGGACCCCCGGCGATGAGCGCGGTCTTCACGACCTCCGCCCACCCCGCGGCGAGCTCGGCGGCCGGCAGCGTGGCGAGCACGCCGGGGTCGGCCAGCACGGCGGCGGGCGCATGGTAGGCGCCGACGTAGTTCTTCGCCTCGGGGAGATCGACCCCGGTCTTGCCGCCGTAGGCCGAGTCGACCTGTGCGACGAGCGTCGTCGGGACCTGGACGATGGGGATCCCGCGCTGGTAGGTCGCGGCGCAGAAGCCCGCGAGATCGCCGACGACGCCGCCCCCGAGCGCGGCGACGTGGTCCTCGCGCGTGAGCCCGGCGGCCGCCATCGCCCGCCACACGCGCTCCGCATGGGCGATCGTCTTGGCCTCCTCGCCGGGCGGGAGGGCGATCTCGACCGCCACCTCCCCGAGCGCGGCGCCGTAGCGCGGCCCGACGTGCTCGTCGGTGACGAGGAAACGACGCCCGGGCAGCGCAGGCCGGAGCCTCGAGCCGAGCACCCCCTCCCCCACGTACACGGGGTAGCCATCCGGTCCGCCGGTCGCCCAGATCAGCGTCGTACCCGCCGGTGCCGCCTCGAGCGCGTCGATCGCCTCGCGTGCCTCGCCGACGCGGCCCGCGCGATCGCCGGGGACGATGGCGTCGGTGGCCGCGAGGTAGGCCGGCTCGCGCTCGGCGTGCAGCGCGCGGAAGCGGGCGGGGTCGGCGGCGAGCGGGCGCCCGCCGCCTTCGACCCGAGACCAGGCCTCCTCGACGCCTACGTCGAGCAGGACGGCGTGGTGGCGCTCCAGCGCGCGGCGGACCCGCGCGGAGCCGAGCGCCCCGCCACCGAGCGCGATCACGCCCCCCTCCGCCCGCTCGAGCGCCTCCGCGGCAACCTCCTCTTCCATCGCGCGGAACGCGGCCTCCCCGTCGGAGGCGAAGACCTCGGCCACGGGGCGGCCCAGCCGCGCCTCGACGAGCGCATCGGTGTCCATCGCGGCGGGGTCGAGCGCCCGCGCCGCGGTCGACTTCCCCGCGCCCATGAAGCCGATCAGGACGAGCGCCGGCCGCCCGCCGCCGATCACCGCTCCGGCCACCCGACCCGCTCCCGGTAGGCGCGCAGGGCCGCCCGGGCGTCGTCGACGTGGTCGCCGCCGAACTTCGCCCGGTAGGCGTCGGCGAGCACGAAGGCGACCATCGCCTCGCCGACGACGCCGGCGGCCGGCACGGTGCAGGAGTCGGTGCGCTCGCGCAGCGCCTCGGCGGGCGCGAGCGTCGCGATGTCGACCGAGCGCAGCGGCTTGGTCAGCGTCGGGAGCGGCTTCATGGCGGCGCGGACGACGAGCGCCTCGCCGTTGGTCATCCCGCCCTCCAGGCCGCCGGCCCGGTTCGTCTCCCGGAACCAGCCGCGCTCGGGCGTGTGGAAGATCTCGTCGTGGGCCTCGGAGCCGGGCACCCCGGCGAGGTCGAAGCCCGCCCCCATGCCGACGCCCTTGATCGCCTGGATCGACATGACGGCCTGGGCGAGCCGGCCGTCGAGGCGCTCCTCCCAGGAGACGTGGGAGCCGAGCCCCGGGACGAGGCCGAAGGCGCGCACCTCGAAGGTCCCGCCGAGCGACTCGTTGCGTTTGCGCAGGACGTTGATCTCCTCGACCATCGCCGCGCTTGCCTCGGGGTCCAGGCAGCGCACCGGCGAGTCGTCGACGCCGTCGAAGTCCCCGAGCGTCAGGTCGCCGCGCGCCGGGGCGGCGACGCTCCCGATCCGGATGACGTGGGAGCGGACCTCGACACCGAGCGCCCGCAGCAGCGCCTTCGCCAGCGCGCCGCCGGCCACGCGCGCCGCCGTCTCGCGCGCGCTGGCGCGCTCGAGCACGTCGCGCACGTCGGTGAACCCGTACTTCTGGGTCCCGGCGAGATCGGCGTGGCCGGGCCGGGGCAGATGGACCTCCGGCACCTCGGCCTCCACCGGCCAGGGGTTCATCCGCTGCTCCCAGTTCGCGTAGTCGCGGTTGACCACCCACAGCGCCACGGGCCCGCCGAGCGTGCGGCCATGGCGCACGCCGGCGGTGACCTCAGCGGCGTCGGACTCGATCTTCATCCGCCCACCGCGCCCGTGGCCGAGCTGGCGGCGGGCGAGGTCGCGGTCGAGGGCGGCGTGGTCGAGCTCGAGCCCCGCCGGGAGGCCCTCGACCACACACGTGAGTCCGGGGCCGTGCGATTCGCCGGCCGTGACGAGGCGAAGCGCCATGGGCGCTACAGACTACGGGCGGGGCTCAGGAGCCGAAGTCGAAGTGCTCGCCGAGCGGCACGGCGGTGATCGCCTGGGCCACCCCGCGCAGGCGGGCGGCGCCAGATGCCCCGGCGCCGTGGGCGCGGGGCGTGCGGTAGTTCAGGCGGCCGGTACGGGGGTCATAGGTGTAGCCCGGCGGCAGGGCGAACGCGTCGCCGTGGTCGCGCAGGGCGCGACGCCCCGCCTTGGCCGCGCGCCCCGCGGACTTCGCGGACCCGGCGCCGGTGCGCACCCGGATGAGGTCGAGCTCGTACTGGACGGTCGCGCCGGTCGTGGTCGTCAGGTCGAAAAACTCGGTCTGGCCCGCCTGGATCTGCACGGTCTGGCAGATCCGCCCGCTCGGCTTGCAGCGGCCGTCGCCCTGGGCCTTGGCGTCGGAGCTGACGAGGAAGACCGCGGTCTTGCCGTCCTGGAGCACGCCGAGGAAGACGAGGATCGGGTCGAGCGAGGAGGGCAGCGGCGTGAGGCGCTTCAGGCCGCGGTAGGTCCGCGGGCGCCCGCCGGCCTTGGTCAGCGTTGCGTCGATCGTCGCCGTCGTGTAGGCCGGTCCGTTGCCGCCGCCGGTGTTGCCGCCACCGCCGGTGGTCCCGCCACCGGTGCCGCCACCGGTGCCGCCAGTGCTGCCGCCGGTCGTTCCGGTGGAGCCGGCGCCCGTGGGGGCCGGCTGCCCGGTGGTCGACCCGGTCGTCTTGGGCGGCTTGGGCAGGAAGCGCTGGATGAAGGGGTCCTTCGCCGTGCCGGCGAGCTTGGCCCGCGCGTCCGGAGCCTTGAGCGCGACGACGCTCGTCCCGCTGGGCGGGGGCGCCGCGGCCGGGGGCGGGGTCGCCCCGCCGGACTTCGCGGTCTTGGCCGGCGTCGAGGAGCCGAGCAGGAACGGCACGGCGACGAGCGCGGCGACGAGCAGCGCGGCCACCGGCCACAGCCGCTTCTCGACGAGGTCGGTCTTGATGTCGCGCAGGACCCTCATCGCACCGGGGAGGCGGTCGCGGCGGAGCCCGTGGCGGGCGCGGTGCTCGAGGCGGCTTGGCCGCCGGCGGCGGGCGCGCCGGGGGTCGCCCCGCCGGTCAGCCCCTGGTCGGCGGGCAGCAGGTACGCGGTGGCCGAGACGCCGGCCTTGACCTGCGGGAAGCCCTTGCGACCGGGCCCGAGGCCGATGCCGTCGATGGTCAGCAGCCGGCCGCTGACCGCCACGCGGCGGTTCGTGGCCACGATGAAGCGCTGCAGGCGCCCGAAGAAGTCCGAGAGCTTGAAGAAGCTGCCCTCGAACGTGAAGGCGAAGGGCATGGTCGGGAAGCCCGCGTCGCCGACGACGGTGCCCGGCGGGGTCGCGGCGGCCGCGGTCTGCGTCGCAGCGGCGGGGGTCGTCGAGCTCCCGGAGGACGAGGATCCGGAGCTGCCGCTCTTGCCGTCCGAGCTCTTGCTCCCGGAGCCCGAGCCGGAGCTGCTCGCCGCCGGCGGCGGGGGCGGCGCCGGGGCGCTGCCGGACCCGGCGCTGAGCTTCAGCGCGCGGAAGTCCACGCCCGTGTCGTGCGCGGCCGCGTTGACCTGGACCACGAGCGAGGGCACCTGGTCGTCGGTCGGCACGGCCTCGCCGAGGCGGGCGACCGTCGCGTAGTTCGCGGGGTAGGCCCGCTTCGCGGCCAGGCCGGCGGCGACCGTGGTCGCGGCGGTGTCGAGGCGCTTCTGCTCGCTCGCCACCTTGTCGGAGAGCTTCGAGGCCTCCTCGCGGCGCGGGCCGAGGACGAGGAACCAGAACGCTCCGAGCGCGGCCACGGCGACGACGACGGCGAGGACGATGCGGTCGCGCTGGGTCACTGCGAGCCTCCGGACGGCGCGGTCGAGGCGGGCTGGGTCGTGGCCGTCCCGGCGGCGCCCGCGGCCGGCGTGCCGGCGGCGCCGGGCGCGCCCGTGGGGGCGGCGGGTGTCGGCGGCGCCTTGAAGAGGACGACCATCGAGAACTGCGGGAAGCGGTCCGAGCCGTGGCGGCAGTCGCCGTTGCCGCCGCCCGAGTCCGAGCCCGAGGCCGGGGTGGCCGCCGCGGCCGCGTTCGTGTTGGTCTGCTTCTCGGAGCTCGTGAGCACGACGCGATCGACGCCGCTCATCAGGCGCAGCCGGGTCATGAGGCGCGCCACCTCGTCCTGGCTGGTCGTGCAGCCCGTCAGCTCGATCGCCGGGCTCTGGGACGCCTGGCGCACGTTGCCGGTGTCGCCGGAGGCCGCGCCGCCGTCGACCGTCACGCCGGGCTTCACGGTCGCGAGGAAGGAGGAGAGCCAGACGGTGGTCGGCATGACCTTGGAGAGCTGGCGGAGCGTGTGGTCCCAGTTGAAGCGGCTGGTGGCCAGCGACTTCACGGTGCCCACGCGGGTCTGCTCGAGCTTCGCGAACTCCGCGTAGGGCTTGAGAGCGGCGGCCTGCTGCTCGGCGGCACCGGCCTTGACCGACATCGCGTCGAGCTGGGCCTGCTTGTCGTTCACGGTGTTCCCGGTGAGGACGTAGGCGGAGACGGCGAGCACGGCGACGGCCAGGACGCCGAGCAGGACGTAGACCGCGCCGCCGGAGCGGCCGGACCCGCCGGCGCCGCCGCCGCGGCGCTCCTCGGCGGGGATGAGGTTGACGGCCCTCACGCCGCGCGCTCCTCGACCGTGAGGCCGGCGGCGACCGCGAGGCGCCCGGCGTCGATCCCGCCCAGGGCGCCGGGCCGCGCCTCGGCGACGAGGCCGAGCCGGGTCGGCAGGGAGATCTGATGGCCGAGGCCCTCGGCGAAGCCGGCGATCGCGGCGGCCGGGCCGGTGAGGACCGCGTCGCCGACGGCGATCGCGCCTTCCTGCATTCGGTAGTAGTCGAGCGAGTTGCGGATCTCGTCGCCGATGCGCCGCACGCCCTCGCCGAGCACGTTGCGGGCCTCGCTGACGATCGCCGGGTCGCCGTCGACGTCGTCCACCGGCGTGACGAGCCCGACGTGGACGAGCCACTGGTGGGCGTGCTCGTGCGTGAGCCCGCGGCGCTCGGCGAGCTCCTGAGCCATCGTCTCGCTGCCGCCGGCCACCACGCGGGTGAAGAGGCAGCGCGAGCCGTCGGCCAGCGCGAGGTTCGTCATCCCGCCGACGCAGACGTAGAGCGTCGCCTGCCCGGCCTCGACGGCGCTCTCGCCGCCGGCCTGCAGGGCGCGGACCATGGCGAAGGCGGAGAGGTCGATCCCGGTGGGGCGCAGCCCGGCCTGGCGGGCGGCCGACATCAGCCGCTCGATCATGTCCCGCCGCGCGGCGACGAGCACCACGCGGGTGCGCGGGCCATCGGGCGTGTCGACGATCCCGAGCGACTGGAAGTCGAGCACCGCCTGCTCGAGCGGCATCGGGATGTGCTCCTGGGCCTGGAAGCGGACGGCGGCCTCGAGCTCCTTGCGGTCCTCGAGCGGAGGAAGGTCGACCGTGCGCACGACGATGCGCTGGTTGGCGACGCCCAGCCGGACGCGGCGGCCGAAGCCGTGCTCGCGGAAGAAGCCGCGCAGCACCTCGGCCAGCGCCTCGACGTCGGCGATCTCGCCGTCGCGCACGATGCCGGGCGCGAGCGGCGCCGAGGCGGCGCGCTCCACGGCGAGGCCGCCCGGGCGCGCCTCGACGGCCGCGACGTAGCCGGGCTCGATGTCGAGGCCGACGACGGTCTTGCCGCTCCCCCCGCGCGACCCGCCGCCGGAGCGGCGGGCGGGGAGCGAGGGCTTGGCGAGCTTGGGCTTGGGAAGCGTGATCGGCATGCAGTGGAGGGCGGGACGGGCGGCCGGGAGGCCGAGCGTGCGATCCCTACATCGGCGCCCCGGGGCGGGCGCTTGAGTCCGGATTTGCGGCGTGGCCGCCTCGACGGATGGCGTAGGGGCTCACGCGACAAACGTGTCGAGGTACCACTGCACGATCGGGTCGCCGGCAAGCAGGGCGACCACGCCGCCCAGGGCGAGGAACGGGCCGAACGGGATCGCCGTCTTGCGACCCTCGGCCACCCCGCGACGGGCCATCACCGCGGCGCCGACCAGCGTGCCGGCGAGCAGCGCGACGAGCAGCGCGACCGCGACCTCGCGGCCGAGGAAGAGCCCCATGACCGCGGCGAGCTTCACGTCGCCCATGCCCATCCCGCTCGGGTAGGCGAGCGCGGCGAGCAGGAGGAACGCACCCGCGCAGACGCCGGCGATGAGCCGCTCCGGCTCCCCGGCCGGGTCGGTCAGCGTGCCGATGAGCACCGCCCCCGCCGCGCCGGCGAGGACGAGCGGGTTCGGGATGATCCGATGGTCGAGGTCGATGACCGCCACCGGGACGAGCAGTGCGACGAAGGCCAGGCCGAGCCACAGGTCGGGCTCCCCCCACTTCACGATCACCACGGCGACGGCGAGCACCGCGGTGAGCGCCTCCACCAGCGGATAGCGCGGGGAGATCGCCTCGCCACAGTGGCGGCAGCGGCCGCGGAGCGCGAGCCAGGAGAGCAGCGGGACGTTGTCCCACGGGCGCACCGGCGCCGCGCAGCTCGGGCAGTGCGATCCCGGCCGCACGAGGGACTCGTGGCGGGGCAGGCGGTAGGCGACGACGTTGAGAAAGGACCCCACGAGGAGGCCGGCGAGGGCGGAGACGGCGATCGGCATGGTCAGCGGGGCGGGAAATCGGGGAGCGGGAGGGTGGCGCGGGCCGCGTGCCGGGACCGCGGCGTGCGGTGACGATTCGAGCGCTTGGCGCGGGCGAGAACGAGCACGGGGCGGCTATCGGCCGCCCCGTGGGGTGTCTTGAGGGTTGACGACCCGGAGCCGGGTCGCCGTGGCGCTCACATCGCTACCACTTGCCGCTGGACGGGCAGCCGCCCTTGCCGGAGACCGTGCAGGCGCGTGTCACCTGCCCGTTCGCGGCACGGGTGATCGAGAACGTGTTCCCCGTCTGCGGAGAGGTCGTCGTCACCGTGTACGCGTTCGCGGCCGCACCGGTCACGGCCAGG
>JBBSBL010000075.1:0-11078 GCA_038251325.1 Solirubrobacterales bacterium | reverse complement strand
TCCGGGATGCCGAGGTCCGAGGCGCTGCGGGCGAAGAGGCCGCCGGGGTCCGCGTCGCGCTCCAGCGACGGGGCGAACGTGTCGCACAGGCGGGCGAGCGTGTCGCGCTGGATCTCGCTCAGGACGACGGTGACGGCCATGCGGGGGTCCTCTCTCCGGTTCCGCCGCCCATCCTAGATTCGCCCGATGCGCGTCGTCGGCGCCCTCGGCGTAAGGTGGACGAGGCGATGCCGCGCGTGGTCCACGCCGCCTGTCCCCACGACTGCCCGGACGGCTGCGCCATGCTCGTCACCGTCGACGACGACGGGCGCGCGACCAAGGTCGAGGGCGACCCCGACCACCCGATCACCGACGGCTTCCTGTGCGGGAAGGTGTCGAACTACCTCGATCGGGTCTACGGCGAGGGGCGGCTGCTGCAGCCGCTGATCCGCACCGGGCCCAAGGGCACGGGGGAGTTCCGCCCGGCGAGCTGGGACGAGGCGCTCGACCTCGTCGCGCAGCGCCTCGGCGACGTCGTCGCGGACCACGGCGCCGAGGCGGTGCTGCCGTGGTCCTACATGGGGACGATGGGGGTGCTCCAGAGCGGGATCATGGCGCACCGCTTCTTCAACGCGCTCGGCGCGAGCGAGCTGGAGCGGACGATCTGCGCGGACGCCGGCCTCGCCGGCACGGTCTCCGCGCACGGCGTCTCCCCGGAGGTCGATCCCGAGCGGTGGGCCGCCGCGCGCTACATCGTCGCGTGGGGCTGGAACCCGATGTCCACCGCCCCGCACCTGTGGAAGCAGATCCTGGCCGCGCGCCGCGCCGGCGCGCGGCTCGTGGTGGTCGACCCCTACCGCAGCCGCACGGCGCGGGTCGCCGACGAGCACCTGCGCCCGCTGCCCGGCACCGACGCGGCGCTCGGGCTCGGGATGATGCGGGCGATTCTCGACGCGGGCCTGCACGCCGACGACTGGTGCCGCGAGCACGTCGCCGCCTACGACGAGCTGCTGGCGGTGCTGGGCGACTGGCCGCTCGAGCGCGCGGCGGAGGTGAGCGGCGTGCCGGCCCCGGACATCGAGCGCGTCGGCACCGCGTTCGCCGCGACCCAGCCGTCGCTGCTGCGCCTCGGCGTCGGCGCCCAGCGCCACGCCGGCGCCGAGACCGCTTACCGCACCCTGGCCTGCCTGCCGGTCCTCGCCGGGTCCTGGCGCCACGAGGGCGGCGGCTGCTCCTACATCCCCACCGCGGCCGCATCGGCGCTGAACAGCGAGCCGCTGAAGGGCGTCGAGCTGCGCCCGGGGCCCGTGCGGCGGATCAACATGAGCGCGGTCGGCGCGGCGCTCACCGACGCCACGCTCGACCCGCCGGTCGCCGCGCTCGTCGTGTGGTCGGGCAACCCGGCCCAGGTCGCCCCCGACCAGGCCGAGGTCCTCGCCGGCCTGCGCCGGGAGGACCTCTTCACCGTCGTGCTCGAGCAGGTGATGACCGACAGCGCGCGCCACGCCGACGTCGTGCTGCCGGTCACCACGCAGCTCGAGCACCCCGACGCGCACTACTCGTGGGGCCAGCACTACCTGGCCTGGAACGAGCCGGCGATCGCGCCGCGCGGCGAGTCGCGCCCGACCGCGGACGTCTTCCGCGCGCTCGCGGCCCGCATGCGCCTCGCGCCGGCCGAGGCGTTCACCGAGGACGACGAGAGCATCCTCGCGACGCTGTTCGCCGGGAAGCCGGGCGGGATCTTGCTGGACGAGCTGCGCGAGCGCGGCTGGATGAAGCTCGACCTCGGCCAGGGTCCGGCGCCGCACGCCGAGGGCGGGTTCGGCACGATCGACGGGCGCTTCCAGGTCCGCGCGGAGTGGCTCGCGGAGCGCGGCAAGGATCCCCGGCCCGGCTACGACCCGCCGGTGGAGGTCGCCGACCGCGAGCTTGCCGGCCGCTTCCCGCTCTGCCTGGTGACCCCGAAGACCCATCTCTTCCTCAACTCGACCTTCGCCGACCAGGCGCGCCAGCACGCGGCCCAGCCGGAGCCGTTCGTCGCGCTCCACCCCGATGACGCCGCCGCGCGCGGGGTCGCCGACGGCGACCGGGTGCGGGTCTGGAACGACCGGGGCGAGTTCATCGTCCTCGCGAAGGTGAGCGACGACGCGCGCCCCGGAGTACCGGTCGCGCCGATGGGCTGGTGGGCGCGCGACGCGCTCGCCGGCGGCCTCCACGCGCAGGCGACGACCTCGCAGCGCCTGACCGCGGTGTCGAGCGCGCCGACGTTCAACGACAACCGGGTGGAGATCGCGCGGGCCGGGTAGGGGCGCTACGGTTCGACACCCCGTCGAGTCGCCCCACCAGCAAGGAGTCCGATCCCATGGCGAAGCAGCCCCGTTCCCTCAACGGCAAGGTCATCGCCATCACCGGCGCGGCCCGCGGCATCGGCCTGGCCACGGCGCGCGCCGTGGCCCGGGAGGGCGCCCAGGTGGCGATCGGCGACCTCGCCCTGGCCGACGCCGAGCGGGCGGCGGAGAGCCTCGGCACCGGGGCGATCGGGCTCGAGGTCGACGTCACCGACCGCGACTCCTTCGCCGCCTTCCTCGACGGCGTCGAGGAGCGCCTCGGGCCGCTCGAGGTGCTCGTCAACAACGCCGGCATCATGCTGCTCGGCCCGTTCCTGCAGGAGGATCCCGAGACGGCGCGCAAGCAGATCGACGTGAACCTCTACGGCGTCTGGCATGGCTCCCAGCTCGCCGCGCGCCGCTTCGAGCACCGGCGCGCCGGTCATCTCGTGAACATCGCCTCGATGGCGGGGAAGGCCGGCCTGCCGGGAGGCGCCACGTACTGCGCGACGAAGTTCGCCGTCGTCGGACTGTCGGAGGCGCTGCGGGCCGAGTTGCGCGGCACCGGCGTCGAGGTGTCCGTGGTGATGCCGAGCATCGTCAACACCGAGCTCGCGGCCGGGCTGCAGCAGACGCGCGGCGTGAAGACTGTCAACCCCGAGGACGTCGCGGCCGAGATCGTCGATGCGCTGAAGCTGCCGCGCTTCGACGTCTTCGTCCCGCGCTCCAACGGGCGCGTGGTCCGCGGGTCCGCCCTGCTCCCGCGTCGCGCCGGCGAGGCCCTCGGCCGGGCGATGAAGGCCGACCGGGTGCTCGCGGGCGCGAACGCGCAGGCCCGGATCGCCTACGAGGAGGGCGCACGGCAGAAGGCGCTCGAGGCCGGCGAGGAGGAGAAGGCCCGGGTGTAGCGACCCGGCGGCCAGGGCGGCGGGTACGCTCGCGCGCCATGGCCGCCCGCCCCGCCTGGATCGATCGCCCGCGCCCCGCCGCCCTCGCGGTGGGCGCCCTCACGCTGCTGGCGCTCCTGCTGCGCCTGCCCGGCCTCCACCAGGCCCTCTACGGCGACGAGCTCTTCACCTACGACATCGTCACGCGAGCGGGCCTCGGCGACCTGCTCGCGCAGGTGCGCGACACGTCGATCACGCCGCCGCTCCATTACCTCCTGGCGTACGGCGCCCAGAAGCTCGGGACTCCGCCGGTCGCCGTGCGCCTGCCGTCCCTGTTCGCGGGCGCGGCGGCGGTGCCCCTTGTCTACCTGCTCGGCGTGCGGACCGTCGGGCGGCGCGCCGGTGTGCTCGGCGCCGGGTTCACCGCGATCTCGCCGTTCCTCATCTTCTACGGCAGCGAGGCGCGCGCGTACGCGACGCTGGCCTTCCTCCTGCTCGTCTGCACTCTGGCGCTCGTCCGCGCCCTGAGCCCGGGCGCCTCGCGGTGGTGGTGGGCGTTGTTCGCCGTCACCGGGGCCGCGTCGCTCTACACGCACTACACGGCGGCGATCTACCTCGCCGCGCAGGCCCTGTGGGCGTTCGTGGTCTACCGGGAGCGCTGGCGCGCGCTGCTGGCGGCGAACGCCGCGATCGCGCTCGCCTTCCTCCCCTGGATCCCGGCCTACCTCGACCAGCGCCGCAACCCGGGGGTGGATGCGGTCGCCCGCGACTTTCCGCGCGGCGCCGGCGCGGCGCTCGAGGCCTACGTCAACCGGATGGTGCGGCTCGTGGGCGGCAACCCCTTCCTGGATCTCCACGACCTGCCGGGAAGCCCGGCGCTGGTCGCCATGGGCCTGGCCATCCTCGCCGGGCTCGCGTTGCTCCTCGCCCAGCGGTCCCGCCCTGGGGACGAGCGACCGGTCCTCCGCTCGCCACTGCTGCTCCTCGGCCTGCTGGCGGCCGCGCTGCCGGTCGGCCTCGTGCTCTACCGGCTTGGGGGCACGAACCTCTTCAGCGCCCGCAACCTCATCCCCTCCCTGCCCGCGATCCTGCTGCTCCTCGGTGCGCTGTTCGGGCGGCTGCGCGGCGCCGCCGGCCTCGCCGCCACGCTCGTCTTCGCGGTCGGCCTCGGCGTCGGGGCGGCGCGGACGCTCTCCGACGACGCGCGGCGGCCGCCGTGGAACCTCGCCGCCCGGTGGATCGACCGCAACCTGCGCCCGGAGGACTCGGTGGTGCAGGTCGACGCGGTCGCGCTGCTCGGGGAGCGCCCGGCTCTCTTCGAGGACATGGTGATCTTCTTCGATCGCCGACACCCCTGGGCGGTGCCGATCCTCCTCCCCGCCGCCTGGCGTCAGGTGATCAAGTCGCGCCGGGTGGCGGTCGCCTACTCGATCGTCCCCGGCTTCCGACCCGGCGACGTCCGCCCGCCGGTGGGTGGCCCGTGGCGGTTCGAGCGCACCGCCCGCTGGCACGGACTCAACGACGTCGCGGTGACGACGTGGGTGCGCAGCGGTCGTTCCCGCGTCGCCGCCCAGCGCTGCCGACCGGCCGAGATCCGCGTCCGCCGGCTGCAGGCGCCACTGCTCCCTCCGTGCTCGCTGATCATCCCGACCGGCTGAGCCCGGCCCGGCGTCGCGTCAGGCCGTCAGCCACTCCGCGGTCAGCCGCCCGATCAGCGCGCCCTGGTCCTCCTGGAGGAAGTGGCTCGCCTGCGGGACGACATGGGCGACCTTGGTCCCCAGCGCCTGGGCGAACCGGTGGCCGACCTCGAGCGGGAGCACCGGGTCCCCGTCGGCCCAGAGCACGAGCTTCGGGCGCGTGTCCTCGCGCAGGGCGTCGAGCGTGCGCTGCCCCGCCTCGGCGCCGGGCATCTCGGGCGTGGTCGGCAACATGAGCGGGAAGGCGCGCGCCCCGGCCTTCGACGCCGCGTCTGGGAACGGCGCCTCGTAGGCGGCGACGACCTCGTCGGGGAGGTTGGTCGCGGTCGCGCCGTTGACGAGGAAGCCGACCGGCAGATCCTCGGTCCGCTCGACGAAGTCGCGGAACGCCTTCCACGCGTCGGACATCGGTTGGTGACCGGTGAAGAGGCCGGTGTCCATGATCACGATCCGGTCGATCCGGTCCGCGTGGTCGACGGCGGCGCGCAGCCCGATCGGGCCGCCCCAGTCGTGCACGACGACGGTGGCCCCGCGTAGGTCGAGCTCCTCGAAGAGCGAGTTGGTGAGCGCGCAGTGCCGCTCGTAGGAGTACCAGCCGAGGTCGGTGGGCTTGTCGGAGCGACCGAACCCGACGTGGTCGGGCGCGAGGCAGCGGAAGCCGGCGTCGCGGACGGGCGGGATCACGTGACGCCAGAGGAACGACCAGGTCGGCTCGCCGTGGAAGAACACCACCGGGGCGCCCTCGCCCTCGTCCAGGTGCGCGAGGCGCAGGCCGTCGCGTTCGCGCCAGTGCGGCTCGTAGGGGAAGTCGGGCAGGCCCTCGAACCGCTCCTCCGGGGTGCGCGTCACGTCCATGCCCGTCCTCCTTCGCTCGCCGGCCGGCCGCCGCGGCCGTCCGCGGCGCGCCGGAAGATACCCGGGTGCCCTCCGCGCCCGCCGCCCGCACGTCGCCGAAGGAGGGCGTCCGACCTCCGCGCCTGCTGGCCGCCGCGGACCTGGCCGCCCGGGGCGCTCTCCCGCTCGAGCGCGACCTCGTGATCGAGGCCGACAGCGCAGAGGTGCTGCCGCGGCTGCCCGAGGCGGCGTTCGACTGCATCGTCGTCGACCCGCCGTGGGGGACGGGGCGCACGCAGCGCGGCCGGCGACTCGCCGTCGCCCGCGACGAGAAGGCGGGCGACCGCACCGGGTTCGGCGGCCGGCGGTACCGCTCGACGGCCGCCGGCCCGGAGCTCGCCTACGCCGACCCCGGCGGGGACCCGCTCGGCTTCCTGCTGCCGCGCCTCGCCCGCGCGCGCGAGCTGCTGGCCGCGCACGGGACGCTGTACGTCCACCTCGACCATCGCGTCGCGCATCCGGTCAAGCTCGCGCTCGACGAGCTGTTCGGCGCCGAGGCCTTCCTCAACGAGCTGATCTGGGCCTACGACTACGGCGGCAAGCCGCGCGACCGCTGGCCGGCCAAGCACGACACGATCCTCGTCTACGTCCGCACGCCCGGCGCCCACCACTTCGACGCCGAGGCGGTCGACCGCGAGCCCTACATGGCGCCCGGTCTCGTGACCGCCGAGCAGGCCGCCCGCGGCAAGCGACCGACGTCGGTGTGGTGGCACACGATCGTGCCGACCTCCGGCCGCGAGCGCACCGGCTACCCGACCCAGAAGCCCGAGGGCATCGTGCGCCGGATGGTGCAGGCCTCCTCGCGTCCCGGCGGCTGGTGCCTGGACTTCTTCGCCGGCTCGGGGACCCTCGGCGCGGTCTGTGCCGCGCTGGGCCGCCAGTACGTGCTCGTGGACAGCAACCCGCAGGCGGTAGCGGTGATGGTGGAGCGTCTGGGGGCGGAGGGGTAGGCGACACTCGCCGTTCACGCGGCGCCGGAACCGCCGCTGCCACCGTTGCCCGCCACCAGCGGCACGAACCGCACCGCCTCGAACGCCTCGCGCGAGAGCCCGCCGCACAGGCCGCGGCGCACCAACACCAGCCGCTGGCCGCCGCGTTCGTCCACCACCGGCGCGACGAGCCGACCGCCCCGGGCGAGTTGCGCCTCGAGCGCCGCCAGCGCGCGCTCGGGCGTGGCGGCGGCGACGTTCACGCGGTCGTATGGGGCGTGGTCCGCCAGGCCGCCCGCGCCGTCTCCCTCCACCACCGTCACGTTGCCCACGCCGGCGGCGCGCAGGGTCGCGGCGGCCGTCCGCGCCAGCTCCGCGATCCGCTCGACGCTCCACACATGGGCGCCGAGGTGCGCGAGCAGCGCGGCGTGCCACCCCGACCCCGTCCCGACGTCGAGCACCCGGTCCGCCGGCCCGACCGCCAGCAGGTCGAGCATCCGGGCGACGACGAGCGGCTGGGAGATCGTCTGGCCCTCCGCGAGGGGGAGTGCGCGGTCGGCGTAGGCGGCGGGGCCCGCGCCAGGGGCGAAGGGCCCGCGCGGAACCGCGACGATCGCCGCCAGGACCCGCGGGTCGGCGACGTGCCGGCGCAGCCGCTGGGCGAGCGCCGCCGCCTCGTGCGGGTCGTCGGCCATCGTTCCCCAGGCCGGCGACGCCGAGCCCCGGCGGCTACGAGCGGTCGGCCTCGACCGCCGCCTGGGCCGCGGCCATCAGCTCGGCATGGACCCCGCGCTCCCCGCTCGAGAGCCGCTCCCAGCCCCCGTCCTCGCGCAGCAGCCAGGTGAAGGTGTCGTCGGCGAGGCAGCGGTCGAGCGTGTCCTGGAGCTGGGCCTGCAGCGCCGGCCCACTCACCGGGACGAGCAACTCCACGCGCTGGTCGAGGTTGCGGGGCATGAGGTCCGCCGAGCCGATGTAGTAACGGCGCTCCTCCCCGCGCTGGAAGTGGTAGATCCGCGAGTGCTCGAGGAAGCGCCCGACGACCGACCGCACCCGGATCGTCTCGCTGATGCCCGGCACCTCGGGGCGCAGGCAGCAGATCCCGCGGACGTTGAGGTCGATCGGGAGCCCCTCCTGCGAGGCCTCGTACATGGCCTGGATGCAGCGGCGGTCCACGAGCGAGTTCATCTTCAGGACGACCCGCGCCGGGATGCCCCGACGGTGCGCCTCGACCGTCTCGGAGAGCTCGCTCAGCAGCGTGTCGCGCGTGTGGTCCGGAGAGGTGACCACGGTGCGGAACTCACCCGGCCGCGCGTAGCCGGTGAGCATGTTGAACAGGTCGGTGACGTCGTCGGCGATGTCCGGGTCGGTGGTGAAGAGCCCGAAGTCCTCGTAGATGCGCGCCGTCTTCGCGTTGTAGTTGCCCGTCCCGATGTGGACGTAGCGGCGAACCTCGTCGCCCTCCTTGCGCACGACCATCAGCGCCTTCGCGTGCGTCTTGAGCCCGGGCAGCCCGTGGACGACGTGCGCGCCCGCCTCCTCCAGCGTCTTGGCCCAGCCGATGTTCACACGCTCCTCGAACCGCGCCTTGACCTCGACGACGCAGACCGCCTGCTTGCCGCGCTCCGCGGCCTCGATCATCGCCGGGATCAGGGCGGCGTCGTTCGAGGTCCGGTACACGGTCTGCTTGATCGCGAGCACGTCGGGATCGGCGCTCGCCTGCGTCACCAGGCGCTCGACGCTCGACGCGAACGACTCGTAGGGATGGTGGACGAGGAAGTCCCCCTCGCGCATTGCCGCGAACACGTCGCCCACGCCGCCGCTCTCGGTCCGCAGCGCGGGCGGCACGACCGGATGCCACGGTGGGTCGCGCAGCTCGTCGAACCCGCTGAGGCCGTAGATCTGCCACAGGTCGCTGAGGTCGATCAGCCCGGGGACGTCGTAGATCTGGTGTTCCTCCAGCTCCAGCGTCTCGACGAGCCAGCGCCGCAGCCGCGGCTCCATGTCGGCGTTCGCCTCGATGCGCACCACCTCGCCGAAGCGGCGGCGGCGCAGCTCCTCCTCGACCGCCTGAAGCAGGTCGTCGGCCTCGTCGGAGACGGTGAAGTCCGCGTCGCGGGTGACCCGGAACGTGCCCCAGGAGCGGATCTCCATGCCCGGGAAGAGCTCGTCCAGGTGGCGGGCGATGACCTGTTCGAGCGGGACGAACGTGGTCCCGCCGACCGGGACGAAGCGCTCCACGACCTCCTTGGGGACCTTCACGCGGGCGAACGCGTCGACGTCGGTCACCGGATCGTGCAGCCGCACCGCGAGCGAGAGGGAGAGGTTCGAGATGTAGGGGAAGGGCCGGCCGGGGGCGACGGCGAGCGGCGTGAGGACGGGGAAGATCTCCTCCTGGAAGCGGCGGTCGAGCGCCGCGAGCTGGTGGACGTCGCACTCCTCCGGCGCGACGATGCGGATGCCCTCCGCGGCCAGCGCCGGCCGGGCCACCTCCTCCCACTGGCGCGCGTGCCGGGCACCGAGCTCCCGCAGGCGGCTGGCGAGCGCCTCGACGACCTCGATCGGCGTGAGCCCGTCGGGAGCCCGGGCGACGATGCCGGCCTCGAGCTGGTCGTGGAGGCCGGCGACCCGCACCATGACGAACTCGTCGAGGTTGGTGCTGTAGATCGCCAGGAACTTGACGCGCTCCAGCAGCGGCAGCTCCTCGTCCTCGGTGAGCTGGAGGACGCGATCGTTGAAGTCGACCCAGGAGAGCTCGCGGTTGAAGAACAGCGAGCGGTCGTCGAGGTCGGCGGCGATGCGCGCCTCGCCGGCGGCGGAGGGCACGGTCGCGCGCGACGACGGCGCGGTGAGGACGACCTCGGCGGCGGGGTCGGTCTCGACCGGGGTGCTGTCGGTGGGATCGGCCATGCCGCGCGTTCGGAGAAGGGTAGACCGCCGGGCGGGGTCCGCGCGACGGGATGTTGTCGTCCCGGTCGGGGAGAGGCGGAAGCGGGCCGTTCTCAAGGCCGAGCCCGCTCGTGCCGACGAGATCCCTGTTGCCTGGCCCGGGCGGACGCGCCCCGGCACGAGAAAGACAATCGCGATTCCCGAGCACCACGAGCCGGCCCGTCCCGCCCGCGCCCCGGTCCCGCCCCGCGGGGCCCGGCGCCGCGTGCCCGCGGCGTTCGCCGGCCTCACGGTGGGACGGGTGGGCCGGGAGCCGCTCGCGGGCGGCGAGGTCCTCGTCCGCCTCGAGGTGCGCTGGTCGGATCGCCCCCCGGCGGGGATCCTCTCCCGCGCCCTGTTGGTCGACGCTCCGCCGGGACGCGCCCGGCTCCTCCCCGTCGCCGTGGACGGCGAGTCCGCCGGGCCGCCCGAGGCCTGGAGGCTCGCGTACGTCGCGCCGGCCGGCCTCGCCGACGCGGCGGACGCCCACTTCGGCCTGGAGGTCCACGCCGGGCTGACGGTCGCGTTGCCCGCGCCGGTCGAGATCGCGGCGCCCGCGCCGGCCGCCCGCCGCCGCGCGGTGCCGGCGCGCCTGCCGAACGCCGGAGCGCTGGCGCGACTGCGTCCCGCGCTGGTCGGCGCGGGGGCGGCGATGGCGCTCGTGCTCCCGGCCGCCGCCGCGTTCGGCGCGACGAGCGCCGCGGCGCCGCCGCCGGGCGCGACGGCCACGGTCCCCGCCGCCGGCCAGGCCGCGCCGCCGCCGGTCGTGACCGCCGCCTGCCCCGAGACCCACCTGCTCATGGACGGCCGGCCCTGCGTCCTGCCGCCGGCGAGCGACCTGCCGCCCACGACCACCACGACCACCACCACGCCGGCCGGGCCCCCGCCGCCGCCCGCGACAAAGCCCCGTCGTCAGCCGACGACCTCCGGCGGCGCGCGCCGGCAGCGCAAGGCCGCGCGCCGCAAGGCGCGGCGCCTGAAGGCCACGACCCGCGCGCGGCGGGGCGCCGCCACCCCGACGCGGGGCGCCGGCGGACTCCCGGCCGGCTTCTCGGCGCTCGGCCCGGTCGCCGTCCCGAACGTCGCGATCGACCAGTTCCGGATCCCGCCGTTCCTGCTGTCGATCTATCAGGCGGCGGGGATCCAGTACGGGATCCCGTGGCAGGTGCTCGCGGCGATCAACGAGATCGAGACCGACTACGGCCGCAACCTGTCGGTCTCCACCGCCGGCGCGTTGGGGTGGATGCAGTTCATGCCCGCCACCTGGGCGACCTACGGCGTGGACGCCAATGGGGACCGCAAGCGCGACCCCTACAACCCGGTCGACGCGATCTTCGCCGCCGCGCGCTACCTCAAGGCCGCCGGCGGCCAGAAGGACATCCGCCGCGCGATCTTCGCCTACAACCACGCCGGCTGGTACGTCGACTCGGTGATCCTCCG
>JBBSBL010000074.1:0-11360 GCA_038251325.1 Solirubrobacterales bacterium | reverse complement strand
TGCGGTCCTCTGCTACGGGGTCGGTGCGCGCGGCTACACGCTGTTCAGCCCGGCGGGTTACCTCGAGCGGGACATCCTCGCCGCCATCATCGCGGTCGGACTCGTGCTGCCCGCGGTCGTCGGCGACCAGTCGCGCGGCCTGGTGCGCAAGCTGCTCGCGAACCGGCTGCTGCTCTGGGTCGGGATGATCTCCTACGGCGTCTTCCTCTATCAGGGCGTGGTCATCTACCAGCTCCACGACTGGGGCTTCGCCGGCCCCGGGACGCCGCTGCGCGCCCCGATCTGGTTCCTGGTCGCCACCGCCGCCAGCTGCGTGCTCGCCGCGGCGAGCTGGTACGCGCTCGAGCGCCCGCTCAACCGACTCTCCCATCGCCGGCGGGCGGGCGCCCCGGCGTCGGCGCCCGTCGTGCTGCGGATCGAGGCGCCGGCGCCGGGGAGTCCCGGCAAGAGCCTCTGACCTAGACCTCAATGTTCGACATCACGTGCTTGATGCGCGTGTAGTCGTCGAAGCCGTAGAGCGAGAGGTCCTTGCCGTAGCCGGACTGCTTGAAGCCGCCGTGCGGCATCTCTGCCACGATCGGGATGTGCGTGTTGATCCACACGCAGCCGAAGTCGAGGCCCTTGGCCATGCGCATCGCCCGGCCGTGGTCCTTCGTCCACACCGAGGACGCGAGCCCGTAGGGCACGCCGTTGGCCCACGCGAGCGCCTGCGCCTCGTCGGAGAACTGCTGGACGGTGATGACCGGCCCGAAGATCTCGTTCTGGATCATCTCGTCGTCCTGCTTGAGCCCATCCACGACGGTCGGCTCGAAGAAGTAGCCGCCGCCGTTGCCCGGCGCGCTCCCGCCGGTCGTCACCTGTGCGTGGCCCGGCGCGCGCTCGATGAAGCCCTGCACGCGCTCGAGCTGGGTCTGGCTGATGACCGGGCCCATGTAGGTGTTGTCGTCCAGCGGGTTGCCGAACACGGTCCCCTTGGCCTGCTCGGTGAGCGCGCCGACAAACGCGTCGTGGACGTCGGGGCCGGCGAGCACGCGCGTGGCCGCGGTGCAGTCCTGCCCGGCGTTGAAGTAGCCGGTGCCGGCGATCATCTCGGCGGCGGCCTCGACGTCGGCGTCGTCGAAGACGACGACCGGCGCCTTGCCGCCGAGCTCGAGGTGGACGCGCTTGAGCGTGTCCGACGCGGCGGCCGCGACGGCCTTGCCCGCACGGACCGACCCGGTGATCGACACCATCGCGATCCCCTCGTGGCGCACCAGCGCCTCGCCGACCTCGCCCTTGCCGAGCACGACGTTGAACGCGCCACGGGGCAGGTGCTTCTGCATGAGCTCGGCCATCCACAGCGTGGAGAGCGGCGTGTTCTCCGAGGGCTTGAGGATCACCGTGTTGCCCGCCGCGAGCGCCGGGGCGAACTTCCAGACGGCCATCATGAAGGGGTAGTTCCATGGCGTGATCTGCCCGCAGACCCCGACCGGCTCGCGGCGGATCGACGAGGTGTGGCCGGCCATGTACTCGGCGGACGCCCGACCCTCGAGCATCCGCGCCGCGCCCGCGAAGAAGCGGATCTGGTCGACGGCCGGCGGGATCTCCTCGCTGATCGTGAGCGCGAGCGGCTTGCCGGTGTTCTCGGACTCCACGCGGGCGAGCTCCTCGCCGCGCTCCTCGATCTCGTCGGCGATCTTCAGCAGCGCGAGGCTGCGCTCCGACGGGGTGGCGGCCTTCCACTCCGCGAACGCCGCCGTGGCCGCCTCGACCGCGGCGTCGATGTCCGCGGGGCTCGAGATCCCCATCTCCGCGATGGTCTCGCCGGTCGCGGCGTTCTTCACCTCGTGGGCGCCATCGCCGGATGTCGGGACCGCCTTCCCCCCGATGAAGTTGTCCAGCCGCGTCGTGGTCGTCGCCATGAACGCTCCTCTCCTCGCATCGCTCGGTTCCTGCCTCGGAGCGTAGCCGCCCGGAGCGCTGCGCGGCGCTACGCTCGCGGTCGGTCGAACGCAGGAGGGCGAGCGATGGATCGAGCAGAGCTTCGGGCCGTGCAGGCGCCACTGAAGGCGAGGTACGAGGACGACGCCGACGCCGCGCTGGTGACCCTGTCCGCCACCGGGACGCTCGGCGAGGGCGTGAGCTGCTCGGTGCGCACCGGTCGCGCGGTCGCGGAGGCGGGACTGCACCCCGCCTCGGGGGGCGACGGCTCGCTGCTGTGCTCTGGCGACATGCTGCTGGAGGCGCTCGCGGCCTGCGCGGGCGTCACGCTGCGCGCGGTCGCCACCTCGCTCGAGATCCCGGTCCGCGGCGGGGCGGTCGTGGCCGAAGGCGATCTCGACTTCCGTGGGACGATGGCCGTGGACCGCCACGCGCCCGTCGGGTTCCGAGAGATCCGGCTGCGCTTCGACCTGGACGCCGACGCCGACGACGAGTCGCTGGACACCCTGCTCGCACTGACCGAGCGATACTGCGTGGTGCTGCAGACGATCGCCGGCTCGCCCGGGCTCTCGAGCGGCTGGACGCGGACCGGCGGAGCTACGCCTCGCGCGGGGTGACGCGAGCGATCTCGACCTCTTCGCCCGAGCGCACGTCCGGATAGACGACGTAGGCCAGCGGCGCGCCGCCGAACCACGTCGCGTTCTCCCCGCCGCCGACGTAGATGCCCGCCCGAGCGCTGCCGTCGGCCTGCTGCACCCAGACCCGCTGGCCCTCGTGGAAGGGCTCCTCCAGGGTCACCCGGCCGGGCTCCCCGCTGGCGCCGGCCGCACCGCCTTCTTCGCCTGCCGCTCCGGCGCGACCCGCACGACGTCCCACGCGAGCCCGAGGCGCTCGAGCGCGGCGATCGTCAGCGCGGAGATGTCGACCTGGCCGCGGCGCAGGCCGTGGCGCGCCGAGGTCGGGAACGCGTGGTGGTTGTTGTGCCACGCCTCGCCGAAGGTGATGAGCGAGAGCCACGCGACGTTGCGCGACTCGTCCGGGGTGCGGAAGTCCCGGCGGCCGAAGTAGTGGCAGATCGAGTTGATGCTGTAGGTCGTCTGGTGCATGAGGAAGATGCGCACCGCGCCGCCCCACAGCAGGCCGGTGAGCCCGCCGGCCACCGTGCCGGTGAGCAGGACGCCGAGGCCGAAGGGGAACGCGAGCCCGGCCGCGACCCATAGGACGAACGTCTTGTCGGCGAACCGCACGACCGGGTCGGCGAGCAGGTCGGGGCAGTAGCGCTCCTCGCTCGCGGTCTCATCGCCGAAGACCCAGCCCATGTGGGCGTGCCAGAGCCCGATGAGCTCGCCGCGCAGGCCCGAGGCGCCGTGCTCGAGGTGGGGGCTGTGCGGATCCCCCGGCCGGTCGGAGAAGGCGTGGTGCATGCGGTGGTTGGCCACCCACTCGATCACCGGACCCTCGACCGCGGCGGAACCGAGCGCGGCGAGCGCGAAGCGCACCCCGCGGCCGGTCTTGAAGCTGCGGTGGGTGAAGAGGCGGTGGAAGCCGACCGTGATGCCCAGGCCGATCGGCACGTAGGTGATCGCGAAGACGACGAGGTCCTGCCAGTGCAGCGCGTCGTCCCACGCCAGCCAGCCGGCGAGGAACACCAGCAGGAAGGGAACGACCATGACGATCGCGCTCGCCGCGCGATCGACCCCGCTCATGGGGACGTCGGTGAGGTCTCCGGGTTGCGGCCCGTCGACCTCGGCCACGTCGCGGACCTCGACGGTCGCGGGACTCGCGCTCATCGTCCTGCCCTTCTGCGTCCTCTGGGATCTGCCACGCGCGGAGAGAGGGACGTGGCCCCACAGGCGGCGTACGGTTCGATCTAGTGTAGGGCTGCCCGGTGACGCCGGCCCCCACACCCGAGAACGAGGAGGTCACGATGCCGCTGCTGGCCCACCCCGCGGCGTTGCGCCGAGAGATCGAGCGATCGCTCCCCGAGCGCCCCTTCGCCATCCGCTTCTGGGACGGCAGCGAGGTGCCGGCGACCAGCGCCGGGGCCCCGACGTTCCTCGTGCGCTCGTCGCGCGCGATTGCCCAGGTCCTCCGCGCGCCCGGCGAGCTCGGCCTCGGTCGCGCGTATGTGACCGGCCGCCTCGAGGTGGACGACCTCGACGCGGTTGTGGCGCTGGTCGACGCGTGGGAGCCGCCGGACATCACGCCGCTCGCCCAGGCCCGGCTCATGCTCGCCGCGGCCGCGGCCGGCGGCCTGGCGCCCGCGCCGCCCGCGCCGGAGGCCGAGCTGCGCCCGCGCGGCGACCGCCACTCGCGCGCCCGCGACGCGCGCGCGGTGCGCCACCACTACGACGTCGGCAACGAGTTCTTCGCGCTCTTCCTCGACGAGTCGATGACCTACAGCTGCGGGATCTTCTCGCGCGGGGCGACGACGCTCGAGGAGGCGCAGGAGGCCAAGCTCGAGCTCGTCTGCTCCAAGCTGGCGCTCGCCCCGGACGAGCGTGTCGTGGACATCGGCTGCGGCTGGGGGAGCTTCGCGATCCACGCCGCCGCGCGCCACGGCGTGCGGGTCCTCGGCATCACGCTGTCGGAGCCGCAGGCGGAGCGCGCCCGTGAACGGGCGGCGGCGGCCGGGGTCGGCGACCGCGTCGAGTTCCGCGCGATGGACTACCGCGAGCTCGACGGGGAGCGCTTCGACGCGGCGGCGAGCATCGGGATGGTCGAGCACGTCGGCGAGGAGCGGATCGACCTCTACGCCGAGCGGCTGGCGGCGCTGCTACGGCCCGGCGGGCGGCTGCTCAACCACGGCATCGCGCAGCTCGGACATGGCCCCGACAACGACGCCGGAGCGTTCTCCGAGCGTTACGTCTTCCCCGACGCGCTCCCGTTGCCGCTCTCCCGCGTGCAGCTCGCGCTCGAGCGCGCCGGCTTCGCGACCGAGCACGTCGAGGGCTTCCCCGGCGACTACGCCGAGACGCTCACGCACTGGATCGAGCGCTTCGACGCCCGCTACGGGGATGCCGTACGGATCGGCGGCGCCGAGCGGGCCCGGGTCTGGCGGCTCTACCTGCGCGCGGCCCGGCAGGGGTTCCTGACCGGCTTCGAGTCGGTCTACCAGGTGCGCTGCCGGCGGCCGGGGCCCGCGGGCGGCGGGACTCCGGCGCAGCCGGCCCGGCGAACGGTCGAGCCGGTCAGCGCTCCGCGTTCTTCAGATCCAACTCGTAGTAGAGCCAGTACTTCGACTGCTCGTCGATGACCGGCCGGGCCGTGGGGTTGCTGATGAGCCCGTGGCCCGCGCCCTCGAAGGTGACGAGGTTCGACAGCACGCCTCGCTGGAGCATCGCGTTCGAGTTGTCCACCGCCCACTGGTAGGGGACCACGCTGTCCTTCGTCCCGTGGAAGAAGATCGTCGGCGCGTCGCCGGCGTTGATCGTGTCGTTGAACGGCAGAGCGCCGTTGAGCACGACGGCGCTCTGCACCTTCGAGCTCTCGCCCGGGTTCCCGCTGTCGCCCGTGTCCTCGGAGTTGGTGGCGAGGAGCAGCGCGGTGGCCCCGCCGGCCGAGCCGCCCGAGACGGCGATCCGGTTCGGGTCGACGTGGTAGGTGGCGGCGTTCGCGCGCAGCCAGCGCACCGCGGCCTGGCCGTCGTGCTGGGCGGCGAGCGCGGCCGCGGTGCATTCGGGCGTCGCGCCCTGGCTCGCGCAGCCCTCCTGGCTCGTGCGGAGCAGGCGGTAGTCGATCGACACGGCGACGTAGCCGAGCCGGGCGAACTGCGGCGCGAGTCCGCCGCCGGTCTTGCTGCCGGAGGTGAAGCCGCCGCCGTGGATCCAGACGAGCGCGGGGCGCTTGGCGACGGTGTCGGTCTGCGGCTCGTAGAGGTCGAGGCGGAGCGGGTTGGCGGTGCCGTCCTGGGCGGTCGAGTAGGTCACGTCCTTCGTGACCTTCACCTGGGTGGTGATCTCGTCGCGGTAGCGCACCGTCCCGTCGCCCGGGGGCTTGGGCACCGTGCACCCCGCCCCCAGCGCGGCCGTCGCGCCGATCGCCACGATGGCGGCCACCCGCCGATGCATCCTCGACATCTGCCCCTCCTCGGTCTCCGCGGTCCTCCGACGCCCGCTGCAACCCGGCTCCGGCGCCGAAGTTGCGGCGCTCGGGCGCGAGGCCCGTCAGCGCGGGTGGGATGGCAGCTCGGCGACGAGCTGCTCGACTCGTACGGCGATCTCGTCTCGGATCCCGCGCACCTCCGCAATGGGCCGGCCCTTGGGATCGGGGAGGTCCCAGTCGACGTACCGCTTGCCCGGGATGAAGGGACATGCGTCACCACAGCCCATCGTGACCACGACATCGGAGCGCTCGGCGAGGCCGGTGTTGAGGAGCCTGGGCGTGCGGTCCGCGAGGTCGATCCCGATCTCGCGCATGACCTCGACGACCTCGGGGTGGATGCGCTCGCCGGGGGTCGTCCCGGCGGAGTCGGCGGTGTGCCGGCCGCCGGCCGAGCGCTCGAACAGCGCCCGGCTCATCTGGGATCGCCCGGCGTTGTGGAGGCAGACGAAGAGCACGTGGGCCATCAGGCGGATTCGCCCCCGGGACGGGTCCGCAGCGTGCGCACCAGCTGGTAGGCGAAGGCTCCGAGCGCGGCCCCGAGCAGCGGTCCGACGAGGTAGACCCAGAAGTCCGTCCACGTTCCGGAGGCGAGCACGGGGCCGAACGAGCGGGCGGGGTTCATCGACGCACCGGTGATCGGGCCGCCGAACAGCGCATCGAGCCCGACGGTCCCGCCGATCGCGAGCGCCGCCGCGGCGCCGACCGCGCGGGTGTCGGTGGCCACGGCGATGATGACGAACATGAGGAACGCGGTCAGCACGGTCTCGTAGAGCATCGCGCTCCCGGCGCCGACGGTCGGGACGGTCGCACCGAGCCAGCCGGGCTTCTGCGGCCACACGGCGAGCAGGAGCAGCGCGCCGGCGGTCGCGCCCGCGAACTGGGCGCCGATGTAGGCCGCGGCGTCGCGGAGCGGGAAGTGGCGGGTCGGCGTGAACGCCACCGTCACCGCCGGATTGATGTGGGCGCCCGACAGATGGCCGGTCGCGTAGACCATCGCCATGATCACGAGCCCGAAGACGAGGCTCACCCCGACGGCGCCGAGCGCGCCGCCGTGGGTCGTGTCCGCCACCACCGCGCCGCACCCGGCGAACACCAGGGCGAACGCGGCCAGCCCCTCCACGGCCGCGCGGCGGGGCAGGTTGGGCGGATCAGCCGCCGCGTCGGTCACGCCCTGCGGCCCGTTGCGGGGAGAGGCGCCCTCGAGCGGGCCGCGGCGTCAACCAGGTGCGCAGCGCCTCGAGGCCGTCGGCCTCGGTCGAGTAGTACGCCCATCGGCCGCGCCGGCGCACGATGAGGAGCCCAGCGTCGACGAGCTTCGCCAGGTGGTGGCTGAGCGTCGGCTGGCTGATGTCGAAGAGCGGCTGAAGGTCGCACTGGCAGACTTCGCCGTCGGCGCCTCGCACCGCGTCGAGGAGTCCGACCCGCACCGGGTCGCTCAGGGCCTTCGCCAACCGCGCGACGCTCCCGCTCCTGGCGCCGTTGACGTGCCGGCCGAGATCGTTACTCGAGGAGTGCTGCGACCGGCGCAGGCGATCGGCCTCGTCGAGGAGCGACCGCCGCTCCTGGGGAGACAGCCCCGCCAGCGTCCGGGCGGTTCGCTCGAGGGCGGTTCGCGGAGCGGCAGGCATCGCGCCGTACCTTACGACAGCCCATCGATCACTGTCAATGTGTCTATGTCTTCGAATCCCGAAACCGGGCCGCGTAGAGTCCCCGCGCATGGATCCGGCCGACGTCACGGCGTTCTTCGAGCGGGTCGCGTCCGACTGGGACACGATGCGCCTGGCGTACTACGACGAGCGCGTGATCGATCGACTCGCCGCGCTCGCCGGGATCGACGAGTCCTCCGGCGCCGCGATGACAGTCGCCGACGTCGGCACCGGCACCGGGTTCGTGGCCGCGGGACTCGCGCCGCGGGTGGACCGGGTCATCGGCGTGGACGGCTCGCCCGCGATGCTCGCGCGCGCCGGGGAGAACCTCGCGGAGCTCGGCGTCGCCAACGTCGACCTGCGCGACGGTGACGTCGCCGAGCTGCCGCTGCCCGACGACTGCGTGGATGCGGCCGTCGCGAACATGGTGCTCCACCACGCCACAGATCCGGCGGCAATGCTCGCCGAGATGGCCCGCGTCGTGCGGCCCGGCGGCGCCGTCGCGATCTGCGACGAGATGGAGCACACCTACGCCTGGATGCACGAGGAGCACGGCGACGTCTGGCTCGGGTTCACCGATCAGCAGGTGGCGGAGTTCTTCGCCGCCGCCGGTCTCGGCGTGCCCTCGATCGAGAGCCTCGGCATGCAGTGATGCATCCATTCCACGACCTCGGGTGAGGTCGCCGACATCGCGATCTTCGGCGCGGCCGGCCGGGTGCCGACCTGACCGGCGCTCAGCGCATTCGGCGCATCTCGGCCCGCACGGTCTGCCAGGAGTGCCAGGTGATGCGGAGGATGACGAGCGTGATGCCCAGGCCGATGAGCGGGTCGGCGATCGGCACGCCCAGGGCGACGACCGCGGCGCTGGCGATGACGGCGAGCGAGACGTAGGCGTCGGCGCGCGCGTGGTCGCCGTCGGCGATGAGCGCGGCGCTGTCCAGCCGGCGGCCGGCGCGGCTGCGGATCACCGCGGCGACGCGGTTGCCGGCGTAGCCGATCGCGCCGCCCGCGGCGAGCGCCCACAGATGGGTGGGCGGCACCGGGTCGATCAGGCGGCTCACCGACTCGACGCCGGCGACGACGGCGCTGATGAAGATCGTGACGACCACGGCGAGGCCGGCCCAGCCCTCGGCGCGGCGGGAGCGCAGCAGGAACGCCGCGCCGACCGGCACCGCGGTCAGCGCGTCGCCGAAGTTGTGGATCAGATCGGCGAGCAGCGCGACGCTGCCGGAGAGGAGGAAGATCGCGGTCTGCGCGGCCGCGGTCGCACCGAGGACGGCGAGGGAGAGCAGCACCGCGCGCAGGCCGGCGCGCGAGCGCGTGATCGAGGGGTCGAGCAGGCCGTGGCTGTGGCCGTGGCCGCTTGGCGTCAGCGTCTCGTGATGGCTCACGGCGCGCAGCACCCGCACGCGCGGCCGCGCCAGGCCTCACGGCCCTCGCGCAGCGCGACGGCGGCGATGACCAGGCCGGCGAGCGGATCGGCCCACCACCAGCCCGCGACGGCGTTGGCCAGCAGGCCGACGAGCAGCGCGGCGGAAAGGTAGGCGCAGAGCAGCGTCTGGCGACTCTCGCTCGCCGTCGCCGAGGAGCCGAGCCGCTCGCCGACGCGCCGCTTGGCGATCGCCAGCGGCGGCATGGCCACCAGCGTCACCGCGGCGAGCCCGATCCCCACCCAGCTCGGATCGGGACGGTGGCCGGCGAACAGGTCACGGACGGCCTCGATCCCCACGTAGGCGGCAAGCAGGGCGAACGACGCGGCGATGAGCTGCTGCGCACGACGCTCCGCGGCGGGCGAGGCCGAACGTCCGCCCGCCATCAACCACAGCACCACGACGCCCGCGCCGGCCTCGATGAGGCTGTCGGCGCCGAAGCCGATCAGCGCCACCGACCCGGCCACGACACCGGCGCCGATCGCCACCGCCGCCTCGACGACATGCCAGCCCAATCCGACCCAGGCGAGCACACGCGCGCGGGCGACAAGACGCTCGCGCTCGGCAGGCGGCGCGGCCGGAACGGTCCCCGTCGGAAGGACCGGGAGTGGCGTCTCGACGCTCACAGCAGAACCGTAGCCGCCGATGGCCCGGTTCGGACCTGACCCGTCGCGCGCGAAGTGCCGCTCGACGCGTCCGGACGAGCGCGATCCGTTGACATCGTCATCGCCACTCGGCGAGGATGGCAACCCTCGGGGTCGTGCTCGTCTATACCGCCGTTCGAGGAATGGGAGCACGTATGTCTTGATGGATCGGGTACGCCGGCACGCGACCCTACCCCCCCGCTGGGGATGATCATGGGAGGATTCCGAGGGCTGCTTACATGCCGGCGGAATTCAGGTACTGCCGGCCTGGCCTAAGCTGGTGGGGTGCTCCTTCCGGCCTTTGAGCGCGTGCCGTGACCGGCCGCGCGTCGAGGGACCGGGCGTTTGACGCGGTGGTGGCTGGCTCGGGGCCGGCTGGAGCCGTGGCCGCAACGGTTCTTGCCCGCGCCGGCGCACGAACTCTGCTGGTCGATCCTGCGCGGTTCCCCCGCGACAAGGCCTGCGGAGACATCGTGGGTCCGCGCGGAGTGCGGCTGCTCAGCGAGCTCGGTGTCGCGGTGCCAGGTGCGGAGCCTGTGGGCGACGTGGTCGTGGTCGGGCCGTCGGGCCGGTCGCTCGCGCTCCCCTGGCCGGCCGGCATCGACTACCGCGCCGGCGCCCTGGCCGCCCCGCGAACCCGGCTGGACGAGGCCCTGCACAACGCGGCCGCGGGCGCCGGGGCCGAAGTGCGCGTCGGGCGGGTTGCTGGCGTGATCGCGGACGACAACGGGTGGCATAGAGTGGAACTGGCCGACGGAGGTCGGATCCGGTGCGCCGCGGTGGTCGGCGCCGACGGGGCCATGAGCCAGGTCGCGGCGTCCGCTGGCCTGCTGCGACCGTCTCGGGCGCTCTGGGGCTTCGCTCTGCGCTGGTACGTGGAAGCTGTGGTGGAACGGCCGCTCATCGTTTTCTGGGAGCCAACTCCCGGGCAGGCCTTCCCGGGATACGGTTGGCTGTTCCCAGGGCCGAACGGGAGCGCGAACCTCGGACTGGGAGTCGGGCTGCTGGGCCAGCGGTCGGGCGCTGACCTGGCGGCCCTTCGGCTGCCGGCCTTCGTCGCGGCGCTCCGTCGGGACGGATTGCTGGCGGAGGGCGCGCAACTGCGCCCGGGCTCCCGTCGTGGCGGGTGGGTACGCATGGGCCTGGCCGGCGCGAATCCAGGCGCCCGCAGAATCTTGCTGGCCGGCGACGCGACCGGCCTGGTCAACCCCCTAACAGGCGAGGGAATCGCCGAAGCGATGCTCAGCGGCCACAGCGCCGCCCACGCCATCCTTGCTGGTCCCGAGCAGGCGGCAGCGCGTCATCGTCGCACCCTGGCGGCCCGCCACGGCCGCTTTCATCCGGCGGCGGCGGCGCTGCACGCCGCCGCCATCGGTCACCCGTGGGCGATCTCGACGTTGGCACGCCTGCTGACCATGGAACCGGTCGGCCGGGCACTGGCCGGTGGCTGGGCGGTCTATTGGAACGACCTGCTGCAGGGGGCGCCGCGCGGGCGATCGCGTACCATGGCGGCGGCCCTCTCGACGGCGGCCAACGCGTGTGCTGCGCCCACCGCCATACGGCGTGAGACCCTGCGCAACCTTCAGGTGCCCAGCTAACGACCGACGAAGGCGGAG
>JBBSBL010000073.1:0-12107 GCA_038251325.1 Solirubrobacterales bacterium | reverse complement strand
GCGATACCGATCGGAATGCCGGCCTTCAGGAAGGTCACGCCCAGGGTGTCGTTCAGGGCCATCGCGGCCTCCGTGGTCAGGCTGCCGGCGACGCCCGCGACGACGATCACGCTGCCGTCCGTCGAGCGCTTCAGCTTCGCCACGTCGAGGTCGAGCAGCGGAACGCGCTGGCCGCCGACGGTGGCGAAGAGCTTGTTCTGCTTCGTGTCGACCTGAAAGTTCGTCGCGTCGAGCCGCTTGCCGCCTGCGGAGAAGCTCAGGCCGCCGGTGTGGTCGACCAGGCCGGCCAGCGTCTTCTCGTTCACGGTTCCCGCGGTGACCGGGAAGGCGATGCCGCCGCCCTTGGCCGCGGCCGGCGCGATCGGGGTGACCTTCACACCGGCGTCGGTGAGGACCTTGGCGGTCCCGGCGTTCAGGACGAGCGTGGTGTCCTGCCCCGCGAGCTTCAGGGTGGCGGGCGTGGCCGGTGCCGTGGTCGTCGCCGCAGGCGGCCACGCCGAGGGCGAGGAGCGAGAGGGCGAGCGCGAGCAGGACGGGGAGGCGGCGGCGGGGCTGGCGGGTCATGGAGAAAGGTCCCTTCATCGGATGGGAAGCAGCATCGGCAGGGGGGTACGGGACGGGGGCCGCGGCGGTCGGGGGAGGGCGTCACCCTGGCGCTCCGCCACTCGCTCCGGGCGCTTTGCCTATATTCCGGGTCCGGTTTCGGGCGACACGCGCCCGACCGCCCCGCGATCACGATCGAAAGGCTGCGCATGAGCGAGACCGACGAGCTGCTCCGCAACAACGAGGCCTACGCCGCAAGCTTCGACAAGGGCGACCTGCCGCTGCCCCCCGCCCGCAAGCTCGCGGTCCTCGCGTGCATGGACGCGCGGCTGAATCCGTACGGGATCCTCGGCCTCGAGGAGGGTGAGGCGCACGTCATCCGCAACGCCGGCGGCGTCGTCACCGACGACGAGATCCGCTCGCTGGCGATCTCCCAGCGCCTGCTGGGCACCGAGGAGATCATCCTCATCCACCACACCGACTGCGGGATGCTCACGTTCACCGACGACGAGTTCAAGCGCGCGGTGCAGGACGACGTCGGCATCAAGCCGCAGTGGGCGGCCGAGGCGTTCCCCGACCTCGACGAGGACGTCCGCCAGTCGGTCGCCCGCATCGAGGCGAGCCCGTTCATCCCGAACAAGGACAGCGTGCGGGGTTTCGTCTACGAGGTCGAGACCGGGAAGCTGCGCGAAGTGACCTGAGATCGGGCGGGTCGGGGGGTTCCCGGTGATATAGTTAGCTCTGCTAATCATCTTGTCGACCACCGCACCACCCGCCCCCACCACGGAGCTCGCCGCCCACCTGCGGCTGAGCGTCACCCGGACCGCTCGGCGCCTGCGCCAGGAGGCCGGGACGGGCCTCACCCCCTCGCTGGCCTCCGCGCTCGCCACCGTCGAGCGCCACGGGCCGCTCGCGCCGAGCGCCCTGGCCGCCGCCGAGCGGATCCAGCGCCCCACCGCGACCCGGATCGTCGGGCGTCTGGAGGCCGACGGCCTCCTCGCCCGCGGGCCCGACCCCGACGACGGCCGCGGCTGTCTCGTGCGCATCACGCCCCGCGGCCGCGCGCTGCTCCGCGCCCTGCGCTCGCGGAAGACCGCCTTCCTCGCCCGTCGCCTGGAGACGCTCGGCCCCGAGGACCGCGCGACGCTCGACCGCGCCGCGGGTCTGCTCGACCGCCTGCTGCAGGACACGCCGTGAGCCGCGCGCTGCGGGCCTCCTTTCTCTCCCTCCAGGTCCCCAACTACCGGCGCTACTTCGCCGGGCAGATCGTCTCGCTCAGCGGCAACTGGATGCAGACGGTGGCCGAGATGTGGCTCGTGCTGCGGCTCACCGGCAGCGGCACCGCGGTCGGCCTGGCCGCCGCGCTGCAGTTCCTGCCGATGCTCCTCGGAGCGGCGTGGGGCGGGCTGCTCGCCGACCGGCTGCCCAAGCGCCGCCTGCTCGTCGTCACCCAGGCCGCGATGGCCATCCCCTCGCTCGTGCTCTTCGCGCTCGCGCTCGGCGGCGCGCCGCCGCTGTGGGCGGTGCTCGCGCTCATCCTCGCCCGCGGGGCGGTCAACGCCGTCGACCACCCGACGCGCCAGGCGTTCATCGTCGAGATGGTCGGGGCCGACCGGCTGCTCAACGCGGTCTCGCTCAACGCGGCGCTGATCAACTCCGCCCGCGTCATCGGCCCGGCGCTGGCCGGCGTGCTCATCGCCACGGTCGGGATCGCGCCGTGTTTCGCGCTCAACGCGCTGACCTTCCTCGTGATGATCGGGATGCTGGCCGGGATGGACCGCTCGGCGCTGCGCAGCTCCGAGCCCGCCTCGCGCGCCCCGGGTCAGGTGCGCCGGGCGCTGGCCCACGTGCGCGTGACGCCCGAGTTGCGCATCCCGCTGCTGCTCATGGCACTGCTGGGCACGCTGGCCTTCAACTTCCAGGTCGTGCTGCCGCTCCTCGCGCGGTTCACGTTCGGCGACCACGCCGGGGGCGTCTACGCCGCGCTCACCACCGCGATGGGGCTCGGCGCCGTCGCCGGCGCGCTCGTCATGGGCGCACGGGGACGGCCCAAGCCCGCGTTCATGACCTGGGCGGCCATCGCCTTCGGGCTCGTGATGCTGCTCACCGCGCTCGCGCCGACCCTGCCGCTCGCCCTCGTCGCGTTCGTGCTCACCGGCGCGGCGAGCGTCGCCTTCGCGGCGAGCGTGAACTCCTCGCTCCAGCTCTCGGCCCGCCCGCGGATGCGGGGGCGGATCATGGCGCTCTACGCGATGGTCTTCCTCGGCTCGACGCCGATCGGCGGCCCGCTCACCGGCTGGCTGGCGGGCTGGGCCGGCCCGCGCGCGGCGCTCCTGCTCGGCGCCGCCGCGGCGATCGCCGGCGGCCTCGCCGCCCGCGCCGCCTACCGCCGCGCGGGCATCCCCCTCGACCGGCCGGCGGGCGAGCCGGCGGCGGTCTCCGCGCTGCCCGGGACGCCCGCGCACGCGACGCCACTTCAGTCCCGGTTGAGATGGCCCCGCTACCCTCGTCGCAGAGCCGACGATGGGCACCGAACCACCGAGCGAGCGCCACGAGCGCAGCGGGCCGCGCCTACCCGAGCGACGTCCCACGAAGGATCCGGCGCGCCGCGACGCGGAGCCGGGCTGGCGCGTCGAGGGCGCGCGGAAGAAGGAATCGAAGCCGGACGGTAGACCCGCGCTGCCCTCCGGGCCGCGGCGCTGGCTGCCGCTCGTCGTCGGGCTGCTCCTGCTGCTGGGGATCAACTACTGGATCTCCTCGCGCGCGCTGGAGCCCAACCCGCGGGTCCGCATCCCCTACAACCCGACGTTCCTCAGCCAGGTCGACCGCGGGAACGTGAAGGAGATCTCCTCGGAGAGCTCCTCGCTGCAGGGCGAGTTCAAGGCCAAGGTGCGCTACCCGGCCGGCAAGGACGGGCAGGACGCCACGCGCTTCGCCACCGAGATCCCGGCGTTCGCGAACACCGACCAGCTCTCCAAGCTCCTGCAGGACAAGGGCGTCACGATCAACGCGAAGAAGGCCGACGCCGGGCCCTCGCTGTTCACGAGCCTGCTGCTCGGCTTCGGCCCGACGATCCTCCTCGTCGTCCTCTTCGTCGTGCTCATGCGCCGTGCCGCCGCGCAGGCCGGCGGCGGGCTCTCGAGCTTCGGCCGCTCGCGCGCCCGCCGCGCGGAGGCCTCGCAGCTGCGGGTCGCCTTCAACGACGTCGCGGGGATCGACGAGGCGAAGCACGAGCTCTCGGAGATCGTCGATTTCCTCCGCACGCCCGAGAAGTACCAACGGCTCGGCGGCCGTATCCCGCGCGGCGTGCTGCTCTCCGGCCTGCCGGGGACCGGCAAGACGCTGCTCGCCCGGGCGGTGGCCGGCGAGGCCGACGTCCCGTTCTTCAACATATCCGCGGCGGAGTTCGTCGAGATGATCGTCGGGGTCGGCGCCTCCCGCGTGCGCGACCTCTTCCGCCAGGCGAAGGAGGCGGCGCCGAGCATCATCTTCATCGATGAGCTCGACGCGATCGGCCGCGCCCGGGCCGCGGGCAACTCCGGCTTCGGCGGCAACGACGAGCGCGAGCAGACGCTGAACCAGATCCTCACGGAGATGGACGGGTTCGAGTCGGGCGACAGCGTCATCGTCATGGGGGCGACCAACCGCCCCGAGACGCTCGACCCGGCGCTGCTGCGCCCCGGCCGCTTCGACCGCCGCGTCGCGGTGCAGCCGCCCGACCGCGACGGGCGGGTGCAGATCCTCCGCGTCCACACGCGCGGGAAGCCGCTCGCCGCCGGCGTCGACCTCGGCGCCATTGCCTCCTCGACGCCGGGCATGGTCGGCGCCGACCTCGCCAATCTGGCCAACGAGGCCGCTCTGCTCGCCGCGAGCCGCGGCCACGAGGAGATCGACCAGTCGGACTTCAGCGACGCGCTCGAGAAGATCGTGCTCGGCGCCGAGCGCAAGGTGATGATGGGCGCCGAAGATCGTCGCCGCACCGCCTACCACGAGGCCGGCCACGCGATCGTCGGGATGCTGACCCCCGGCGCCGACCCGGTGCGCAAGGTCTCGATCATCCCCCGCGGCCAGGCGCTCGGCGTCACCTTCTCCGCGCCCGACCGCGACCCGTTCACCTACGGCGAGGAGTTCCTGCTCGCGAAGATCCGCGTCGCGCTCGGCGGCCGGGTGGCCGAGGAGCAGGTGCTCGGGGACCTGACCACCGGCGCGGAGTCCGACATCCAGCAGCTCACCGCGATCGCCCGGCAGATGGTCGGGCGCTGGGGGATGAGCGATCGGATCGGGCCGATCGCGGTGATCCCGCGCGACGGCCTCAGCCCGCTCTTCCCGGGCGCGGCCGAGACCTCTCAGGAGACCCAGCAGATCCTCGACTCCGAGGTCCGGCGGATCGTGGACGAGGCCCACGAGGCGGTCACGCGGCTGCTGATCGAGCATCGCGGGAGCCTCGACGCGCTGGCCGCCGCCCTGCTCGAGCGCGAGACGCTCGACGAGGTCGACGCCTACGCCGCCGCCGGGATCACGCGTCAGCCGGCCGCGGAGGAGGAGTCTCCGACCTCGCCGGAGCCTCCGGCGCCGGATGAGCCGCCATCTCCGCCGCCTCCGCGGCCAGCGCCCGTCGCTCCCGGAGCTTGAACCACACGATCAGGCCGATGACGGCGAGCCCGGCGGCCGCCGCGGCCCAGATCCCCACCTGCTTGACGAGCCGCTCGCCGGTCGCCCCGAGGAAGTAGCCGAGCAGGCCCACCGAGGTCGCCCAGCAGACCCCGCCGAGCGCGTTCCAGAGGAAGAACGAGCGCGGCGGCATCCGGTTCGCGCCGGCGAGGACCGCGGCGGTGATGCGCAGCACCGCGACCCAGCGCCCGAGGAACACCGCTTTGGCCCCGTGGCGGGAGAAGAACCGGTCGCCGTGGTGGAGCAGCAGCATCCGGCGCGCGTGGAACGGCCCAGGCCGCTCGAGCAGTCGCCGCCCGCCCTTGCGCCCGATCCAGAAGCCGAGGTTGTCGCCGATGATCGCCCCGAGCGCCGCGGCGACGATGACCCACTCGATCTGGAGGCGTCCGCGGTTCGCGGCGATCGCCGCGACGAGGAGCGCCGTCTCTCCCGGCAGCGGCACGCCCATCGACTCCACGCCGATGAGCAGGCCGACGAGCGCGTAGCCGGCGTGGTCGGGCACGCTGACCAGCGCGGCCACGAAGAGCAACACGGCGGTCACTCGCGGGCTCCGGGCGTCCGCCTGGCGACGGCGAGCAGCGAGAGCCCCACGGGCAGGGAGCCGCCGCGCGCGAGCCATCCCGCCTCCAGGCGCATCGGCTGCGCGAGCAGCCCGTCGAGCCGCGAGGGCGTGAGCTCGAGGTCCGAGCGCGCGCGATCCGCCCCGCGCCCGACCGCCCGCTCGGCGATCCGCAGGACCGCGGCGGGCGCCAGCAGCAGCGCGTTGAACGACGTCATGCGTTCCAGCGTCCAGCCCCCGCCGGACAGCGCCGCGCGCAGCGTCCGTCGCGTGTAGCGGCGGCGATGGCGGTTGACGACGTCGTGGGAGGACCACAGCGCGGGGTAGGCGGGCACGGTGACGACGAGCCGTCCCTCCGGGACGGTCACGCGCCGCAGCTCGCCCAGCACGGCGCGGTCGTCGTCGGTGTGCTCGATCACGTCGAGGCAGGTGACGAGGCCGAAGCTCCGATCGGGCCAGGGCAGCGCCTCGAGCGACCCGACGCGCGCGTCGGGATGGCCGCGCCCGCGCGCCAGCTCGACCGCCGCGGGGCTGGCGTCGAGGCCGGCGACCGACCCGTAGGCGACGAGGTCGTCGAGGGTGCGCCCCGATCCGCAGCCCGCGTCGAGGACGCGGCCGCCGGGTGGCGGGGGCAGCCGATCCAGCTCGGCGCGCAGGACGGCGCGGCGCCCCCGGTACCACCAGTGGCGCTCGTCGTGGTCCAGCATGGCCGCGTGCTCGCGCTCGTCCACGGGCTGATGTTCGCGCATGGCCGAGCGTGGGCGATCATGCCGGGGTGCCGCCGCCCGCCGAGATCCGCGCCGTCCCGGCCGACGGCCCCGTCGCCACCGGCCTCGTCGCCGCGATGGAAGCGGAGCTCCTCGTGGTCTACGCGGGAGTGATCGTCACGCCCCTCGCGCAGACGCCGAGCGCGACGCCGGCGGACTTCTCGCCGCCCGGCGGGGTCTACCTCGCCGTCTTCGCGGACGGGACCCCGGTCGCGGGGGGAGGGATCAAGGCGCTGGAGCCCGGCCTCGGTGAGATCAAGCGGATGTACGTCGTGCCCGAGGCGCGCGGCCAGGGCCACGCGCGGCGCCTGCTCGGCGGGCTGGAGGCGGCCGCCGCGGAACTCGGCTACCCCTGCCTGCGGCTCGACACCGGCGCCCGGCAGCCCCACGCCCGCGCGCTCTACGCCTCCGCGGGGTGGCACGCGATCGCCGACTACAACGGCAATCCCTACGCCGCGCACTGGTTCGAGAAGTCGCTGACCGGCTAGTTCCGGGCCCCGACGAGCGGGGCGGCGGCGTCGGCGCGCTCCTCGCGCTCCGGAGCGACGAGCGGCTCCCCGGCCGGCGCGATCCGCCCGGCGGTGCCGACCGACCACAGCAGCGCCATCCACGTCGCCACCGCCAGCGCCACGTGGACCCAGACGACCTCGGCGGGGAGCTTCGTGCGGTACTGGACGATCCCCACCACGCCTTGGGCGGCCATCAGGCCGAGCACGACGAGGAGCGGGCGCACCGCCCGGCGGTCGCCGCCGCGCCGGCGCAGTAGGAGCACCACGCCGCAGACTGCGAGCCCGAGTGCGACGGCGAGCGCGCCGTGGCGCTGCACGACCCAGCTCAGCGTGTCGTTCCCGCGGAAGTCGAGGCGGCGCACGACGTTCCCCGTGCCGGCCCCGCCCGCGTGCGGCCCGGCCGCGGTGGCCGCGGTGCCCAGGAGGATCGTCGCCGACCCGAGCGGGAGCAGGCCGCGGACCGCCCACGTCCCGAGCCGGTCGCCCGAGCGTCCGCGCTCGCCGGGCTCGAAGGTCGCGCACCACGCCAGCGCGAAGGCGGCGTCGAGGATCAGCATCGAGAGCACGTAGTGGGCCATGACGTAGCCCGGCGCCAGGCCCGACTCGACCGTCAGCGCGCCGAGCCCGGCCTGGGCGATCACGCCGACCGGCAGCAGGATCCCGATCGCCGCCAGCTCACGGCGGAAGGGGCGCCGGAAGAAGCCGAGCAGCGCGGCGCCGATCGCGGCGACGCCGACCAGCCCGGAGAGCACGCGGTTGCCGTACTCGATCCAGGCGTGTGCCTCCAGCGGCGGGGCCACCCCGCCGTAGCACTTCGGCCAATCGGGGCAGCCGAGGCCCGAGCCGGTCAGGCGAACGGCGGCGCCCGAGAGCACGATGAGCGCGAGGGCGCCGAGCGAGACGTAGGTCACGCGCCGGAAGGCCTGCGGTGAGATCTCGAATCGGCGCAGGCGGTGGAGCATCGGGACCGGGGATGATGACGCAACGGCGGCGCCTGGAACGACAGCGCCGATCGGCACGCGCGGCGCGCGGCGACGTAGGCTCCACGTCGCCCGTGCAGATCGTCCTCGCCACCCACAGCCTCGCCTCGTTCGGCGGCAGCGAGAGCTACCTGCTGACGGTCGCCGAGCACCTCGAGCGCCTCGGCCACTCGGTGGCGATCGCGGCAGCCGCTCAGGGGGAGGCGGCGGAGCGCGCGCGCGACCGGGGGCTGAGCGTGCCGGAGCGGCCGGAGCGGCTGCCCGAGGGCCCGGACGCCGTGATCGCCCAGGACCATCCGAGCGCGCTCGCCATGGCCGAGCGCTATCCGGCCGCGCCGCGGCTGTTCGTCTGCCACAGCGCGCTGCTCGACGTGGGCCAGCCGCCGGCCATCGGCGGCGTGATCGGCGCGGCGGTGGCGATGAGCGAGCGCGTCGCCACGCGCATCCGGGCGCTCGCCGGCGCGCCGGCGGAGATCCACCGGCTTCGGCAGCCCATCGACCTCGACCGCTTCGCCCCCCGGGGCGAGATCGCGGCGCGCCCGCGCCGGGCGCTCCTGCTCGGCAACTACCTTCGCGGCGCGCGGCGCGAGGCCGTGATGGGGACGCTCGCCGAGGCGGGCATCGAGGTGGACCAGGCTGGGCGCCACGGGACCGCGACACATGAGCCCGAGGTGGCGATCGCGGCGGCCGACATGGTGATCGGCTACGGGCGCTCGGTGCTGGAGGGCATGGCGTGCGGACGCGCGGCCTACGTGCTCGACTACAACGGCGGCGACGGATGGGTCACCCCGGAGACCTGGGCGGCCCACGAGGCGCGCGCCTTCGCCGGGCGAGCGACGGACGACGTCGTGGACGCCCGGCGCCTGCGTACCGACCTCGACCGCTACGACCCGGCCATGGGCACGGCGAACCGTGACCTCGCCGTCCTCCACCACGACGCCCGCGACCACGCCCGGGCGCTCGTCGAGATCGGCCGCGGGCTCGGCGCGGCGAACCCGCCGCCCGCCCCGCTCGCGGAGCTGGCCCGTCTGGTCCGCATCGCCTGGCGCGCCGAGGGCCGCGCCGCGGATCTCGCCCGTCAGCTCGACGAGGCGCGACTCGCCCAGGATGCGCAGATCGCCGAGAGGTGGACCCGGATCCACGGGGCCGAGGCGCAGACCGCGGCGTCTGCGGCGGCCGCCGCAGACGCGCGGGAGGAGACGGCGGACCTGCGGGGTCAGCGCCGCGTCCGGCTCGCAAACCGGCTCGCGGCGCCGTTTGACCGCCGGCGCGCCCGGCGCGATTGAGCGCCCGCCGAGCGGCCCGTCCCGGCGGAACGCGCTGCTAGCGTTCGAGCGCGGTGAGCACCCGGACCGCCACGCCCCCAGCCGCGGCGGGGCACGCGGCCACCACCGCGCGCCCCCCGGCCGTCTCCGTCGCGGGGGCCGGCAAGACCTTCCGCATTCCCCATCAGCAGTACTCGACGCTGAAGGAACGGGCGCTCCATCCCTTCCGGTCGCGGAGCTTCGACGAGCTGCGGGCGCTGGACGACGTGAGCCTGGAGGTCGCGGAGGGCGAGTTCTTCGGCATCGTCGGGCGCAACGGCAGCGGGAAGAGCACGCTGCTCAAGTGCCTCGCGGGCATCTACGGGGTCGACCGGGGCCGGGTCGAGGTCTACGGGCGCCTCTCGCCGTTCATCGAGCTGGGCGTGGGCTTCAACCCGGAGCTCACCGCTCGCGACAACGTGCTGATCAACGCGATCATGCTCGGCCTCTCGCGCAAGGAGGCGCGGGCCCGGTTCGACGAAATCATCGCCTTCGCCGAGCTCGAGGAGTTCCTCGACCTGCGGCTGAAGAACTACTCCTCGGGCATGCACGTGCGGCTCGCCTTCTCGGTCGCCATCCAGGTCGACGCCGAGATCCTGCTCGTCGACGAGGTGCTCGCGGTCGGCGACGCCGCCTTCCAGCAGAAGTGCTTCGAACAGTTCCACCGGCTCAAGGCGGAGGGCCGGACGATCCTCTTCGTCACCCATGACATGGCGTCGGTCGAGCGCTTCTGCGACCGGGCGATGCTGCTCGAGCGCGGCCGGATGGTCGCCACCGGCGCGCCCGGCGACATCGCCCGGCGCTACAACGAGCTGAACTTCGGCCGGCTCGCCCACACGGAGACCGCGGGCGAAGGCGCGCGCTTCGGCGACCGCTCGGCGGAGATCCTGCGCACCTGGGTCGAGGACGAGGGCGGGGAGCGGGTCACCGCCGTCGAGCAGGGCACGCGGTGCCGGACGTGCTTCGAGATCGCGTTCCGGACCGACGTCGAGGACCCGGTGTTCGCCGTGACACTCCGCAACGAGGCGGGGCACACGGTGCTCATCGTGCGCAGCGGGACCGACGGGCGCCCGACCGGACGCTACGAGGCGGGCGAGACCGCCGTCATCCGCACGGGGTTCGAGGCGTGGCTCGCCCCCAGCCGCTACGCCGTGAGCCCGTCGGTGGCGCGTCCGGGCGCCGGGGCCGACGTGCTCGACTCGCGCGAGGACGCGACGTCGTTCATCGTCCACGGGGCCCACGCCGGCGGCGGGATCCTCGACCTCCCCTTCGACCTGGACGTCGAGCGCTCGTGAGCGCCCACGCCGCGCCGCGCGTCCACGGCCCCTCCGCGTTCGGCGGCGGCGTCCGCCGCTTCTGGAACCTGACGCTCACCCTCGCGGCGACCGAGTTCAAGCTCCGCTACTTCGGCTCGGCGCTCGGCTACCTGTGGACGCTGATGCGCCCGCTGATGTTCTTCGGCGTCCTCTACGTCGTCTTCACGCAGGTCATCCGCTTCGGCGCCGGGATCGAGTTCTACCCCGTCTACCTGCTCACCTCGATCGTCCTGTGGACCTGCTTCGTCGAGGCGACCGGCGGCTCGGTCACCTGCCTGACCGACCGCGAGGGCCTCCTGCGCAAGATCCGCTTCCCGCGGATGGTCGTCCCGCTCTCCGTCTCGCTGACCGCGCTCTTCAACCTCGGCATGAACCTCATCGCCGTGCTCGTGTTCGCGCTCATCTCCGGCGTGCGGCCGCGCTGGACGTGGTTCGAGATGCCGGTGCTCGTCGCGCTGCTCGCGGTGTTCGCGACAGGGGTGGGCATGCTCCTCTCGGCGCTCTACGTGCGCTACCGGGACATCGCGCCGATCTGGGAGGTCACCGTCCAGGCGTTGTTCTACGCCTCGCCGGTCCTCTACGTCGCGGCGCAGTTCAAGCAGTTCGAGGCCTACGCGCTGGCGAACCCGATCGCGGCGATCCTCACCCAGATGCGCCACGCCTTCATCGACCCCTCGGCCCCCACCGCGGCCGCGGCCATGGGCTCGACCGTGGCGCTGCTCGTCCCGCTCGGCATCATCGCGGGGGTCTTCGGCCTAGGCCTGTGGGTGTTCAATCGCGAAGCGCCGCGCATCGCGGAGAATCTCTGAGGGTTCTCCGGGGTATGGCCGAGGCCATGGACGACACCACCGCCGACATCGACGCCGAGCTCGTCGCGCTCCGGGCCCGGGTGACCGCGCTCGAGGCCGAGCGCGCGGAGCTGATCGCCCGCACGAGCGCGGTCGTCGCCGCCGCCGAGGAGCGCACCTACTGGCTCGACCGCTGGAACCTCGACCTCAACGCCCTGATGCGCCGCCCCGGCGCGGCCACCTTCCGCCGCGCGCTCCGCGCCGGCCGCGGCGCCTCGAAGCGGCTCTCGCGGGCCCGCGCCCGGCTCGGGTCGTGACGCGCGTCTCCGCCGTCGTCCCGGTGCTCGACGGCGCCCGGCACCTCGACGAGCTGCTCGCCGCGCTGCGCCGCGAGGGCGTCGACGAGATCCTCGTGATCGACTCGGGCTCCTCCGACGGCTCGCCGGCGATCGCCCGGGCGGCCGGCGCGGAGGTCATCGAGATCCCCCCGGCCGAGTTCGGCCACGGTCGTACGCGGAACCTCGGGGTGCGCCGGACCGGCGGCGAGCTCGTCGCCTTCCTCACCCAGGACGCCGCGCCGGTCGAGGGTTGGCTCGACGCCTACCGCGAGGCGATGGCGGACGAGCGCGTCGCCGCGGCCTACGGCCCGCACCTGCCGCGGGCGGACACG
>JBBSBL010000072.1:0-12413 GCA_038251325.1 Solirubrobacterales bacterium | reverse complement strand
TCGGATCCTCGTAGCCGTAGTTGTTCTCGACGATGATCGAGCGGCCGGCCGCGATGAGCGCGTTCTCCGTCGCGCTGCGGCCCTTGCGGAACACCGGGACCTCGCAGACCGTGCGCCGCTCGCCGCGGCGGAGCCTCGCGGCGCGGCGGTAGACCACGACGTTCATCGGGTCGGCGTTGTCGGTGATCGTCACGTACCCGCCAGCCATGATCGTCGGCGTCGTGCCCGAGCCGGCGTCGACCTGGCTCGGCTTGCGGATCCCGCTGTTGCGGTAGCGCACCGACCACACGATCCGCGGGCCGTGGCGGGATGCCTCGAAGCGGTACTGGCGCTTGTCGGAGACGATGTAGACGCCCTCCTTCGCGATCGCGAAGGAGTTCTCGACCTCCTCGTTCAGCCGCCGGGTGACGACGCGGCCGCTGCGCGGCTCGACGTAGCCGACCGTCCCGCGCGACTTCGTCACGAACCAGATCCGTCCCTTCCAGTCCGGCAGCGCGGAGCTGATCTTCTCGTCGGCCTTCAGGCCCTTGGAGACGTCGTAGTCGCGGACCTTGCGGAAGCCCCCGCGCGTGGCGATGACCCAGATGTGCCGCGTCGTGGTCGGCGTGATGGCCCGCTCCTGGTTGTCCAGGTAGAAGTACCCGCCGCCGGTGAAGTCCTGGAAGATGTTCGTGCCCGGCGCGGGCGGCGGCTTGGGCGGGAGGACGAACTCGGCCTTGACGTCGAGCGTGCGCGGATCGAGCCTGAAGAGCCGCGGGCCGCCCGGCGCGACGCACACGGCGATGAGCTCGCCTTGGCGGTTGAAGGTGATCGTGCCGCAAACGCGGGTGAGGTTGTTCGAGAAGGTCACCGGGTTGCGCCCGAGCGGCCCGCGGCGGTTGTAGGTGTCGGTCATCCACGGGTCGTCGTGGAGGTTGCTGTTGCCGTTGGGCGCCATGAAGGGATGGCGGGGCGGGAGCGCGACGGAGATCGGCTTCGCCGTCGCCGGGTGGCCGGAGTAGGCGGGCAGCGAGCTCGGCGGAGTCCCCTGCGGGATCGGGACCGCCGCGCCCGCCGCGGCGGGGAGGGCGAGCACGCCGGCGGCGGCGAGGGCAGGGACGGCGGCGGCGAAGCGGGGACGCATGACTCTCCTGGGCAGCGGGGGAACGACGGGGGTGCGTGCACGCGGGACGTGTTGGCGCGCGTGCCAACTTACTGAGGCGGCGGCGGGGCCGCAACGGGGAACCGTCGGGCCACACCCGGCGCCCCGCCACCCCCGCCCGTGCGGCATCCTTGCCGGGTGCTGCTGAGCGCCTACCGCGCCACCGGGGCGGACCTGCCCTTCGGCGATCCGCTGCCCGCGCATCCAGGCGTGGCGATGGAGGGCTACTTCTGGCGCTTCACCGACCTCGCGCGCGGTCGCGTGCTGATCGCGCTGTGCGGCGTCAACCAGTCGCCGGCCGGGCCGTGGGCGACGCTCGGCCTCGCCGCGCACCCGATCGGCTTCCTGCGCACGGCCCCGCACCCCACCGGCTGGGCCGACCCGGATCGCCTCGGCGCGCGCGCCGGCACGGCGTTCACGGGAGAGCCGGATCGCGTGCGGGTCGACCTCGGCCCCGATGCCCGGCTCGACGTCCGCATCCGCGACCCGCGCCCGTGGCCGCGGCGCTCGCTCGGCGGCTCCTCGATCTTCCAGGCGGTGCCGGCGCTCAACCAGTACTGGCACCCGTGGCTGCTCGGCGGGCGCGCCGAGGGCACGGCGACGCTCGGCGAGGAGACCTGGGAGCTCGACGGCGCCGAGGTCTACGCCGAGAAGAACTGGGGCCGCGGCGGCTTCCCGCCGGCCTGGTGGTGGGGCCAGGCGCATGCCTTCGACTCCGATCCCACCGCGTGCGTCGCCTTCGCCGGCGGCGTGATCGAGGCGGGCGGGCTGCGCACCGAGGTGACCGCGGTCGTCGTGCGCGCGGGCGAGCACCTCGTGCGCCTGGGCGACCCGGTGCTCTCGCCGGTCACGGCCGAGGTCGGCGACGAGCGCTGGTCGCTGCGCGGGCGCTCGCCGGGCTGGGAGGTCGAGGTCGTCGGCACCGCGCCGCTCGCCGCCGCCCATGTCCTGCCCGTGCCGCTCCCGGCCGAGCGGCGCAACGTGCCCGGCGCGCTCGAGCACCTCGGCGGGACGATGACCGTGACCCTGCGCCGCCGGGGCCGCGAGGTCTTCGGCGGGCGCTCGCCGCTGGCCGCACTGGAGCACGGCGGCATCGCGCGGGCGCGCGCCGAGGCGACGCGACGGGGCGCGCACGCGGAGGCGCCCGACGCGCCGCCGGCGCCGAGCGCCGCCGCGCCGGCGCCCGCCGCCGGCTGAACGTCCACTTCACCACCGGCCGCTCCCACGCCGACCGCCGGAAGGCGTAGGGTCCGCAGCGATGACCTCGCGGAAGGAGGAGCTGCGAGCGCAGGAGCCGTCGCATGGCCGGCGCAACGTGATCGTGACCGCGATCATCGCCGCGCTCGGCGGCCTGCTCTTCGGCTACGACACGGGGATCATCGCCTCGGCGCTGCTGTTCATCCGCCACGACTTCCACCTCGGCGACTTCGGGCAGGGCGCGGTGGTCAGCGCGGTCACCCTCGGCGCCGTCATCGGCGCGCCGATCGCCGGCACGCTCGCCGACCGCTTCGGCCGGCGGCGGATGATCCTCGCCGCGTCGATCATCTTCATCGTCGGGTCGGGGGCCTGCGCGGCGGCGCCGAGCGCCGAGATTCTAGTGGCCGCGCGGGTCGTGCTCGGCATCGCGGTCGGCATCGCCTCGGCGGTCTGCCCGATCTACATCGCCGAGGTCGCGCCCGTCGACGTGCGCGGCCAGCTCGTCACGCTCTTCCAGCTCGCGGTGACCGTCGGCATCCTCGTCGCCTACCTGGTCGGCCTGGTCTTCAACTCGAGCGAGGGCTGGCGGGAGATGCTCGGGCTCGGCGCGCTGCCGGCCATCGCGCTCGGGGCCGGGATGATCTACATGCCGCGCAGCCCGCGCTGGCTCGTGATGATCGGCGAGCGCAGCGAGGCCCGGGCCACGCTGCGCGAGATGCGCGGCGCGGACCAGAGCGCGGTCGACGAGGAGCTCGGCGAGATCGAGGCCACGCTCCAGGCCGAGCAGGGCACCTACCGCGACCTGCTCGCGCCGGCGATGCGTGCGGCGCTCACCGTCGGCGTCGGCCTGGCAATCCTCCAGCAGATCACCGGCATCAACACGGTCATCTACTACGCGCCGACGATCGTGCAGTTCGCCGGGGTCTCCTCGTCGGGGTCGGCGATCCTCGCCTCGATCGGGGTCGGCATCGTCAACGTCGGCGCGACGCTGCTCGCGATCCGGCTGCTGAAGAACACCGGCCGGCGCACGCTGCTGCTCGTCGGCGTCGGCGGGATGGTGCTCTCGCTCGTCTCCCTCGGGATCGCCTTCCTGCTGCCGAAGGACTCGAGCGTGATCGGGCCGATGGCGGTCATCTCGCTCATGCTCTACATCGGGTCCTTCGCGATCAGCCTCGGCGCGATCTTCTGGCTGCTGAACGCCGAGATCTACCCGCTGCGCGTCCGGGCCAAGGCGGCCGGGATCGGGACGATGTCGAACTGGACCTTCAACTTCATTGTCTCGCTCACCTTCCTCCCGCTGATCGCCCTCGCCGGCCGCAGCGCGACGTTCTTCATCTACGCCGGCATCGGCGTCCTCACGTGGCTCTTCTGCCTGTTCCTCGTGCCCGAGACGAAGGGCGTCCCGCTCGAGGAGATCGAGGCGGAGTGGGACCGGCGGGCGGGCGTGACGCCGCCCGCGGCGGCCGGCGGCTGACCGGCCGCCCCGGGCCATCGCGTCCGCTCCCACTGTCCTCCTGCGACAGCTACTGCGGACGCGATGCGCTTGCGGCGGCCTCGCGCGCCGCCTCGCGGCGCCGGTGGCGGAGCTCGAGCCGGTAGGGGAGCTGCGCCAGCCACGGCGCGCGGCGGGCGGTGGCGAGGAACGCGCGCTCGCGCGCGCCGACCGGCTCGGGCTCGGTCGGAGTCCCGACCTTCGAGTCCTCAGCGGCGTCGCGGACGCGGAGCAGCTGCCACTCGCCCGGGACGCCCTTCAGCGGCCGGGTGCCACGATCCTCGAACGCGATCTCCGAGCCGACGACGAGGTCGCGCACCGTTCCCGAGACGAGCACCTCGCCCGCGCCCGCCTCCGCCGCCACGCGCGCGCCGATGTGGATCGCCATCCCCGCGACGTCCTCGCCCACCACCTCGCACTCGCCCGTGTGGAGGCCGGCGCGGATCGCGACGTCGGTCCGCTCGGCGATCTCGTCGCGCGCGGCGCAGGCGCAGCGCACGGCCCGCGCCGGCCCGTCGAAGGTGGCGAGGAATCCGTCGCCCGTGTGCTTGACCTCGCGACCGCCGTAGGCGCCGAGGTGGTCGCGCACGATCGCGTCGTGGGCGGCGATCACCTCCCGCCAGCGCGCGTCCCCGAGCTCGCCCGCCATCCGGGTCGAGTCGACGATGTCGGTGAAGAGCACGGTGGCGAGCAGGCGATCGGGGGTCGGCGCCTCGCCGGCCCGCGTGAGGAAGCGCTCGATTTCGCGGACGACCTGCTCGCCGTCGATCCACGGCGTGTGGTCGTCGCCGGCCAGCTCGACCATCCGCGCGCCGGCGACGCGCTCGGCGATGTAGCGGCCGCCGTCGATCGGGATGACGTCCCCCGTGCGGCGCAGGACGAGCGTCGGCACCCGAACGGCGCCGAGCGCCTCGGTGACGTCGACCTCGCGCACGGCCTGGAGGACGGCGGCGGCGAGCGCCGGGCTGGCGGCGGCGCGCTCAAAGAGTGCGCGCGACTCCCGCTCCCGCTCACCGCGAGCGGCGAGGCTCGGGGTGAAGAGGTCGATGGTGCGGCCGTCCCCCCAGTGGTTCGCGACGATGTCGGTGAGGCGTCCCAGCGCGTCGTCGCCGAGCGCACCCCGATCCGGCTCGTCCCCGCCCGCCGGCGTCCCGCGGGCGAACGATCCGTAGATCACCAGCGCCGCAGTTCGCTGCGGATAGGTGGCGGCGAAGAGCAGGCTCGCCGGCCCGCCCTCGGAGATCCCGAACAGCGCGGCGCGCTCTGAGCCGACCGCGTCGAGCACCGCGTGGATGTCCTCCATCCGCTGCTCGAGCGTGGCCACGCCGATGACCGGATCGGAGAGTCCCGTGCCGCGCTTGTCGTGGATGATCAGGCGGGAGAAGCGCGCGAGCGAACGGAACATCGCGCTGAGCTCCGGAATCGCCCAGGCGACGTCGAGGTTGTGGACGAAGCCCGGAACGATCAGCAGATCGATCGGCCCGTCGCCGACGACCTGGTAGGCGATGTTCACCTCGCCGTTGCGCGCGTAGCGCGTCCGCGGTGGCACGCGGCCGATCATCGCATGTGCCGCCCGGCGACCGCGCGGGCGCGGGCGCACCCGCTAGCGTCCCCGCCGCGACCGGGAGCCGAGCGAGAGGGAGAGCGAACCAGATGGCGGAGTTCGGAGCGACGATCGCCCAGGCCTACGCGACCGAGGGCGCGGCGGTCGACCTCGGTCGGGGCGTCCACGACGGCGCGGTGGCGCCCGACGCCGTGGTGCAGCTGCCGCTGGCGATGGTCAACCGCCACGGCCTGGTGGCCGGCGCCACCGGCACCGGGAAGACCAAGACGCTGCAGGGTCTCGCCGAGCAGCTCTCCGCCGCGGGCGTCCCGGTGTTCGTGGCCGACGTGAAGGGCGACGTGTCGGGCCTCGCCGCGCCGGGCGAGCCGGGCGGCCCGGCCGAGAAGCGCGCCGGTGAGCTCGGCGTGCCCTTCGCGCCCGCCGGGTTCCCGGTCGAGTTCCTCTCGCTCGGCGGGATCGGGCCGGGCGTGCCGGTGCGCGCCACCGTGTCCGACTTCGGCCCGCAGCTCATGGCCAAGGTGCTCGGGGCGAACGAGACCCAGGAGCAGAGCCTCGGCCTCGTCTTCCACTACGCCGACGAGAAGGCGCTGCCGTTGCTCGACCTCTCCGACCTGCGCGCCCTTCTCGCGTTCCTCGACTCCGACGCCGGCAAGCCGGAGCTCAAGGGCATCGGCGGGCTCTCCTCGCAGACCGTCGGCGTGCTCCTCCGCGCGCTCGTCGGGCTCGAGAGCGGCGGGGGCAACGAGTTCTTCGGCGAGCCGCAGCTGAAGATCGCCGACCTCATGCGCACCGCGCCGGACGGCCGCGGGATCATCTCGTGCCTCGAGCTGCCCGTCGTGCAGGACAAGCCCGCGCTCTTCTCGACCGCGCTCATGTGGCTGCTGGCCGAGCTCTTCGAGGAGCTGCCCGAGGCGGGCGACCTCGACAAGCCCAAGCTCGCGTTCTTCTTCGACGAGGCGCACCTGCTGTTCCGCGACGCGACGAAGGCGTTCCTCGACTCGGTGACCCAGACGGTGCGGCTCATCCGCTCCAAGGGCGTCGGCGTCTACTTCGTCACCCAGACGCCGAAGGACGTGCCCTCCGACGTGCTCGGCCAGCTCGGCAACCGGGTCCAGCACGCGCTGCGCGCCTTCACCCCCGACGACGAGAAGGCGCTGCGCGCGACGGTCAAGACCTTCCCGGCCTCGGAGTTCTACGACCTCACCGCGCTGCTCACGACCATGGGCATCGGCGAGGCCGCGGTGACGATCCTCTCGGAGTCCGGCGTGCCGACGCCGGTCGTGCACACGCGCATCGTCCCGCCGGCCTCGCGGATGGGGCCGGCAGACGACGTCGAGGGCGCGGCGAAGGCCTCACCGCTGTGGGCGACCTACGGCGAGCGGGTCGACGCGCAGAGCGCCCGGGAGATGCTCGCCGCGCGGCTGGCGGCCCCGACCCCGGCGGCGGACGCCGCTCCGGCCGAGGCGTCGGCGCCCCCCGCGCCGAAGGAGGCGAAGGAGTCCAAGGAGGCCGCCTCGGCGCTGGGCGGCGGGGCGGAGGCCATCGGCAGCTTCCTCGGCAGCCGCCAGGGCAAGGCGATGCAGCGCGATGTGGTGCGCGGCATCTTCGGGCTGCTCAAGAAGTCGCTCTGATCCGCGCGGGATCCGGGCCATGAGCCACCTGCTCCCGCTCGTCATCGGCCTCGGCCTAGCGGACTCGATAAACCCGCTCACGATCGCCGTCGGCATCTTCATCGCCACGACCGAGCGACCCGCCTGGCGCCTGGGCGCCTACATCACGGGCATCTTCCTCCTCTACCTCGGGGGTGGCCTGCTGCTGCTCTTCGGCCCGGCGTTCCTCCTGCGCACCGCGACCGAGGGCCTGTCGGACACGGTCAACGCGATCATCGCGCTCGCCATCGGAATCGGGGCGTTCGTCGCCGCCGCGATCGGCTGGCGACACCGCCACCAGGTCACGAACCGCGATATCCCCGAGCGCGCGCTGCATCCCGGCTCGATGCTCGGGCTCGGCGCGTTCATGACCGCGGTGGACCTGCCCACCGCGTTCCCGTACTTCGCGGTGATCGCGGCGATCGTCAAGCAGGACCCGGGCGCCGGCGCCGCGGCGGTGCTGATGGTGATCTTCAACCTCTGCTACATCCTCCCGCTCGTGGCGATCCTCGTCGCGCGGGTGGTGGCCGGTGAGCGCATCGAGCCGTCCCTGCGGCGCCTGCGCGATCGCATCTTCGCGTGGGCGCCCGCCGTGCTCGCGGTGATCACGATGCTCGTCGGCGTCTACTTCACCTACCTCGGGATCAAGGGGCTGGCCAACGCAGCGTCCTGACTTGGGGGCCGACAGCGCCCCTGGTCCGGAGGCTTCGCACCGTCCGGCGCATCCTCGCGCCCGCGTAGCGTGCGTGGCATGGAGGCGCTCGACCGTCGCGCGTTCCTCGCCCGTGCCGGCGGGGCGGCCGCGCTCGCCGCCGGCCTGGGGCCGGGTTGGGAGGCGGTGTCCGCCGCGGCCGGGGGAACGGCCGCGGCCGACCCACGGCTCCGCGCTCTGGCCCGGGCCGTCCGCGGCCCGGTGCTCGCGCGCGGGGCGCGCGGGTACGCCGGGGCGGCCAGGCTCTTCAACACCCGCTTCGACGGCGTCGCACCGCTCGCCGTCCTGCTCTGCGAGCGCGACGCCGATGTGAAGGCGGCGGTGCGCTGGGCGCGCCGCTACGGGGTGCGGATCGTCGCCCGCTCGGGCGGGCACTCCTACGCGGGCTACTCGACCACCCGCGGCGGCCTGGTGATCGACCTGCGGCGCCTGAACGGCGTGCGCTACGACCGCGCCTCGCGGACTGCGGTCGTCGGCCCGGGCGCGCGGCTGATCGACGTCTACGCCGCGCTCGCGCGCTCCGGGGTGACGGTGCCGGGCGGCTCCTGCCCGACGGTGGGGATCGGCGGGCTGGCGCTCGGCGGCGGCGTCGGGCTCGCGGCGCGTCGCTTCGGCACGACGAGCGACAACATCGTCGCGCTGCGTATCGTCACCGCCGACGGGCGGCTGCTCACCGCGAACGCCCGCTCCCACCCCGACCTGTTCTGGGCCTGCCGCGGCGGCGGCGGCGGGAACTTCGGGATCGTCACGGCGTTTCGCTTCCGCGCGCACCCGGCCCGCTCGGCGGCGTTCTTCTTCGCCCGCTGGCCCTACGGGCAGGCGGAGGACGTGCTCGCCGCGTGGCAGGCGCTCGCGCCCGAGGCGCCCGACCAGCTCTACTCGCTGTGCACGCTCTCGGCGGGCGGGGGTGGATCCCCGTCGATCACCGCCCTGGGCCAGTGGTTCGGTTCCGCCGCGCAGTTGCGGCGGGTGATCCGTCCGCTCACCGGGGTCGGCTCGCCCGCGCTCACGATCGGGACTGACTCCTACCTGCGCCTCCAGCAGCGCTGGGGCGGCTGCCTCGGCGAGTCCTTCGCCGCCTGCGCGCGGCCCCAGCGCCAGGCGTTCGCGGCGAAGTCCGACTACGCGCGGCGCTCGCTCCCCGCCGCGGGCCGCGCGCGGCTCGTGCGGGCGGTGGCGAGCGGAAACGGCCTCGGCGCCGGCGTCGCCGCGATCCTCGACTCCTACGGCGGGGCGATTAACCGCGTGCCGGCGAGCGCCACGGCGTTCGTCCACCGCGACGAGCGGTTCTCGATCCAGTGGTTCAGCTCGTGGGAGGGGTCGGCGGCGGCCGGCGGGGCGCGGCGCTGGCTGCGCTCGGCGCACGGCGCGATGCGGCCGTACGTGTCCGGCGCCGCGTACCAGAACTACATCGATCCCGGCCTCGACGGGTGGGAGCGCGCCTACTACGGGCGCAACCTGCCGCGCCTGGTGGCGGTGAAGCGACGTTACGACCCCGACGACGTCTTCCGCTTCCGTCAGAGCATTCCTCCACACGTGTAAGAAACCGGAATCCGGGCGTTCGCGTGCGCGCTGTATGGGGCCGGTATGAGGTCGTGCGAGGGATGGTGAGGCACCGGTAGGTTCGCGCCGAGCGGGCCGTTCCAGGACGACGGGCCCGCGCCGATGCGCTCCGTACCCCGACGCCGCCACCTCGCCGTGCTCGCCGCGACCCTCGTCGCGGCCGCGCTCGGCGCACCCGGCGCCGGCGCCGCGGTGCTGCCCTCGGGCTTCCAGGACGTCACGGCGTTCTCGGGCCTGAACCAGCCGGTCAACTTCGCCTTCGCGCCCGACGGCCGCGTGTTCGTCGCCGAGAAGCGCGGGGTCGTGAAGGTCTTCGACTCCCCGAGCGACACGTCGCCGGACGTCGTCGCCGACCTGCGGACGGCGACGAGCAGCTTCGGCGATCGCGGGCTGCTCGGCATGGCGCTGGACCCGCAGTTCCCCGCGCGGCCCTACCTCTACGTGCTCTACACCTACGACGCCGCGATCGGGGGCACGGCCCCGCGCTGGGGGAGCCCGAACAGCGACGACGACAGCTGTCCCGACCCGCCCGGGGCGAACGGGGACGGCTGCGTGGTGAGCGGGCGTCTCGCGCGCCTCACCCTCTCGGGCAACCAGTCGACGGGCGAGCAGGTGCTGATCAACGACTGGTGCCAGCAGTTCCCCAGCCACTCGATCGGCGACATCCAGTTCGGCCCCGACGGGATGCTCTACGCCAGCGGCGGTGACGGCGCGAGCTACAACCGCCCGGCCGACTACGGGCAGTTCGGATCCCCCCAGGTCAACCCCTGCGGCGATCCGCCCGGCGGCGTGGGGGGGCCGATGAGCCTGCCGAGCGCCGAGGGCGGCGCCTTCCGCTCCCAGGACGTGCGCACGCTCGGCGATCCGACCGGGCTCGACGGCTCCATCATCCGCGTCGATCCCGACACCGGAGCGGCCGCGCCCGGCAACCCGTTCTCCACCACTCCCGGCGCCGACGCGAACGCGAAGCGGATCATCGCCTACGGCCTACGCAACCCCTTCCGCTTCACCTTCCGGCCGGGCACGAACGAGATCTTCGCCGGAGAGGTCGGCTGGGACACCGCGGACGAGATCAACCGGATCCCCAACCCCACCGGGTCGACCGCGCCGAACTTCGGCTGGCCGTGCTGGGAGGGCTACGAGCAGCAGACGACGTGGCAGCCGCTCCACAACTCACTCTGCGAGAGCCTCTACGCCGCCGGGACCGACGTCAAGCCCTACTTCGCCTACTACCAGAACTCGCGCGTGGTCACCGGGGACCAGTGCGCGGGCGGGGGCAGCTCGGCCTCCGGCGTGGCCTTCGCGCCGAGCTCCGGCGGCCCCTATCCGTCAAGCTACGATGGGGCGCTCTTCTTCGCCGACTACACCCGGCAGTGCATCTGGGTGATGCGCAAGGGCTCCAACGGGCTCCCCGACCCCAACAACCTGGCGCGGTTCGTCGGGAGCACGTTCCCCGTGAAGCTCGTGACCGGCCCGGGCGGGGACCTGTGGTGGGCCGACATCGTCAAGGGCGAGATCCACCGGGCGCGCTACACGTCCGGCAACCAGCCGCCGACGGCGGTCATCCAGTCCGATCGGACCACCGGGCCGCCCGGCGTGACGATCAACTTCGACGGTCGCGGCTCCAGCGACCCGGACGCCGCGGACGCGCTCACCTACTCGTGGGACCTCAACGGCGACGGGACCTACGGCGACTCGACCTCGGCCACGCCGTCGCAGACCTACCCCAATGCCGGGACCTACACCGTCCGCCTGCGGGTCACCGACCAGCTCGGCGCGACCGGCACGGCGCAGCGCGACATCCAGGTCGGCAACACCGCCCCGGTGGCGTCGATCGACACCCCGGCGGCGTCGCTGCGCTGGCTCGTGGGCGATCAGATCTCGTTCTCCGGCAGCGCAACCGACGCCGAGACGGCGAACCTGCCCGACTCGGCGTTCAACTGGTCGCTGATCCTGCGCCACTGCTCCCCGAGCGACCCCACCCAGTGCCACACCCACTTCCTGCAGACCTTCACGGGGACCCGGAGCGGCACGTTCCCGACGATCGACCACGAGTACGCCGCGCACCTCGAGCTCCAGCTCACCGTCACCGACCCCGGCGGCCTGAGCGACACGAAGACGGTCTCGCTCTTCCCCGCCGATCCCTCGGCGCCGACCGGGCTCACCGCGACGCGGGGGTCGAACGGCGTGTCGCTCGCCTGGGGGATCAACCGCGAGATGGCGTTCGACGGCTACATGATCTACCGCAGCGGCGGCGGGCAGACCAGCCAGCTCCTCTCGTGGCAGGGCAAGACGACGGGGTTCCTCGACACGACCGCCTCGCCCGACGTCGCCTACACCTACACGGTGAAGGCCTCCTACTCGAACAGCGGGCTGGGGCCGCCGGCCAGCGTCTTCAGCCCGGACGTCCCGCTGGCGCCGCCGTCGGGGGTGGCCCCCGGGAACGTCACCCCGAGCTCGGTCGCCCTCTCGTGGACCCCCAGCCCCGACCCCTTCCTCGTCGGCTATCTCGTGTTCCGAAGCGGCGGCGGAGCCACCAACCGGCTGGTCTCCTGGCAGGGCCCGGCGCCGGGCTTCACCGACACCGGGGTCCAGCCCAACACCGCATACACCTATGTGGTCAAGTCCTGGGACCTCCGCGGGCGCACCAGCGTCGCGACGGCGCCGCTGACGGTCACCACCCCGCGCGCGCCGCTCGGGCCGCCCTCCTCGCCGACGGCCACGGCCCTGGGGCCGGGGTCGGTGCGGGTGAGCTGGACGGCGAGTGGCGACCCGTTCGCCTTCGGCTATCTCGTGTTCCGCGACGGCGGCGGCCAGACCGGTCGCCTGGTCTCCTGGCAGGGTCTGGCGACGAGCTACACGGACGCCACCGTTGCGCCGGCGACCGCCTACCGCTATTACGTGAACGCCTGGGACCTCAACGGACGCACCAGCACCCGCGCGGGGCCGGCCGCCGTGACGACGCCCTGAGCGCCGCGCGCGCCGACGACGGCCTCGGCGCGACGCCGAGCGCTCACCTGACCACGACCGACTCCGAGACCGGGCGCCTGCGCATCGTCGAGCTGCCGTTCGTGCTCGACGGCCGACGCCTCTAC
>JBBSBL010000071.1:0-12541 GCA_038251325.1 Solirubrobacterales bacterium | reverse complement strand
CGTAGGTGCCGATCAGCTCTTCCCCGGTCACGACCCGCACCGTGCCCGGACCGCGCGAGCCTGCGCCGACGCCGCGGTTCCGCTGCGCCGCTGGCAGCGCCGGCAGTGGCAGTACGTCGCCGTGGTCGGGAGGGCGTCGACCTCGAAGCGCACGCCTCCGCACAGGCACCCGCCCGTCAGCGGGAGGTGAATAGGATCACCGCGCAAGGGATCGACGTCCACCGCTGCCAGCCTAGCCAACGGAAAGGTTTCTCATGCCACTGGTGATCGCCTACCACGAGATCGACGACCGCGAGCACTGGCTCGCCTCGCCGAAGCGCGAGGAGGTCTTCGGGCCGTTGGGCATCAAGGTCCGGACGTTCGTCGACCCCGACAACCCGAACCGCGCGGGGGTCCTCGCCGACGTTCCCGACATGGCCGCGTTCCAGGCCGTCATGGAGTCCCAGGCGGGCGCCGACGCCATGACGCACGACGGCGTCCGGGCCGACACCGTGGTCGTGCTCGTCGAGGCGTAGCGCCGCCTACCCCAGCACGAGCCGGCGGTACTCCGCGACCCAGTCGGTCGCGATGCGTCGCTGCTCGACACCGAGCCCGGCGTCGCCGGCGCAGACGAGCGCGTGGAGGCGGTTCTCGAGGCGGTCCTTCTCGTGGAACCCGGGCCGGGGCTTCGCGGCTTCGGGGAAGAGGTTGGCCTGGTCGTTCGAGCCGCCGAGCTCGAGGCTGACGAGGTGGTCGACCTCGTACTCGCCGCGCCGGTGGCGGCGAATGCCGTAGGCGGCGAACACCCGCCGCTTGAGCGCCGCGGTGACGTGGCGCACGCGTCCCGCGTATCCCCGCGCGCAGACCACCCGCCGGTTGGCGCGGGTGAAGACGGCGCCGGGCGTGCAACGCCGGTCGGGCCGCGGACCCGCGACCCGGCAGCGCGACGTCGCCGTGACGTGTCTCAGCGGCTTGGATGGGCCGCCCCTCGGGACGGCGGCGAGCCCGACGCCGGCGAACACCGCGAGGCTCGCCACCGCGAATGTCGAGACGCCGCGCAGCCTCACCCTCGAGGCCTTCGACGCCCGGCATCAGGGACCTACCAGAGTCGTATCGCCGCCACGGGCCAGGCTAGAAGCCGACGCGGTAAGCGATCTGCGGTTCGGGCTTGCCCTTGAGCCGCAGCTCCACGCGGTCTCCGACCAGCTCGGGGAGCCCGTCCGCCACGCGCCGGGAGAGCACGATCTCGCCCCCCGCGGCCTCGCCCTGGAGCCGCGAGGCGGTGTTCACGACGTCCCCCACGGCGGTGAAGTCGTAGAGCGCGCGCTGGCCGATGTTGCCGACGAACGCCTCGCCGGCATCGATCCCGATCCCCATCTCGACGAAGGGCTCGGACCCCGACCCGTACCCCACGCTGCGCAGCAGCTCGCGGGCGTGGTCGAGCATCCGCGCGGGAACGTCGTCTCGGGCCATGCCGGGCTTGAGGTCCGGCAGGTAGAGCGCCATCACCTCGTCGCCGATCAGCTTGTCGATCACAGCGTCGGGGAACAGGACGTCCTCGGCGCAGCGGTAGAAGCGGCGCAGCAGCAGCGAGGCCTCCCTGGGGTCAGCGCCGTCGAACCGCGCCGTGAATCCGCGCAGGTCCGCGAACAGGACCCCGGTGTACTGCGTCATGCCACCGGGCGGCGAAAACTCCACGCAGGTCCCGCACACGGTCGGGTTCTTGCGCGAGGGCCGGTAGCCGAGCGGCCCCGCGATCCAGCGCCCCGGCCCGGCGAACGGCGCGCCGCAGACAGCGCAGCGCGGACTGCTCGGCAGCGTCCGGAACACCGCGCCGAACATGCCCCCGAGCCCCCGCTCGTGAAGCCGCCACGCGACCTGCCAATCCTCGGGCGTCAACGGCTCTCCGGCCTCGCGCCCAGCGGCGCGCCGCAGCTTCCTGACCGCCATCCGCTGATAGAGGGTCGGCTTCGAGCGCACGTCCTCGTCGCGCTCGGCCGTCATCACGTGGACCCTACCCCCTAAGTAACAGGGCTGGGTCAGTGGAGCCAGCCGGGATCGAACCGGCGACCTCCTGCTTGCAAAGCAGGCGCTCTCCCAGCTGAGCTATGGCCCCGCTCCGGGGCAGTGTAGGCCCGGCGAGATGTCGTGGCACGGTTGCGGCCACCGCATCGCTTAAGTGGGAAGAGCGCCCGTCCTGAGCGCTCTTCCCGGCGTCCTTGCCCTCCGTGTGGCAAGCGCGCGCCGGCATCGTGCTCGCTGTCCCGCGATCCGTCGCGTTGCCGGCCCGCAAGGAATCGGCCGGAAGCGGTAGGGACTGGAGCCTGCGACGTCGCCGCTGGACGGACGTCCCGGCCGGCGCCTTCAGTGGTCGAAGTCGAAGTCCTTGGGGGGCTTCTGCTCGAACCAGAGCCGGTCGTGCTCCGGGGTCTCCTGGAGGAAGTCGGGCGTCTCCTCGAGCACGTCCTCGTCGGCCTCATCGCCGTCCGCCGCCGGCGGCGGGGCGGGCTCGTCGGCGAAGGGCTCCTCGCCGGGCGCGAAGAGGTCGTCGCCGGCCGCGGGCGTCGCGGCCGCCTCGCCGCCCTCGTCGGCGAGCACGTCGAAATGCTCGGTGGCCTGGTCGTCGACGCCGGCCTCCGGCGCCGCGACGGACTCCGGGGTCGCGGGCGGGGACGCGGCGTCCTCGGGCCCGCTCGCGTCGGCGGGGTGCTCCGGCTCCGCCTCGCGAACGGCGACGGCGTCGTCGGGGTCGCGACCCGGCGCGGCGACGCCCGCTGCGTCGGCGTCGAACGGAGCGTCCCCCGGGGCGGCCGCCTCGCCGGCCGACGCCGCCTCGCGGAGGGCGGGCCCCAGCGCCTCCGACTCCTGCCGCGCCACCTCGCCGGGATCGGCTCCGTGGCGGCGCTTGAGGTCGAGGTGTTCCCGAATCGCGTCGTCGAGAAGTCCCATCGCCCGAAAGCGTACTGCGCGGGCGCGCGGCGGGGCGGGGCCCGGACGGCCGTCGCACGGCTACACTTCGGCCCTCGGCGCGGGACGCTTCGGTCCCCTCGCCACGCGGGGCTATAGCTCAGTTGGGAGAGCGCCTGGATCGCACCCAGGAGGTCGGGGGTTCGAGTCCCCCTAGCTCCACTCGGCGGATCCCTGCCGCCGCGGGGTTCCGGATCGGGCGGCCGCCGCGCCGGGCACCGGATGCGGACGGCCGTCCTCGCGTCGAGCTCCGGCGGCGCCGCAACCTTCGCGACCTTGGCGAGTTCGGGTGGTGATGGGGACCATCCGCGAAGGGCGTCGATCCGCGATGAGCTCCGGGACTCGCGCGCGCTTCGCCGTCGTGCTCGCGACGGCCGCCGTCCTGGCCGGCTGCGCGCCCGTCACCCCATCGGTCACGTGGCAGCGCTCCACCTTCGAGGGCTTCGACGTCATCTCCTACGTCCCGGCCCACCCACGCGGCATGGCCTACTTCTTCCACGGGAGCGGGGGCAGCGCGAGCTTCGCGGACAAGGTCGAGACCACCGACGTGATCAACCGGCTGGTGGCCAAGGGATACGGGTTCGTCTCCACGTCGTCCACCGAGCGGACCGGCGACCGCCGGTGGGACGCCGCCAACCCCTCCCTCACGTCGAACCCCGACCTCGCCCGGCTCACGCGGCTCCAGGCTCAGCTCGTCGCCACCACGCCGCTCGAGCCGAACGCCCCGCTGATCGGCGTGGGCATGTCGAACGGCGCCCGGTTCGTCACGCTGTGGGGCCAGTCCTGGAAGAACGCTGGCTACCCCGTGCGGGCCATCTGGGCCAGCCACGGGCGTACGGCCAATCCCTACGACGGCCCGGGCCAACTGACCGTACCGACCGTGTTCTCGACCTCGGAGCATGATTTCACCTCGCCGCCCGCCGGCGTGCAGGCCAGCTATGACACCGCCCGCGTCGCCGGCACGCCCACGGTGCTCTTCACCTCGCGCGAGCGAATCCTCAGTTCGTTCCAGTTCCTGCGCATCCCGGACATCGACGCCACCGAGGCCGGCCAGATCCGCGACGCCCTGGTCGACACCGGGGTCTGGAACTCGCAGGGCACTCGCATCGTCCCCGACATCCAGGCGGCGGTGAACCGGGCCCAGACGGCCGCGATCCCATCCTCGGTCCTACCCCAGTCCCAGGAGATCACGAACGAGACGGCGCTCCTCTTGGCCGTCCATCAGTTCACCGCCGAGTACGCCGACCGTGCGATCGCCTTCCTCGACGGCTACGTGAACTGACCCGCGCGTCCGGGGCTCGGCCGGGGGCCGCCTGAGGTCGCGCTCGTCTTCGCCCGACCTCAGGCGGCGAAGCGCTTCGCCGCCCGCTCGCGCCGCTTCTCGGCCTCGGCCTCGCGGTTCTTCGACGGCGCGGTGGTGACGAGGTGGTCGAGCAAGCGGCCGGTGGCGGCGGCGACCTCCTCGACGGCGCGGTCGAACGCCTCGGCGTTGGCCAGCGAGGGCTTGGGCGAGCCGCTGATCTTGCGGACGTACTGGATGGCCGCGTCGTGGACCTCGCCCCGGGTGGCCGGGGGCTCGAAGTTGTGCAGGGTGCGGATGTTGCGACACATGCCGCGGAGGGTAGCGGCGCTCAGGCCGAGGGCAGGCCGTCGAGGAACGCGAGCAGCCGCGCGTGGAACTCCGGGGCGGCCTCGCGGTGGGGCCAGTGCCCGGCGCCCTCGGCGATCACCACCTCGCACGGCCCGTCGAACCACTCCGGCGAGCGACGGAACGTCGCCGGCTCGATGAGGTCGGTCGTCCCGCCCACGACGAGCGCCGGCATCGCGAGGCGCCCGAGGTCCTCGCGCCCGGTGTCGCGGTAGTAGGCGAGCGCGCCGTCGAGCACGCGCGGGTCGGCGAACGCGGCTGTGACGTCCCGCAGGCACGCGTCGCGGCCGGGACCCGTCCAGTTCGGGGCCCAGCGGCGGATCAGCGCGTCGATGTAGGCGAAGTCGTCGCGGCGCGCGAGCCACGGCCCGCTCGGCAGCCGCAGAGTGAGGAAGTGCCGCGCCTTCCAGGCGAGCGCGGGCGAGGGCTTCAGCGTCGACGGATGGGGGATCCCGACGGCCGCGATCGCGCGGACCCGGTCCGGCGCAAGCGCCGCGGCGCGGTAGGTGACCGCCGCTCCCCAGTCGTGGCCGACGAGCACCGCCTGCTCGGCGCCGAGCGCGTCGAGCAGGCGCACGGCGTCCTCGCCGATCTCGGCGCCGCGGTAGCGGCGGCCCGGCACGATCGTGTCCGGGTGATAGCCCCGCAGGTAGGCCGCGACGGTCCGGTAGCCGCCCGCGTTGAGCGCCTCGCGGGTGTCGGCCCAGCCGCCGGGTGTGTCGGGGAAGCCGTGCAGCAGCACGACGAGCGGGCCCTCGCCCGAGTCCTCGTAGACGAAGGGCTGGCCGTGGGCCGTGGCGGAGGTGAAGTCCATCGGGCTCGTCCGGGCCGCCTCGAGGGGCCCGCGATCCGATCGTATTCCCCTGGCGGTCAGCGCCGTGCGGCCGCCTCGGCGCGCGCCACGACCTGCGCGGCGTGCTTGCGGCTCGCTTCGTCGATCATCGCGCCGTCGAGGCGGGCGGCTCCCGCGCCGTCCGCGAGCGCGGCGAGGACCGCCCGGGCGCGCTCGACCTCGTCCGGCGCCGGCGCGAACCGCGCGTTCAGCGGCTCGAGCTGGCTCGGGTGGATCGCCCACTTGCCGTCGAAGCCGAGCGCATGGGCGCGGCCGGCCTCACGCTCCAGGCCCGCGGCGTCGTCCATCTCGAGCCATGGCCCGTCGATCGCCTGCAGGCCCGCAGCGCGGGCGGCGACGATCACGGCGCCACGGGCGAAGTGCCAGCGATCTCCGGCGCCGGACGACTCGGCCGGGAGGCCCAGGGAGGCGCCGAGATCCGCGTAGCCGAGGATCAGGGCCTCCAGCCGCGGCGAGGCGCGCGCGATCTCGACCGCCCCGGCCAGGCCGGCCGCCGTCTCGATCAGCGCCTCCAGGCCGACCGCGCGGCCGGCCGGCGCCTCACCCTCCGCCCGCTCCAGCAGCCCCGCGACGGCCGCCACCTCGGCCGGGCTCTCGACCTTCGGGATCGTCAGGCAGTCGAGTCGCCCGGCTGCGCCCCGGACGACCTCGAGCACGTCGCGCTCGAACCACGCCGTCCCGACCGCGTTGACGCGCACGCTCACGGTGCGCTCGCCGAAGCCGGCCGCGAGCGCCGCGACGACCGTGGCCCGCGCCGCCTCCTTGTCATCCGCGGCGACCGCGTCCTCGAGGTCGAGCACGAGCTCGTCCGCCGGGATCCCGCGGGCCTTCTCGAGCATCTTCGCCGAGGAGCCCGGGACCGAGAGGCAGGAGCGGCGGGCGCGCATCGCGGCCGAGCATATCCCCGGCATCCCGCGTGGACTGCGAGACTGCGCCGGCTTTGGGGGCGGCGCGGCACATCACGGTGGCGGGACCCTGGTTCGAGGACTTCGCCGTCGGCCAGGTGTTTGACCGGGCGCCGGGACTGACGATCACCGACGGGCACGCCGCGGTCCACCAGGCGATCACCGGTGACCGCCTGCGGCTCGCGCTCGACGCCGCGCTCTGCCGGGAGGTGACCGGCGCCGAGCGGCCGCTGGTCCATCCCAACCTCGTCTGCGACGCGGCGATCGGCCAGTCGACCGGCCCGACCGAGCGCGTGCGCGGCAACCTCTTCTACCGCGGCCTAGTGCTGCTCCGCCCGGTCCACGTCGGCGACACGCTGCGCAGCCGCACCGAGGTCGTCGGGCTGAAGCAGAACCGCCCCCGCGAGGACGGGACCGCGACCGGGCTCGTGGCGCTGCGCATCGCGACCGAGAACCAGGCCGGCGAGCCGGTCCTCGACTTCTGGCGCTGCCCGATGATCCCACTGCGCGATCCCGCCGCGCAGACCGGTCACGCCGACCGATTCGAGGACATCCCCGAGGCGCTCGACGCCGAGCGCGTGAGCGCGGCGGCGCCCGTCGGCTGGCGACTGGACGCACTGGCGGCGAGCGCGGGCGGGCCGGCCTTCGGAACGCTCCGGCCGGGGGACGTCCACGTCGTCGAGGCACGGGAGACGGTGACCGCAGCGCCGGAGCTCGCGCGGCTCACGCTCAACGTCGCGCGCGCACACACCGACGCGGGCGGCAGCGCCTACGGCCGGCGGCTCGTCTACGGCGGCCACACGATCTCGATCGCCGCGGCCCACGCGACGCGCGCGCTACCCGCGCTCGCCACGATCCTCGCCTGGCGGCGCTGCGATCACACGGGGCCGGTGTTCGAGGGCGACGCGCTGCGGACCGAGCTCACCGTCGAGCGCGTCGAGCCGTTGCCGGGCGCGCCCGGCGGGCTCGTGGATCTCCGCGCGGTCGTGCACGCCGAGCGCGCCGGAGAGGACGAACCCAGCCCCGCGCTTGACTGGCGGTTCGTCGCCCTGATGGGATAGCGGCGGGAGGTGGGCCGATGGCGGGGATCCTGGAGGGGCTGCGGGTGGTCGAGGGCTCGGCGTTCGTCGCCGCGCCGCTCGGCGGCATGACGCTGGCCCAGCTCGGCGCGGACGTCATCCGCTTCGACCCGGTCGGGGGTGGCCTGGACCGCGCCCGCTGGCCGGTCGCCGCCGACGGCACGAGCCTCTTCTGGGCCGGGCTGAACAAGGGCAAGCGCTCGATCCAGGTCGACCTCCGCTCGCCGCGGGGCCAGGAGCTGCTGAGCGCGCTCGTCACCGCGCCGGGCCCGGACGCGGGCCTCTTCCTGACGAACTTCCCGGCCCGCGGCTGGCTCAGCTACGACGTCCTGCGCGAGCGCCGCGCGGACCTCGTGATGGTGAACATCACCGGGACTCACGACGGCACCTCGGCGGTGGACTACACGGTGAACCCGGCGACGGGCTTCCCCTGGGCCACCGGGCCGCGCAACCTGGCGGTGCCGTTCAACCACCTGCTGCCGGCGTGGGACGCGATCACCGGCACGCTCGCGGCGACGGGGCTGCTCGCCGCCGAGCGCCACCGGGCGCGCACGGGCGAGGGCCAACTCGTGCGGGTGGCGCTGTCCGACGTCGCCTTCGCGATGGTCGGGAACCTGGGGAAGATCGCCGAGGTCCAGATCACCGACCACGAGCGCGCGAAGGACGGCAACTACCTCTACGGCGCGTTCGGGCGCGACTTCCTCACGCGCGACGGCCGCCGGATCATGGTCGTCGCGCTCACCCTGCGCCAATGGGAGGCCCTCGTCGCGGCCACCGGGCTCCACGAGGCGTTCGCGACGCTCGAGCGCGTGATGGGCGTCGATCTGCGCAAGGAGGGCGACCGCTTCGCCGCGCGCGAGGTGATCGGAAGCCTGATGAAGCCGTGGACGGTCGCGCGGACGCTCGAGGAGATCAGCGCGGTCTTCGACGCCCACGGCGTGTGCTGGGGCCCTTACCAGACGTTCCGCCAGCTCGTGGAGCAGGACCCGCGCTGCTCGCCGGAGAACCCGATGTTCGCCGAGGTGGAGCAGCCGGGCATCGGCACCTACCTCATGCCCGGGTCGCCGCTGGACTTCGGCGCGCTGGAGCGCGTGCCGGTGCGCCGGGCGCCGCTGCTGGGCGAGCACACCGACGAGGTGCTGGGCGAGGAGCTCGGCCTGGCCGAGCACGAGATCGCGCGGCTGCACGACGACGGCGTCGTGGCGGGCCCGACACCGGTCGCGGGCTGAACGCGCCGGTCGCGGCCCTACCGCGACACGGCGCGGCGGTAGCGCGCGATCGAGAACGTCGCGAAGACGGCGATGAGTCCGACGCTCCACGCCACCGCGCCCCAGATCGCGTTGCCGGCCGGCGCGCCCAGCCACAGCGCGCGCATCGCGTTGACCACGACTGTGAACGGGTTGACGTCGGCGAAGGTCTGCAGCCAGTCGGGCATCGTGTCGACGGGGACGAAGGCCGAGGAGGCGAAGGTGAGCGGGAAGACCGCGAGGAACCCGATCGCCTGCGCGGCCTCCGCCGAGGACGCGCTGAGCCCGACGAGGGCGAAGATCCACGAGAACGCGTAGCCGAAGAGGACCAGCAGGCCGACGCCGGCGAGGATCTCGGGCACGCTCGCCGAGAACGAGAAGCCGACGATCACGCCGACGACGAGCATGATGACGAGCGCGACCATGTTCGTCGCGATGTCCGCGGTCGTGCGCCCGGCGAGCACCGCCCCGCGCGCCATCGGCAGCGAGCGGAAGCGGTCGATGAGGCCCTTGCGCAGGTCCTCGGCGAGCCCGAGCGCGGTGACGAAGCCGCCGAAGGCGATCGTCTGGACGATGATCCCCGGCATGAGGAAGTCCACGTAGTCGTAGCCCGGCGTCCGGATCGCGCCGCCGAAGACGAAGACGAAGAGCAGCACGAACATCACCGGCTGGAGGGTGAAGCTGATCAGCAGGTCGGGCTGACGCGGGATGCGCAGCAGGTTGCGCCACGCCACGACGAGCGTGTCGGAGACCGCCATGCGCGCGGCGCTCATCGCACGCCCTCGGCCACCGGTTCCTCGTCGCGCTCGCGGGTGGCCCGCGCCGCCTCCTCCTCCGCGGCGTGGCCGGTGAGTAGCAGGAAGACGTCGTCGAGCGTGGCCCCGTGGATCCCGAGATCGGTGATGCCGACGCCGGCGTCGTCCAGGCGCCGCACGGCGCCGGCGATCGCGCCCTCGCGGATTCGCAGTGGCATGCGCAGCACGCCGTCCTCGATGACCGGCTGCTCGCGGGCCATCTCGGCCAGCGCCGCGGCGGCGGCCTCGGCCTGGTCGGCCTCGGCGAGCACGACGTCCAGGCGCTCGCCCCCGACCCGGGCCTTCAGCTCGGTGGGCGTGCCCTCGGCGATGACCCGTCCGTGGTCGATGACGGCGATCCGGTCGGCGAGGCGGTCGGCCTCGTCGAGGTACTGGGTGGTGAGCAGCACGGTGGTCCCGCCCTCCACCGCCGACTCGATCGTCTGCCACAGCGCGAGGCGGCTGCGTGGGTCCAGCCCGGTCGTCGGCTCGTCGAGGAAGAGGACGGGCGGCTCGGCCACGAGTGCGGCGGCGAGGTCGAGGCGGCGGCGCAAGCCGCCCGAGTAGGTTCGCGCGAGCCGGTCGGCGGCGTCGGTGAGCTCGAAGCGCTCGAGCAGCTCGCCGGCGCGGGCCTTCGCCCGCGCGCCGCCCAGGTGGTACAGACGGCCGACCATCCGGAGGTTCTCCTCGCCGGTGAGGTTCTCGTCGACGGCGGCGTACTGGCCGGCGAGGCCGATGCGCCGGCGCAGCGCGGTGGCCTCCCGCACGACGTCGTGCCCGGCGACGCGCGCGGTGCCGGCGTCCGGGCGCAACAGCGTGGTGAGGATCCGCACCGCGGTCGTCTTCCCGGCGCCGTTGGGGCCGAGCAGCCCGAGTACGGTTCCGGCGCCCGCGGACAGGTCGACGCCGGCGAGCGCGTGGACATCGCCGTAGGACTTGGCCAGGCCGGTGGCCTCGATGACGGGGGCGGGAGCCATCGAGCCTCCACGGTAGCGAGGCGGCCCGGGGGCCGGATGTCAGCGCGCGGCCATCCCGCGGCGAACGAGGCTCAGGACGGCCGCAGGCGGAACATCAGCTCGTCGACGTAGCAGAAGCTCCAGTCCTCGCCGGGCTGCGCGGAGCGGATGATCGGGTGCCCGGAGTCCGCGTGGTGGGCGGTGGCGTGCCGTCCGGGCGAGTCGTCGCAGCAGCCGATGTGGCCGCAGCTCTGGCACATGCGCAGGTGGGCCCACTGCATGCCGAGCTCAAGGCACTCCTCGCAGCCCTCGACCGGCGAGGGAAGGTCGACCACGGTGACGGTGTCGAGGTGGGAGCAGGCGTCGGCCATGGCGTCGCGCCGAAGCGTACGCCCTCGCCCTCGCCGGCTACTCGCCGGGGCGCCGATGCTTGCCGACCGACGTCGCGTACTTCGAGACGCCGACCGGCACGATCGGGTTGCGGATCTCCCCCAGGCGGGCGACGAGCTTCGCCCACTGGCCGGGCTTGAGGATCGCGCGCAGCCGCCGCCCGGCCCGGCCGCTGGCCGTCGGGCGGAAGCCGAGGTGGATGTGGTTGGCGTGGTCGGGCAGCGCGAGGGTGTTGTCGGTGCCCGGGTACTTCATCAGGGTGATGATCTGGTGGGGCTTCATCGTGCCCTGGAGCAGGAGCAGGCGCCGGACGGCCACGTCGGTGATCGAGCCCGCCCCCTGGTGACCGAGGATGGGGACGCCGTTGATCGCGGCGATGTCCGCCGCGTTGCCGGACGAGTGCTCGGAGACGTTGCCCGAGGTCGTCAGGTAGGAGTGGCCGCAGCGCAACGCGGTGACCGTCGGGCGCAGGCCGGACACCGAGAGGTACTCCAGCGTGGCCAGCACGCGGCGGTCGATGAGGCCGGCGGCGATGTCGCTGCGCCCGCAGGCGTAGATGTCCACGCGGGGGTCGGCGAGCACCCGGCGCTCGAGCGCCTCCTTGCCCATCAGCAGGATCTGGCCCACCGACGGCGTGCGCGCGTCGCGCCCGAAGAACGTGCCCCCCGCGGCGCGGTAGATCGCGGTCGCGTCGAGCAGGCGCCAGCCGTCGAGGATCGGCTTGGGGTCGATGAGCGGCGCGCCGCGGCCGGCGGGCCGGACGGAGAAGGTCACATGGGGATCGGCTGTGCTCGTATGTCCGACCCGGCCGAGGATCGTCCCGGCGATGACCGAGGCGCCCGGCTTCAGCGGACGGAGCTCGACCTCCTTGGGCGGCAGCCGGACCGGTCGTGTGAAGTAGGCCTTGAACGTCTCGGCGCCTCCGCCCCCGGGCGCCCCGGCGGCCTCCAGCTGGCGCTCGCCGCCGGCCACGCGGGCCGCGGGCCGCGACGGATACGCGAAGAGCCGCTCCTTGAGCACGGGCGCGGCGGCCGGACGCGGGGCGGCCGCCGCCACGTGGCGCGCGGCGTGGGAGGCGGACTTCGGGCCGGCGTGCGGCGTCGTCTGATGGCCGTACGCGGCGATGACCCCCGGCCGCTGGCGCCCGGCGCTCGCCGGCCGCCGCGGGGCGGCGTCGCTGCGGGGCAGCTTGAGCTCGCGGGCGACCTGGGCGTCGCTCAGCTTCTGCGGGCGCAGGGAGGGGTAGCGCGTCGCGAGCGTGCCGAGGTGGCTGTACGTGTAGCGGTTGCCGTACACGTCCTCGAGCGTGATCCAGCGCCCGCGCCGCGCGGTCTCGCCCATGCCCGAGATGCGCCCGTCGCCCACCGCGATGACGGGGGCGCGGTCCGCGGCGAAGACGTCGAGCGAGGTGCGGGGATGGCCCGCGGCGGCCTGGGGCGCGATCGCGACCTTGCCCTTGCGGGCGCGGGCGAGGTTGACCTCGCCTGCGTAGCTCGCGCGGGCGGCGACGGGGAAGAGTCCCTGGGTGAGGCCCGTGAGCGCGCCGACGAGGTCCCCCGGCAGGGCCGAGATGAGCCGGGCGCGGAGGATCACCGAGTCGACGTACCAGCCGGCGTGGTTGTAGGCGAAGATCGCGCGGCGGATGTCCTTCTGGCCGCCGGCGGCCTTGAGGTAGCGCGCGGCGGCGAAGATCGCGTCGACCGGGTTGTAGGGGTCGCGCTTG
>JBBSBL010000070.1:0-12664 GCA_038251325.1 Solirubrobacterales bacterium | reverse complement strand
TCCGGTCCTTCAGGCGCCGCGCGGCGCGGGCGAGCGCCTGGACCGCCGTGCCCTGGGACATCGCGCTCGTCCACGGCGGCACGCCGCCGCCGAAGCGGAAGTAGTACTCCCACGCGATGCCGCGGCCGCGGTGGGCGGCGAGCGGGATCAGCTCGTCGAGCAGGTCGCGGAGCTCCCCGTTCAGCTTCGCCTGCCACAGCCCGTTGGCCTTGCCGAAGTTCGCCAGCGGCTGGAGCGCGAGCCCCTGTCCGGGGTAGGACTGCCAGATCAGCCCGCTGCCCTCGAACCCGACGCGCTCGCCGTAGAGCAGCAGGCGCCCGATCGACCACCACTCGCGGTTGCGGTCCAGGGTGAGGAAGACCGGTTCCAGGCGCGAGGCGGAGAGCTGCCCCCGCGCGGCGATGGCGGCGGTGTTCGCGACGACCGCGCCGAGCTCCGTGCGGCGGCGCCCGCGCAGGCGGCGGAGGGTCGCGCGGGCGGCGTTCCAGCTCGCGAGGCGATCGACCCGCTCGATGCTGTCGATCGCCCCGCGGCGGCGCAGATGGTCGAGCGCTCGGCGGACCGCCGAGGAACTCGCCGCGGTGGCTGCGCGGGCCGCGTCGCGACCCGCCGCGCGGGCGGCGGGAGAGGAGGGCGGGGCGACCGGCGTGGCGGCCGGGACGAAGCGGTCCTCGTGCACGCGTACGCGGCCGTCGTGGCCGAGAACGAGCACGGGCGTCGCGTCGGCCGCGCCCGGAGCGGCGAGGGCGAAGGCGCAGGCGGCGAGCGCGGCGAGGCCCGCCGCGGCGCGGCGCGCCGAAGGTCGCGGACCGCAGCGGCGGCGGGGGACGGGGCGGGCGTGGCTCATGGCGTGGGGCGTCGGTGCCGATGCTAGGCTCGCCGCCCGCCCTTCGCGCCGCTTGCAGGAGGATTCCCACCGTGCCCCGCCCCGCCCGCGTCATCCTCGCCCTCCTCGTCGCCGTCGCGACCGCGGCCGCTCTCGCCGCCTGCGGCGGCAGCGACTCCTCCGGCGCCGACGCGAAGCAGCTGCTCAAGCAGACCTTCGCGGGCAAGCACGACATCAAGAGCGGCAAGCTCGTCGTGAAGGTGGGCATCGACGCGCAGGGCTCCGGCGGCAGCAAGGGCCCGATCGCGATCTCGCTCACCGGCCCCTTCCAGAGCCAGGGCCCGGGGAAGATCCCGCAGTTCGACCTCGGCGCCCAGATCCAGGCCTCAGGACAGAACATCCAGGCCGGCGCGGTCACCGACGGCACCCAGGGATGGCTGAAGTTCCAGAACCAGGCCTACGTCATCCCGCCCAAGGTCTGGAACCAGTTCGTGGCCGGCTACACCCAGGCCCAGCAGCGCTCCAAGCGCCAGAACCAGAGCCTCGGCACGCTGAACGCGCTCGGCGTCGACCCGGAGAAGTGGCTCTCGAACCCGCAGGTGAAGGGCGACGCGGACGTCGGCGGCGTCTCGACAACCCAGATCTCGACCGACGTGAACATCGGCCAGCTGCTCGACAGCGTCAACGCCCTGGCCTCCAAGGCCGGCGCGCTCGGCGGCCGCGGGCTCTCCCAGCTGCCGCAGGGGATCTCCGCTCAGCAGCGCAAGAAGGTCACCGACGCCGTGAAGGACGCGAAGGTCGACGTCTTCACGGGCAAGGACGACAAGACGCTGCGCAAGATCGCGGTCGACCTCACGATCAAGCCGAGCTCCGGCGCGAAGGAGGCGAACGTCACCTTCTCGCTGGAGATCGACGACCTCAACGCGCCGCAGACCATCACGCCGCCCTCCAACGCGAAGCCGCTCAGCGACCTCACCTCCCAGCTCGGCGGGCTCGGCGGCCTGGCCGGGCTCGGCGGCGGCGCGGGCTCGACCGGCGGCGCGGCCGGCGGGTCGGGCAGCGGATCCTCCGGCGGCGCCTCGGGCACCGCGCAGCAGAAGGTGCAGCAGTACACGCAGTGCCTGCAGGCCGCGGGCAACGACGTGGGCAAGGCGCAGCGCTGCGCCGCGCTGCTGAACAGCGGCGGCTAGCGACCGCCGGGTAGCCTCCGGCGCCCGTGAGCGCCGCCTCCCCGCAGCGATCGGGCCCCCCGGCCTGGCTCGCCTTCATGCGCACGAGCCAGGGCTGGCCCTACCTGCTCGTGCCGTTCATCCCGATCGCGATCGTGCTCGAGCTCGTGCACGCGGGCGCCGTGCCGATCTTCACCACCTCCGCCCTCGGGGTCATCCCGACCGCCGCGCTGATGGGGCGCGCGACCGAGGAGCTGGCGGCCCGCTCGGGCCCGGGGATCGGCGGCCTGCTCAACGTGACCTTCGGCAACGCGCCGGAGCTCATCATCGCCCTGTTCGCGCTGGAGAAGGGCCTGCACGAGGTGGTCAAGGCGACGATCATCGGCTCGATCATCGGCAACGTGCTGCTCGTGCTCGGCGCCGCCATGTTCTTCGGCGGCATCCGCCCCCAGAACCGCGACGGCACGCAGCGGTTCAACCGCACCACCGCCACGGCCCAGTCGGGGATGCTGCTGCTCGCCGCGGCGGCGCTGGCCATGCCGGCGATCTTCGAACTGGTCGAGGGCCGCGGGCTGCCGCTGCCCGGGGCGGAGCGGGTGAACTACGACTCGACGGTCGAGACGCTGTCGCTCTGCGTGGCGGTCGTGCTGGTCCTCACCTATGTCGCCGCGCTCGTCTTCTCGCTGCGGACCCACCACGACCTCTTCAACCCCGACCACGGCGAGCCGGAGCGGGAGCCGTGGAGCGTCCGGCGCAGCGTCGTCATGCTGGCGATCGCCGGCGTCGCGGTGGGCGTCATGTCGGAGATCCTGGTCGGCTCGATCTCCGAGGCGGCGGCGTCGATCGGGCTGACCGAGTTCTTCGTCGGCGCGATCATCGTGGCCATCGTCGGCAACGCGGCGGAGCACTGGGTCGCGGTGCTCGTCGCCCGCAAGGACCAGATGGACCTCTCGGTGAACATCGCGATCGGCTCCTCGGCCCAGATCGCGCTGTTCGTCGCGCCGATCCTCGTCCTCTCGTCCTTCGTCATCGGGCCCAACCCGCTGGCCCTGGTCTTCAACGGCTTCGAGCTCGGCGCCGCCTTCCTCGCGGTGATGATCGCCAGCCACGTGACCAACGAGGGCGAGTCGACCTGGTTCGAGGGCATCCAGCTCCTCGCCGTCTACCTCGTCATCGCGCTCGCCTTCGGGTTCGCCTGAGGCTCAGCCGTCAGTCGTCCCGCCCGACCTCCTGGTCGTCGGCCTCGAGCTCGTCGTCGTGCTCGTCGCCGTCGTCGGTGACCAACTCGGCCCCGCCGGAGTGGTAGCGAACCTGGAAGGCCTCCATGAGCTCGTCGCGGCGCTGCTCGTCGACGGGCGAGTCGTCGGCCACGAGCACCCAGTCCGCGCCCTCGAACTCCTCCATGTTGAAGATGTCCTGATCGAGCTCGGCGGAGTCGTCGACGACGACGACGACCTCGGTCTGGGGGTTGAAGTAGGTCCCCGGGCGGTTGACGAGCTCGTCGAGCTCGAAGCGGCGCGGATCGGCCATGGCGCGCAGGGTATCCGGCGGCAGGGCCCTATGCCAGGTCCGCCAGCCGACGCGCCACCTCGGCCTCGACGTCGAGCGGCGCGCGCCCCGCGCGCGCCCGGCGCTCGTTGCGGGCGATCACGAGCTGGCGGATCTCCGCGGCCAGCGTCCCGTCGACGGCGGGCCGCGTCAGCCGGGTGAGCTCGGCGTCGACGTCGAGCGCCGGCTCGCCGTGGCGCTCGCGCCGCGCGCTGCGGGCCGAGAGCATCTGGCGGATCTCCTCCTCACGGACGGCCGCCACGCTCCCGCCGCCGCCCACGGGCCGGGCCTCCGGATCGTCGCCGATCGACAGGCCGCCGCGGCCGATCTGCTCGTAGAGCCGGCTGCGCCCGGCCAGCGTGAGGACCGCGACGAGCACCGCGAGACCCACCACCACGAAGAGCACGACGCCGAAGGCCTCCTGCATCGCTCCATTGTGACGCGCCAGGCCGCCCCCGCCGCCCGCGGGAGGCGGTAGGCTTTCCAGACCGTATTGACTGACCAGTCAATCTGATTGCGCGCGCCGTCCGTTCCACCCGCCGCGCGCCCGTCGCAAGGAGTCATTCCCCGTGGTCGATTTCACGCTCACCGACGAGCAGAAGAACCTGCAGGAGCTGGCCCACGACTTCGCCGAGAAGGAGATCCGGACGGTCGCGTGGGAGTTCGACAAGGACGGCACCTGGCCGCAGGAGGTCATCGAGAAGGCCTGGGAGGTGGGGCTCATGAACACCCACATCCCGGAGGAGTACGGCGGACCCGGCGTCGGCTACCTCGAGGGCTGCCTGATCGAGGAGGAGATGTCCTGGGGCTGCTCGGGCATCCAGACCTCCGTCGGCTGCAACGGCCTGGCCACCGCGCCGATCCTGCTCGCCGCCTCCGAGGAGCTCAAGAAGGAGTACATCGGCCGCCTCACCGAGGCGCCGCTGCTCGCCTCGTTCTGCCTCACCGAGCCCGACGCCGGCTCCGACGTGTCCGGCATGCGCACCAGCGCGGTCAAGCAGGGGGACAAGTGGGTCATCAACGGCTCCAAGTGCTTCATCACCAACGGCGGCTACGCCAACTGGTACACGGTCTACGCGAAGACCGACAAGGAGGCCGGCCACCGCGGGATCTCCTGCTTCATCGTCCCCCGCGACGCGGGTGTCGTGGTGGACAAGAAGGAGGACAAGATGGGCCAGCGGGCGTCGAACACCGCGACCATCTCCTTCAACGACGTCGAGATCCCCGCCGACCACCTCGTCGGCGAGGAGAACCACGGCTTCAAGATCGCGATGATGACCCTCGACCGCACGCGCCCCGGCGTGGCGGCGATGGCCACCGGCATCGCCCGCGCGGCGATGGAGTTCGCGATCGACTACTCCAAGGAGCGCCAGCAGTTCGGCGTGCCGATCGCCATGCACCAGGCGATCCAGTTCATCATCGCCGACATGGCGACCGACGTGGAGGCCTCGCGCCTGCTGACCCACAAGTCGGCCGTGCTGCTCGACCAGGGTCAGCGCAACACGCTGCTCTCCTCGCACGCCAAGCGCTTCGCCGCGGACGCCGCGATGAAGGTCACCACCGACGCCGTGCAGGTCTACGGCGGCTACGGCTTCATCAAGGACTACCCCGTCGAGAAGCTCATGCGCGACGCGAAGATCATGCAGCTCTATGAGGGCACGGCGCAGATCCAGCGCCTGGTCATCGCCCGCGAGACGCTGCTGCCGCGGCGGGTCGAGGAGCCGGCGGCCGCCACCGCGTAGGGGCTCGCGCGACCCGGGATCCCCTGTCGCGCTCCGGCGCCGGTGGCATGATCGCCCCATGCCCACCCGGCGCCGGAGCACGCGCGACGCCGTCGCGGACGCCACCTCGGTGGAGGAGGCCCGGCTCGCGGCCGGGACCGCGCCGACCGCGCCGGCCGGGGCAGGCGTCGCGCCGGCCCCGGCCGGGCCCGGGAGCGCCGACCCGCTCGTCGCCGAGCTGCGGCGCGGGGGCCTGCTGGCGCTGCTCGTCCTCCACTTCGTCGGCGCGGAGCCGTCCTACGGCAACCGCCTGATGGAGCGGATCGCGGAGATCACCGGCGGCATCGTCGCCGTGAACCCGAACACGATGTACCCGCTGCTCCGCGACCTCGAGGGCCGCGGGCTCCTCGCCGGCTCCTGGGAGCACCCGGATCGCCGCTCGCGGCGCTTCTATCGCCTGACCGACGCGGGCCGCGAGGAGTCGGTGCGGCTGGCCGGCGAGCTCGGGCCGCGGCTGGACGCGCTGGCCGGCGGCATCGACCGCATCCGGGCCGAGGTGCTCGCCCCGGCCGGGCGGCGCTGATGGGCCGCACGCGGGTGGCGCTCGACCTCGCGCACCCCCCGGCCGACGTCTGGGCGATGTGGTCCGATCTCGGGCGCTGGCCCTCGATCGTCGACGGCTTCGCGCGGGTCGACAAGCTCGAGGGCGAATGGCCGCAGGACGGGGCGCGCCTGCTCTGGCGCTCGCACCCCGGCGGCCGCGGGCTCGTGGTAGAACGGGTCGTGACCTCCCACGAGCCCGCCCGGCTGGCGACCGAGATCGAGGACGAGAAGCTCCGCGGCATCCAGACGCTCGAGCTCGCCGCCCTGGATGAGGGCACCGAGGTCGCGCTCGCGCTGGACTACGAGCTCAAGACGCCGCCGCCGCTCGCCTTCGTGATCGACCCGCTGTTCATCCGCCGCGCGCTCGGCGACTCGCTGCGGCGGACGCTGGCCCGGCTCGGCCGGGAGCTCGACGCCGACCGCGAGCTGCTCTAGCCGCCGGGCGCGGCGCCCCGCGCCTGCCCCTCGGCCTGGCCTTGCTTCTGGCCCTGGACGCGGCCGGCGGCGGCGCCCGCCGCGGCGCCGCGCACCGCGCCGGCGGCGAAGATCTGCCGGTAGGCGGGCTGACCGGGCTTGTACTCCGCCCGCACATCGTCCTCGCCGGTGCTCTTCCCGAGGAAGTAGCCCCCGACGCCGAGCCCGATCGCCACCACCGCGGCGCCGACCCACCACCACGCGCCGAGTCGGCCCCCGCCGGGACCGCCCGCGCCCGAGCGGGGCTGCGCGTCATCGGGACCGGGGACGGGGCGGTCGCTGGCTGCCATGGAAGGGGCCTTTCGTGGCGACAGGGGCGCCGGACACAGCCGGCTCGATCACCGGTTCGACGCCGGCCCCTGCTCGCCTGCCCCGGTCTCCAGGGTGAGCGCGCCGGCCTCGAGCTCCAGCAGCCGGCGCTTGCGCTCGAGGCCGGCGGCGTAGCCGGTCAGCGCCCCCGCCGCCCCGATGGCCCGGTGGCAGGGCACGACGATCGCCAGCGGGTTGCGCGCGTTCGCGAGGCCGACGGCGCGCGCCGCGCCCGGCCGGTCGAGCCGGACGGCCAGGGCGCCGTAGCTCGTCGTCTCGCCGTAGGGGATCGCGCGCAGCGCCTCCCACACCGCCTGCTGGAACGGCGTTCCGGCGGGATGCAGCGGCAGCTCGAAATCGGTGCGGCGGCCGTCGAGGTACTCGGCGAGCTGCCGTTGCGCCTCCCCGACCACTCCGTCCTCGCCACCGGCGCCCGGGGCGGTCGCGCCCGCCGGCGGGTCCGCCGGACCGGCGAAGCGCACGCCGGTGAGCGCCTCGCCGTCGCCGGTGAGCAGGATCGGGCCGAGCGGGCTCGGCATCGCGGTCTGAAGGGTGGGGGCGGCGGCGGTCATCGAGCGGCTCCTCGTCGTGGATCGTCGCACCGTCAATGGCGCGCCCAGGCCTCGCGTGAGATCCCTAGAATCGGCCGCCGTCACCGGCCGGGCGCTGCGCCCGGCGCCGCCCTCTCCCGCAAAGGAAACCTCGCGCATGTTCGTGTTCAAGGCCGCCGTCGTGGGCGCCGGCACCATGGGGGGCGAGATCGCCTACTGCATCGCCTCGGCCGGCATCCCCGTCGTGCTGAAGGACGTCGACGAGCGCTTCGTCGAGCACGGCCTGGAGAAGGCCCGCTCGCTCTGGCAGGCGCAGGTCGAGCGGGAGAAGCTCACCCCGGAGGGGCTCGAGGCGCGCATGGCGCTCGTCACCGGCTCCACGACCTACGACGGGTTCGGCGACGTCGATCTCGTGATCGAGGCTGTCCCGGAGCGGATGGAGCTCAAGCAGGCCGTGTTCGCCGAGCTCGACGAGGCGACGCCGGGACACGCGATCCTCGCCTCGAACACCTCGTCGCTGTCGATCTCCGAGATGGCCGAGGCCACGAGCCGGCCCGAGCGGGTCGTCGGCTTCCACTTCTTCTACCCGGCCTCCCTGATGCGACTCATCGAGGTGATCGAGGGTGACGAGACCTCGCCCGAGACCGTCCAGGCGGCGGCGAACTTCGCGCAGACGATCCGCAAGCTGCCGATCCGTTGCGGCGAGGCGCCGGGCTTCGTCGTCAACCGCATCCTCAACGCCTCCTTCGGCGAGGTCTTCCGCTACCAGGAGGAGCACGGGATCCCCTACGAGGCGATCGACGCCGCGATGACGGAGGCGAAGGCGACGCCGATGGGGCCGTTCTTCCTCGTCGACCAGCTCGGGCTCGACACCGTCTCCCACGTCGGCCGCTACCTCAACGAGTCGCTCGGCGACCGCTTCCCGATCCATCACGGGATGCTCGAGCTCGTCGAGGCCGGCAAGTTCGGCGCGAAGACCGGCGGCGGCTTCCTGGCCTCGCCCGCCGCCACGGAGGGCGACGCGAGCGCGCTCGACGCGGCCGAGCTGGTCGAGCGCTTCCACCTCAAGGCGTTCGTCGAGGCCTGCCTCGTGTTGGAGGAGGGCATCGCCTCGAGCAAGGACATCGACCTCGGCATGATGGCCGGGGCGGGCATCATCCCGCCGCCGCTGGCCCGGGCCGACGCGCGCGGCCTCGACGACGTCCTCGCCGCGCTGGAGCGCGCGCAGGCCGAGTGGGGCGAGCATTACGAGCCGCCCCGGATCCTGCGCCGCCTCGTCGCGCAGGGCCGGCTGGGCCAGAAGAACGGCCAGGGGTTCTTCCTGGCGGCGCGGCCCGAGGCCGGCTTCGACGAGTCTCCCGTCAAGCTCGAGCGCCGGGGCGAGGTGGCGATCGCCTGGCTCGACCGCCCGCCCGCGAACTCGATCTCGCCCGAGGTGATCGAGGCGATGGGCAAGGTGTGGACCGAAGTCGACGGCGACGCCTCCGTCCGCGCGCTGGTCATCGCCTCGGCGAACCCCCAGCTCTTCTGCGCCGGCGCGGACATCAAGGCCTTCACGAAGATGGACGCCGACGCGGGGCGCCGGCTGCTCGACGAGGGCCACGGCCTGCTGCGCGCCTTCGAGCGCTCCTCGACCGTCGTCGTCGCGGCGGTGAACGCGCTGGCCTTCGGCGGGGGCTGCGAGCTCGCGATGGCGTGCGACGTGCGCATCACCGCCGAATCGGCCACCTTCGGCCAGCCCGAGATCAACCTCGGGATCATCCCCGGCTTCGGCGGCACCCAGCGCCTGCCGCGGCTCGTCGGCGAAGCGAAGGCGCTGGAGATGAACCTCACCGGCGAGGCGATCTCCGCCGACGAGGCCTACGAGCACGGGCTCGTCAACCGCGTCGTCCCGGACCACGAGCTGCTCGACACCGCGCTCGCCTGGGCGCGCAAGCTGGCCGAGAAGGCGCCGCTCGCCGTGGCGGAGATCAAGCGGGTCTCGGGCCACGGCGACCTCGACCAGGGCATCGCCGCCGAGAAGGACGGCTTCGCCGCCGTGTTCGCCTCGGCGGACGCGAAGGAGGGGATCTCCGCCTTCCTGCAGAAGCGCACGCCGAAGTTCACCGGCGCGTGAGCGCGGGCGTCGAGACCGGGGCGGGCCTCGCGCGGCTGGCCGCGCTCGTCAGGGAAGCGCGCTCGGTCGTCGCCCTGACCGGCGCCGGGATCTCCGTGCCGTCCGGCATCCCGGACTTCCGCTCTCCCGGTACCGGGCTGTGGGAGAACGTCGACCCGATGGAGGTCGCGCACATCGACGTCTTCCGGCGCGACCCCGAGCGCTTCTGGCGCTTCTACGGGGCGCGCTTCGCCGCGTTGGAGCACACGCGCCCCAACGCGGCCCACGCCGCCCTCGCCGCGCTCGAGGCGGCGGGGCGGCTCGACGCGGTGATCACGCAGAACATCGACCGCCTCCATCGCGCGGCGGGAACGCGGGAGCTCGTCGAGGTCCACGGGACGATCGACACCTCCTCCTGTGCCGCGTGCGGCGCGCGCTTCCCGCTCGCGGCCGTGCGGGCACGGCTCGCCGCGGACCCGGCCGGCGTCCCGCGCTGCGACTGCGCGGCGGTGCTCAAGCCCGACGTCGTCCTGTTCGGCGAGCTGCTGCCCGAGGCGGCGATCCAGCGCGCCTACGAGCTCGCCCGCGGCGCCGATCTCCTGATCGCCGTCGGCTCATCGCTCGAGGTGTATCCAGTGGCCGGACTCCCGCTCGTCACGCTCGAGGCGGGCGGCGAGGTGGCGATCGTCACCCAGGGCCCGACCCCGCACGACCACCGCGCCGCGGTGAAGCTCGAGGGCGACGTGGTGGCGGAGCTCGAGGCGCTGGTCGCGGCGCTGGAAGGCTGAGCGGCCGCGGCGCGCGGCGTTCCGGGAGCTATCCGCGCGCCGCGGCCCGCGCGCGCAGAGCGGCCTCGAGACGGGCCAGCGCCTCGGCGATCGCGGTCCGCTCCGCGGCGGAGAGCGGTCCCGTCCGCGCCGTCTTCGCCGCCGCGCGCACGGCGTCGCCGCGGGTCTCCAGCTCGGTGCGGCGCGCCCCGAGCTCGCCGCCCTCGGGCAGCTCGGCCAGCGCCGTGCCCAGGGCGGCGTCGAGCTGGAGCGCCGCCTCGCGCTCCCGCTCGTGGTCGAGGTCGAGCCGCGCTCGGAGGATCAGCTCCTCGCAGGCCAGCGGGCGCTCGCGCCCCGCGAGCAGCGCGGCCAGCCGCTCCTGGGGCCGCAGCGCGCTGCTCCGCTTGCCGCGGCGCCCGCGCGGGGGCGGCAGGGTCACCGCCTCCGCCCAGCGTCCCTCCGCGACCGCCTCGCCCGCCCCGTGGCCGATCCGCACGACGAGGGCGTGCTCGCGCCCGGGCTCGCGGACGTGCGGGTCGGCGGTCGCGACGCGGTGGGCGGCGAGCACGCGGCCGAGGACCGCCAGCGCGGCACCAGCTCGCCCCTCCGGATCCTCGCCCATCCAGGCGCGGACGGCGTCCGGTCTCTCGAGCGGCGCGGCCCGGATGACCGTGGCGCGCGCGGTGCTCACCGGCGTCGGCGCCGGCTCCGGCGCGACCGGCTCGGGGCGCCGACCGCGGAGGAGGCGGCGGCGCTCGGGCGCGCCCAGCGTCGCGAGGACGATCACGTGCTCGGGCTCGCCCGGGCTCTCCTCGCCACCGGCCCGCACCACGTAGCGCCCGTCGGTCGGGCCGAGCGCCCAGGGGAACTCGAACTGGACGAAGCCGAAGCCGGCGCCCTCGCTCACCGGGGCGTCCCGGGCTCTCGCGAACCCGTCGTGGTCAGTCGCCCGCGCGCGTGCGCGCCGGGATCGCGTACTTCGAGGGGCGAACCGGCACGTTCGGGTTGCGGATCTCGCCGAGGCGGTTGACGAGCTTGGCCCACTGGCCGGGCTTGAGGATCGCCCGCAGCTGGCGGCCGAGCTTCCCGTTGCCGCCAAAGGCCGGATGGAAGCCGACGTGGATGTGGTCGTTGTGGTCGGGCAGCGCCAGGGTGTTGTCGGTGCCGGGGTACTTCATCAGCGTGATGATCTGGTGGGGCTTCATCGTCCCCTGGAGCGTGAGCAGGCGCCGCACCGCGACGTCGGTGATGGAGCCAGGCCCCTGGTGCCCGATGATCGGGACGCCGTTGATCGCCGCGATGTCCACCGCGTCGCCCGAGGAGTGCTCGGAGACGTTGCCCGACGTCGTCAGGTAGCTGTGGCCGCAGTGCAGCGCGGTGACCGTGGGGTTCATGCCCGAGGCGACGAGGAACTCGAGCGTGGCCAGCACGCGCCGGTCGATCCCGCCGGCGCGGATGTCCCGCCGCCCGCACGCGTAGATGTTGATCCGCGGGTCGGCCAGCACGCGGCGCTCGAGCGCCTCCTTGCTCATCAGCAGGATCTGGCCGATGGACGGCGTGCGCCCGTCGGAGCCGAAGAACGGGTTCTTGCCGGTCGCGCGGTAGATCGCGGTGGCCTCGAGCAGCTTCCACCCGTCGAGCACCGGCTTGGGATCGATCCGCGGCGCCCCCTTGCCGGCGGGGCGGATGCTGAAGTCGATGTGGGGCTTGCCGTGGCCCTCGGCCGGTCCGACCCGTCCGAGGATCGTGCCGGCGATGACCGTGGCCCCCTTGGCCAGCGGCTTGAGCTCGACGTCGCTGCGCTTGAGATGAACCGGAACCGTGAAGTAGTCCTTGAGGCTGCTCGCCGGGTCCCCGGCCTGGGCGTCGAGCTGCCGCACCCCGCCGGCGCGGTAGGCGTGCGGACGATCCGGGTGGGCGAACAGCCGCTCCTTCGCGGCCGGGCGCGCGGCACGGGCGCGCGGCACGCGGGTGGTGCGGACCACCCGCGTCACCGTCGGCGCCGACTGGCGGCCCGCGCTGGCGGGCCGCGTGGGCGCCGGCTCCTTGGCGGAGGCGAGCTTGAGCTCCCGCTTCACGGACGCCGCGCTCACCCGCTGGGGCTTCGGCACCGGGTAGCGGCGGACGACCTCGCCGAGGTGGGCGTAGGTGTAGGTGTTGCCGTAGACATCCTGCAGCGTGAGGTAGCGGCCGAGGCGGGGGCTCTCGCCCACATCGACGATCCGCCCGTCGTTGACGGCGACCACCGGCGCGCCCCGGCGCGTGCCGATGGCGATCTCCCGGCGGTTCGCCTTGCCCTCGACGGGGATGGCGGCGTTCCCGCTCCGGACGCGCCGCGCGGCCTTCGCCGGGTCGACGCGATCGGTGTAGGTGGCCGGCGCCGCGACCGGGAAGTGGCCCTGGGTCAGCCCGGCCAGCGCGCCGATGAGGTCGTCGGGCAGGCCGCTGAGCAGTCGCGCTCGGAGGATCACCGAGTCGACGTACCAGCCGGCGTGGTTGTAGGCGAAGATCGCGCGGCGGATGTCCTTCTGGCCGCCGGCGGCCTTGAGGTAGCGCGCGGCGGCGAAGATCGCGTCGACCGGGTTGTAGGGGTCGCGCTTG
>JBBSBL010000069.1:0-12708 GCA_038251325.1 Solirubrobacterales bacterium | reverse complement strand
GAGGACGATGTCGACGGCCAGGTGGCGGCCCCGCACCAGCCACGGCAGCACCATCGCGGCGAGTGCCCAGACCACCGCGACGGCCAGGAGGCCCGAGCGGGCGAGGGGCAGCAGCGCGTGGCTCAGCGCCGCGCCCGCGTCGCCGGCCCATGTCGCGGCGGGCGCCACGCCGCGTGGCGGACCGAGATAGAGCCGCTCCCCGGTCAGCACCTCGGCCAGCGCGAGCCACAGGAAGCCGAGCCCCGCGAGCGCGGCGCGTCGCGTCGCGTGGGCGACGGCGCCACCGGCGAGGCCCGGCTGCGCCCCCGCCAGCCCGGCGAGGCCGAGCGCCGGAGCGAGCACCGGCGTCGACCACAGCCGTCCCGCCCGCGGCAGCAGGAGCGGGACGGGCAGGACGCCCACGAGCAGGACGAGCGCCGTGCCGGGGCGATCAGCGCCCACCGCCACCCAGCCGACGCTCGCGGCGGCGGCCGCGAGCCACCCGACCCGCGGCAGTGCGGCGACGAGGACCACGGCGAGCGCCGCCCAGGGCAGGTCGCCGCGAGGCGGGGCCACCGGGGCGGTCGCGGCGGCGACGAGCAGGAGCAGGGCGCCGGCGGCGAGGCCCGCGAGCAGTCGCGGGCCTGCCCCGGAGAGCCCGCCCAGGACGGCGGGCGGGGCCCCGTCCTCCACGTGGCCCGGGGTGTCGGACAGCTCCGGCGCGACCGCGGCCAGCGCGTCCCGCAGCTCCCCGGTGCTCCCGCGCGCCTCGGACTCCGGATCGAGCGCGGTGTCGAGAGCGTCGGCGAGCGCCGGCGGCAGGTCCGGCCGGGCGCCCGCGAGCGGTGGCAGGACGCTGCCGAGCCGGCGCGCGGTCGCCGCCGGGGTCGCGGCGCGCAGCGGGTTGGCCCCGGTCAGGCCCTCGTAGAGGACCAGCGCGAGCGCGTAGAGGTCCGCCGCGGCGCCGGCGGGGCGCCCGGCGGCCTGTTCGGGCGCCATGTAGGCCAGCGTCCCGACGACGTCGCCGCTCTGAGTGAGCGCGTCGGCGCCGGCGAGACGGGCGACCCCGAAGTCGGTCAGCTTCACGATCCCGGCACCGCCCTCGGGGTCGTCGGGCACGATCACGTTCTGCGGCTTGACATCGCGGTGGATCACGCCCTGGGCGTGGGCATGGGCCAGCGCGTCGCAGAGCGCGACCCCGATGCGCGCCACGTCCCGGTCGGAGAGCAGGCCGGCGGCGAGCAGCGCGCCGAGTGTCCGACCGCGAACCAGCTCCGAGACGAGGTAGGCGTGGCCGGCCTCGGCGCCCGCCTCGTAGAGCGTGACGATCGCCGGATGGGCGAGGCGGGCGGCGGCGAGGACCTCCCGCTCCGGGCGTCCCGGCCCGTCGCCGTCGAGCGCCACGACCTTGACCGCCACGTCCCGCGCGAGGCGCTCGTCGCGCGCCTGGTACACCGTTCCGTAGGCGCCCGCCCCGAGGCGGCGGCCCAGCCGGTAGCGATCGAGGACGAGGTCGTCCAGCGCGTCCGCGGCGGCGGTCGTGGGCGCGGCGCCGGGCATCCGTGCGGACTTCCACGCCCGCCCCGGCGTCCCTGCCGTGGGCGGGCGTGCACGGGTTCCGTCACGCTCACGCCGTCGCGCCGGTCATACTGGCCGCCGAACTCCCCGGAGGAGGGTCGACTTGTCGTTCTTCGACGACCCAGACGAGCCCACCGCGGCCGCGCCGCGTCGCCGGCCTCCCTCCAGAGGGGGCGGCGGATCAGCGGATCACCAGACGGTTCTCATCCGCCGCCTCGCCGCGGCCGGGATCGCCGTGCTCGTCGTCGTCCTGCTCGTCGTCGGCGTGAAGGGCTGCCTGGACTCGCAGAAGACCTCGGCGCTGAAGGACTTCAACCGCAACGTCGCCACGATCGTCGGGGAGTCCGACACCCAGGTCAGCCGGCCTTTCTTCAAGCTCCTCACCGGCGCGGCGGGCCGCTCGCCGACCGACCTGCAGAACCAGGTCAACCAGCTTCGCGTGGTCGCCGACGAGGAGGTCGGGCGGGCCCGGGGCCTCGACGCGCCCGACGAGATGTCCGCGGCGAAGTCCGCCTTCGTCCTCGTGCTGGAGCTCCGGCAGGAGGGCGTCGGGCGCATCGCGCGGCTGCTCCAGCCCGCCCTCTCGAAGAACGCGCAGACCGCGAGCGCCGCGGTCGAGCGCATCGCGGGGCAGATGCGGGCCTTCGACGCCTCCGACGTCATCTACACCCTCCGGGTGGCTCCGCAGATCGCGAAGGCGCTCGACGACGACGGCATCGTCGTGGGCGGGACGGGCGAGCGGGTGGCGACGACGAAGTTCCTCCCGGACATCCGGTGGCTCGACCCGACGTTCGTCGCCGCCCAGCTCGGCGCCAGCGGCGGCGGCGGCACGAGCGGGAAGGCCGCCCCGGGGCTCCACGGCCACCAGCTCGACTCGGTCAGCGTCGGCGGGACGGACCTGTCGGCCAACGGGCCCAACACGGTGCCCGCCACCCCGCCGCCCACCTTCACCGTCGCCTTCACCAACGGCGGCCAGAACGACGAGTCGCGGGTCGCGGTGAAGGTCTCGGTCGAGGGCGGCGGCAAGTCGATCGAGGGCAGCGCGACGGTGGCCAAGACGACGGCCGGGCAGTCCACCACCGCCGACGTCCGCCTCTCCGCCTCCCCGCCGAGCGGTCAGGCGCTGACGGTCAAGGTGACGGTTGCGCCCGTGCCCGGCGAGCAGAACGTCGACAACAACACGCTGAGCTTCCCCGTCACGTTCTCCTAGCCCTATCCTGGCCGCGTGGACGGGCTCGACTCGACGACCGGCATCGTCGCGCTCGCCGCGGCCGGGGTGGCGCTCGTCGCCCTGCTCGCCTGCCTCGTCCTTGCGGTCCGGCTGCGGCGGCTGCGCGCCGCCCAGCGCGTCGTGCTCGGGGATCGCGGGGAGGAGGACCTCGTCGCCCACGCCGCGGGCCTGGAGGGCGGGTTCCGCACCCTGCACGACTACGTCGAGGACATGGCGGCGCGGCTCGAGGCGCGCATGACCTCGGCGGAGGGGCGCCTCGACGCGGCGATCGCCTACCGCGCGCTGGTCCGCTACGACGCCTACGGGGAGATGTCCGGGCAGCAGTCGACCTCGATCGCGCTGCTCGACGCCTCCCGCTCCGGCGTCGTGCTCTCCTCGATCCACCACCGCGACCAGGCCCGGATCTACGCGAAGCGGGTGCGCGGCGGCTCGGGAGAGCAGGAGCTCTCCCCCGAGGAGCTCGAGGCCGTCCGGGTGGCGATGGCGGGCGGTGGCGCGGCGGGGGCGGGCGGCGCAGCCGGCGAAGACCGCGGCGCGGAGGCGGAGGCGTGAGGGTCGCCTATCTCGGGCCCGAGGGCACCTTCAGCCATGAGGCGCTGGAGGCGCATCCCGCGCCGCCGGCCGTCTCGGGCGTCGAGCCGGTGCCGCTGCCGACCGTCTACGACGTCGTGATGGCCGTTCACCACCGGGAGGTCGAGCGGGCCCTCGTGCCGATGGAGAACTCGGTGGAGGGGAGCGTCAACGCGACGCTCGACGCGCTGGCCATGGAGACCGAGGACGTCGCGATCGTCGGCGAGGTCGTCCACCCCATCCGCCACTGCCTCATCGCCCGCGGTCCCATGGAGCTCGAGGACGTCGAGGGCGTCGTCTCCCATCCTCAGCCGAACGCGCAGTGCGCCCGCTTCATCCGGGCGCGACTGGGAGGCGTCCCGGTGCTCGCGGCGAGCTCGACCGCCGAGGCGGTCCGCATCGTCGCCGAGACCGAGGACCGCCGTCTCGCGGCGCTCGGGACGCGCCTCGCCGCCGAGCTCTACGGGTGCGAGGTCCTGCGGGCCGGCGTCGAGGACGTGGCGGACAACGAGACGCGCTTCGTCTGGCTCGCGCCGGCCGGCACCGACCCCGGCAAGCACGGGCCGTGGAAAACCTCCATTGTCTTCTGGGGCGTCGGCTCCGAGGCGCCCGGATGGCTGGTGCGCTGCCTCTCGGAGTTCGCCTTCCGCGGCGTGAACCTGACCAAGATCGAGTCGCGTCCGCGCAAGCAGGGACTCGGCCGCTACATGTTCTTCGCCGACCTCGAGGGGCGCGGCGCGGACACGCACGTCGCCGAGGCGATCACCGGCCTGCGCGCCCACGCCGAGCGCGTCCGGGTGCTCGGCTCCTACCCGTTCGGCCCGTAGGCGGCCGCTACACTGCGGCGCGAACGGCCATGTCTCGGCGGATCCCACCAGTGGCAGGGTCCGCGCCGCTCGGTGAGCACCCGCGGCGCGGGCCGCAGGATGGCCGGGTGCTCGTGCTCAACGCGACCTTCGAGCCGATCAACGTCTGCACCGTCCGGCGCGCGGTCGTCCTGCTGCTCAAGGAGAAGGCGGAGGTGCTCGAGCACGGCGCGCACGCCCTGCACTCGAGCACGGCGACGATCGCGCGGCCGGTGGTGATCCGCCTCGTCTCCTACGTCCGCGTGCCGCGCGACACCCACCGCCGCAAGATCACGCGGCGCGCGGTCTTCGCCCGCGACGACTGGACCTGCCAGTACTGCGGCGCGCGCTCGAACCTCACCGTCGACCACGTGGTGCCCCGCTCGAAGGGCGGCCCGTCGACGTGGGACAACATCGTCGCCTCCTGCGCGCCCTGCAACCGTCGCAAGGGCGACGCGCCGCTCCAGAAGGCCGGGATGGTGCTGCGCCGCTCGCCGCGCGTGCCCGGCCCGCAGATCTTCATCCAGGTCGCGAGCCCGCGCATTCCGCCGGCGTGGCGCCAGTACCTGCCCGAGGCGGCCTGAACCGCCCGACACGGCACGAGGGGCGCCGTCGACTGGCGGCGCCCCTCGTGTACTGCGTACGGCTGACGAAGGTCCGTGGCGGCATGCTGCGCCGGGGGGACAAGCTCCGGCTCCGCCGTGGACGGTGTCTCGGTGTGGACTCCGCTACGCGGGGTCAGCCTCCGACCTAGCGGCCGGACACCTCCAGGGTCCCGCAGTGACTGTCGGACAAGAGCGGACCACCTCCTTTCTCTGGTCGCGCCAGAGTAGCGAACGCGCCGGGCGGGCTACTCGGAGGGATCCGGGGCCGGCCCGGGCCCCCCGTCCGGCTCCGCGACGTCGGCAGGCGCCGGCGCGTCCTCGACCACCGCGGCGGCGGTGTCGGCCTCGGACTCGGCGACCAGCGCGACCGCGCTCACGGTGTCGTCCTCGCGCACGTTCATCACCCGCACGCCCTGGGTCGCGCGGCCCTGCTGGCTGATCCCGCCGACGCCGGTGCGCTGGACCATCCCGTTCTGCGAGATGAACACGAGCTCCTGGTGGGGACGGACGACCAGCGCGCCGGCCAGCGCCCCGCGGGCGTCGGTGAGCCGGATGGTCTTCACGCCCATCGCGCCGCGCTTCGTCGACCGGTACTCGCCGATCGGCGTGCGCTTGCCAAACCCGTTCTCGGTGACGACGAGCAGCTCGCGGCTCTCGTCGGCGATGTCCATCGCGAGGACGGCGTTGCCCTTCTGGCTCACGTTCATGCCGCGCACCCCGGAGGTGTCGCGCCCCATCGGCCGGGCGTCGGACTCGTCGAAGCGCACGGCCTGGCCCGAGCGCGAGACCATCATCACCTGGTCGTCGCCGCTCGTGCGCCGCACCGCGACGAGCTCGTCGTCGTCGCGGATCTTGATCGCGATGATCCCGTCGGCCTTGATCGGCGTGTTGTAGGCCCCGAACTCCGTCTTCTTGATCATGCCCTTCCGCGTGCCGAACACGAGGTAGCGGCCCTCGGCGAAGTCGCGCGTGGCCAGCACGGACTGGACCCGCTCGCCGTCGCGCAGCGGCAGCAGGTTCACCAGCGCGCGCCCCTTCGCGGTGCGCGAGGCCTCGGGCAGCTCGTAGACCTTGAGTCGGTAGACCTTGCCGCGGTTGGTGAAGAAGAGGAGATAGTCGTGGGTCGAGCACACGAAGAGGTGCTCGATGTAGTCGCCGTCCTTCATGTCCATCCCGGTGACCCCGACCCCGCCGCGGCCCTGCGTGCGGTAGGTGGCGAGCGGCAGGGACTTGATGTACCCGCTTTTGGTGATCGCGATGACCATCTGCTGGTCGGCGATGAGGTCCTCGATGTCGAGGTCGTCCTCGGAGTAGGTGATCTCGGTGCGGCGCTCGTCGCCGTAGGCCTCGGCGATCTCGGCCAGCTCGTCCTTGATCAGCGTGAGCACGCGGGACTCGTCGCCGAGGATCTCGCGCAGCTCGCGGATGCGCTCGGTGATGTCGCTGTGCTCGTCGCGGATCTTGTCCGACTCCAGGGCGGTGAGCCGCTGGAGTCGGAGGTCGAGGATCGCCTGGGCCTGGGCGTGGGAGAGCTCGAAGCGCTCGATCAGGCCCGCGCGGGCGACCTCCGGGTCCCGCGAGCCGCGGATCAGCTCGATGACCGCGTCGAGGTTCTGGAGCGCGACGAGCAGGCCCTCGAGGATGTGGGCGCGCGCCTCCTTCTGGCGCAGCTCGTGCTTGGTGCGGCGCACGACGACCTCGCGCTGGTGGTCGACGTAGTGCCCGATGACCTCGCGCAGCGAGAGCGTCTTGGGCACGTTGTCGACGAGCGCGACCATGTTCACGCCGAAGGTGCTCTGCATCGGCGTGTGCTTGTAGAGCTGGTTCAGCACCACGCGCGGGTTGGCGTCGCGCTTGAGCTCGATCACCAGCCGCATGCCGTTGCGGTCCGACTCGTCCCGCAGGTCGGTGATGTCGGTGATCTTCTTGTCGTGGACGAGTTCGGAGATCTTGATGATCAGCCCGCCGTCGCCACCCTTGCGCACCATGTAGGGCAGCTCGGTGACGACGATCGCCTCCTTGCCCGCCTGGATCGGCTCGATGTGGGCGCGAGCCCGGACCCGCACCCGGCCGCGGCCGCTGGCGTAGGCCTCGCGGACGCCCGAGAGGCCGAAGATCGTGCCCGCGGTCGGGAAGTCCGGGCCCTTGATGTACTTCATCAGGCCCTCGACGTCGATCGCCGGGTCCTCGACGTAGGCGATCGTCGCCGCCACGACCTCGCGGAGGTTGTGCGGAGGAATGTTCGTCGCCATGCCCACGGCGATGCCGGAGGACCCGTTGACGAGGAGGTTCGGGAAGCGCGCCGGCAGGACGAGCGGCTCGTGGCGGCGCGCGTCGTAGGTCGGGGTGAAGTCGACCGTGTCCGCGTCGAGGTCGCGGAGCATCTCGGTGGCGAGCCGGTCGAGGCGGGCCTCGGTGTAGCGCATCGCGGCGGCGCGGTAGCCGTCGATGTTCCCGAAGTTCCCCTGGCCGTCGACCAGCGGGCTGCGCATCGAGAAGTCCTGCGCGAGGCGCACGAGCGCGTCGTAGATCGCCGAGTCGCCGTGCGGGTGGTACTTGCCCATCACCTCGCCGACGATCTGGGCGCACTTCACGTAGCCGCGGTTGGGCTGGAGCCCGAGCTCCCCCATGACGTAGAGGACTCGGCGGTGGACGGGCTTGAGGCCGTCGCGCACGTCCGGCAGCGCGCGCCCGACGATGACCGACATCGCGTAGTCGAGATACGCGGAGCGCATCTCGTCCTCGAGGTTGCGCAGCTCGAAGTTGCCGCCGGAGATCTGGTCGATGCCGCTGCTCATCGGCTGCCCCTCACACGTCCAGGTTGGCCACGAGGCGCGCGTTGTCCTCGATGAAGCGCCGGCGCGGCTCGACCACGTCCCCCATCAGCATCGAGAAGACACGGTCGGCGGCGGCGGCGTCCTCCAGCGCGACGCGCACGAGGGTGCGGCTCGCCGGGTCCATCGTCGTCTCGCGCAGCTGGTCGGGGTTCATCTCGCCCAGGCCCTTGAAGCGCGAGAACTGCACACCCTTCTGCGCGACGGCGAGGACCTGGCGGCGGAGGTCCTCGAAGGACACCGCGTCCTCGGCGGTCTCGCCGAGGCGCACGGTGAAGGGCGGGGTGCCGGCCAGCTCCCGCAGCTGCTGGTGGACGCGCAGGAACTCGCGGTACTCGCGCGCGGCGAGCAGCCCGGCCGGCACGCGCATCGTGCGGGCCAGTCCGGTGCTGCGCTCGACCGCCCGGACGACGATCTCGACGGGGTCGTGGGCGCCCAGCTCGAGCTCCCACGGCTCCTCCTCCGGCGTGGGCGCGCCGAGGAGCTTGACGAGGCTCGGCCCGTCGATGACCGCCTCGTCGAGGATGTGGGACTCCTCGAGCAGGGCGACGATGTCGTGGCCGTAGGTCGCGCGCAGCGCCGAGCCCCAGCCCTCGTACTCCTTCAGGCGCCGGGAGAACTTCTTCCAGCGGGCGTCGGTGAGCTTGAAGGCCGCGCCCTGTCGGTCGACGACGTCGAGCTTCTCGAGCTTGTCGGCCAGCAGCAGCTCCTCGAGCTCGGATTCCTTCTCGACGTAGCGGTCCTGCCGGCCCTGCTTGACCCTGTAGAGCGGCGGCTTGGCGATGTAGACGTAGCCGGCCTCGATGAGCTCGGGCATCTCGCGGAAGAGCAGGGTGAGCGCGAGCGTGCGGATGTGCGCGCCGTCGACGTCGGCGTCGGTCATCAGCACGAGCTTGTGGTAGCGCGCCCGCTCGAGATCGAACTCGTCGCGCACCCCGGTGCCGATCGCCGTGATCAGCGCCTGGATCTCCACGTTGTTGAGGATCTTGTCGATCCGGCTCTTCTCGACGTTGAGGATCTTCCCCCGCAGCGGCAGGATCGCCTGGGTGTGGCGGTCGCGCGCGCTCACCGCGGAGCCGCCCGCGGAGTCGCCCTCGACGATGAAGAGCTCGGCGAGCGAGGGATCCTTGACCGAGCAGTCGGCGAGCTTGCCGGGGAGCGTCGAGTTCTCCAGCGCGGACTTGCGGCGGGTCAGGTCGCGCGCCTTGCGCGCCGCCTCCCGCGCCCGGGACGCGGACACGGCCTTCGTGATGACCTGCTTGGCCTCGCGCGGGTTCTCCTCGAGGAACTCGGAGAGCGCCTGGTTGACCACCGACTCGACGAACCCCTGCATACCGGGGTTGCCGAGCTTCGTCTTGGTCTGGCCCTCGAACTGCGGATCGGCGAGCTTGGCCGAGATCACCGCGGTCAGCCCCTCGCGGACGTCCTCGCCGGCGAGGTTGTCCTCCTTCTCCTTCAGCAGCCCCTTCTCGCGGGCGTAGCGGTTCAGCGTGCGGGTCAGCGCCGAGCGGAAGCCGGACAGGTGCGTCCCGCCCTCATGGGTGTTGATGTTGTTGGCGAAGGAGAAGATCGACTCCTGGTAGGAGCCGTTCCACTGCATCGAGACCTCGACGGCTCCCTCCTCGCTGTCCCCCTCGAGGTAGACGATCTTGTCGTGGACGGTCTCCTTGTCCTCGTTGAGGTAGCGGACGAAGTCCTCGATGCCGCCCTCGTAGCGGAAGTCGACCCGGTGGCCGCCGGCGCGCTCGTCGACCAGGGCGACGGCGAGCCCGCGCGTGAGGAAGGCGGTCTCGCGCAGGCGCTCCTCGAGCGTGCGCATGTCGAACTCCAGGGCGTCGAGGATCTCCGCATCGGGCACGAAGGTGATCGTCGTGCCCGTCTCCTTCGTCGCCGCGCCTTTGGTCAGCGCGCCCTGCGGCGCGCCGCGTTCGTAGTCCTGGGTCCAGACGTGGCCGTCGCGGCGGATCTCGACGTGGAGGCGCTCGGAGAGCGCGTTCACGACCGACACGCCGACGCCGTGGAGGCCGCCGGAGACCTTGTAGCCGCCGCCGTCGCCGAACTTCCCGCCGGCGTGCAGGACGGTGAGGACGACCTCGACCGCCGGGCGGTCCTCCTTCTCCATCGTGGCGACCGGGATCCCCCGCCCGTCGTCGGCCACGGTCACCGAGTTGTCGGGGTGGATCGTGATCGTCACCGAGGAGCAGTGGCCGGCCAGCGCCTCGTCGACCGAGTTGTCCACGACCTCCCAGACGAGGTGGTGGAGGCCGCGCTCGCCGGTCGAGCCGATGTACATGCCGGGGCGCTTGCGGACGGCTTCGAGGCCCTCGAGGACGGTGATGTCCTGGGCGTCGTAGCCGGGCGCGGCGCCCGGATCAGTCTTGGGGTCCTGCTCGGCCACGAAGCCTCCCGGAACGTTGGCGCGCCCCGGCTCGGCAACACGATCTGCGACGAGTCGGGGCGCGGGACGGCGGTTGACGTAATGGTAGCACAGCGGCGACGCTCATCGCACCGTCAGGTTGTGAAGAAACTCCTGCAAAACGAGATATTTGACGCTCTGTCGAATCACCAGCCGGCCGCGTTCTCACGTGGGCCGCCGGACGGGGGTCGCGACGCAGCGCAGGCGGCGGACCGAGCCGGCTCCCAGGACCGCCTCGAGCCGGGTGATGATCGACGGGCCGAGCAGGTCGAGCTCGTGCGCCCAGACCGATGAGGAGCACGACACGGTGACGACGCCGCCCCGCTCGGAGACCGGCGTCGCCTCACGCGCGATGGCCTCCCCGGCGGCCTGCGGCCAGGCGCGCTGGACTCGCGCGATCGCCGTCGGCGGCGCGACGTCCTCGGCGAGGCGGTCGAGGGCCGGGCCGAGGGAGCGCGGAGCGGCGCGGCGCCTCATGCCGCTCGCGCCGCCTGGAGCACCGATCCCTCCGCGACCGCGAGGCGCGTGACGTCCGCGTCCTCTCCGCCGGGGACGTGCCCGAGCTCCGTCGTGGTGACCACGGCCTGCCCCCCGGCCCGCAGGCGGGCGACGAGCCGCGCCCGGCGCTCGCCGTCGAGCTCGCTCATGACGTCGTCGAGCAGCATGAGCGGCGGAGCGGAGCGGCGGCCGGCCACCGCCTCCCGCTCGGCAAGCAGCAACGCGAGGAGCGCGAGGCGCTGTTCGCCCTGGGAGCCATAGGCGCGCAGCTCGCGGCCGTCGCGCGTCAGCACGAGGTCGTCCCGGTGGGGCCCGTGCCCCGTGAAGCCTCGCTCGAGGTCGGAGTCCAGCCGCTCGGCCAGTTCCGCCGCGAGGCCCTCCGCGTGCTCGGCGGCGGAGCGCGGACGGTAGGTCACCGCGGTCTCGCCCTCGAGGCCGAGCTCCACGGCGAGGCCGGGGGCATGCGCGGCGACCTCGGCGGCCGCCTGCGCGCGGTCGGCGCGAAGCGCGACGCCGTGCCGGGCGAGCTCCGCGTCCCACGCCGCGACCGTCGTCGCGGCGGCTCGCCCCGCGCGCACCCGGGCGAGCAGCGCGTTGCGCTGGGCCAGGGCCTGGCCGTAGGCCCGTCGTGTCTGCGCCCGCGCGGGCCACAGCGCCGCGACCAGGCGGTCGAGGTGGGCCCGCCGCAGGGCGGGCACCCCTTTGACGAGCTCCAGGCGATCGGGCAGGAAGACGCCGACCAGCGGTCGGGCGGCGGCGTCGAGCATCCGGTCGACCGGGGCCCCGTCCACCGTCGCGCGCTTCGCCTCCCCGGGCGCGAAGCCCACGGCCAGGGCGTGGGGCCCGTCCTCGCCGGCGACGTCGACCTCCACGCGCGCGGCGTCGGCGTCGAAGCGCACGACCTCGCGCTCGTTCGCGGTCCGGCACGAGCGGCCGGTGCAGCCGAAGTAGAGCGCCTCGAGGAGGTTGGTCTTGCCGGCGCCGTTGCGGCCGGTGACGACGGTCAGCCCCTCGCCGAGGGCGACGTCGGCCGCGGCGTAGCCGCGGAAGTCGCGGATGCGCAGGCGCGTGACGCGCACCGGCCCGTGCTCAGACGTTCAGACGGATCGGCATGATGAGGTAGAGGAACCCGCTGCCGTCCGCCGCCTCGAGCAGCCCCGGCCGCAGCGGGCTGATGAGCTTCAAGACGACGTCGCCGGACTCCACGCTCTCCAACCCGTCGCGGAGGAACTCGGGGTTGAACCCGATCTCCAGCGGCTCGCCCTGGAAGGCGACCGGCAGGGCCTCGCTCGCCTCGCCGACGTCCGGCGTCTGCGCCGATACGGTGAGCTCGCCCTCGGCGAAGGCCAGTCGCAGCGGCGCGTTGCGCTGGGCGAGCAGGCTGATCCGGCGCACGACGTCGGCGACCTCCGACGCGGAGATGGTGAGCTCGTGCTCGTAGGCGTCCGGCACGAGCTGGCGGTGGTTGGGGAACTGGCCGTCGATCAGGCGCGAGGAGAGCACGGCGCGGCCGACCTCGAAGACAACCTGGTTCTGCCGCACGCCGACCCGCAGCGGCTCGTCACCGTGGGGCTGCGCGAGCCGGACGAGCTCCTGTAGCGCCCGTGCCGGGACGTTGGCCTCGAAGGATCCGTCGAGCGGCGCCTCGAGCGTCGTCGTCTTCACGCTCAGCCGATAGGAGTCGGTGGCGACCATCCGCAGCTCGGTCTCCGACGCGGACACCAGGACGCCGGTCAGGACGGGTCGGGTCTCGTCGCGCGAGGCGGACCGGGCGACGCGGGCGACGGTCTCGACGAGCGCGTCGGCGGGCAGTTCGACGACGGTGTCACCGCCCGGCTCGGGCAGCGGCGGGAAGTCCTCGGAGCGCAGCGTGCGGATGTGGAACGTTGCGTTGCCGGCGGTCAGCGCGACGTCCTGCTCGACGGCCCGGAGTTCCAGCGTCACGGCCTTCGCCGGCAGGGCCCGGACGACGTCGACCAACAGGCGGGCCGGCAGCACGACGTCGCCCTCACGCTCGACCGTCGCCTCCAGCGGGACCCGGAGCGCCATCTCCATGTCGGTCGCCCGGAGCTGGGCGCCGTCCGGGCCGACCGCCACCTGGACGCCGGAGAGCGCCTGGACGGCGCTGCGGGTGGAGGCGACGCGACCCACG
>JBBSBL010000068.1:0-13006 GCA_038251325.1 Solirubrobacterales bacterium | reverse complement strand
GGCCGGTGGCGCCAGGTCGGCACGAGCACGATCAGCTTCAGCTACTGGCAGGGACTCTCCAGCGACCTCGTCCCGCGCCTCTTCTTCACCGGGTTCCGCCAGGGCGCGTACCGGACCGACGCGCAGCTCGTCCAGCAGGCGGGCCACAACGACGCCATCCCGGCCGACGTCTTCGCGCGCGAGGGCTATAACCACATCGGCGACCCGTCCTGGGACCCGGCGGAGGGCGGCCGGGTGCTGCTCCCGCTCGAGTGCTACGACGACCGCCTCGGGAACACGTGCGGGACCGGCGCGTTCGGCGTCGTGGACCCGACGACGCTGGACTGGCGCTACTACGTGAAGCTCGACCCGGCCGACATCGCCAAGGCGATGTGGGTCGAGGTCGCACCGGGCGGCCGCCTGGCCTGGACCTCGAGCGGAGAGGATCTCCTCGCCTACCGGCTCGCCGACGTCCGGCCCGGCCGCGCCGCCCCCGCCGCGCCGACCATCCGGCCGGTGCGCCGGCTTCGCGGGGCGGTGCCGCCCTCGGGCGTCACGGGTGCGGCGTTCTGGCGCGGTCGCCTGCTCCTGGCCGGGCAGGACGGGGCCGTCTTCCAGGTCTGGGGCGTCGACGTCCGCACCGGCCACCGCCGGCTCGAGCTCGAGCGGACGATCAACGGCGAGTCCGAGGGCCTCGACGTCACCCCCGCGCTCGGCGGCCTGCTGCACTGGGGCGTGATGCCCCTCTCCTCCACGGGACCGGCGACCTACCCCCAGCCGAGCCTGCTGACGTTCATCCCCACGCCCCCGCCGCGCCTGCGGGTCCTCGCCCCGTGGCGGGTCCGCGCCGGCCGGGCGATCGCCCTGCGGGTGCGCGTCGGCACCGGGCCGGGCGAGCCGATCGGCCTGGCCACGGTGCGCGTCGCCGGCGCGAGCGCGGTCACCGGCAAGGACGGACGAGCGGTCCTGCGGGTACGCCTGCACCGCGGACCGCACCGGATCACGGCGTCGCTCGACGGGACCCGCCCGGGCGCGACGGTCGTGGTCGCCCGGCGCTGAGCTTCGCCGCGGCGCCGGGCACGCCGCCGCGGGCGGGGCCGCGCCCGAGACCCACGTCGGGACGGCGGTGCTAGCCGTCCCCGCCGCGGATCCCGGCCGGCGGGCTCTGCGCGTAGGTGCGCTCGAGGCCGCGCGCGAGGGCTCGCTTCTCCGCGTCGGAGAGCGCGGCGCCGGAGTGGAGGATCGTGTACTTCGTGGGCGGCATCTCGCCGCTCAGCACCTGATCGACGAGTTCGCCGACCCCGGGCTGCGGGCGGTTCCACTCGGAGAAGTTGAGGACATGGCGTCCCTCGTCGACGTCCTTCTGCACGAGCCAGGACATCGGCGCGACGTTGGAGTACCACGGCCAGGTGGTCCGGTTCCCGTGGCAGTCGCCGCAGGACGCGCGGACGAGCTGCGCCGTCCGGGGCGAGTCCCACCGCGGCTCGCCGGCGACCGGCGGATTGGAGTGGTCGCGCCCGTATGGCACGAGCTGGATCAGGAGGAAGCCGGCCACGAGAACGCCCGCCGCCCACAGGGCGCGTCGCCGCCAGCGACCGTGGGAGCGGGCCGGCCCCATGCCGTCACAGGCTAGCCGCCCGGTCGGCCCGCCGGCACGGTGTTCTCCGCGCCTGCCTGCGGAGGAGCCCCGACGAGCTTCTGGGCTCGCTAGACCGGCGTGATCGCGTTGCGCTTTGCCGGCCAGTCGCGCGTGCGGCGCACGGCGAGCGCGAACCGGCGGACGAGGTCCCCGCGCAGGTCCTCCGGCTGGACGACGGCGTCGACCACGAGCTCCGAGGCGAGGTGCAGCACGTCGATCTCCTCGGCGAACTCGCGGCGGAGCGCCTCGGTTCGCGCCGCCCGCTCGCCCTCGTCCTCGATCGCCTGGAGCTGGTTGTAGAAGACCGCGTTGATCGCCGCCTGCGGGCCCATGACCGCGATCGACGCGGTCGGCAGCGCGATCGTCGCCGCGGGCTCGAAGGCCGGCCCCGCCATCGCGTAGAGCCCGGCTCCGTAGGCCTTGCGGATCACGACGCACAGCTTCGGCACGGTGGCCTCGGAGACCGCGCTGATCATCTTCGCGCCGTGGCGGATGATCCCCTCGCGCTCGACCGCGGTGCCGATCATGAAGCCCGGGACGTCGGAGAGGAAGAGCAGCGGGATGCCGAACGCGTTGCACGTCCAGATGAAGCGCGCGGCCTTGTCGGCCGAGTCGACGAACAGCACGCCGCCCTTCACCTTCGGTTGGTTTGCCACGACCCCGACCACGCGTCCGTCGAGCCGCCCGTAGCCGACGATCAGCTCCTTGGCCCACCGGGCGTGGACCTCGAAGAACGAGTCGGCGTCGAGCAGCGCGTCGAGCAGGTCGCGCATGTCGAAGGCCTTGACCTCGTCCTCGGGCACGATGTCGCGGATCGGCTCCTCGCTCGCGGGGGCGGCGGGCGGCGCGGACGGTGGCTCTTCCTCCCAGGAGGTCGGGAAGTAGGAGAGATAGCGCTTGGCGACGTCGATCCCCTCTTCGTCGCTGGCCACGAGCAGATGCCCACAGCCGCTCTTGGACGTGTGCATCCGCGCCCCGCCCATCTCCTCCAGCGTGACCGTCTCTCCGATGACGACCTCGGCCATGCGCGGCGAGCCGAGGTACATCGATGCGTTGCCGTCGCGCATGATCACGAGGTCGCAGAAGGCGGGGATGTAGGCGCCGCCCGCGGCGCTCGGCCCGAAGAGCACGCAGACCTGAGGGACGACGCCGGAGAGCTTGACCTCGTTGTGGAAGATCCGGCCCGCGCCGCGGCGGCCCGGGAACATCTGCACCTGGTCGGTGATCCGCGCGCCGGCGGAGTCGACGAGGTAGACGAGCGGGACGCGGCGCTCCAGCGCGCGTTCCTGGACGCGGATGATCTTCTCGACGGTCTTCGGACCCCACGAGCCGGCCTTCACGGTGGGATCGTTGGCCATCAGCGCGACCGGACGGCCGGCGATCGTCCCCATCCCGGTCACCACCCCGTCGGCCCCGAGGCCATCGGCCTCCCAGTTGGCCAGCAGCGCCTCCTCGGCGAACGAGCCGGGATCGAGCAGGCGCGCGACCCGCTCGCGCACCGGGAGCTTGCCCTGCTCCGCTGCCTTGGCGCGGTGGCGCTCCGGGCCGCCGGCGACGGCGCGGCCGGCGGCGTGGTCGAGGTCGCTCATGGGCGGGCGATCCTAGTCTGCCGGGGCGTCCTGCTCATCCGCCGCCCCGGGGAATCGGCTCGTGGTCGCGTCCTCGCCCGGCTCCGCAGGCAGGTCGCGGCGAGGGCGCAGGCCGGCGGCGACCATGATCCCGCCGACGACGAGGAGCAGCAGCGGCCAGCCGAGGAGACTCGCGCCGCCGGGGGCCGGCGGGCCGGCGAGCAGGACGAAGGCGACCAGGCCGGTCGCGGCGAGGTACCCGGGCCCGCGCTCGCCGTCGACCCCGGCGTAGGCGGCGAGGCCGAAGGAGGCCGCGAGCAGGACGAGCTCCCACCAGGTGCCGAAGGCCTCGATCCTCAGGTTCAAGAAGAACAGGCCTCCGGGCGGACCTGGGTCTCCGAGACTTCGATCGGAAAACACGCCCTCGAACACCACGGCGCTCAGTGCGATCGCCAGCACGGCGAGTCCCGCCGCGTCGACGAGGTAGACCGACTCGCGCCGCTGCGAGCCCCGCAGCCGCAGCGACCCGACGATGAGCCCCACCGCCACCGCCAGCAGCACCCATCGGAACGTCGTGACGGTGTGCGGCGCGAAGACCCAGTCCACGAACGCCAGCAGCGCCACGGTCCCGGCGACGGCCGCGACGAGCGCGCACACGGCGGCGCGGCGATCGCGCGCCGCGGTGAATGCGGCGCCGGCGAGCGCCCCGAAGATCCACACGACCGTGCCGGGCGAGTCGAGCGGCCGCTCGACCCCGAGCACCTGCGCGAGCCGGAACAGCGTGACGAGCAGCAGCGCGAGCCCAAGCAGCAGCAGCGTGGCCTGATAGTTGCGCGGGCGCTCTTCCTCGAGCGGCGCGAGCCAGCCCATGGCGAGGACGAGCGCGCAGGCGAGCGCCGTGAGGACGAGGAAGACCCCGCGGCCCCACACGCCGTCCATCCGCACGTTGACTAGCACGACCGCGAGCGCGAACGGCACCGCCCCCGCGGCGATCAGGTCGCCCCGGTGGGGATGCGGGCGGATCGCGTCGAGCAGGCGGCCCAGTGTCGGCCTCAGATCCCCGGGTTCGGCACCGGCGCCTCGCCCGAGTAGTCGTAGAAGCCCATGCCGCTCTTCCGCCCGTACCAGCCCGCCGAGACCATCTTCCGCAGGATCGGCGGACGGGCGAAGCGCCGCTCGCGGAACTCGTCGAAGAGCACGTCGCAGATCGCCCCGAGCGTGTCGAGCCCGACGAAGTCCGACAGTGTCAGCGGGCCCATCGGATGGCCGGCGCCGGCCTTCATCGCCTCGTCGATCTCGGCGATCGACCCGATGCCCTCCTCGTAGCCGCGGATCGCGTCGAGCAGGTAGGGGACGAGCAGGCGGTTCACGATGAAGCCGGCCGTGTCGCGCGTCTGGACGGTGAGCTTGCCGATCCTCGCGCCGTAGTCGAGCCCGACCTGGAAGGCCTCGTCGGAGGTCGTCACGCAGCGGATGACCTCGAGCAGCTTCATGACCTGCGCCGGGTTGAAGAAGTGCAGGCCCAGGAACCGCTCGGGACGGCCGGTGGCGGCGGCCTGGTCGATCACCGCGAGCGAGGAGGTGTTCGTCGCGAACCACGCCTCCGGCTTCGCCACGGCGTCGACCTCCTTCCACATCGCGAGCTTCAGCTCGAGGTCCTCGGTGATCGCCTCGACGACGAGATCGGAGTCGGCGAAGTCGCCGTAGTCGAGCGTGCCGCGGATGCGGCCGCGCACGGCGCCGGCGTCCTCCTCGGTGGCCTTGCCCTTCTCGACGGCCCGCGCGAGCTGCTTCTCGATCTTCCCGAGGCCCTTGTCGAGGGTCGCCTGGTCCACCTCGCGCAGCACGACGTCGTAGCCGGCCTGCGCGGTGACCTGCGCGATGCCGTGGCCCATGAGCCCGGCGCCCAGAATCCCGACCTTCTCGATCTCCGCCATTCCGCCTCCGTGTGTGGTTGCGGCCGCAGCCTAGATGCTCACCGGCCGGTAGCGTCCCCGCGCATGAGCATCGTCACCACCGAGGACCGCGGCGCGGTCCGCCACGTCGTCCTCGACCGCGCCGAGAAGCGCAACGCGATGAACGGGGAGATGGTCGAGGCCATCGGCGTCGCGCTGAAGGGAGCGGCGAACGACGTCGAGGTCCACTGCGTCGTCATCCGCGGCGCCGGCGCGATGTTCTCCGCCGGGATGGACGTCGGCGAGCTGAGCTCGCTCTCGGAGATGCAGCACCACCTGCGCGCCTTCCGCCGCGAGTGCATCGACGCCTGGAACCTGGCCGAGGAGATGACCAAGCCGGTGATCGCCCAGATCCACGGCGGCTGCATCGGCGGGGCGTGCGAGCTCGCGCTGGCCTGCGACCTGCGGGTGATGGCGCAGGACGCCGTGATCGGGATGCCGGAGACGCGCATCGGGCTGATCCCGGACGTCGGGGGCTCCTCGCGCCTGCCGGCCATTGTGGGGCTCGGCCGGGCCAAGGAGCTCGTGATGACCGGGAAGATCGTCGACGGCGCCGAGGCGCATCGCATCGGACTGGTGAACCGGCTGGCGCCGCCCGATGAGCTCGACGCGGCGGTCGACGCGCTGGTCGGCGAGCTGCTCACATGCGCGCCGGTCGCGGTCGGCCTGGCGAAGCGCGTGATGGACGCGGCCGCGAAGCCGGCGCTCGCCCAGACGCTCGAGCAGGAGGTCACCGCGCAACAGGTCTGCGCGGCCACCGAGGACTTCGCCGAGGGCGCGAAGGCGCTCGCGGAGCGCCGTCAGCCGGAGTTCTCGGGGCGTTAGGACCCGACGCTGTCCTGCCTGAATGTTGTCGTGCGGCACCAGGGCAGGACGGCGCGTCACTTCCCCGGCTCGCGCCCTCGCGCCATCCACGCGCGCGCTCCGAGCGCGAATGGTCCCTCGGGCGATCCGAGGCGGTGCCGCAGGGCCGCGCGCAGGGCGGCGCGCGGCGCGGGGTCGAGGGCGGCCGCGTACGCCCCCGACGGGCCGACCCCGGCCTCGAACGGCGCCCAGAGCGACGCGAAGTCCTCGTAGCGAGCCGACACCCGCGCCGCAGCGATCTCCACGTCGGCGAGCCCGGCCGAGCGCCAGAGCCCCTGGAGCTCCGCCGGCCGGGAGTGGGGCATCGTCAGGGCCTCGTCCGCCGCCCGCCCCCGCTCCGGGTCGATCTCCCTCGCCGCGTCCCAGAAGGCGCGCAGCAGCGTCATGCCCTCGGCGTAATCCCAGACGGCGGTCGCCACGACCGCGCCGGGCCGGGCGACGCGGCGCATCTCCGCAAGCCCGCCGTTCGCGTCCTCGAGGAAGTTGACGACGAGCTGGGAGAGCACGGCGTCGAACGCTCCATCGCCGAACGGCATCCGCTCGGCCGGGGCGAGCCGCACCTCGGCCGCGGGCACGCGCTGCCGGCAGGCGACCACGAACGGCTCCGAAGGATCGACCGCCGCGACCTCGGCGTGACCGCGCTCGACCAGCGCCGCGGTCAGCGCGCCCGGACCACAGCCCACGTCGAGGACGCTGCCGCCCGCCGGCGGCGCCGCGAACTCCAGCAGCGCCTGCGCCAGCGCATCGGCGTACCGGCCCACGTGCCGGTCGTAGGCGTCGGCCGCGACGCCGAACGGATCGCCGGCGCTCATCGTCAGCGAGCCGCCCCGGCGTGCTCCGCCGCGATCCCCGCCGCGATCTCCGCGCACGCCAGCACGGAGCCCCAGTCCACGCGATCGGCGGTGTCGGTCGGGCGGTGGTAGTCGGTGAACGTTCCGCGCGGGCCGATCGAGAGCAGCGACAGCGCGGGCAGGCCGGCGAAGCGCGCGAGGACCGGGTCCGTCCACCCGCCGATGCGCCAGCGCTGAGGGATGGGATGCCCGGCGCGCGCGGCGCCGCGGTCGGCGAGCGCGAGATCGCCCTCGGCGTAGCGATGGGTGAGGATCGTGCCCTCCGCGGCGGCGAGGATCGGCGCCCCGGCGCCGAGCGTGTCGAGCCCGAGCACCAGGGTGCGTTCGGGGTCCAGGGCCGCCCGGTGAGCGCGCAGGAACGCCGCCATCCCGCCCATGCCCGACTCCTCGCAGCCGGGGAATACGACCAACGTCTCCAGCCCGGCGGGGCGCTCGGAGGCCAGCGCGCGGACGAGATCGAGCACGACGGCGACGCCGGTCGCGTTGTCCGAGGCGCCCGGCACGGTGTCGCCGCGAGCGACGTCGAGGTCGGCCGCGACCGACCCGGCGCAGAGCGCCGCACCGGCGATCCGCGCGGCGCGCCACGGCATCGCCGCGAGCGCGAGGCCCGCGGCGGTCGGCCACATGAAGCCGTCGATCCGGCGCGTCCGCAGCCGCCGGGTCGAGCCCGCCTCGGCTACCGCCGGGTGCCACACGAGCCCCGTCCGGGCGGCGTCGTGGTGGGCGACGAGCACGAGGGTCGCCCGTCGCTCGCCCGCCGCCGGCAGCCGGCCGACGACGTTTGCGCCCTCCTCCGCCGGCAGCAGCCGTCGCAGCCACTGCCGCCGGCCGCTCGCCTCGAGCTCGAGCGAGGCGAGCGCCGCGAGGCCGAGCAGCCCCCCGCGCGCGCCGCCGAGCCGCGCGGCGAGCAGGCCCGCGACGGCGTGCAGCGCGTGCGCGTGGCCGTAGGTGCCCTGGTAGCGAAATGACTCCACGCGCGTGTCCGAGGCGCCCGCCGCCGCGAGCCGCGACGCCAACCGCGCCGCGCTCGCCCGCTCACCCGCCCCGGCGCTGTCGCGCACCGCCCCGGCCATCGTCTCGACCTCGGCGCGGATCGCGGCGAGGTCTGGGGCCAGTTCGCTCATCGCGTCCCGGTCTGTGCCCGTCCTGCGGGCGTCAGCCGGGATGCGATGCGGAATCCGGTGCCCAGTTCACCGGTCCGGCGCGCAGCACATGGCTGCCGAGCGGCCGACCGAGTACCCGCTGCGCCTCGCGGGCCGCCGCGACGAGCGCGGACAGCTCGATCCCGGTCTCGACGCCCATCTCCTCCAGCATCGAGACGACGTCCTCGGTGGCGACGTTGCCGGTCGCGCCCGGGGGCACCGGGCAGCCGCCGAGCTCCCCGAAGCTGGACTCGAAGGAGTCGACCCCGGCCTCGAGCGCCGCGAGGACGTTCGCAAGGCCCTGCCCGCGCGTGTTATGGAAGTGCGCGGTCAGCTCCACGCCGGGCAGGGCGGCCCGCGCCGCGGGGAAGAACTCCCCCACCTGGCGCGGGTTCGCCATGCCGGTCGTGTCGCCGAAGCCGACCTCCTCGGCCCCCGCCGCGACGAGCCGCTCGGCGATCTCGAAGACCCGCTCCGGCGGCACGCGACCCTCGTAGGGGCAGCCGAAGCTCGTCGAGATGACGCCCTCGCAGCGCAGGCCCTCGGCGCCCGCCCGGCCCAGCACGCGCTCCAGCCCGTCGAGCGACTCCGCGATCGAGCGGTTGACGTTGCGCCGGTTGTGCGTCTCGGAGGCGGAGAGGAAGACGTTGACCTCGGCGAAGCGCTCGCGCTGCTCGAGCGCGCCGTCGAGGCCGCGCTCGTTCGGGATCAGCACCGACACGGCCAGGTCGCCGGGCGGGTCGATGCGCCGCAGCACCTCGGCCCCGTCGGCGAGCTGCGGGACGACGTCGGGCCGCACGAAGCTCGTCACCTCGAGGCGGCGCAGGCCGGTGCGGGCCAGCAGGTCGATGAGCCGTACCTTGTCGTCGGTCGCGATGACCTCCGGCTCGTTCTGGAACCCGTCGCGCGGGCCGACCTCGCGGATGCGGACGGCGCGCGGCAGGCCGGGCTCGCTCACGCCCGCGCGCTCCGGCTCGCCCACGGGAATCACGCCATCGACAGGCCGCCGCTCACGTTCAGCGTCTGGCCCGTGACGAACGAGGCGTCGTCGCTCGCGAGGTAGGCGATCGCGGCGGCGACCTCGTCCGGCTCGCCGCTGCGCTTCAGGGCGGTCGAGTCGACCATCCCCTGCTTGAGCCGCACGCCGATCTCCCCCAGCAGCTCGGGGGCGGCGTTGAGCAGCGGCGTCTCGATCGGGCCGGGCGCCACCGCGTTGCAGCGCACCCGGTAGCGGGCCGACTCGCGCGCGATCGCCCGGGTGAAGCCGATCACGCCGGCCTTCGCCGCCGAGTAGGTGACCGAGCCCTGCGAGCCGACGCGACCGGCCTCGCTGGCGACGTTGACGATCGCCCCGCCGCGGCGCTCGTGCATCGAGCCGAGCACGGCGTGGGTCACGGCGAGCGTCCCGCGCAGGTTCACCCCGAGCACGAAGTCCCACAGCTCCTCGTCGCTGTGGACGAAGAAGGCGAAGCGGTCGGTGCCGGCGTTGTTGACGAGGATGTCGATCGGGCCGATCTCGTCCACCGCGGCCGCGACGCCCGCCCGGACCGACGCCACGTCGGCGACGTCCATCTCCACCGCGAAGCCGTCGATCTCGCCGGCGACGTCGCGCGCCCCCGCGAGGTTCAGATCGGCGGTCGCGACCCGCGAGCCTTCGGCCGCGAGCCGGCGCGCGGTGGCCGCGCCGATCCCCGACGCGCCACCGGTGACCAGTGCCGTCCGTCCCTCGAGCCGCATGCCGGGCGAACCCTATACTCACGCGCCGTGCCGGAGCCGGTCACCATCGTCGGCGGGACGGGCGCGCTGGGCTTCGGCCTCGCCCTCCGCCTCGGCCGGGCCGGCGTGCCGGTCGCGCTCGGCTCCCGCGACGCGAGCCGCGCCGCGGAGGCGGCCAAGCGCGCCGCCGAGCGGCTGCCCGAGGCGACGTTCGAGGGCCTGGAGAACGCCGACGCCGCGCGGCAGTCGGCGCTGGTGCTCCTCTGCGTGCCGTTCCGCAACCAGTCGGAGAACCTCACCAACCTGAAGGACGTGCTGCGCGAGGGTCAGATCCTCGTCGACGCGACCGTCCCGCTCGCCGCCGCCGTCAGCGGCCGCGCCACCCGGATGCTCGGCGTCTGGCAGGGCTCAGCCGGCCAGCAGGCGCAGGAGATGGCGCCCGACGGCGTCCGCGTCGTCTCGGCCCTGCACACCGTCAGCGCCGCCTCGCTCGGCGAGCTCGGCCACGAGCTGGACGAGGACGTGCTGGTCTGCGGCGACCGCCGGGCCGACAAGCGGGTCGTCGCCGAGCTCATCGAGCGGATCCCCGGGCTGCGCTGCGTCGACGCGGGCCGCCTGGAGTCGGCGCGGATCGCCGAGTCGCTCACCGCGCTGATGATCGGGATGAACGCACGCTACAAGACCCGCACGGGGATCCGCATCGCCGGCGTGCCGGATGAGCTCGCCGAGCGCTTCCCCGCCTAGCGCCCCGGTCGTCCTGCTGGCCGGCGGCACCGGCGGCGCGAAGCTCGCCCGCGGCATGCTCGACGTCGTGGGCGAGGATCTCGTGGTCGTCGCGAACACCGCGGACGACGTCGAGATCCACGGCGCCCACGTCTCGCCCGACCCCGACCTCGTCACCTTCTGGCTCGCCGACCTCATCGACGAGCGCGGCTGGGGCCTGCGGGCGGACACCTTCGCCGTCATGGACGGGCTGCGCGCGCTCGGCCGGGAGGTGTGGTTCAACCTGGGCGACCGGGACCTGGCGATCGGGCTCGAGCGGGCCCGCCGGCTGGCCCAGGGCGCCCGGCTCACCGACGCGCTGGCGGAGCTCGGCGCCGCGCTCGGCGTGTCGGCGCGGGTGCTGCCGATGACCGACGACCCGGTTCGCACGCGCGTGCGCGCGCACGGTCGCGACTGGCCCTTCCAGGAGTTCATGATCCTCGGCCGCGGCGAGGGACCGGTCGAGGACGTGAGCTTCGACGGCGTAGCGGCCGCCGCCCCGACACCGGAGGTGCTGGCCGCGATCGCCGCCGCCCGGGCGGTGGTGATCGGCCCCTCCAATCCCGTGATCTCGATCGGCCCGATCCTCGCGGTGCCGGGGGTGCGCGACGCCCTGGCCGCGGCGCCGGCGGCCGTGGTGGCGGTCAGTCCGCTCGTCGGAGGCGCGGTGGTCAAGGGGCCCACGGGGCCGTTCCTCGCATGGGCCGGCAACGCGCTGGACACGGGCGGGATCGCCGCCGCGTACGCCGGTGTCGTCGACGGGATCGTCGCCGACGAGCCCGGCGGGTCGCTGCCGGTCCACGTCACCGATGTGCTCCTCGCCGAGCCGGGCGCACGGCGCCGCGTGGCCGCCGAGACCCTGGCCTTCGCCGACGGTCTCCGCGCGGGCGGATAGCGTTCGCTCCGTGGAGACCGTCGCCATCCTGCCCGTCAAGCGGTTCGAGGACGCCAAGGCGCGCCTGGATCCGCTGCTCGCCCCCGGGCCGCGCCGCGCGCTGGCCGAGGCGATGCTCTCCGACGTGCTCGTCGCCTTGCGGCGGGCGGAGTCGATCGGCACGGTGCTCGTCGTCACGGCCGACCTGAACGCGAGCCGGATTGCGGCGAGCCACGGGGCCGAGACGATCGACGACACCCGCGAGACGGGGCAGAGCGAGGCGGCGGAGGACGGGTTGCTCGCCGCCCGGCGCGGACGCGCCGCGCGGGTCCTGCTGGTGCCGGGCGACTGTCCGCTGCTCGTCCCCGACGAGGTGGACGCGCTCCTCGGGCGACCGCGGGCCGGTGGCGCCCACGCCGTGATCGTGCCCGACCGTCACGGCAGCGGGACCAACGCGCTCCTGCTCGAGCCTCCGGACTGCCTGGCCCCGGCCTTCGGCGAGGACAGTCTCGCGCGTCATCTGGAGCGCGCCCGCTCGGCCGGCCTTGCGCACGAGATCGCCGAGGTCCCCTCGCTCGGCCTCGACGTCGACACCCCCGACGACTTCACCGCCCTGCGCGCCGCGCTCGTGGAGCAGCGGGGCGGCGCCGCGAATACGCGCGGCATGCTGGTCCAGTTCGACCGGACCTCCGGCGCGGCGACCGCCTGAGCGCTGCGGATGGCCGCGCTGCGGGCTTGGCCGCTCCCCGGCCTGCCGGAGATCGGCGCCGGCGACGACCTCGCGGCCCTGCTCGCCGCGGCCGCCGAGCGAGCCCGGGAGGCGCTCCGGGACGATGACGTCCTCGTCGTGGCCCACAAGATCGTCTCCAAGGCGGAAGGTGCCACCCGGCGCCTGGACGATGTCGAGCCCGGGGCCCGCGCGCATTCGCTGGCCGCGGAGCAGGGAAAGGACCCGCGTGTGGTGCAGGTCGTCCTCGACGAGTCCGGGGCCGTGCTGCGTTCGGCGCGCGACGTGCTCGTCTGCGAGACCCGGCATGGCCTTGTGTGCGCGAACGCCGGGGTGGACGCGTCGAACGCCGCCGACCCCGCCACGGTCATCCTGCTGCCCCGAGACCCCGACGCCTCGGCGCGGATGCTCCGCGAGCGGCTCCGCGCTCTCACCGGCGCGGGGCCGGCCGTGGTCATCACGGACTCCTTCGGCCGCGCGTGGCGCCATGGCCAGTGCGACGTGGCGATCGGCTGCGCCGGCCTACGTCCGCTCGAGGACTGGCGCGGACGCACCGATGCCGCCGGGCGCCCACTCCGGGCGACGTGGATCGCGATCGCCGACGAGGTCGCCGCCGCCGCCGACCTCGTGCGCGCCAAGGACTCCCGCGAGCCCGCGGTGATCGTCCGCGGGCTCGCGGGCCACGTGAGCGCCGGCGACGGACCGGGCGCCGCCGCGCTCCTGCGCCCCGAGGGCGAGGACCTCTTCCGCTGAGGTTCCGCGGCGGCGCTCAGGCCGCGACGGCGGGGAGCTCGTAGCGCCGGCGCACGTCGTAGAGCGTCGTGCGCTCGGCCGCGGGCCGCCCCGCGCGGTGGGCGGCGGCGACGAGGTCGGGGGGGTCGAGGCGGGTGCCGTGCTGCCCGCCGGCCATCCGGGTGATCGACTCCTCC
>JBBSBL010000067.1:0-13135 GCA_038251325.1 Solirubrobacterales bacterium | reverse complement strand
GGCCCCTACGAGTTCGAGGTCGCCGTCGCCGACGTGGCCGGCAACGTGCGTCACGGCGACCGCACGGTCGGGGGCCGCCCGATGATCCGCGTCGCGCCCTTCCGCGTCGCCACCCACCTGCGGGCGGGCCTCGTCGCGCCCGCGGGTCGGGGCCGTCCCGAGCGCCTCGTGGGCACGCTCGCCGTCGCCAATGGGCGCGGAGCCCGGTTGCGCGGGACGCTGGCCACGACGGACGGACGGCCGGTGGGCGGAGCGCCGGTCGGCGTCTGGGCGGCCACGGCGATACCCGGCGCGACCGCGGTCCGCGTCGGCACGGCGCGGACCGACGCGCGTGGTCGGCTGGGCTGGCGGGCGCCGTCCGGCCCGGGGCGCCGCATCACGTTCCGCTACGCCGGAACCGGCCGCGTCTTCGGGGCGCAGGCCTCCGCGGTCCTGCGCGTCGCGGCGCGCACCACGCTGGTCGCCGCTCCGCGCACGAACCGGGTGGGGGGCACCGCGCGCTTCTCGGGCCGGCTGCTCGGCGACCACCTGCCGCCCGGCGGGAAGCTCGTGCTCGTGCAGGCCCACGTGCCGGGGCGCGGCTGGCAGACGTTCGCCGCCACCCGCGCGTCGCGGACCGGTCGCTGGGCCACGCGCTACCGGTTCCGGGCGACGGTGGGCACCGTGCGCTACCGGATCCGGGCCATCGTGCCGGCCGAGGCGGCCTATCCGTTCGGGCGCGCCGTCACCCGGCCGGTGACGATCGTCGTGCGCGGCTGAGCCGGCGCCCGGGGCGCCGTCGCGGTCGGCGCGGGCCGGCCGTGTCGGCGCCCGAGTGCCGTCCGGGGTCCCGCGTACCTTGCGCCACGTCCCGTCCGTCCGACGATTTGAGCGGAGTCCCGTGAGCGTTTCCCTCTGCTTCATCGAGCCCCAGAACGCGATCCGCGTGATCGCCGACTCGGTCGGTCGTGAGGCCCGCCGCCAGCTGCTCGGCGAGATCGTCCACGCGTGGGTCGACGAGATCCCCGAGGCCGAGCTGGCCTCGCACTACGCCAAGGCCGTGGCCGATCTCGACGAGGACGACCTCTCGATGCTGGCCGCCTGGCACGCCTCGCTCGAGGTCGGCCACGCGATCGCCAACCGCGAGTTCCTCACCACGGTCTTCACGGCGCTCGGCGAGAACCGCCGCGAGGCGCTGAAGATCGCCGCGGGCATGCGCGGCGAGGAGGCCTTCGAGCACGGGGTGGGGGAGGAGGAGTGGCTGGACACGGTGCTCCCGTGGCTCTCGCGGGACCGCTGCTCCGCCCTCGCCTCCGAGTGCGTCGAGCTGTACTGCTGGGACCGGCTGGGCTCCGAGAACTAGCGGGCTACCGCGGCTCGTCGCGGCCGATCAGCCGCCGCACGGCGCGCCGGGCAGACCACAGCAGCTCGATCTCGCGGATCGCGCCGGGCAGCGCCTCGGGATCCTCGCGGCGCGCACGCGCGACTCCGGCCACGGCGGCGTCCCAGGTCTCGTCGCAGGCCCGCACGACCTCGTCGAGCAGCGAGCGGCGCGCGGACTCGAGCCGGTCCGCCCGATCCGCGGCTCGCCGGGCGCGGACCGCGTTGCCCTCGCCGCTCGCCTCCGCCGCGTCGAGCCGCAGCCGCCCCCCGAGCGTGCCGAGCTCGTCCGCCGCGCTGCGCAGCTCGACGACGACGGCAGCCGAGGCGTCGGGCCCCAGCTCGTCGCGCGCCTCCCGCGGCGAGGACGGCGAGACGGCCCGGTATTCGCCGTCGCGGCCGAAGTCGTGGCGGTGCCACGCGGGGCCCCGCCCATCGAGCACGAGGTCGAACACGACGCCACCGTCATCACGGCTGCGGGACAGAGAGAGGATGGTCTCCACGACGAGTGATATGGGCGGCCGGGCGCCACGTTTCACCACGAGCCGCGACCCCGGATTCGCCGGCGGCGAGCCTACCCCCTCGACCGGCGGCGGGAACCCGGACCGCGGGCAACACCCGCATCGACCGGCGTTCGGCCGCAGCGGAGTCAGCCTGCGGACGCGCTCGTGGCGAACTCTAGGCGGCGAGCCCGGACTCGATGTCCGCGACGGCCTGCTCGGTGGTGCGGAAGTGGACCGCGACGAAGCCCAGCTCCCGGGCTGCGTCGATGTTCGCCTCGGTGTCGTCGACGAACAGCGTCCGCTGCGCCTCGACGCCGAGCCGCTCGAGCGTGAGACGGTAGATCGCCGGGTCGGGCTTGCGCATCCCGACGAAGCCCGAGTCGACGACCAGCTCGAAGATCTCCTCGACCGGGAGCTTCGCCCGCCACAGCGGCTCCCACTCGCGCACGTTGTTGGTGAGGATCGCCATGCGGTAGCCGCGGCGCCGCAGGTCCGCCATCAGGTCGATGAGCTCGGCGTTGGGGTGGAGGTTCGCAAAGTACGCCTCCGAGAAGCCGCCCATCTCCACGCGCCGGCCGAGCTGGGCCTCGACCGCGTCCTCGAGGCGGGCGACGAAGTCGGCCTCGGCCATCTCCCCGGTCTCCAGCGAGAACAGCGGGTTCTCCCCGTCGCGCGCCTCGATCCAGGCCAGCGCGCCGCCGAACGCCTCCAGCGGGACGCCGTGTGAGTCCTGGAAGGCGGCGAAGGCACCGAGCAGCGGCGTGGTGAGCACGCCGCCGAAGTCGCACACCACGGCGTCGATCGCCCCCATCACGCGGCCCGGCGCAGAACGTCGTAGCGCCCGACGCCGGCGCGGCCCTCCATGCTCCAGCGGAAGAACGCCGCGTCGAGCACGAGGCGGCCGAGCTCGATCGAGGTACCGCAGAGCACCGAGCCCGCGAGGCGGCGTGGATAGGCGTCCTGGACCTCGCCGCCGGGCCAGAGCTCGGCGCTGGCGCGGCGCTGGCGGCCCCCGGCGTCGTAGAGCGTCGAGAGTCGCGGCTCGCCGACGGGCACCGCGACCCCGGGTGTCCCGCCGGGAGACTCGAGCAGGAACGCGCTGAGCGCGTCTTTGTCGTGGCCCTCGGCGCCCGACGGTCGCACCGCGGCCAGCGTGACGCCGAGATCGGGCCCGAGCCAGGCCGAGACCGTCCGCGCGGCGACGATGCGCTCCCAGTCCGGGGCGCCCCACTGGTGGCCCCGCTGCCCGAGCGCGTCGATCTCCCGGCGCCGGGCCCCGTCGCGCACCGAGCCCTGGACCCGGCAGAGCTGCTCGTAGCCCTCGAGGCCGGCGGCGTTGGCAGCCGGGACACCGGGACCGAGCTCGACCGGGGCGCCCAGCGCCGAGAAGGCCAGGTCGAACCCACCCGCCTCGCCGTCGAAGGCGATGCGCCAGGCGCGCAGCGGATCGACGATCTCGGCCACGAGGTCGCCGACCTCGAGCCGGTCCCATCCCGCCGTGCCCGGGTCGGCGCTCTGCGCCGAGACCGCCACCGGCTCGTGACCGGCGAACAGCATCGCCAGGCCGGTGGTCCGGGGCTCCTCGCCGGGCACCAAGCCGAGGCGCGCGCTGCCGTACACCTCCGCCGCGGGATCCCCGAAGGCGAAGGTCACCGCGTCGCCGAAGCCCGGCCCGGCGGGGGGCCGGGCGCGCTCGAGCTCGGCCTCGATCACGAGGACGGCAGGGCGGGGGGATCGACCTCGCGGGCGGTGCCCTCGACGTCGTAGCTCCGTCCCGGGCCGCCGCCACGGCGGCGCGTCCGGCTCGCCACGCCGTACGCGTCGTAGCTCCACACAGCCCCCCGGCCGTATGGCCCGCCGACGGTGGCGGCCACGCGCAGGAGCAGGCGCCGGGAGAGCAGCCTGCGGACGACCGCGCGCGTCGGAGGCGCCAGCAGCGCGAGGCCGAGGAGGTCCGTGAGGAAGCCGGGGGCGAGCAGCAGCGCGCCGCCGGAGATCACCAGGACACCGTCGATCGTCTCGCGGGCCGGGGGCCGGCCGGCCCGGACGGCGACGCCCCAGCGCCGCCAGGCGGCTCGGCCCTGGTGGCGGAGCAGCAGCGCGCCGGCGATCGAGCCGAGGACGAGCAGGGCGAGCGTGGGGATCGCGCCGATGAGCGTGCCGACCTCGATGATCACGAAGAGCTCCGCGATCGGGACCGCGATGAAGAGGAGGCCGAGGAGGAACACGGTGCCCTACAGGGTAGGACAGCGGGACCGCGGGCCCGCCGGTCCGGCTCAGCCCGTCGCGGAAAGCGGCCCGACGACGCTGATGCCCGCGACCCGGTGCAGGCCGACGAGCTCGATCAGCGTGCGGATCTGAGGCTGGGGACCCGACAGCCGGAGCTGCCGTCCGCGGCCCCGGAGCCGCCGGGCGAGCATCGCGAGGTCGAGCATGAGCGACGCGTCGGCGAAGCGCAGCTCGCGCAGGTCCACCACGACGTCGCGCTCCGCCCCCAGCGCCCGCGCGATGGCGTGACGCCGTCGTCCCTGGGTCATGCGGTCCTCGTCTCCGGCGCAGCGCAGGCGTGCGGGCTGAGGTTCGTACGCGACGATGACCGACAACCTACGCCGATCCGCGCCGAGACGAGTCTCGGCTGTTGGCAAGTGGACAAACGTGGCGCGCAAACGTTCACCCGGATTCGCGGCTCTACACTCGTCCAATGGCCACCGAGACCGACGTGCGCGACGCCCTGACCAACGTCATCGACCCCGAGCTCGGGCTCGACTTCGTCGAGCTCGGCCTCGTCTACGACATCGCGGTCGAGGGCGTGACGGTGAACGTCACCTTCACGCTCACCACCCCGGCCTGCCCGATCGGGCCGATGGTCACCGAGCAGATGAAGGAGTTCGTCGGGGACCTCGAGGGCGTCGAGGAGGTCGTGCCCACGATGGTCTTCACGCCGCCGTGGACGCCCGAGCGGATGAGCGAGGACGCGAAGTTCGCGCTGGGCTACTGAGCTGACCCGCGCCCGGTCGGGCGCATCTATCCTCCTTCGGTGCGCCGCGGTCTCCTTACCCTCGCGCTGAGCGCGGCGTCGCTCTCGGCCATCGCCCCGGCGGCCCCGGCGGCCCCGCGCACCGGGCGCGCCGTCGTGCTGCTGGATCGCTCGCCGGGCCCGCGCCGGACGGCGAGGGCCGCGGCGGCGCTGGCCGCCGACGGCGGGCGGCTCGACGGCCCCGCCGTGCCCGAGATCGGCCTGCTCACCGTCCGGCCGCGGGCCGGCGTCGCGCTGTCGGCGCTGATACGTCGCCTGCGTCGCCGGGCCGGCGTGGCCTCGGTCGCGGCCGAGCACCGCTACCGACTCCGCTCCGCGCCGGTCCGGATCCCGAACGACCCTGCGCTGACCGCGCCGGAGACCTGGCCGGGGACGCCGGCCGGCGTCCCGCAGGAGTGGTGGGCGGCCCGCGAGGGCTTCCCCCGGGCCTGGGCGATCACTCGCGGGCGCGGCGCGCTGGTGGGCGTCGTCGACACGGGCATCGCCGCCGGTCATCCGGACCTCGCCGGCAAGCTCGCCGCGGCGATCGATCGTGACGGGGACCCGGCACACGGGCCGGCGACGACCGACGAGAGCGGCCACGGGACGCACGTCGCGTCGCTCGCGTGCGCGGCCACCGACGACGACGCCGGGATCGCGGGGGCGGGATGGGGCTGCCGCCTCGTCGTCGTCAAGAGCGACCTCACCGACGCGTCGGTCGCAGCTGCGCTCGTTGACGCGTCCGACCACGGCGCCCAGGCGATCAACCTCAGCTTCGGCGACGACCAGGGGCGGCGCGCGCCCGAGTCGCTCGTGCGCGCGCTCGACTATGCGCGGGCGCGGCAGGTCGTCCTCGTGGCCGCCGCGGCCGACGAGCCCGTGGCCGAGCAGGGCGACCCCGCGAACGCTCTGCAGCCGCCCGGGTCGCGCGGGCGGGTGGCGCGCGGCCTCACCGTCACCGCCGCCCAGGCCGACGGCGAGCGCGCGCCCTTCGCCGGCTACGGGGACGAGATCTCCCTCGCCGCCTACGGCGCCTACGCCCCGGGTGCGCCACCGCTCGTGTCGGGAGCGCCGCCGGGGCCGCCCGGCCTCCTCGGGGCCCTGCCTTCCGGGCCGGCGTCGATCGAGTCGGCCTGCCCGGCGGGCGGATGCCGCGTGACGCTGGACGGCGCGCCCTACGGCTACCTCCAGGGGACCTCGATGGCGGCGCCGCAGGTGACCGCGACCGCCGCGCTGGCGCGCGCGCTGAACCCGGACCTCCGGGCTGCCGACGTCATCCGCCTGCTCGGCCGCACGGCGCGCCGCCCCGCCGGGCGCGCGTGGGGGCCGGCGCTGGGGTGGGGGATCCTGGACGCCGGCGCCGCGCTCGACGCGGCCCGCCGGGTCGACCGGCGCCCGCCGACCGTTCGGCTGCAGGCGCCGTCCCGCGCTCCCGAGCGGACGTTCACGCTTCGCTGGTCGGCCTCGGATCCGGCGCCGCGCGGGGTGCTCGCCTCGGGGGTCGCGCGCTTCGAGGTCCGGGTCGCGCGCGACGGCGAGCGCGGCGCTCGCCTGACGACCACCTCGCGACGCCGGCTCCGCTTCCGCGGGGCGCCCGGCAAGCGCTACGCCATCGTCGTGGTGGCGATCGATCGCGCGGGGAACCGGAGCGGACGCGCGGCGTCGGCGCGGGCGCTGGTACGCGTCGCCGCGAGCGCGCGCTGAGCTCGACGACGCGCTACCCGTCCGAGGCGGGCGGCCTGGCGGGCGCCTTGGGCCGGGAGGAGGCGGAGGAGCCGTTGCGGCTCGCTCCCCGCTTCGCCGCCCGCATCCCGGCGGCCGGGCCGGTCCGGCCCCGGCCGGAGCCGGCCGGCGGCAGCAGGCGCGGGGCGTCCGCGACGTCCGCCGCCCGCTTGGCGCGGGCGCCGGCCGACTTCGCCTTGGTCCCGGACTTGGCCGCCCCGCCCTTCGCGGCCCCGGAGTTCGCCGATCCGGCCTTCGTTGATCCGGCCTTCGCCGTTTCGGCCTCGGTGCGGGCGGCGGCCTTCTTCGCCTTCCCGGCCTTCGCCTTCTTGGCCTTCTTCGCCTTGCTCTTGCGCTTCGGCGAGCGCTCGGCGACCGCCGACCGGCCCGGCGCGGCGCCTCGGCCCACGGGCGCGCCGCCCGCCCGGCGGTCGGCCAGGCGCAGGAGCTCGGCCAGCGAGCGATCGATGCCCGCGGCGAGCGCCTCGATGTCGCCCATCGCGTCGTAGTCGCCGAGCAGCCCGAAGTTCACGTCGCCGTCGTAGGACATGATCGCGATCGCCAGCGCGTGGTTCTCCGGCAGGAAGGCGATCGGGAAAAGGTCGATCATGCGACGCCCGAGCACGTAGAGCGGGAACTGCGGGCCCGGGACGTTGGTCACGATGAGGTTGAACAGCCGGGTGGAGAAGTTCAGGCGCGAGGCCTGGGCCAGGACGGTCGGGGGCGCGAGCTGCTGGACCCCGGTGAGCACCTCGGCGCCGACCGCCTGCTTGCTCTCCTTCAGCCCGTCCATCGACTGCTTGACGAACCGCAGCCGGGCGACGGGGTCCTTGATGTAGAGCGGCAGCGGCCCCCGCATGACCGCGATCCGGTTGCCGAGCTGATGGTGCTCGTCCTTGGCCCGGATCGAAACCGGGACGAGCGCGCGCAGCTCCATGCCCTCGGTGCGGACGCCGCGCGAGCGATGCCACTCGCGCAGTGCGCCGGACACGACGGTGAGCACCACATCGTTCACCGTGCCGCCGAAGGTGTCCTTCACCCGCTTGAAGTCCTCGAGCCGCGTGCGTACGACGCTGTAGCGCCGGTGAGGCCCGATCTCGACGTTCAGCGGCGACTCCGGGGCCGGGTTCAGTCCCGCCCAGACGATCTCGCCGACGCCCTCGACCGCCTCGCGCGCGACCTCGATCGACTCAGCGGGGCGCGTGGCGCGCCGCAATGCGCGGACCCCGATCTCCACCGCTCCCGTCACCGCGCCGCGCACGCCGTTCGCCACGAGCTCCGCGGGCGTCGGCTCGGCGTGCGGCTGCCAGGGCTCGAGCTCGGCGGTCGGCGGCGAGGGGTCGGGCGTGAGGTCGAAGAGCACGGTGGCGAGGTCCACGCCGGCGACGCCGTCGACGAGCGCGTGGTGGGTCTTGCTTACCAGCGCGAAGCGGCCCTCCTCCAGGCCCTCGATCAGCCACATCTCCCACAGCGGCTTGCTGCGGTCGAGCTGCTGGGAGACGATGCGCGCGGCGAGCCGGAAGAGCTGCGCCTCGGACCCGGGATGGGGCAGCGCGGTGTGGCGGACGTGGTACTCGAGGTTGAAGCTCGGGTCGTCGACCCAGAGCGGGCGCCCGCTGTCGACCGGGGGGAAGGCGAGCTTCTGGCGATAGCGCGGGACCAGGTGGAGGCGGCCGCGGATGTTGTCGAGGAACTCGTCGAACGGCGGCGCCGGGCCCTCGACCAGGATCACCGCGCCGACGTGCATGTGCGAGCTGTCCCCCTCGCGCAACAGGAAGGACGCGTCGATCGCCGTGAGCCGGTCGAGGTGGTGCTGGGCCATGAACTTCTCCTCCGCGCGGACGCTCGCTCTCTCGGCGGCCAAGCCTACCGGCCGGGCCGCGGCCGGGCCGGTGCGGCGCTCGGGCGCCGCGAGGTCGGTGGGAGTTCCGTAGGTTCTGTCCGCGGGATTCCCGGAATTTGCGAAGAACGGCGTGCGGGATTGAGCCGCTTTGCAGCACAATGGCGCCCGTCGCCGTGAGCACGACCCCCCAGCCGCTGCACACCCTCGTCTCGCCGCGGCGCCTCGCGCCGCAGGAACGGCGCCGCCGGGCGCGCCGGCGGCGACGGGCGCGGCGCCGGGAGGCGCGGACCCCGGCCGCCGTTCTGCTCTCGACGGTGGACTATCTCGGGCGCGCGGTGGTGCTCGAGCAGGCCCGCTGGGACCACATGAAGGGCGCGCAGCCGGAGCTCACGTTCCTCGTCGACGACGTCCTCTCGACCGTCGAGCGCCCCGACGTCCGCGGCCGCAGCGGCTGGGCCGGTGACGACTGGTACTACCGCCGCGGTGCGCGATCGGGAGCCTGGATCAAGGTCGTGGTCGCCTTCGACGCGGGCGGCCACGGCCGGGTCCTGACCGCCTTCGCCCGGCACGAGGGGTCGCGGCCGTGAGCGCCGTGCGCATCGGCGAGCACGACTTCGACGCCGTCAGCTACGACGCCGACGCGGACGTGCTCTACCTCAGCGTCGGCGACCCGGCCGCGGCGGCGCGCTGGCAGGAGACCGCCGAGGGCCACGCGGTGCGCTTCGACCGCGAGGACCGCGTGATCGGGGTCACCGTCGTGCGGCCGGCCGGACTGCTGGGCCGCGACGGCACCGTCGAGCTCACGCTGCCGGCCGTGCGCCTCACGGCCGAGGACCTCCGCACCGCGCTCGAGGTCCGGGCCGCCGCCGACGCGCGGGTGGCCACCCCTCCCGGGCCGTAGGCTTCGTCGCCACCGTCGCCACCGCCGCCACCGCCGCACAAGGAGCCAGCCCATGGCGTGGGATTTCTCGACCGAGCCGGAGTTCCAGGCGCACCTCGATTGGATGGCCGAGTTCGTCCGGGCGGAGATCTGGCCGCTGGAGACGCTCGTCGGCGAGCTCGACGAGGCCGGCCTGCGACGAGCGATGGCGCCCCTACAGGACCAGGTCCGCGAGCGGGGACTGTGGGCGGCGCACCTCGACCCCGAGCTCGGCGGCCAGGGGTACGGCCAGCTCAAGCTCGGCCTCATGCACGAGATCCTCGGCACCAGCCTGCTCGCGCCGTTCGCCTTCGGCAACGCCGCCCCGGACTCCGGCAACTCCGAGATCCTCGCGCTCGCCGGCACGCCCGAGCAGAAGGACCGCTGGCTCGGGCCGCTGCTCGCCGGGGACCTGCGCTCGGCCTTCTCGATGACCGAGCCGGACACCGCGGGCTCGGACCCGACGCTGCTCCGGACGCGGGCCGTGCGCGACGGCGACGGGTGGCGGATCGACGGGCACAAGTGGTTCTCCTCGAACGGCTCGATCGCCGACTTCCTCATCGTCATGGCCGTCACCAACCCCGACGCGCGCTCCCATCAGCGGGCCTCGATGTTCATCGTCCCGGCGGACACGCCCGGGGTCGACATCGTCCGCGACGTCGCGACCATGGCGCACCCGCAGGAGGAGTTCGGCCGCTACGGCGGCCACGCCGAGATCCACTACCGCGACGTGCGCGTCGGGCCCGAGGCCCTGCTCGGGGCCGAGGGCGCCGGCTTCCTCATCGCCCAGCAGCGCCTCTATCCGGGCCGCATCCACCACTGCATGCGCTGGCTCGGGGTGGCCGGGCGCGCGTTCGACATGCTCTGCGAGCGCGCGCTGGTCCGCTACTCCCACGGCTCGCTGCTGTCGGAGAAGGAGACGGTGCAGAACTGGATCGCCGACTCGGCCGCCGAGATGCAGGCCGCCCGCCTGCTGACCCTCCACGCGGCCTGGAAGATGGACGCCGAGGGGGTGATGGCGGCCCGCCGGGACATCTCCTTGATCAAGTTCTTCGGCGCGAAGGTCCTCCACGACGTCATCGACCGCGCCCTCCAGGCGCACGGCGCGCTCGGGTACTCGACCGATCTCCCGCTCGAGGCGATGTACCGCTACGCCCGCGCCGCGCGCTTCTACGACGGACCCGACGAGGTCCACCGCGCGTCGGTCGCCCGCCAGGTCCTGCGCGGCTACCAAGCCCCCGCCGACGGCGTGCCGAGCGAGCACGTCCCCACCCGCCGGGCCGACGCCCGGGAACGCTTCGCCGACCTCCTCGATGCCGTCACGGCGAACGACTGACGGCGCGCCGCGCGGCACCGGCACGCGCATCCTCGTCGCGGTCCTCGCCGTCCAGGTCGTGCTCGCGGCGACGCTGATCGCCTGGGTGGTGGCCGGCTCGCCGCTGCCCTGAGCCCGGTGGACGGTCGCATCCCGATGCACGGTGTCTGAAGGGCCGGCGACAGGTTTCACGGAGAGACCTCCATGGAACCGGGGGGTCCCATCGACGCGGAGTGGCGGGTGAGCCGATGAGCGGCGGGTCAACCCGACGTCCCGCCGGCTGGAGCCTCTCCGCGACCTCGACCCTGCTCGCCACCGCGGGGCCGCCCGCCGCCTCGCTGCGGGCCGCGGCCTCGACCGTCGCGCGAACCGCGGCGGGCACCCGCGCGTACACTGGGACGAGATGACCGACGCCCCCGAGAAGCTCCTGCTCGCCGCCCCGCGCGGCTACTGCGCGGGCGTCGACCGCGCTGTGCAGACCGTCGAGCGGGCGCTCGAGCTCTACGGCCCGCCGGTCTACGTCCGCAAGGAGATCGTCCACAACAAGCACGTGGTCGAGCAGCTCCGCGAGCGCGGCGCCGTGTTCGTCGAGGAGCTCGACGACTCGATCCCCGAGGGCGCGATGACCGTGTTCTCCGCCCACGGGGTCTCGCCGGCGGTCCACGCCGACGCGGCCGCCCGGTCGCTCCGCACGATCGACGCCACGTGCCCGCTGGTGACGAAGGTCCACGTCGAGGCGAAGCGCTTCGCGGCGCAGGGCTACACGATCGTGCTCGTCGGCCACGCGGGGCACGAGGAGGTCGAGGGCACGATGGGGGAGGCGCCCGAGTCGATCGTGCTCGTCGAGACCGAGGCCGACGTCGACGCCCTCGACCTGCCCGATCCCGACAAGGTCGCCTTCATCACGCAGACCACGCTCTCGGTCGACGAGACCACGGCGATCGTCGAGCGTCTCCAGGTGCGCTTCCCGAAGATCGTCGGGCCCCGCACCGACGACATCTGCTACGCCACGACCAATCGCCAGTACGCGGTGAAGAAGCTCGCCGGGCACTGCGACCTCGTGCTCGTGATCGGCTCCCGCAACTCCTCGAACTCGAACCGGCTGGTTGACGTCACCCGGGACCTCGGCACCGAGTCCCACCTCATCGACAACGAGTCCGAGGTCCGGGAGGAGTGGCTGGCCGGCAAGCGCGTGGTCGGCATCACCTCCGGCGCCAGCGCGCCCGAGGAGCTCGTCCAGCGGCTCGTCGACTTCTTCCGCGCGCGCGGGACCGAGACCGTCGAGGAGCTCGAGGTCACCGCCGAGGACGTGCGCTTCATGCTGCCGAAGACGATCCGCACGGCGGTCGCCGCCAAGGCCGGCTGACCGGTCGCGAGGCGCCGTCCGCGACGCGCTGTGGTGGCCGTGCCTTCGCTCGTCGTCTCCGATCTGCACCTCGGCGGCCGAACCGGCACCGACGTCCTGCGCTTCGCGGAGAACCGCGCCCCGCTGCTCGACGCCATCGAGGCCGAAGGGGTGCGGCGGGTGGTGCTGCTCGGCGACACGCTCGAGCTGCGCCACGGTCCGGTGGCGGAGGCGCTCGCGCTGTCGCGGCCGTTCTGGGCGGGGCTCGGCGCGGCGCTCGGCCCGGGCGGGGAGATCCTGCTCCTGGCCGGCAACCACGACCACCACCTCGTGCAGCCGTGGATGGAACGTCGCCGCGGGGCGGGAACGCCGCCGCCGCTCGGCCTGGAGGAGCGCGCGGCGCCGCGGGAGGGCGAGGCCGCGGGCACGCTGGCCGAGTGGTGCGGGCCGGCCTCGCTCGAGCTGTGCTATCCCGGGGTGTGGCTGCGCGAGGACGTCTACGCGACCCACGGCCACTACCTCGACCGCCACATCACGGTCCCGACGTTCGAGCGGCTCGCCGCGGGAGTGATGAGCCACGTCGTCGGACGGCTCCCGGAGGGCGCCGACATCCCCGACGACTACGAGGCCGCGCTCGCCCCGATCTACGCCTGGGCGCATGCCGTGGCCCAGCAGGTCGACTCCTCGCTGGGCAGCGGCGCGCACGGCGTGTCGGTCCGCGCGTGGAAGCTCCTGGCCGGGTCGGGCGGCCATGCGCCGGTGCGGCGTTGGGTCGCCGCGGCGGCGTTCCCGCTCGCGGTCGGGGCGCTGAACCGGGCGCGGATCGGGAGGTTGACCACCGACATCTCCGGCCCCGGACTGCGCCGCGCCGGACTGCGTGCGATGGGCGAGGCGGCCTCCCGCCTCGGGATCGAGGCCGATCACGTGATCTTCGGGCACACCCACCGCGCCGGGCCCTTCCCGGGCGACGACATCGGCGAGTGGGTGGCGCCGACCGGGGCGCGCCTGTGGAACAGCGGCAACTGGACCTATGAGACGCAGTTCCTCACCGCGACGCCGAACGAGAGCCCCTACTGGCCCGGCACCGTGGTCCTCGTGCCCGAGGACGGGCCG
>JBBSBL010000066.1:0-13248 GCA_038251325.1 Solirubrobacterales bacterium | reverse complement strand
GGGCGGCGAGCGGGTAGGGGGCCGACCATCTAGCCTTCGCCACCGACCATGGCGAGCCGGGCCGAGGAGAAGGAACGTCGCCGCCGTGAGCGGCAGGCCCAGGAGGCCGAGGCCGCGCGCGCCACGGCTCGCGCGAAGCGGATGCGGCTCGGCCTCGTCGGCGTGGTCGTGGCGGCCGCGGCGATCGTCCTCGTCGTCGGGCTCGCCTCCGGCGGCGACTCGGCCAAGCCCGCGGGTGGCGGCGGGGTCGGCGGCGTCGCGATCCCCGCGCGGAAGGTCACCGACCTGGCGGCGGCCGCCAAGGCGGCGGGATGCACCGTCCGGAGCTACCCACAGGCCGGCCAGTTCCGCAGCCACACGACCGCGAAGGTCGCCTACAAGACCAACCCCCCGACGTTCGGCAACCACAATCCCACGCCCGCGTCCGACGGCGACTACTCCGGTCAGGGGACGCCGCCGAAGGAGCAGCTCGTCCACTCCCTCGAGCACGGCCGCACCCAGATCCAGTACCGGCCGGGCACACCGACGCGCGAGGTCGGGCAGCTCACGACGCTGTTCAACGAGTCGGTCGGGAGCTTCGGCGCCGGGCAGTACCTCCAGCTCTTCGAGAACCAGACGAACATGCCCTACGCCGTCGCGGCGACCGCATGGGGCCATCTGCTCGCCTGCCCGCGCTTCGACCCTGGCATGTTCGACGCGATCCGCGCCTTCCGCGAGACCTACACCCTCAAGGCGCCCGAGTACATCCCCCAGCCGGAGTAGCGCCACGCCTCAACGCGGCGCCGGCGGGCCGGGCGGATCGACGATGTCACGGCCGGTCGGCTCCATCGCCTCGTCGAGCTCGAGTTGCCAGAAGTAGCGCGTGAAGGTTCCGCCCGGGCGGAACTCGCCGACGTGCGGCTCGGGCCGCTCGCCGCGCGCCATGGCCACGATGAGCTCCGGGTAGCTGCGGCCCGGGAGCGCGGCGTAGACCGGCGCGGGGAAGGCGCCGCCGAACCGCGTGTTCACGTCGGTGATCCCCAGCCCGAGCTCGCGGTCGCGGAACGCCTGGACCGTGCACGGGCCGCGCACGCCGAGCGCCTCGACGACGCGGCGGCCGAGCTCGACGAGCTCGCCGTCGGCGATCACCGTCCCCTTGATCGACTCGCCGCCGCGCGACTCGAGCATCGTCCGCGGGATGGCGTTGAGGCAGCGGCCGTCGACGTCGGAGAGCGCGTCGATCGAGAACTCCGGGCCGTCCATCAGGCGCTGCACCATCACCGGCTCCTCGACGTAGCGGCAGAAGAACGCGGCCTCCCCGGCATCCCGCGCGGGGTGGATCGAGCGGGCGCCCGAGCCGCGGCGCGGCTTCACCATCACCGGGTAGCTCGCGACCGGCTCGCCGGGAAGCACCGTCGGGGGCGACGGCAGCCCGAGCCGGGCGAGCAGGAGGTGGGTCTCGTACTTGTCGTAGGTCGCCGCGGCGATCTCGGGATCGGGCACGAGGGCAGGCAGGACGCCGTCGGCGCGGGCGCGGGCCAGCACCTCGATGTCGAGGTCGGTGAGCGGGATCACCGCGCCGACCTCGTGGGCGGCGCACAGCTCCGCCAGGGCCGGGACGTAGGCGGAATCGTCGATGCGCGGGACCGCGGCGCGCACGTGCGCGGCGTACTGCGCGGGAGCGAGCGGGCTCGGGTCGGCGGCGACGACCCGCGCGTGCGCCGCGAAGGCGCTGACGATGTCGTAGCGCTTGCCGACGCCGGTGAGCAGGATGCCGGGCGGCCCCGGGTCGGGGCGCGGGGCGGGCCTCACCGCTCCCAACCCCCGGTCTCGCCGCGGTAGAGGCCGTGCCCGCCGAGCACCATCCGCGCGGTGCGGGCGAGGATCTCGAGGTCGAGCCGCAGCGAGCGGTGCTCGACGTAGAAGAGGTCGAGCTCGATCCGCTCGGGCCAGGGCAGCGCGGCACGCCCGTTCACCTGGGCCCAGCCCGTGATGCCCGGCTTGACCGCGAGGCGGCCGCGCTGCCGTGCGGTGTAGCGCTCGACCTGGCTCGGGACCGTCGGGCGCGGGCCGACGATCGACATCTCGCCGCGCACGACGTTCCACAGGTTCGGCAGCTCGTCCAGCGAGGTCCGGCGCAGGAGCGCGCCGACACGGGTGATGCGCGGGTCGTCCTGGTCGACGGCGAGGCCCGCCCCCCGGCGCTCGGCGCCGGGCACCATGGTGCGGAGCTTCACGATCTCGACCTCCGCGCCGTCCCGGCCGACCCGGCGCTGGCGATAGAGCGCCGCCGCCCCCGGCGACTCGACGCGGATGGCCGCCGCCGCGAGCGCGACGAGCGGGGCCGTGAGCACGCTGCCCAGCCCGCCGAGGACGAGGTCCAGCGCGCGGCGCGCCATCAGCGCGTGCCCGCCGGCGGCTCCCAGCCGGCCGGCGTCCCGTGGCGCAGCCAGTCCCACAGCCCGGCGGCGAGCGAGGCCGTGGTGAGGACGTAGTAGCGGGCGACGAGCAGGACGCGGGTGCGGACCGCCGCGGCGAGTGCGGCCGCAGCGAGCAGCGCGAGCTGAAGCGCGAGGGCGACGAGATAGATCAGGCCGGCACCGATCGCGACCAGGGCGATGCTAGTCCCGAGCGCGACGAGGTGGAGGAACGGGGTCGCGTAGCGCAGAACCCGGTGGCTCAGGATCATCAACGCGTAGAGCGGCGGGTAGCCGCGCGGGGAGAGCATCCCGCCGCGCAGGACGATCGGCCAGGCGTGGCCCATCATCCGCCGCTTGCGCGCGAACTCGCCCTCGACGCTCGGGACCATCGGCTCGCTGGCCCGGGCCGCCGGCGCGTAGACCGCCCGCCAGCCGCGCTTGACGAGGTTGAAGGGGAAGGCGAGGTCGTGGCCCATGACCGGGTCGACCTCGAGGTAGGCCTCGCGGCGGGTCGCGTAGATCGCGCCGTTGCCGGCGGTGACCGAGGCCAGGCCGGACTCGAGCGCGCGCAGCCGCATCTCGTAGCGCCAGTAGAGGCCCTCCTGGTTCGTGCCGCCGGCGTCGGTGAAGGCGACCTGGCCGCAGACGTAGCCGACGCGCGGATCGGCGAACGGGGCGACGAGCGCGCGCAGCGCGTCGGGCTCCCACCGCGCGTTGGCGTCGGAGAAGGCGACGATGGCGCTGCCGGGTCGGGCGGCGGCGACGCCCGCGTCCTGCGCGCGGACCTTGCCGCCGCGCGGAAGCTCGAGCACGAGGTCGGCGCCGGCCTCGCGCGCGCGGGCCGGCGTGCCGTCGTCGGAGCCGTCGCAGGTGACGATGACCTCCAGCCCGTCCGGCGGGTAGTCGAGCGCGCGGAGGCTCGCGACCTTCGCGGCGATGACCGGCGCCTCGCGGTAGGCGGCGACGACGACCGAGACCAGCGGGAGGCCGTCCTGGGGCTCGGGCGCCGCAGCGCTGGGTCGCGGGCGCCGGATCCGCGCGATCGCGGCGAGGAGCAGCCCGTAGCCGACCTGCGCGTAGACGAGCAGACCGGCCGCGGCCCAGAAGGCGATCTCCAGCGCGGTCCTCATGACCGCAGCGACCGGTAGAGGTCGAGGTGCGCGCGGGCGGCGGCGTCCCAGGAGAGCGGGCCGGCCACGGCCTCCGCCGCGGCGGCGCGCATCCGCCCGCGGGCGTCGTCGTCGGCGAGCAGGCGGCGCAGTTCGGCACGCAGGGCGTCGGGATCGCCGGGCGGGACGAGCGTGGCCGCGCCCGTCGCGGCGAGCTCCGGGAACCCGCCGACCGCGGTGAGCACGAGCGGCGTGCCGAAGGCCAGCGCGGTCGCCGCGACGCCGGACTGCTCGATCTTCCGATAGGGCAGCACGGCGAGTGTCGCGCGACGGAAGAGCGCCGGGATCTCCGCGTCGGCCACGAAGCGTGGGAGCCAGCGCACGCCGGGGGGAGCGGCGGCGCGCAGCGGCGCGAGGTCCATCCGCGGGCGCCCGACGATCCAGAGCTCGGACGAGGCGGCGAGCCCCCCTGGCGCGGCATCCGGCCCGCGCCAGGCCGCGAGCAGCACGTCGATCCCCTTGTAGGGCCGAATCAGCCCGAAGCAGAGCACGACCGGCCCCTCCACCCCGGCGAGCTCGGGCGGCAGCGGCGCCGGGTCGTCCTCGGCGGCGAGCTGGGCGAAGGCCGGATGCGGGATCACCGTCACCTTCTCGGCGTCGATCCCGAGCTCGCCGACCAGCCGCTCGCGGCCGTGGGCGGAATGCGCGACGACCGCGTCGGCGCGCTCGTAGAGCCGGCGCTGGGCACGAAGCTGGCCGGGGCGCGGCTCGCGGGGGAGCACGTCGTGGGCGGTGATCACGACCGGCCGATCGCGGGGGAGCAGATGGACGTCGAGCGGCTGGACGGTGAGCCATTGGAAGTGGACGACGTCGGCCCCCGCGGCGACTCTGCGCGCGCGGAGCATGTCCGGGACGTGCTGGGCCAGCCGCGCGGCCCGCCGCGCCCGTGAGCCGGGCGCTCCCGGCTGGCGGCGGTAGAAGGCATCGCGCACCGTGAAGCCCGCCGCGCGCGGCACGGCGCCGTAGCCGAAGCGCGAGGTGAGCAGGGTCACCTCGGCGCCGGCACGGGCGAGCGCCGCGCAGAGCGCGCGGTCGTACGGCGGCGTGTAGGCCGGCGGGTCGAGGACGTGGACGCGCACCCACCGCGGCATGATGGCGGTCCGGTGGACGTCGAGGTCAGCTACTGCATCGTCTGCACCGAGCAGCGCGAGCGCCTGCTCGCCTGCCTGGACGCCGTCGCGCGGGAGCGCGCCGCGGTCCCGTTCCCCACCGAGGTCCTCGTCCTCGACAACGCCTCGACCGACGGCTCGGCCGCCGCGGCGCGCGTCCACCCGGCGGTCGACGCGGTGCTCGCGCTGGAGCGCCGCACGGGGAAGGCGGCGAACGACAGCCTCCTCCTGGAGCGCGCCCGTGGCCGCTTCGCGCTCCTGCTCAACGAGGACGCCGAGCTGCGCCCCGGCGCCACCGTTGCGCTGCGCGACGCGCTCGACGCCCGTCCGGCCGCCGGCGCCGCCGGCGCCCGGTTGCTCACGCCGGGGGGCGCCCCCTACCCGTCGGCCTGGCGCTTCCCGGGGCTCGGCAGCGCGCTGGCCGGGGCGCTCTTCCTCCACCGTCGGCTCACCGTCCAGAGCACCGGCCCGGGCACGCGCGAGGTGGATTGGGCGCAGTCGGCCGCGCTGCTCGTGCGCCGCGAGGCGGCCGCCGCGGTCGGCTGGCTCGACGCGGGCTACTTCGTCTACTCCGACGAGGTCGACTTCTGCCGGCGGCTGCGCGACGCCGGCTGGACGACGCTGTACGTGCCCGCGGCGGAGGCGGTCCACCACGAGCAGCTCTCCACCGGGGCGGTGCCCGAGCGGCGCATCGTCGAGATGGCGCGCGGGCGCGAGCGCTATCTGCGCACCCACCACGGGCCGGTCACCGCGCTGGCCGTCCGCGGGCTCACGGCGTGGGCCTACGCGGTGCGTGCGCTCGCGGCGACCGTACTCCCCGGCCACGACCCGGCCCGCTACCGCCGCCACGTCGCCGCCACCCTGCGCCCCGCACGCGGCGAGGGCCTGCGCGAGGCGGCCGAGCGGTTCAACGCCCGGCACGCATCCCGCGAACCCGGCGCGCCAGGCCCCTGATCTGGGCGACCTCCTCGGGCCGGAAGAACCGGGTGAGCACGAGCACGACCGGCACGGCGGTGAACGCGGCGAGGCGGGCGGCGAGGCCGGCGGCGCCCGCCGTGGGCAGCAGCAGCTCGCCCGCCACGGCGATCCCGCCCGCCACGGCGACGACGTGGGCGATCCGGCCCCACTCGATCGGGACGGCGAAGAGCCCGCGCGTGAGGAGGCGCATGACGACGAGCATCACGACGTACGCCCCGGCCAGCGCGACGCCGGCCCCCGCGATCCCGAGCGGGGGCACGAGCGTGACGAGGAGCACGACGTTGACGGCCAGGCCGGCGAGCGCCGCGGGGAAGTTGCGCGTCGTGACCCGGGCGCGCCCGGCGATCACGACGAAGATGAGGAACAGGCCGTAGAGCGCCCAGCCGAGCGCGACCCATGGGATCGCCTCGTAGGCCGGAAAGTAGGACGGCGCCGCAAGCAGGCGGACGAGCCAACGCCCGAGCAGCGCCAGCCCCGCGACGATGACGCCGGTCACGAGCACGTAGTACGTGGTGACGAAGGCGTAGACGCGGCGCGCCTCGTCGTCGTCGGTCACCGAGTAGGCGAGGGGCGGCCAGGCGTACTGGAAGCCCCGCACGGCGAACACCACGACGCCGGCGAGCTTCACCGCCAGCGAGTAGAGCCCCGCCGACGCGGCGCCCTGCTGGTGGAAGAGGTACCAGCGGTCGACGAGGTTCAGCGCGAAGACGCTCGCGTCGGCCGGCACCGTCGGCAGGCCGAAGCGCAGCAGGGTGGCGAGGTCGTGAGCGGGGCCGCCGCGCGGCACGAGGCGCCCCCGCAGCGTCCACCAGAGCCCGAGGAGGACGAGCGTCGAGGCCGCGTAGTTGCCGAGCAACAGGCCGCGGGCGCCCTCGTCCCGCGCCACGACGAGCCACAGGGTGAGGCCGACGGTCAGCGCGACGTTGGTCAGCGAGGCGATCCCGTAGGCCCGCTTGCGCTCCTCGACGCGGAGCAGGGCGTAGGCGAGCTCGAGGTTGGAGAAGGCCCACAGGCCGAGGACGGCGATCGAGAAGAGCGTCGCGTCGCGGTGATCGAGCACCACCTCCGAGAGCGGCCCGGCGAAGGCGAGCAGCAGCAGCGCGACCGCGCTGGACACCGCGAGCAGAAAGCCCACGGCGCGGCGGGCGAGCGCGTTGCGGCCCGCGTCGTCCGCCTGCTCGTAGTGGTAGCGGACGAACGCCTCCCCGACGCCCAGCCGCACGACGATACTGCCGAAGATCACCATCGCGATGAGCAGCTCGGCGGTGCCGTAGTCGGCGCGCGTCAGCTTCCGGGTGTAGACCGGGAGCAGCAGCACGGCGATCGGCTTGGAGACGACGTCGGCGACCTGGTAGGCCGCCGCCGTGGTCAGCAGGCGCTTGAGATAGGTCGACACGGCGGCCCGGACGCTACTTGTGCCCGTGGCGGCTCCGGGTGCGCCTCCGGACCGTCATCATCCGGCCGCGATGACCGTCTACGGCGACGCGCCGTCCCCGACCCGCGCCCACCGGGCGGCCTACGCCGACGCCGAGCCGCGCCCCTTCTGGCTCGACGTCGCCGACCCGCCGGCCCCCGCGTCGCGGCTGGAGGCCGACGCCGAGGCCGATCTCGTCATCGTCGGCGGCGGCTTCACCGGCCCTCCTCGACGGCCGCGACGCGGAGGCGACCCGACTCGAGTACGTCCGCCGCAAGCCTGCGCCCTTCCCGCCAGAGCCGCTGCGCTGGGGCGTGATCGAGCTGACCCGGCGTCAGCTGGCCGCCGCGGACCGCGACGGCGGGCGGCGGGGGCGATGGCTGCGAACGCTCGACCGCTTCGGGCTGGGCTTCGACACCTGAGGTAGCGTCCGGCGGCGTGGACGGCCCGACCGCCCTGCTGCTCCTCCCGCGCCGGCTCGAGTCGTTCATCCTCGGCGATCTCGCGCGGGACCTGCTGCGCGCGCCACGGGTCGTCGCGCTCGAGCCGGGGCATGTCCCGTACGGGATCTACGGCCGGATGCCCGCGGCGGCGGCGACGCGCCTGGCGCGCGGCAGCGCCGGGCGGTTGCGTGCCGCGGGAGAGGTCGGCGTCGTCGTCATGTTCCACCCGTTGCAGTGGCCGCTCGCGTCCGCGCTGGTCGAGCGCCATCCGGACGCCGAGCTGTGGTACTCGCTGTGGGACCGCTACGACCACGCGCTCGACGCCTCGCCGCGGCGGCGCGGTCGGCTCGCCGCGTTCCACGCCGCCGCCGCGGAGCGCGCGCATTGGACCTTCGCGGCGAGCGACGCGCTCGCCGCGCTGGAGCGCGAGGCGGGCCGGACGGCGGACGTCGTGCCGCCGCCGAACGACGCCTTTCCGGCCCCGGATCCCGAGGCGGCGGTCGTGGCCGTCTCGCTCGGCCACCTCGGCCGCCGCGTGGACTGGACGCTGCTGCGCGGGGTCGCCGAGGCGATGCCGGAGCTTGCGCTCCTGCTCGTCGGCGAGGTCCACCCCGACGAGTGCCGCGAGGACGCGGACTTCGCCGCGTGCCGCGCGCTGCCGAACCTGGTCTGGCTCGGGCGCCTCCGCGACGAGTCGGCCGCGCGCGTGATCCTCTGCGCCGACGTCGGCATCGTCCCCTTCCGCGCGTCGGACCCGTTCAACGACGCCGGCCTGCCGCAGCGGATCATGAAGTACGCCCGGCTCGGGCGGCGCACGATCGCCCCGATGCTCTCCGGCGTGCTGACCTGGGAGCGCGCGGTGACGCGCTGCGCCGACGTGGACGAGTGGGTCGCCGCGCTCCGGGGGAGCGCCGGCGCGCGGACGGCGCCCGACCTCGAGCTTCGCGCCTGGGCGCTGGCCCAGACCGCGTCGCGGCAGGACGCGCCGCTGTGGCGGCGGCTGGAAGCGGCGGGCGTGGTGGACGCGGCCGACGTGCCGGCGGAGGCGCGGGAGGCCGGCGCGAAGGCGTGAGCGGAGGCGGGCGCGGCCGGCGTCGACGACCCGGCCTCCCGAGGGCGCGAGGCCGTCAGCGGCCAGTCAGCGGGTCGTCGGCGTCGAGCGCTCCGGCCTCCTCGTCGGCCGCCAGGAGCTCCGCGTACGGCCCGGCGAAGACCACGGCCCCACCGAACCCGCCGACGAGCTCCGGCCCGGTCACGGCGGCGAGCTCGGCGCGGGCGTGCAGCAGGCGCGGCAGATCCAGGCGCGCGATCTCGCTCGCGTGGGCGGCGAGGAGATGGGCCGCCTCCGCAAGCCGCTCCTCGCCGAACGGCAGCAGCAGGGTCGGCCGCGGCAGCGTGGACCACAAGCTCCACCGCCACAGCCGCGGAGCGCCGGCGCCGCGGCGATCCACCGCGTCGCGCAGGGCCGCGCCCACCTCCGCGTGGCGCGGGTGGGCGTCCGTCGGCGCCGGCCCGATCACGAGGACCGGCGCGTGCGCGTCGAGCGCGTCGTCGATCCGGGTCGCCGCCCACCCCCCGAGCGCCGCATCGCCGGTCGTTGGCGCCTCGCGCGCGATCTCCAACTCGAACCGCGCGCGAGCGCAGGCCTCGCGCAGCTCGGCCCCCCGACGGGTCTCCTGCCCCGGGCGCCCGAGCCCGAGCGCGAGGTTCACCACTCGGTGCCCGGCGTCCCGCAGGGCGAGCAGCGTCGCGGGCGCGCCGAGCGCCTCGTCGTCGGGGTGCGGGGCGACGTGGAGCACCGTGCCCCGAGCCGGCCCGGCGGGACCGCCCGCCCGCCCACCCACGCTCATCCCCCGCGCAGGATCGTCCACGCGCGGCGGACGAGCGCCTGGGTGTCGAGGTCGCGGCCCAGGCGGGCCTGGAAGCCGGGCAGGCCGGTCCCGATCACGAGCCCGCGACCCAGGCGCCAGGCGGCGACAATCGCCGTGCCGGCCTGCGGGCCGGCCGCCGCAACGATCCGGCCCCCGCCGGCCACCGCGACCAACCGACGGCTCGCGGGCCACGTGCCGAAGCCTCCGCTCGTGCCGCGGAAGAGCCCGATCTCGTCCTGGTAGGCCAGCACGTCGACCGGGCCGCTGCGCAACGGCCCGGGCCGCCCTTCCAGCGCGTCCACCGCGGCCGGCGGCGTCGGCCGGCGCAGCGCGGCGCCGGCCAGGGTCGCGGTGCGCCGCAGATCCCCCACGCCGAAGGTGAGAATCCGCCCGCCGCCGCGCGTGTAGCGCCCCAGCGCCGCGGCGAGCGGCGCGGTGAGCCACGGCTCCTCGCCGATCAGCGCGACCCCGGGCTGACCGTCCAGGCGGGGGCCCTCGGCGCGGGCCAAGGAGGCGTCGGTCGTGAGGTCGTAGGGCAGGCGCTCGGCGTCGAGGAAGCGGAGCACCGGCGCGACCTGCGCCGCGACGAGCGGGGGAGTCCGTTCGTAGAGACGGTCGAGCGGCGCCGGGCCCCCGTCGGGCAGCGTGTTCGGGAGTCCGTCGCCGTTGCTGTCGGCCGGGTTGAGCGCCTGGAGCGTCATCGCCGGCACGACGACGAGGACCCGGGCGTGCGCGGAGCGGACCGCGATCGGCACGGTGATGCGCCGCCCGGCCGCGGCGATCGTGAGCTCGTGGAGGCCGCGGGAGCGGCGGGGCAGGCGCAGCCGCAGCCGGCTCGCGCGGCCGGCTCCTCGCGCCAGAGCGCGGCCGCTCCCCGCCCGGCGCAGCGCCCACCCGTACCGCTGCCCGCGTGCGTCGACCCGGAAGCTCGCCACCCGCCCGGCGCTCACGACGCCGGACGGCGCCGACACCCCGAGGTGACGCACCGTTACGCCGGGGCGGGTGCGGATCTCGCCAGGGAACGGCGGCAGGCGCCCGGGGAACGTGCCGGCGTTCCCCGCCCGATCGCGGAGGAAGAGCCCGAGCAGGTAGGTGCCGTCCGGCGCCGGCCGGCCGGCGACCAGTCCGTCCCAGGTGAACCGCCGCCGGCCCGCGGGCACGAAGATCCGCCGCACGATCCTGGCCGGGCGCACGTCGGTCCGGATCACCAGACCGCGCGCGCGGCGGCCCCTCGTGCCGCGGAAGATCGCCGTGGCCGCCCGTCCTCCGCCGCGCGGCAGCAGGAGCGGCCCGCCGCCGTGGGCGGGCTCGACCCGCACGACCACCGGTCGCGGCGGACGGGTGTCGAGGGCCTGGGGGAAGGGCAGCGTGAGCGAGCGTCCCTGGCGGGCGAGCCCGACGCGGAAGAAGTACGTCCCGTCCGGCGCGCGGCGCCCGTCCTGCGTCCGTCCGTCCCAGCGGAAGGCGACGCGGGTGCGCGCCGGCACGGTGCGGCCGTCGGCCAGGGTGCGCACGACGTCACCGGCCGCGTCCATGACGGTCACGGTCACGTCGTCGTCGCGCTGGAGGAAGAACGAGGCGTAGGTCGAGCGCTGCGGGCCGTCGCTCACCGGCGAGAAGAAGCCGAGCGTGCGCACCCCGATCACCACGGGATCGGTCGTCTTCAGGCGCTGGGTCACGAAGAACGCGCCGAGCGTGGCGGCGACGAGCAGCGCGAAGCCGACCTGCGCGGCCCGGCTCACAGCCGGACGAGTGCGGCGTTGGGCACGGCGAGGTCGTGGAAGGCGTCGAGGCCGCGGGGGTCGGTGCGGCACAGCGCGACGCGGATCGAGCCGCCGTGGCAGACGACGAGGGCGGCCGACCCGCCGCGGCGCGTGATGTCGGCCAGCCCGGCGGCCACGCGGTCGGCGTGCTCCTGGAGCGACTCGCCGCCGGGAAAGCGCCACCCCGCCCCGGCTCGGCGCCAGGCCGCGAAGGCCTCCGGCTCCGCGCGAGCCACGTCGTCCATCAGCCGCCCCTCCCATCGCCCGCGGTCGCCCTCCGCGAACCGCGCGTCGACCGTCGGCTCCAGGCCGATGACCCGGCCGACCGCGTCGGCCGTCTGCCGGGCGCGGGTCAGGTCGCTGCAGTACAGCGCGCCGATCTCCTCGCCCCGCAGGCGCTCGGCGAGCTCGTCCGCCTGGCGGCGCCCGGTCGCGTTCAGCACCGTGTCCAGCCGCCCCTGGAAGCGGAGCGGCACGACGTTGGCGTCGGTCTCGCCGTGCCGGGCGAGCAGGATCATCGCCCGCCGGCGGGCGGCCGCTCCACCGTCGCGGTGTCCGAGCGCAGCCCGAGACGCAGCGTCTCCAGCGAGAGGACGTCGGCGGGCGCGATGTTCCCCAGGCTCACCTCGGAGCCGAAGCGGCGCAGGAACCAGACCTGCTGCTCCTTGCGGGGCGCCTCGAAGATCATCCGCCCGGGGTCGACGGCATGCGCGATCTCGTCGATCAGTCCCATCCGCACCTCGCCGTCGGCACGGTAGATGCCGGCGGTCCCGGACTCGCGCGCCTCGGCGATGACCCGCCAGGAGCCGGCGGCCAGCTCCGCCTCGATGAGCTCGACCCAGCGATACGGGGCCATGATCCGCTCCTCGTCCTTGCTCCCGACCTCGGAGAGCACCGTGAACTCCTCCGCCAACCGGGAGATCAGCTCGAGCTTGCGCGCGTGCGGGAGGGCGATCGTGCCGTCGGAGACCTCCACGTGGGCCACGCCGAGGGTTCGCAGCCAGGCGACCAGGTCGTCGACGCGATCCTGGGCGATCGCGAGCTCCGTGAGCGTCCCGCCGAGGACGACCGGGAGCCCGTGCGCGCGGTAGCGGGCGAGCTTGGCGTCGAGGTTGCCGGTGGCCAGCGCGGTCCCCCAGCCGAGCTTCACGAGGTCCACGCTGGCCCCGGCGACCTCGACCATCCCGTCGACCTCGGCCACCGAGAGTCCCTTGTCGAGCACGTGGGTGATGCCGGCCTCGCGCGGCTTGGCGCTGCGTGGCGGGAGGTCGAGGAACGAGTCGGCCATGACGTCCCCGGCGCCCGGCGGCCGGGTCAGCGGGTCCGGTCGGACCCGACGGTGACGATCACCGCGGCCTTGCACGGCGCGGGCGGCGGGCAGGCGAGCGCGCGCGTGTTCGCGTCGACCGGCTCGACGGTGGCGGCGATCCGCAGGGCCCGTGCCACCGCGACCGCCTCGCGGCGGTGGCCCGGCAGGTAGGAGACCACGGTGGCCGAGCGCTGCTGGTTGTCCGCGTTGGTCACCGCACCCCGCTTGAAGCCGCGTTGCACGAGCTGGGTCGCCACGCCGTTGGCCAGGCCGGCGACCGGGGTGCCGTTGAGCACCGACACCGTGACGGACCCGCGCGAGAACGAGCCGCCCTGCTTGCCGGCGCTCCCACCGCCCTTCGCGTTCGCGGGGGGCGTCGAGTTGCTGCGCTTGGTCGGCGACGAGGAGATCAGCTGGATGATCGCGAACGCCGCCGCGGCGGCGACCAGCAGCCCGGCCGCGGCCAGCAGGATCGTGCGGCGCCGGGAGGGTCCTCCACCCGAGCCGCGTGCGCTCGGCGCGCGCCGGGGCGGGATCGTCGCGTCGTCCGCGAGCAGCGGCTCGGCTCGGCGCGCGGCGGGCGGTGGTGTCCGGCGGGGCGGCGACGCCGGGGCGGCGCCGTGCCCGTTGCCGGCGGGCGCGGTCCGCGACGGAGGTGGGACCACCCGGGTGGCCGCCGCCGCGGTGGCGGCCGCGGGCTGGACGCGCTGCGGCGCCGGCGCCGCTTCCGGCGGCGCCACGGCGGGGGCCTCCGGGCTCGCGGATGCGCTCGCGCCGGCGACCGCGCCGTCCG
>JBBSBL010000065.1:0-13282 GCA_038251325.1 Solirubrobacterales bacterium | reverse complement strand
GGGTTCAGATGGCTTCTCGGCTCCAGACGTCGCGTGGCTGCTCGATCACGTGCCGGAGGAGGTGCTGGTCGTCCGGCCGGCGCGGGAAGCGGCGGCCGCCGCTGAGGCGGAGCCCAGGGACGCTGCGGCCTGACCACGCCGGCCGCGCCGCGATGGAGCGGCGCCGGCTACCCCGCCCCGTTGGGCCGGCCGTCGCCGCCGCCCGTCTCGACGACGATCCGGCACGGCCGCTTGGCCAGCAGGTACTGGGCGGTCCGCCCGAGCCCGAGCTCCGCGCTCGGCACGTGCGTCGTGGCGAGGTAGACGATCTCCGCTCGTGTGCGCTCGGCCTCCTCGACGATCGCCTCGCCCGCGTCGCGCGTGCGGAGGAGCCGGGTGGTCGCTCTCAGGTCGGCGCGCCGCGCGGCGACGGACGCCGCCTCGAGCGCGCTGCGGGCCACCGCCTCCTCCGCCTCCATCCCGGCGTCGATCGACAGCCGGGAGGGCACCCGGATGACGAAGACGCAGTTCACCGACGCGCCCTCGCCCACGAGCTTCGCCGCGGCCCGGATTGCGCGTCCGCTCACGTCCTCGCCGAAGATCGGCACCAGCGCCGAGCGGTACTCCAGCTGGGTGAAGTCCGGGGGGCGCTCGCCACGCGGGATCCGGTGCTCGGAGGTGAGGTCGAGGCCCGAGCGCCGCCGGTAGACGACGTAGCCGACGAGCCCGATCGCCATCCACGCCATTCCGACCGTGCGGGCCTCGGTGTGGAGCACGAGCACGGAGACCCAGGCCACGAACGTGCCGAGCGCGCCGAGGACCGCGGTCAGGGGCAGCAGCCCGCCGCGGAAGCGCACGTTCCACGGCATCCGATAGGGCCGCGGTTGGTCGGGTTGGCGGTAGCGCAGCGCGATCACCGCGAGGTGGGCGGTGGTGAACGACAGCATCGCCCCGAACGAGTAGAGGTTCCCGAGGAAGTCGGTCTGGCCCGGGATGATGAGCGCGGCGGCGACGATCGAGAAGACGACGATCGTGAACCACGGGGTCCGGTACCGCGGATGCAGCCGCGCGAAGATCGACGGCAGCTGGCGGTGCTCCGCGAGCGACCACGACAGCCGTGAGATCCCGATCAGGCCGGCGTTGGTGGCGATGAAGAGGATGGTGGCCGCGAGCACGCCGACGTAGGAGCGCAGGATCGTCTCCAGCGTCCCGTGCAGGCCGAAGGCCGAGACGATGCCGAGCACCGGGTCGTTCTCGTAGACGGTCCCGAGCTTCGTCGTGTAGTGGCCGGCGGCGTCCCTGACCACCGGCAGCGCGGAGAGCGCAACGACGGAGATGCCCGCGTAGACCCCGAGCACCGCGACGACGACGTAGTTGACGGCCTTCGGCACGTCGCGGCCCGGGTCGCGGGCCTCCTCCGCCATGTTCGACACGGTCTCGATCCCGGTGTAGGCGACCATCGCCACCGACAGGGCGAAGATGAGCTCGGTGTAGGTCGGCGCCGTCCCGAGATCGACCTGGTTCACGAGGCCGGAGGGATCGAGCACGAGCACGACCCCGACGACGACGAGCAGGACCTGCGTGAACAGGTCCGCGATGGCGAGGAAGAGGTTGAGCTTCGCCGACTCGCCGAGCCCGCGGATGTTGAGGCCCGCGAGGAGGGCGACGACGGCGATGCCGCCGAAGATGTCGCCCGGGTTGTGCTTGAGCTCCGGGAAGAACGCGCCGAGGTAGTGCGGCACGAAGAACGCCGAGATGGCGATCGTGATGATGTAGTCCAGGGTCAGCGCCCAGCCGGCGAAGAAGGACGCGAGCTCGTTGAAGGCGTGGCGCGCGAAGGACGACGACCCGCCCGCCTCGGGGAACATCGAGGCCCCTTCGGCGTAGGTCTTCGCGGTCAGCGCGAAGAGGCCCCCGGCCAGGAGGAAGACGACGGGCGTGAGCCCGAGCGCGTGGGCGGCGACGAGGCCCAGCGCGTAGTAGATCGACGAGCCCACGTTGCCGTAGGCGGTGGCGAAGAGTCCGGGAACTCCGACCGACCGCCGCAGGCCGCGCTCCACCAGACGAGCCATCGCGCCGCTCCGACTCGGCTAGGGCCGCCGCAGGGCGGGCCGCGGCCGGCGGCTGTGGCGCCGGCGGCGCGGCGCGCACGGGGCACCGACCCGGTCTGGATCGCTGTCGTACCGCGCATCTTCGAGGAGCGCCCGGCTCGCTTGCCCGCGGACGCGACGGCGCTCTCGCCGTGCGGTCCAGCCGGCCCAGGCCGACAGCGCCGACCACAGCACCACGAAGAAGATCAGCGCCCCGACGTGCACGCGACTGACGCTAGGTTCGCGCGCGTTCAGATGCCGTCAGGATTCGATCCGTCCGTGTCAAGAAAGCGTCAAGACGCCATTTCCGGGCGGGGCATGAGCCGAGGCGAGGGCGCCGGATCGCGCCGCCCGCCGCCCTACGCTTGCCCCGTGCCCGCCGACACGAGCTTTCGCGAGTGGCTCGCCGCTCACCCGCCGGCGGACGAGCGGTTCACCCAGACGCTGGCCGGCGTCGCCGAGCGGGTCCGCCACGGAGAGGAGCTCCGCTTCTGCGTCCGCGAGCTGCTCGACGAGTTCGCGCTGCGCGGGCGCGACGAGCTGCGGCTCGCCGCGATCCGGGACGAGCCGGCGGCGATCGGCGACCCCCGCCTGGACGCCTACCTCGGCGCGCTCGCCGAGTATCTCGCCGCGACCCACGGGCTGCCGCGCCCGGCCTGGTCGGTCGGGCGGTCGCGCTTCCTCGAGGCGTTCTGGTTCCCCAGCACGGTCCCGGGCTTCCGGGCCACCGCGATCGCCCAGTCGCCGGCCGCCTTCCGCCGGCGGGGCATCTTCATCGCGCGCGGTGCGCTGGAGCGGGTCTGAGGTGGACCGCGCGGAGATCGAACGGGCGCTTCGCGAGCTCGCCGCGGCCCTCGACGCTCGCGGCATCCAGGGCGAGATGTACGTGGTCGGCGGGGCGGCGATCGCGCTCGCCTACGACGCGCGCCGCGCCACCCGGGACGTGGACGCCGTGTTCGAGCCCAAGGCGGAGATCTACGCCGTCGCGGCCGAGGTCGGCGAGCGGCTGGACCTGCCGCCCGGCTGGCTGAATGACGCGGTCAAGGGCTTCCTGGCGGGCGAGGATCCCGACGCCGCCCCCGTGCTCGAGGCGCCCGGGCTGCGCGTCCTCGCCGCGTCGCCGCGCATGCTCCTCGCGCTGAAGGTGCTCGCCCATCGCGTCGGCGAGGATGAGGACGACGTGCGCCTGCTCGCCCGGCAGGCCGGCCTCCAGACAGCGCCGGAGGTCCTTGCCGTCGCCGAGGCGGTCTTCGGCGACCGCCTCGATCCCGCCGCCCGCTTCTTCGTCGAAGAGCTGGTCGCCGCCGATCAGGAGGGCTGACCCGGCGGCCTCCACCCGCCGCCGCCCGGCGTGCGGATCTCCAGCACGTCGCCGGCCTCGAGCCCCCGGCTCGCCTTCGGCGGCAGCGTCGCCCCGTTCAGCGTGTTCGCACCGGCGCGGCCTGGCCCGCCCCCCGCTGCCCCCGCGGGCCGGTGCCGGCGGCGGTCGGTGAGCAGCGAGAGCCAGCACGGCTCCAGCGCGCGGATCGACCGCACGATCCCGTCCCCGCCGCGATGCGCGCCGACGCCGCCGCTCCCGTAGACGAGCTCGGCGCGCTCGACGCGGAGCGGCAGCTCGAGCTCCAGCGCCTCCACCGGCGTGTTGAGCGTGTTGCTCATCCCGACGTGGACGCCCGAGGGGCCCGGCCCGCGGGCGCTGGCCCCCTGGCCGCCGCCGATCGTCTCGGAGTAGGTCCACCCCGCGCCGCCGAGCACGACGTTGTTCATCGTCCCCTGCCCCTGGGCGGGCAGCTCGAGCGCGCCGGCCAGCGCGAGCAGCACCGTGTCGGCGATGCGCTGGGAGGTCTCGACGGTGCCGGCGACCACCGCCGCCGGCCGGCGCGCGTTGACCACGAGGCCGGGTTCGGCCGCGATCTCGAGCGGCGCGTAGGTCCCCGCGTTCACCGGCACGTCGGCCGGGAGTACGACGCGCAGCGCGAAGCAGCACGCCGAGCGGGTGACGGCGAGCGGGCAGTTCACGTTCCCGGCGACCTGGGGCGCGCTGCCGGCGAAGTCCACCCGCAGCGTCTCCCCCGCGATCGTCGCCGCGACGCGCAGCGGGACGTCGCGGTCCTCGACCCCGTCGCCCTCGATCTCGCCGCTCGCGCGCCAGGTGCCGTCGGGCAGCGCGCCGAGCGCGGCGCGGGCGCGGCGCTCCCCGTAGCGCTGGACCTCGCTCATGCCGGCCCGCACCACGTCCTCCCCCACCCGCTCGGCCAGCTCGGCGAGCCGCCGTGACGCGAGCCGGTTCGCCGCGATCTGCGCGAGCAGGTCGCCGCGGCGGACCTCGGGCGTGCGGACGTTCGCCAGCACGAGCGCGAGTGCCTCGTCGACGAATCCGTAAGCGGCGGCGAGTCGGGTCGGCGGCAGCACGAGCCCCTCCTGGTAGATCTCGCGCGAGTCCGCCGGCATCGAGCCGGGGCGCATCCCGCCGACGTCGGAGTGATGGGCGCGCGTGACGGCGTAGGCGAGGCGCCCGCCCGCCCCCTCGACCGGCGAGACGAGCGTGAGATCGGGCAGGTGCGTGCCCCCCGTGTAGGGGTCGTTGAGCACGAAGACGTCGCCCGGCGCCGGGTCGCGGGCCATGACCGCGGCGACGGCCTCGGGCATCGCGCCGAGGTGGACGGGGATGTGCTCCGCCTGGGCGACGAGCTGCCCCGCGTCGTCGAACAGCGCGGCCGAGCAGTCGCGGCGCTCCTTGATGTTCGCCGAGTAGGCCCCGCGGACGAGCAGCGCGCCCATCTCCTCGGCGATGCCCGCGAGCGCCGCGGCGAGCACCGAGAGCGTGACGGGATCGACGCGCGTGTCGCTCACGCCGCCCGCTCCAGCACCAGCGCGCCGGCACGGTCCACCCGACCGGCCCACTCCGGCGCGATGACGCAGGTCGCCCCGGCCAGCTCGACGATGCACGGGCCGGGGAGCGGCGCACCCTCGGCCAGCCCGTCGCCGCGGTGGACGTCGATCTCGCGCCAGATCCCGTCGAAGCAGGCTTCCCGGCGTGCCGGCGCGACCGGTCCCGCGCCGGCCTCCCCATCGCCTCGGCGCTCCGCTGCGAGCGACGGGACGACGGTGCCCACCGTGGCGATCGCCCGCAGCGCCACGAGCTCCACCGCCTCGCCAGCCATGCGGTAGCCGAGGCGCTCCTCGTGCGCGGCGTGGAAGCGCGCCGCCAGCTCCCCGGCGTCGGCGCCGCCGGCGTCGACGGTGAGCTCAAAGGCCTGGCCGCGGTAGCGGAGGTCCGCCGCCCGCGCCACCACCGCGCCGGCCAGGCCGGCGACGGCCTGCGCCTCGAGCCGCCCGAAGGCGGCGTCGATCTCGCGGGGGTCGGCGTCGGCCACCGCCACGAGGAACGCCGTCGCCGCGTCGGCGCGCAGATCGGAGATCGCGAGGCCGAGCGCGCTGAGCACCCCCGCCGCCCGCGGGACGAGGACCGTGGTGATCGCGAGCTCCGCGGCCAGCGCGCAGGCGTGCAGGCCACCGGCCCCGCCGAAGGCAACGAGCGCGAAGCCGCGCGGGTCGAGCCCGCGTTCGACCGAGACCACGCGCAGCGCGCGCGCCATCTCGGCGTTCGCGACGCGCACGACCCCGAGCGCGGTCTCCACGACGTCGAGCCCGAGCGGCTCGCCCACCCGCGCGAGGGCCGCCTCGGCGGCGGCCCGGTCGAGCCGCACCTCTCCGCCGAGCACCGCGCCGTCGGCCAGGCGCCCGAGCGCGAGGTTCGCGTCGGTGACGGTCGGCTCGGCGCCGCCCCGGCCGTAGGCCGCCGGACCCGGATCGGCGCCGGCCGAGCGCGGCCCGACGCGCAGCGCGCCACCGGGGTCGGCCCACGCGACCGACCCGCCCCCGGCGCTCACCGTGTGGACGTCGACCATCGGCAGCCGGATCGGGACGCCCGCCACCACCGACCCGGTCGTCGTCGCGGCGCGCCCGGCGCGGATCGGCGCGACGTCGGTGCTCGTCCCGCCCATGTCGAGGCTGAGCACGTCGTCGAAGCCGCTCGCCGCGGCGGCGTGGGCGGCCCCGACCACGCCGCCCGCCGGACCGGAGAGCACGCACCCGGCGGCGTGCGCGGCCGCCTCCTCGAGATCGGCGACGCCGCCCGAGGAGCGCATGACGAGCGGGCGCGGCAGCCCGGCCGCCGACGCCCGGCTCGCGAGGCGCCGCAGGTAGGCGCCCAGCCTCGGTGCGAGGTAGGCGTCGGCCACGGTCGTCGCCGCCCGCTCGTACTCGCGGACCTCGGGCAGCACCTCGCTGGAGAGCGAGACGTGGACGCCGGGGAGGGCGGCGCGCAGGGCCGCGCCGACCCGGGCCTCGTGGTCGGGGAAGCGGAAGGCGAACAGCAGGCAGACTGCGACCGCCTCGACCTCCGCCGCGCGCACCGCCTCGACCGCGTCGGCCAGCGACGCGGCCTCGAGCGGGACGACGACCCCCTCGGGCCCGCAACGCTCCCGCACCGTGAAGCGCCGCTCGCGCGGCACGAGCGCTGGCGGCCGGTCGGCGGTGAGGTCGTAGAGCGAGGGCCGGTCCTGCCGGCCGATCTCCAGCAGGTCGCGAAAGCCCTCCGTGGTGATCAGCGCGATGCGTGCGCCACGGCGCTCGAGCAGCGCGTTGGTCGCCACCGTCATGCCGTGGGCGAACGCCGTCACCTGCGCCGGATCGATCCCGCCGGCGGCCACGGCGGCGAGCACGCCGGCCGACTGATCCTCGGGGGTCGAGGGCACCTTCGTCGTCCGAACGCCCTCCGGCGACACGGCGACGACGTCGGTGAACGTGCCCCCGACGTCGACGCCGAGGCGCACCCCGTCGCCGCTCATCCGCCGCGCGCCGGCTCCGGCGTGATGAGGGCGACGGGAAGCCCGAGCCCCGCGTCGCGCCGGACGGTGGCGATCCGACGGCCGGGCTGCACGGCGTCCATCGCCTCTCCGAGCCGCGAGCCGAGCAGGAAGCCGGCGCGGTCGAGATCCGCGACGACGAAGGTCACGCCCCAGAACGACGCCGGGCCCGCCGGCGCGTCCGGCGCTTCGACCGCCTCGAGGATCGCCGGGCCGAGGCGGACGAACCCCTGGCGCAGCGGCCGGTCGCCGTCGCCCGCCTCGCGGACCCGGCGGAACGGAGCGCCGGCCGCCGCGAGCGCCGCGCCCGTGCGCTCGAGGTCCGGCGTGAGCACGACGACGTGGTCGACCCCGACGCAGGTGTTGGGATGCTCGGCGCCGAGCGTGCCGGATCCCTCGGAGGCGCGCGTCGCGAGCCCGTCGAGGTCGGTCGTCGCGAGGTCGCGCAGCACCCAGCCCACGATGCCCCCGCCGGCGCTCCCCGGCATGATCCGCACGCGCACCCGGCCGGCCCGGATGACGTCGCCCTCCACGACGAACCCGGCCGCGCCCCAGCGGACCGGATCGCCGGCGACGACGATCTCCTCGAGGCTCGGGCGCCGCTCCGCCGGCGCCGCGGCGTCCATCGTCCGCGGTCCGCTAGGCGATGGCCGGCGCGTCGGGCAGCCGCTCCAGGGCGGCTTCCATGTCGGCCTCGGAGAACTCGGGGTCCTCGAGCTGCCCCGACAGGTAGGCGTCGTAGGCCGAGAGGTCGAAGTGGCCGTGCCCGCAGAGCCCGAAGAGGATGACCCGGGCCTCACCGGCCTCCTTCGCCGCCTCCGCCTCGTCGATCACGGCGCGGATCGCGTGCGCCGGCTCCGGCGCCGGGATGATGCCCTCGGTCCGCGCGAACCGGACGGCGGCCTCGAAGGTGTCGTTCTGCTTATAGGCGCGCGCCTCCACGAGCCCGGCCTTGACGAGCCCGCAGACCATCGGCGCGTCGCCGTGGTAGCGCAGGCCGCCGGCGTGGACCGGCGGTGGGACGAAGTCGTGGCCGAGCGTGTACATCGCCATGAGCGGCGTGAGGCCGACGGTGTCGCCGAAGTCGTAGCGGTAGACGCCGCGGGTCAGCGTCGGGCACGCCGCCGGCTCGGCGGCGACGAAGCGCGTCGTGGCCTCCCCGCCGATCACCCGCCGCACGAAGGGGAAGGCGAGCCCGGCGAAGTTCGACCCGCCGCCCACGCAGGCCACCACGACGTCGGGCTCCTCTCCCGCCATCGCCATCTGCGCCATCGCCTCCTGGCCGATCACCGTCTGGTGGAGCAGCACGTGGTTGAGCACCGAGCCGAGCGCGTAGTTGGCGTTCGGATCCTGCGCGGCGATCTCGACCGCCTCGGAGATCGCGATCCCCAGCGAGCCGGTCGGATGGGACGCCTGCGAGCGCCCGGCCTCGGTGAGCTCGCTCGGGGAGCGGTGGACCGACGCGCCCCACGTCTCCATCATCGAGCGCCGGTAGGGCTTCTGGTCGTAGCTCGACCCGACCATCCACACCTCGCACTCCAGGTCGAAGAGCGAGCACGCGAAGGCGAGCGCCGACCCCCACTGCCCGGCCCCGGTCTCGGTCGTGAGCTTGCCGACGCCGGCCTGTGCGTTCTCCCACGCCTGGGGCACGGCGGTGTTCGGCTTGTGCGAGCCGGCCGGCGAGCCGCCCTCGTACTTGTAGTAGATGTGCGCGGGCGTATCGAGTGCGCGCTCGAGGCGGCGGGCGCGGTGGAGCGGCGTCGGGCGCCACAGCTTGTAGGCCTCGCGTACCTCCTCGGGGATCTCGATCTCGCGCTCGCCCGAGACCTCCTGGGCGATCAGGCCCATCGGGAAGATCGGCGTGAGGTCGTCCGGGCCGGCCGGCTGCCCGGTACCGGGATTGAGCGGCGGGAGCGGCTCGCCGGGCAGGTCGGGAAGCAGGTTCACCCAGTGGGTCGGGATGTCCCGCTCGCCGAGGAGGTACTTCGTGGGCTCGTCGCTCATCGCGCTCCCTGATCGTGTGCCGGCCGGGCGATGCTACTGCGCGGCCGCGCGCACGGCTCGGTCGAGGATCTCGATCGGATGGAGGATCGGCAGCGGGCACCCGAGCGCCTGAAGGTGCGACGCGATCTGGACCGCGCAGCCCGGGTTGGCGGCCGCGATCGCGTCGGCGCCCGCGGCGAGGAGGTTGCGCGCCTTGCGCCGCCCGAGGTCGCGGGCGGCGTCGGGCTCGAGCAGGTTGTGGACTCCCGCCGACCCGCAGCAGACCTCCCACTCCGCGGGCTCGACGACCTCGACGCCGGGGATCGCCGCCAGCAGCGCGCGCGGCTGGGCGCGGATGCCCTGGGCGTGAGAGAGGTGGCACGCGTCGTGGTAGGCGACGCGCAGCGGCACCGGGCCGCGGGGCGCGACCGGCCCCGCCGCGGCGAGGAGCTCGTGGACGTCGCGGACCCGGGCGGAGAAGGCGACGGCCCGCTCCGCCCAGTCCGGCTCGTCGGCCAGCAGGTGGCCATAGTCCTTCATGCCGGAGCCGCAGCCCGCGGCGTTGGTCACGATCGTCTCGCAGTCGGCGAAGGCCTCGATCGTCGCCCTGGCCAGCGCCCGCGCGGCCGGCTCCTCGCCGGTGTGGAGCTCCAGCGAGCCGCAGCAGCGGGGCAGGCGGGGCGCGACGACGTCGAAGCCCTCGGCCGCCAGGACCCGCACGGTCGCGGCGTTGATCTCGCCGAAGAACGCGCGCTGCACGCAGCCCTGGAGGAAGCCGACGCGGCCGCGCGCCGTCCCGCGCGCGGGCGTGTGCCGTGGGAGGCGGTGCAGGGCGATGCGCGCCGGGACCACGGGGGTCAGCGCGAGCAGCGCACGGAAGCGGGGCACGCGGCCGAGCAGCCCGCCGCGCCGCGCGGTCGCCGCGCGCGCGAGGCCGAGCCGGTGGCCCAGGGCGGCGAGCGGCACGAGCGGCCGCAGCCGGCCCGGATGCGGGAAGGCCGCGAACACGGCGCGGCGGAACGCGCGATCGAGCGGCTCGCGGCGGTGGCGGCGCTCGACCTGCGCCCGGGTCTCCTGCAGCAGGAGGTCGTAGCGGACGCCGGAGGGGCACGCGCTGACGCAGGCCATGCAGCCCAGGCAGCGGTCGAAGTGGTTGACCATCTCGCTCGAGAGCTCGGCCTGCTCGTGGCCGAGGTCCATGAGCGCGATCCGGCCACGCGGGGAGTCCGGCTCCTCCCCCCACAGGACGTAGGTCGGACAGGTCGGGAGGCAGAACCCGCAGTGGACGCAGTCCTCGATGAGCGCCGGGTCCGGGGGCCGGTGCGCGTCCCAGGCGGTTCCCGCCGCCGAGGCGCCCGCGCTCATCAGATCCCACCCGCGAAGACGCCCGGATTGCACGCCCGCGCGGGATCGAAGCGGGCCTTGACGCGCCGCATGAGCTCGAGCGCGGGCCCCTCGGCCACCCCCCAGACGTCGACGGCCGCGCGGACCGCATCCGGCGCGTCCTGGACCACGACGCGCAACGGCGCCAACCGCGCGCGCAGCTCCGCCGGGGCGGCCCCCATCGCGGACGCCTGGCCGGCGGGCAGGCGGATCCAGGTGAGCCCGACCGCGGCGCGCCCCACCGCGTCGCTCGCGCCGACCTCCCGCGCGGCCGTGAGCACGTCCGCGAGCCGGGACGGCTCGCCCGACACCCGCAGCGTCATGCCGCCCGGCGCGGCCCGCTGGCCGGCGCGCTGCGCGGCCCACAGCGCCTCGTCGTCGGCGACCGGCGCCTCCACGTCGAGCCCGGCCTCGCCGAGCAGCCGGGCGACACGCGCGGCGAGCCGCGGCGCGGCCTCGCCGCCGGCCCGGGCGAGCACCGCCCCGTCCTCGCCGCTCCAGCGCACATCGAGCGCCTCCAGCTCGAGCGGCGCGGCGGCGAGGGCGGCGGCGCCGGCGGAGACCAGCGCGGGATCGGCGCCGCGCGCGACCACCGTCGCGGTGCCGGCCGGCCGCGGATGCAGCCGCACGACGACCTCGACGAGCGTGCCCAGGGTCCCAAGCGAGCCGGCGTAGAGCTTGGCCAGGTCATAGCCGGCGACGTTCTTGATCACGCGACTGCCGGTCGTGGCCAGCGTGCCGTCGGGCAGCGCGACGGTCGCGCCCAGCACGAGGTCGCGCGCCGCGCCGTGGCGATGGCGCCACGGGCCCGAGTCGCCACTGGCCACGACCCCGCCGATCGTCGCCGCTCCCGCGCCGTCAGGCGGGTCGAGGGCCAGCGCCTGGCCGTGCTCGGCGAACGCCTCCTGCGCGCGGGCCAGCGGGAGCCCGGCGCCGAGCACCGCGGTGAGGTCCCCCGGGTCGTAGGCGACGATCGCGTCCAGCGCCGCGGTCGAGAGCTCGACCTCGGGCTCGGGCACGACCGCGCCCCAGCCCCGCTTCGTGCCGCCGCCGAGCGGACGCACCCGACGCCCCTCCTGCGCGGCGTCGGCGAGCACCGCCGCCGCGGCCGCCCCGTCCGCCGGGCGCTCGCGCACCATCGCTAGAAGCGCTCCGCCACGCCGGCCCGCTCGAGCGGATGCTCGCGGTAGGGGCCGGGCACCTCACCGCACAGCCGTGGCGTCGGCATGAGCTTGCCCGGGTTCGCGAGCCCGTCGGGGTCGAACGCGCAACGCAGCCGCTGGAACGCCTCGAGGTCGGCGGCGCCGAACATCTTCCCCATGTGCCGCTTCTTGTCCACGCCGACCCCGTGCTCGCCCGTGATCGAGCCGCCGTGCTCGAGGCACGCGTCGAGGATCGCCGAGGCCAGCACCTCGGCCCGCTCGGCCTCGCCGGCCCGGCCACCGTCGTAACAGACGAGCGGGTGGAGGTTGCCGTCGCCGGCGTGGAAGACGTTCGCCACCCGCAGCCCGTGCTCCTCGGCCAGGGCGGCGATCCGGTCGAGCACCTCGGGCAGCCGGGTCCGCGGCACGACGCCGTCCTGGACGTAGTAGTGCGGGCTGATGCGGCCCATCGCGGGGAACGCCCCCTTGCGGACCTTCCACAGCAGCTCGCGCTCGTGCGGGTCGGCGGCCACGCGCACGCCGGTGCATCCGTGCGTGTCGCACAGCGCCCGGACCTGCGCCAGCCGCTCGCCGCACTCCTCGCGGGTCCCGTCGAGCTCGACGAGCAGCGCCGCGCCGGCGTCGAGCGGATAGCCGGCGCCGACCATCGGCTCCGCGGCGGCGATCGCGAAGGCGTCCATGAGCTCGATCGCGCCCGGCACCACGCCGGCCGCGACGATCGCCGAGACGGCCTCCGCGGCGGCCCGGGTCGATCCGAAGAAGGCAGCGACCGTCTCGACCGACTCGGGCGCGGGGACGACGCGCAGCGTGAGGCGGGTGGCGACTCCGAGCGTGCCCTCCGAGCCGACGAAAGCCCCGAGCAGGTCGTAGCCGGGCATGTCGGGGTAGTCGCCGCCGAGCTCGGCCACCGTCCCGTCGGGCAGCACGACCTCCGCCGCGGCGACGTAGTTCGTCGTGAAACCGTACTTGAAGCAGTGCGCGCCGCCGGAGTTCTCGGCGACGTTGCCGCCGATCGAGCAGACGACCTGGCTCGAGGGGTCCGGCGGGTAGAAGAGGCGGGGCGCGACGGCGTGGGAGACCGCGACGTTCGTCACCCCCGGCTCGACGACGACCCGGCGGTTCTCGAGATCGACCTGGAGGATCCGCCGCATGCGGGAGAGGACGAGCAGGACGCCGGACTCGACGGGGAGCGCGCCCCCCGACAGCCCGCTGCCCGCGCCCCGCGCGACCCACGGCACCCCGAGCGCGTGGCACAGGCGGACGACCCCGACGACCTCGGCCGCCGACCCCGGGAGCACGGCGGCGGCCGGCGCGACGCGGTAGCGCATGAGCCCATCCGACTCGTACGCGCGCAGTGCGTGGGGGTGGGCGACGACGTGCTCGGGCCCGACGATCCCGGACAGTCCGGCGAGGAGGTCGCTCGGCGTCGCCCTCACCGCCCCCGCAGATCCACCCGCACGGGCTGGCCCGAGCGGATCCAGTAGCTGAGGTCCTCCGAGGCGCCGGCGTCGTATTTCGCCAGCAGCGCCCCGCGGGCATGCTCGACCTCCGCCCCCGGATCGAGGATCGCCGCCTCCCCGTGCAGCGCCACCTCGCCGATCCGCACCGAGACGGCCGGCTCGCGCAGCAGGTCCCGGACCCAGTCCGCCAGCGCGCCCGGCTCCCCGAGCACGTAGAGGCGTCGGCCGTCGAGCACGAACGGCAGCTCGACGATGCGCAGGCGCCCGGTCTCGGAGTCGGTCGTGGTCAGGTGAGCGCTCGGCGTCGCGCCGAGGCCGTCGTCGGCGCGCGCGGCGCTCAGGGCGTCGTCACG
>JBBSBL010000064.1:0-13371 GCA_038251325.1 Solirubrobacterales bacterium | reverse complement strand
CGGTGTTGCAAGGCGTGCACGTCGGAGGCGACCATGGTCCAGTTTCCGGAGCATCAAAACCTACCGAAAACTACGAGCGTCCTGCAAGCGGCAAGTGTCTCCAGCTCACCGAAGGGCGCTGAACCCGGCTGGCGACGCTGCCCGCGGCCTCGTCGCAGGGTGCGGGACGGCCGATCCGCGGGCCTGCCGCGGCGCCCCCACGCCCGGCCGGCGCACCTTCACGCTGCTGTACCGTGGACCTCGCGCGTCCGGTCCTGCAGCCCAGGTCCCGGGCGTGGTGGGTCGGGACGTCGTGCTCGTCGGCGCCCGCAAACCGATCGCACGGGGACGTGGCCGAATGACCGCGGATGGACAGCAGTCCGATGGCGCGACGCGGGTGGCCTACATCCTCGGCGTCCCGCTGGCCGACGACGTCGTGCGCCAGTGGCCGCAGATGGGTGAGATCGTTCGCACGAGCAAGCTCGTTGCCGATGTCGAGGGCAACTTCCCAGAGCTCACGCTGGAGGTCGGGCGGCGACTGCGCCTCGACGACGTCGTCGTGGTCGAGTGGACCTGCGACTACGGCGACGGCCGGCTGTACCGCAACGTGACCGTCGGCGAGCTGGAGGACGGGGAGGCGGTCCGGGTCACCGACTACTGGGGCGAGCCGACGGTGACCCCCGAATGGCGCCGTCCGCTGACCGATCGCCTCGACATGCCCGGCGACGGCACCTGGCCGGACTCGGAGCACCTGCGCCACCACTAGGTGTCCGCTGCGACCGCCAGCGAGGCGGTGCCACCAGGCCGTGGTACCGACCGCTGCGTCTGAATCGTCCATCAGGAGCTCAACTCCCGAGGACGCAAATGCAGGTCAGTGTGCTGCGCTTTGCCGCTGGCGGCCGGGCGTCGATACCCCGGGGGAACCATGTGCCGGACATTCGGGCAGATTCGCGCGCGCGATTCCAAGTCGGCGCCGGAGCCGGACGCGCGCCCATGAGGCGGCGTCGGCCGCGGCGCGAAGCCGCCTACCTCGAGGCCCTGGTCGAGCTCAGCGGCACCGGGTTGCTCGTCCTCGACGCCAAGGGCGTCGTGCGCGACCAGACGATCACGGCCGTGCGGATCCTCGGCGGGGGTGACGGTCGCGCCGTCGGCCGCCACCTCGCCGAGCTGGTCCACGCCGACGATCGCGACAACGCGGGCCGGACGCTGCAGGCGGTCGCCGACGGGTCCCTTGGCGAGCAGTCGCCGTCCCTGCGCTGGCGGATGGGGGCGGCGGACCGGTTCACCCCGGTCGAGGCGGTGCTCCACCGGCGGCTGGCCGACCCCGAGATTCGTGGCGTGGTGGTGGCCGTGCGGGAGACCGCCGACCTCCGCGCCCTGGAGGCGCAGCTGAAGCAGGCCGCGTATCGCGATCCGCTGACCGGCCTGAGCAATCGGGTCTCCCTGATCGACCAGATCCAGATCGCTGCGCTCACCGATCCCGCCGACGAGCTGAGTGCGGTGCTCTTCCTGGACCTCGACGAGTTCAAGCTCGTCAACGACAGCCTCGGCCATGCCGTGGGCGACGGGCTGCTCGTCGCGGTGGCCGACCGGCTGCGCGCGTGCATGCGCCCGGAGGATCTGCTCGCGCGCCTCGGCGGCGACGAGTTCGCGGCTCTGCTGCGCGGGCTCGGCGGCCCCGACCATGCGCGCGAGATCGCCGAGCGCTTGCTCGCGGCGCTGGTCGAGCCCTTCGAGGTGGGCGAGCTCTCGATGAGCGTACAGGCCTCGATGGGCATCGCCGTGGCCGACGCGGCACAGGGCGCCGAGCAGTTGCTGCGCAACGCCGACATGGCCATGTACGCCGCCAAGGCGCAGGGCCGGAGCGGCTGCGTTCTGTTCAGCACGACGATGGCCAGCGGAGTGATGCAGCGCCTGCGCGTCAAGGGAGAGCTGGCAGACGGGGTGGAGCGCGGCGAGTTCGAGCTCTTCTACCAGCCGATCGTGGACTGCCACAGCGGAGTGGTGCAGAGCGCCGAGGCGCTCCTGCGCTGGCGCCACCCCCACCGCGGCCTTGTGCTGCCGATGGACTTCCTCGAGCTCGCCGAGCAGTCAGGTGTGATGCGCTCGCTCGGCGACTGGATCCTGTTTGAGGCCATGAGCCGGGCCGCGGCGTGGCGCCGGAAGGGCCACGACCTGAGCGTGGGGGTCAATGTGTCCGCCGGCCAGTGGCTCGCGCCGGATCTCACCGACCGGATCGCCTACATGCTCCACACCGCGCGCCTCGCGCCGTGGAACCTGACCCTGGAGATCACCGAGCAGACCTTCATGCAGCACTCCGAGTTCGTTTCCCGCAACCTGGACTCGCTGCACCGGTTGGGCGTGCAACTGGCGATCGACGACTTCGGGACGGGCTATTCCTCCCTCGCCTACCTCCAGCGCTTCCCGGTCGACGTGCTCAAGATCGACAAGTCGTTCATCGGCGCGGTCGGCGAGGAGCCGCGCTCCACCGCGCTCGTCAAGGCGATCGTGGAGATCGCGCGCACCTTCGGCCTCACGGCGGTCGCCGAGGGGGTGGAGTCCGAGCGGCAGCGCCGGCACCTCGGCGCGATCGGCTGCGAGCTCGCCCAGGGTTATGTGTTCGGCCGTCCGATGGACGCCGTCGAGATGACCCGCCGGCTGGACGCCCAGGGGTCGATCGGGCACGGATCGGAGCCGGTCGTCACGGCGCAGGGGTGAAAGGTTCAAATCCTGTCTTCCCGACTTCGCCTCTCGTCGAAGGACAGTGAGCGACGAACTCCTCGAGCTCGAGGAGGAGGACCGCGTCTCTCTCGAGGATGTCGCTGCTCGGCTTCGCGATCGCCGATGAGCCGGCGTCGGGGAACGAGCTCATTTCGAGCGCGACGGGCTGCGCATCGTTGCGAAGGTCCCCGCCGAGGTGAACCTCAAGGTCGAACTCCAGGTCGGCACGGACGAACGCGAGCTTGAAATCGAACTGACCTGGTAGTCGGGGGGGTGTTGGTCGCGGGTCCCGCTAGATTCCACGCGGCGCCAACAGGCGACGGTGGCGGCCGGCGGCTACGAGGACGAGCCAGCGCGCGCGGGATCGCCGAGGGAGCTCTCGGACGAGGCGGCCTCCCGCCGCGCCACCTCCGCCCGCACGACGGGCGCGACCTCGGTCCCGAAGCGCTCGATCGAGCGCATGACCTCGGCGTGGTCGACCGCGCCGACGGTCATCTGCCCGATGTAGCGGTCGTGGCCGAAGAGCTCGTGCCCGCGCAGGATCTTCTCGGCCACGCGCTCGGGTGAGCCGGCGGCCAGCGCGCCGCCGGGCGAGGCGAGCGCGCGGTACTGCGGCTCGCCGGACGGCGGCCAGCCGCGCTCGCGCCCGATGCGGTTCATGCCGGCGAGGTAGGGCCGCATGAACGCGGCGTCGGCGCCGGCGTCGCTCTCCCCGACGAAGGCGTGGCTGTTGATCGCGACCCGCGCGGTGCCCGGCGGGTGGCCGGCACGCTCCACCGCCTCGCGGTAGAGCGCGACGAGCGGCACGAAGCGCTCGAGCGTGCCGCCGATGATCGCCACCGTGAGCGGGAGGCCGAGCGCGCCGGCGCGCACGACCGACGCCGGCGTCCCGCCGACCGCGACCCAGACGGCCATCGGGTCCTGGACCGGGCGCGGCCACACCACGGCGCGATCCAGCGGCGGGCGATGGCGGCCCGACCACGTCACCTCGGGCGCCTCGCGGATCGCGAGCAGCAGCTCGAGCTTCTCGGCGAAGAGCTCGTCGTAGTCGTCGAGGTCCTGGCCGAAGAGCGGGAAGGACTCGGTGAAGGACCCGCGGCCGGCCATGATCTCCGCGCGACCGCCGGAGATCAGGTCGAGCTCGGCGAAGGCCTGGAAGACGCGGACCGGGTCGTCGGAGCTCAGCACGGTGACCGCGCTCGAGAGGCGGATCCGCTCGGTGATCGCGGCCACGGCCGCGAGCGCGACGGCCGGCGCGGAGATCAGGAAGTCCGGGCGGTGGTGCTCGCCGATCGCGAACACGTCGAGCCCGAGCTCGTCGGCGAGCCGCGCCTCGTCGAGGAGCTGGCGCATCCGCTCCTGCGGCGTGACGCCGGGACCGAGGTCGGCGAAGGTCGAGAGTCCGAGCTCCATGCCCCGATCCTAGGAGGGCGCGCAACTGCAGGAGATCGCCGAAATACCCGCACGTAGCGAACGTTTCCGCGCGCTGACGGCAAGGTCCGGGTGGGGGTGGCGTCCTTGTCCGGTGTGGCGGCCGGCCGGTCGCCTCACCTCGACAGGAGGTCTTCCCATGTTGGCCGTACACCCCGCCGGACGGCGGTCGCTCCGCCGTGCCCGGACCCTCGGCGTCCTCCTCGCGGCCGTGGCCGTGTTGGCCGCCGCGCTGCCCGGCGCCGCCAGCGCCTCGCCGCACCGCTTCCGGCAGAGCAACCTCGTCTCCGACATCCCCGGAGTCGCGCGCATCACCGATCACAACCTCGTCAATCCCTGGGGGCTGGCGGCCGGCCCGAACGCGCCGCTCTGGGTCGCCGACAACGGTCCCGGGCTCTCGACGCTCTACACCGGCGCCGTACACGGCATGCCGCCGGCGATCGCCTCCCTCGTCGTCACCATCCCGGACGGCAAGCCGACCGGACAGGTGTTCAACGGCGGACCGGGGTTCGACGTCGGCGGAGGCGGCGGCCCCGCGAAGTTCATCTTCGCCAGCGAGGCCGGCGCGATCACCGCGTGGAGCCCGACGGCGCCGCCCCTGACCTCGGCCCGCACGATCGTCCCCAGCGCGGGCGCGGTCTACAAGGGGTTGGCGATCGCCGACTCCGCGCACGGGACGCGGCTCTACGCGGCCGACTTCCATCACGGCCGCATCGCCGTGTTCGACGATCACTTCGCGCCGGTGTCATTGCCGGGCGGCTTCGTCGATCCGACGCTCCCGGCGGGGTTCGCGCCGTTCAATGTCCAGGCGCTCGGAGGTCGCCTCTACGTCGCCTACGCGAAGCAGGACGCCGACGCCCAGGACGAGGTCCCCGGCGCAGGGCTCGGCTACGTCGACGTCTACCGCCCCGACGGCCGGCTGATCCGCCGGCTCGTCTCCGGCGGGGCGCTCAACGCTCCATGGGGGCTGGCCATCGCGCCGCCGGGCTTCGGCGGACTGGACGGGGCGCTGCTGGTCGGCAACTTCGGTGACGGCACGATCGGCGCCTACGACCGCCGGACGGGCGCGCCGCTCGGCCGGCTGCGCAACCGCGACGGCAGCGTGATCGCCATCGACGGGCTGTGGGCGCTCCAGCCGGGCAACGGGGCGTTCGCCAGCCCGCGCTCGATCGTGTTCAGCGCCGGCATCGCCGACGAGGCCCACGGGCTCCTCGGCGTGATCCGCTCGCGACGCTGAGCAGGAGAGTCGGCCGGACACCGCGGCGCCCACCCTCGCGGCGGGCGCCGCGGCCGGCTACCTGCGTGCCGAGCCGGACTCCGCGCAGCGCAGCGTCACGCGGAACGCGGCCCCAGGCCTGGCGTCCTCCTCGAGCTCGATCCGGCCGCCGTGGGCGGCGACGATCTCCTGGCAGATGGCGAGCCCGAGCCCCGATCCGCCGCGACCGCGGGTCCGGGCCCCGTCGGCGCGGCCGAAGCGCTCGAAGATCAGCTCGCGAGCGTCGCCCGGCACGCCCGGCCCGTCGTCGGCGACGGCGAAGCCGCAGGTCTCGCCGGTGCGCCAGGTGCGCACCGCGACGTGCGCGCCGGGTCCGGCGAACTTGATCGCGTTCATCACGAGATTCGACGCGACCTCGCGCAGCCGCTCGCGATCCCCGACGACGTGGAGGGGGTGGGTGTCCGCGGTGAGCTCGAGTCCCGCATGGGCGGCGATCGGTTCGAGGCGCCCGACGAGATGGTCCAGGATCTCCCCGAGGTCGACGGCGACCGTGTCGAGCTCGAGCCGCCCCTCGTCGATGCGCGCGAGCGTGAGCAGGTTGTTGACCAGGGCGTTCATGTGCTCGACCTCCTCCAGCGCGCTGGATAGCACCTCGTGCGCGGCCGGCTGGAGCTCCTCGTAGCGCAGCGTCACGTCGAGCTCGGCCTGCATCGCGGCCAGCGGTGTGCGCAGCTCGTGCGACGCGTCGGCCACCAGGCGGCGGCGGTCGATGAGCCCCTGCTGGAGGCGCTGGAGCATCGCGTTGAGCGTCGCCGCGAGCTGGGCGATTTCGTCGTGCGGCTCGGGCACGGGAATGCGCCCGGCCAGGTCGTCGCCCCCGATCTCCTCCGCGCGGGAGGTCAAGCGCTCGACGGGGCGCAGCGCCCGGCGCGCCAGCAGCCAGCCGCCGCCGGCGGCGAGCGCGAGCGCGACCGGGAACGCGACGAGCAGCAGCGTCGCGATCCGCGACACCTCAGCGTCGCGACTGGCGAGGGACTTCGCGACGACGAGGATCTGCTGCCGGCCGGCGCGGCGGACCGGCCGGGTGAACACGCGATATGACGTGCCGCGGAGCGAGATCGTCCGCTCGCTCGGCGCCCGGCCGACGAGACTTGTCACCACGGGCGCGGGGAGGATGGGCCCTCGTAGCCGACGGGGCCCGTAGACCGCCAGGACCCGGTTGTCCGGGCTCACGATCTGCGCGGCGGCGGTGCCGGCCGGGGTCGCCGGCAGGACGCTGTTCGCGACGTCGAGGAAATCCTTGGCCCCCTCGGCCTCCCACCCCTGGGCGAGTTGCGGGGCCACGGCCGCCAGCGACCGGTTGATGTCGTCGGTGAGGGTCGCGCGGAGCTGGAAGACCACGAACAGCCCGACCGCGGTCAGGACGCCCGCGAGCAGGAGGACGTACCACGCCGTGAGGCGCGTACGGATCCGCAGCCTCACGGAGCCCGCAGCATGTAGCCGGCGCCGCGCACGGTCTGGATGATCGACTCCTCGCTCCGGTCGAGCTTGCGCCGCAGGCGCGCGACGTAGACGTCGACGACGTTCGACTCCCCGGCGAAGTGGTACTCCCAGACGTGTTCGAGCAGCTGTGTGCGGGTCACCACCTCGCCCGGCCGACGGGTCAGGAACTCCAGGACGGAGAACTCACGCGCGGTGAGCGCGATGTCCACGCCGTCGCGCGAGACGGTTCTCGCCGCCGGGTCCAGGACGAGGTCGGCGATGGTGACCGTCGCCGGGCGGGGGATCGCGCCGCGGCGGACCAGCGCGCGCACGCGCGCGACGAGCTCGCTGAAGGCGAACGGCTTGACGAGGTAGTCGTCGGCCCCCGCGTCGAGCCCGGAGATGCGGTCGTCGAGCTGGTCGCGGGCCGTGAGCATCAGCACCGGAGCCCAGACGCCGTTCGCGCGCATCGCCCGGCACACGGCGAAGCCGTCCGGCCCCGGGAGCATGACGTCGAGGATCACCGCGTCGTACTCATGGGTCCGCAGGTGCACAAGCGCGTCGTCCCCGCTGCCCACCAGGTCGACCGCGTAGCCCTCGAAGCGCAGTCCGCGGGTCAGCGCCCGCGCGACCTTGGGCTCGTCTTCGACCACGAGGATGCGCACGGGACGCGACTATCCCGCACCGTTGATGAACGCGACATGAAGCGGCGCCGGCTACGCCTCGCGGAGCAGCTCGGTCGGGCGGAGCCGGCGCAGCAGCGCGGTTGCGGCGAGCGCGGAGGCCACGGTCGCCACCGCCACGAGGGCGACCAGCGTCAGGGTCCCGAGCAGCGAGAGGCTCACGCCGGGATCGAGCACGAACAGCGGGCGCAGCACCCGCACCAGCAGGTAGCCCATGACCGAGCCCACGAGCATTCCGGCCGCGAGGCCGAAGACCGTCACGGCCGCGGTCTCGCCGAGCACGAGCCGGCGCAGCTCGCCGGTCCGCATCCCCTGCGCGCGCATCGTGACGTACTCGCGGCGGCGCTGGAGGATGAGTCCGAACACGAAGATCCCGATGGCGGCCGCCGCCATCAGCAGCGTATAGAGCGCGTCGAGACGCAGGAGGCCCTTGACGTTCAGCGCGGTCAGGCTCGACTGGTCCTTGTCCAGGGCGGTACGCGTCGTGTCGATCGTCAGCCGGTCGCCTCGGCCGGGCCCCGCGCGCAGCGCCGCCGTGGCTCGAGCCAGGTCGGCCGGGCCGTGCGCGGCCGTCCGCGCGAGGAAGAAGTCCGGGCGGTCGGAGTGGGTGGCGGACGCGTAATAGGCGAGGTTCGCGACGACCTGTACGCCCTGCGGGAAGCCGGGAAGGCGAGTGAAGATCCCCACCACGCGCAGCGCCACCAGAGCCTGGCGGCGGGTCCCGCGGGCAAAGAGCACCTGGACGCGGTCGCCCTTGCCGATCTTCAGCTCATCCGCGGTCCTCGCGTTGATCAGCGCGCCGCGGGGGTCGCGCCGCAGCGCCGCCAGCCTCCGCTTGCCGTTTCCGCCCGGGAACGACGCCCCTGAGAGCGGCGCGACCCGAGCGAACCCCGCGGGCTCGATCGCGGCCAGGCTCACCTGATCCTCGTTGAAGCTGCTCGTCAGCACGGCGTTCTGGGGCTTGAAGACGACGGGAGCCACCACGCGAACGGGGCCGGTCCGAAGCCGTGAGGCGAACGACGAGGGATGCGGCCGGGTGCTCAGGACGCTGGGGGTGACCCGCATATCGGAGCCAACGAGAAAGCGGGCGTCCGCGCCCTTGGCCGCGTCGTAGGTCGCGGTGAAGATCGCCAGGCTCATGCCGAAGGCGACGACCAGCGCGACCGCGGACGTGCCGCCCGCCAACGTCCACGAGCGTCGCCGCAGGCTGCGCACCAGGATGCCCCAGACCGGTGTCCCGAAGCCGGTCGCGGCGGGAAGCGGAAGGCGCGACGCGAGCGCATCGAAGACGCGGAGCGAGAGCATCACCCCGGCGATCCACGCGACCACCGGCGCGAGGAGGAGAGCGGTCGGCAGCGAGACGGCGCGCCCCTCGTAGACCGACCCGGGCGGAGCGTCGAAGACGCCGGTGCCCAGCGCCACCGCCTCCCCGGCGACGAGCACCGCGAGCAGCACGAAGTCGAGGCGCAGGCGCCGCCACGCCGGCTCCGGCCGCGAGACGAGCTCCCCGCGCTCCTGCCCGATCTCGCCTTGCAGCGAGCGACGCCCGGGGACGTAGAGGGCCAGCGCGGTGGTGAACATCCCGACCCCTACGCCGATCAGTGCGGACAGCGCGAGCTCGGCGGTGGACGCCTCGAAGACGTTCGTGCTCCCGAGGATCGCGATCACCGAGAGAAGGCCGAGGGCGGTGCCGACCACCGAGCCGGCGCCGGCGAGCGCCAGCGTCCGGTAGGCGAGCATCCGGAGCAGGTGGCTGCGATCGGCCCCCCGGATGCGCAGGTTGGCCTGCTCCCGACGCTGGGCCAAGGCCAGGATCCCGCCGGCGAAGGCGGCGAGGAAGGCGGCCAGGAGCGCCCCCGGGATCCCCAGGAAGAGGAACATCCGCTTCGCCACGGCGGCGTCGTCGCGAGCCACCTGCAACGTGTTGGAGATGTTGTCGATCTGGTAGTCCTGCTCGGGCGCGATGGCGCGGACGGCGCGGGCGATCGCGCGCGTCTGCGCGAGCGCGGCGCCGGGATCCGAGCGCAGGCGCGAGCGCTGGACGAGTACGTCGAGCTCCTCGAGCGGGAGGCTCTTCGTGGCGGTCCCGTGCGCCGCGCTGGCCATTTGGAACGCCGGGACGACGCGGCGGCGGAACGTCTCGAGGTCGAGCACGATCGAGCTGGGGACGTAGAGGAACGACTCGAGGTCCGTGGAGCGCCGGCTGTTGAAGAGCGACCGCGCGGCGGAGAGGTCGGCCACGCCCCCGATCGGCACGGGCACCGGCCCGCGGGCCCCGGGGAGGCGGAGCGTCGCCACCGACCCGGGCCGTGCTCGGAGCGTCCGAGCCGCCTCCGCGCTGAGCGCCCCGCGTCCGGCCGCGAAGGACCCGGCGACGGTCCGGATCGCCGGATAGTGCGCGGCGTAGGCGCGATCGAACCCGAAGACGCGGACCGTGTCGGGAGTCGTCACGCCGCCGACGCTCAGTGAACCCGGTGGGAGGTCCACGAACGCCAGCCCGTCGGCGTGGGCCACGCCCGGGATGCGTCGGACGCGCGCCGCGAGCTCACCGAGCGTGAGCTGGGAGGGCACGTTGGCCCGCGTGGGCACGATGCTCTGCTGGCTCGAGATCTGGGCTCGCGGTCGCAGGGCGGCGGCTGGCACGGGATGGGCGGACTTGGCGACGTAGACGAGCCGGACGGTGCGGCCCGGCGGGACGGCGCCGAGGTTGAGCCCGCTGCGCGCGAGGCCTTGCGCGAGCGGCGTGCCGGCGCCCGGATCGCGCAGGAGCCGCCCGTCGCGGGTCGTGGTGCCCCCGACGTAGGCGAGCCCTGGGGCGAGCTCGTCGCCGACCACGACCTCGTGGGCCGGCACGGTTCCGTGGTTGGTCACCGTCAGCGCGACCCGGACGCCGTTCCCGGCCCCGGGGGCGCGGATGGGCGTCAGCCGCTCGGTCAGCTCGAGGCGGGCTCCCAGCGGGGAGGTCAGCACGCGCTGGAGGTCGAGGGCGAGCGGAGCGATCGCCCTTCTGGTCATCGACGCGCCCGACCCGTCGATGAAGAACAGGACGCCCGAGAACAGCCCAACGCCGAGCGTGATGCCGATTGCCGCCGCCACGGTGCGCCGCGGGTTGCGCGTCAGATCGCGCCACGCGTATCTAGCGAGCATGGGCGATCACCCCCGCGGTCGTGAGCCGCCCGTCGCGCAGCGTCACGGTGCGGTCCATCCGCGCAGCCGCCTCGGGATCGTGGGTGACCATCACGAGGGTGGCCCCGATCTCCCCCCCGACGGCGATGACCAGGTCGATCACGCGCTCGGAGTTCCCGGCGTCGAGCGCGCCCGTGGGCTCGTCGGCGAGGATCACGGCCGGCCGGTGGATGAGCGCCCGCGCCACCGCGACGCGCTGGCGCTGGCCGCCGGAGAGCTGATCGGGAAGCTTGCCGAGCTCGTCGGCGAGGCCGAGGCGGACGAGCAGCTCCACACACCGCTCCGCCCCACCGTCCGCTCCGTGCAGGGCGAGCTGGAAGCCCACGTTCTCGACCACGGTGAGGAAGGGGTGGAGGTTGTCGGCCTGGAAGACGAACCCGCAGACCCCGCGCCGCAGCGCCGCGCGCTCGCGCTCCCCGAGCCCGGAGACCTCGTCCTCCCCGATCCGGACCCGCCCGGCGGTGGGCACGTCGAGCGCGCCGATCAGGCCGAGCAGCGTGGACTTGCCGCACCCGCTCGGCCCGACGATCGAGAGGCTCTCGCCGGCGCTGACCTCGAGCGAGATCCCGTCGAGGGCCCGGACGCGGCCGCCGGGCGTCTCGTAGTCCATCGACACGTCCTCGACCCGGACCGCCGCTGCGCTCATGCGGTGTACACCCGCCCGTCCGCGAGTCGGAGCTGCCGCTGGGTGCGCTGGGCGAGCTCGCGGCTGTGGGTCACCAACAGCACGGTCAGCCCCCGCTCCCGCCATGCGTCGAAGACCACGTCGAGCACCTGCTCGGCCGTGGCCGAGTCGAGCTCTCCCACCACCTCGTCGGCCAGGAGCAGGTCCGGATCGTTCGCGAGCGCCATCGCCAGCGCGACCCGCTGCGCCTCGCCTCCCGACAGCCGGCTGGGCAGGTGGTGGCGACGATCGGCGAGCCCGAGCTCGTCGAGCCGCTCGTCGGCGGACGTCGCCCGGTCCCGCCCGCCGAAGTCCATCGCCAGCTGGACGTTCTCGCGCGCGGTGAGGAACGGGATGAGGTTGCCGGCCTGGAGCGCCACGCCGATCCGCTCGGCGCGCAGGGCGGCGCGGCCTCGCTCAGCGAGGCCGCCGAGGTCGGCTCCGTCGAAGTCGACGCGCCCGGAGTCCGGGGTCAGCAGGCCGGCGAGCACCGCGATCAGCGTCGACTTGCCGCTTCCGGATACGCCGACGAGGCTCGTCGTCTCCCCGCGCGCCAGCGCGAAGGAGACCTCGCGGAGGACCCGGGTCTCGAGCGCCCCGTTGCGATAGGTCTTCGACACGTCGTCGACGCGCAGCAGCGAGCCCTCGCTCACAGCGCTCACAGCGACCGCCTCGCCGGCGCGGAGCGGCCGAAGACCGCGCGCTTCGTGTGGCGGGAGTGCCGGTCGAGCTTCAGCGTCTCGGCGTTGATCTCGGCCAGCCCCCGCGGCGTGAGGTGGATGAGGTTCACGAGCGCCTCGACGTCCTTGTGGGCGCTCCGCGCCTTGGGCGCGTTGAGGATCTGCCCGACGCCGGGCGCGTAGAACTTGAACTCGTTGTCCAGCGCGCTGGCCTTGCCCTCGCGGACCACCAGCACGTCGGTGAAACACCTGAGCGGGACGCACTGGTGCTGGCGGGTCGCCACGATCTGGGCCGCGTCGGGATCGGCGCCCGGCGGCTGGGCGATCGTGAACGGCGGGGTGGCGATGGTCGGTGCCGCGGGCATGAGGATCCCGGGGCGCCCGCCGTCCACGCCGCCGAGCCACGCGTCGCGGATCAACACGAACCGGCCGCCCTCGTACTCCTCCGTGTAGCTCCCGACCGCCCACACGTTGTGCCGCTTGTCCTGCGCGAAGAAGTCCAGCGACTGCTGCACGATCTGGCCCGCGTCGACGTCCTGGTCGAGAACGGCGACTGTCGTGACGCCGTCCACGGCCTTGGAGACCGAGGTGACCGTGCTGATCACCCGGTGGGGGATGGCGCGATGGCCAATGTCGGTGGTCCCGACCCGGATCCACTGGGTCCCGGGCGTCAGCGGCAGCCACCGGTTGGCGGCGGGGGCGGGCGGTACGAAGTTCGCCGGGCGGAAGGCGGCGTGGCTGAAGGACGTCGGCACCGAGGCCGCCCCGTGGCCGCTGCCGCCGCCCCCACCACAGCCGGCGGCGAGCGCGACCAGGAAGGACGCCGCGATCGGGGCAAGGTTAGTCCTGCGAAGGAATGACATGGGCGCACCGTCCCAGAGCCGACATGACGAGACCGTGAAGCGCCCGGGGCCCGCTCTCCGCGCCGCCCGCGGCCGAGCGGCCCGTCGCCGCTAGCGCACCCGGAACGCCGCGATCGCCCGGTGCAGGTCCGGCGCCGTGGCCGCCCAGCGCTCGGGTGGCGCGGCGGCGACGATGACCGCGGCGCTCCGGCGCCCGGCGACGATGCACGCGATCTCGACGTAGCGCGCGCGGGTGACCGTCGTGTAGCGGTCGCGCACGCACGAGCCCGTGCCGCCCGCGAACCGCAGTCCGCGCGCCGCGGAGAGCAGCCGCACCGCGCGGTCGCCCTCCTCGGCGTTGTGGCGCGGGCGGAACGCCGACCAGTTGGCCGGGGTCTCGGCGCCGCTGCGCGGCGTGACGTTGAGATAGCCGTCGATCCGTCCCCGCGGCCCAAGCCGGGCCGCGGAGACGGTGCCCGCGTCGCCG
>JBBSBL010000063.1:0-13492 GCA_038251325.1 Solirubrobacterales bacterium | reverse complement strand
CTGGATGACCGCTACAAGTTCATCCAGGTCGCGGGGTTCGAGGACAAGACCTCCTTCGCGCGGTACTTCGACGGGCCGGAGTTCATCCGCTGGCGCCAGATCCACTCGGGGTGGTTCCAGGTGCCGGTGCTCTATGCGTGGCAGGACGTGGTGGCCGAGGGAGCGGTGGAGTACGACTCGTCTGCTCCTGCTCCCGCCGAGGGCGTCGGCGAGCCGGCTCCGGAGCCTCCGGCCGCGGCGTAGCTGCTGGGTCTGCCGCGCCGGGCCTGGCGTTTGCGGCGGACGTCGGACACGTCCGGTTGCCCGCTATATCGAGGCAACCGGCCGCGCCCGCCGTCCGCCGTCAGATCTCCGGGAGCGGCGTTGGTGGCTGCCGGCGGGTGGTGGCGTCAGGTCCGCCGCGGGGGCCTTCGGCCCTGCGGCGCAGCCCGGGCGGGGCTGCTACCGGTCGGCGTGGAACGGGGCGTACTCCGAGTGGCCTTGAGCGATCGACAGGTTCGGGGCCAGCAAGCGGCGCTCGCACTCCTCTGCGTCGGATGCGGTATCGGCCGGCCAACCGTAGGACTCCGCCACCGCTGCGTCGAGCGCATCTCGCAAAGTCGGCGCGATCTCGTCGCGGACGGCGCGTGCTGCTACCCCGCCGCCCGCGGCAGCTCCAGCAGCTTCCCGCCGTAGCCGGCCGCGTAGAGGGCGGTGCGCGGGAAGCCGCGGCGTCCCGGGCCGACGGCGACCGAGCTGAGGCCGACCTCGCCGCGGGCCAGGGCGCAGAGTCGGCGGCGGGCGTCGATCCGCCAGACCTCGCCGGCGCCGAAGGCGGCGGCGTACAGCGTCGTGCCCTTCCCCCGGGTCAGCCCGTCGAGGAAGGCGCCGCCGTCCGCGGCGGGCGGGTGCGCCCAGGTCGCGAACCGGCCGGTGCGGGTGTCGATGCGCAGGATCGCCGTCGGGCTGCCCGACCGGTTCGCGAAGAGATGGCGTCCGGTGGCGTCGAGGGCGAGCCCGTTGGTGAACGGCGCCGTCGACCACGCCCGCTCGACCCTCCCCCGCGGCGAGATCCGGTCGACGCTCGGCTGGAAGTCGTCGGAGGCGTAGAACGTGCCGTCCTTCGCGCGGACCACGCCGTTGGCCATCGAGAGGCCGCGGGCGAACACCCGCGTGCGGCCGGTCCGCGGATCGACCACGTAGAGCCCGGCCCGCCCGGCGGCCGGCGCCGCCCGCCCGTTGGCGATGTTGTTGCCGAACCCGACGTAGATCCGGCCCTTCGGGTCGAGGGCGATCCCGCCGGGATCCGCGATGCCCGTGGCGAGGACCCGCGGCCGCGCGCCGCGACGGTCGAGCACGAGCAGCGCCTTCCGCGTGCGGTCGGTGAAGAGCAGCCGGCCGGCGGCGTCGAAGGCGAGGGACTCGAGCTGGCCCTGGCCGGTGAGGAGCGCGCGCAGCGGCGGGCGCGAGCCGGGGCAGGCGGGGAGTGTGGAGGCCGCCCCGGCGGGCGCGGCGGCGATCAGCGCGGCGGCGACCGTGGCGGCGGTGAGGCGAGGGTAGGGCGAAGGCGCGGACATGGCGCCCAGCCTACCCCGGGACGCCGCGCGGTTGCGTTACCTCATGCCGGCTCGAGCGGCGCCATCGTGAGGCCGCTGTCGCGGAGCTGCTCCCAGTACAGCTCGGCGATCTCCCGCTGGCCGGCCCAGACGATCGCCTGGCCGGTGTTGTGGATCCGGTCGGCGAGGCTGAAGCCCTGGCTCACGCCCACACCGGGGATGAAGCGCGCGAGCGTGTGGGCGACGTGCTCGAAGGTGTTGTGGTCGTCGTTGCGGACGATGACGCGCCAGTGGCCGCCGGACCCCGTACCCGGGCCGGCGGCGCGCTCGCGCTCGACGGTCTGCGGCATCGCCGCGATGGTACCGGCGGCGAGGCCTTCGCCGCGCGCTCGGAGCGCTTGTCCCAGTAGCGCCGCAGGCCGGCGTAGAGGGACGTGGCCGGCGAGGCCTGCTCGAAGACCGCGGCCGTGCGCTCGTCACTGGCCGCCGCGGTCTCCGCCCACACCCGGGCGGCGAACGCCTCGGCGTCGAGGTCGCGGGCCAGGGCCGCGTTGGCGTCGAGGCTCGCACGGACGCCGGCGAGCTGGGCGGCGACGTCGCGGACCGCGCCGAAGTGGGTGATGCCAAGCGCCGCCGGCTCCCAGGCGGCTATCCGGTCGAGAGAGGCGTGCCAGGCCTCGAGGTCGATGTCCGGCGGCGGGGTCGGGGCGATCACGTGGGGCGACGGCGGGATCCGCACACCGGCGACGTCGCCGCAGAAGGCCCATCCGGTCGGCGTATGCCGGTAGGCCACGTGGTGGAAGGCGTGACCGGGGGTGTAGGCGACATCGATGCCACCGGCGAGGTCGAGGGTCTCCCCGCCGCGGAGGATCCGCACCCGGTCCTCGGGCACCGGCAGCATCTCGCCCCACAGGCGCTCCATCTCGCCGCCGTAGATCCGCTGCGCGCTGGCCCACAGGCGCGAGGGGTCGATCACATGAGGTGAGCCGCGCTCGTGGACGTACACGACGGCCTCGGGCCAGCGGCGGGCCAGCGTCCCGGCCGCTCCGGCGTGGTCGAGGTGGACGTGGGTGAGCAGGATCGCGCGCGGGCGACGACCCCCGAGCAGCGCGAGCAGCGTCTCCGCACAGGACGCGGGACCGGGGTCGACGAGGACGTCGCCCACCCGCCAGCAGCAGATCGCGCGCTCGCGGCCGAGGTGGCGGACGTCGAGCGGCTCGAGGTCGGGCGGGAGCTCCACGGCCGCCGGACCGTAGCCCAGATGATCGGCCCCGCGTGCGCGGGTCGCGGAATCACTCATCCCACCCACCGGTACGATCGAGGCCACGATGAGCGAGCACCGCCTGCCCGAGCCCGACGGCCCATGGATGATGCGGACCTACGCCGGGCACTCGACGGCCGCGAAGTCCAACGCGCTCTACCGCGGCAACCTGGCCAAGGGTCAGACGGGCCTCTCGATCGCCTTCGACCTGCCCACGCAGACGGGCTACGACCCCGACCACGAGCTGGCCCGCGGCGAGGTCGGCAAGGTCGGCGTGCCGGTCACTCATCGCGGCGACATGGCGACGCTGCTCGACGGCATCCCGCTCGATCGCATGAACACGTCGATGACGATCAACGCGACCGCCGCCTGGCTCCTCGCGCTCTACATCGTGGCCGCCGAGGAGCAGGGCGTCGACGCGGCGCTCCTCCAGGGCACGACGCAGAACGACATCATCAAGGAGTACCTCTCGCGCGGGACCTACGCCTTCCCGCCCGGGCCCTCGATGCGGCTGATCGCCGACATGGTCGCCTACACCGTCGAGCACGTCCCGAAGTGGAACCCCATCAACATCTGCAGCTACCACCTGCAGGAGGCGGGGGCCACGCCGGTGCAGGAGATCGCCTACGCGATGAGCAACGCGATCGCCGTGCTCGACGCGGTCCGCGAGCGGGTCGACGAGGCGCTGATGGGCAAGGTCTTCTCGCGCATCTCGTTCTTCGTCAACGCCGGCGTGCGCTTTGTCGAGGAGCACGCGAAGCTCCGGGCGATGTCCCTGCTGTGGGACGAGCTCGGGCGCGAGCGCTACGGCGTGGAGGAGGACCGGCAGCGCCGCTTCCGCTACGGCGTGCAGGTCAACTCGCTCGGGCTCACCGAGGCCCAGCCCGAGAACAACGTCCAGCGGATCGTGCTCGAGGCGCTCGCCGTGACGCTCGGCCGCAGCGCCCGCGCCAGGGCGATCCAGCTCCCGGCGTGGAACGAGGCGCTCGGCCTCCCGCGCCCGTGGGACCAGCAGTGGTCGCTGCGCATCCAGCAGGTGCTCGCCTACGAGACCGACCTGCTCGAGTACCCCGACGTCTTCGAGGGCTCGACCGTGATGGAGGGCCTCGTCGCCGAGCTGCTGGAGGGCGCGCGCGCGGAGATGGCGATCGTGGCCGAGCACGGCGGGGCGGTCGAGGCCGTCGCCTACATGAAGGGCGCGCTGGTCGAGTCCCACCGCGAGCGGCTGCGGCGGATCGAGACGGGCGAGCAGGTCGTCGTCGGGCAGAACCGCTTCGCCGAGACCGAGCCCTCACCGCTCACCGATGACGCCGAGGGCGGCATCCTGGTCGTCGACTCGGCCGTCGAGGCCGAAGCGCGTGCGGAGCTCGACGCGTGGCGGGCGGCGCGGGACGGGGCCGCGGTCGACACCGCCCTCGCAGAGGTCGCGCGCGCCGCGCGCGAGCCGGAGGAGAACATCATGCCCGCGACGATCGCCGCGGCCCGCGCGGGCGCCACGACCGGCGAGTGGTCGCAGGCGCTGCGCGACGCGTTCGGCTCCTACCGGGCGCCGACCGGCGTCGGGGAGGCCGCCGCCCCGCTGGGGGGCGACGACGACGCCCTGGCCGCGCTGCACGACGAGGTCGAGCGCCTGTCCGATGCCCTCGGCCGGCGGCTGAAGATCCTCGTCGGCAAGCCCGGGCTCGATGGCCACTCCAACGGCGCCGAGCAGATCGCGGTCCGCGCGCGGGACGCCGGGATGGACGTCGTCTACGAGGGCATCCGCCTCACGCCGTCCCAGATCGCCGCCTCCGCGCTCCAGGAGGGCGTCCACGTCGTGGGGCTCTCGATCCTCTCCGGCTCCCACCTCGAGCTGATCCCGGACGTCGTCGCCGCGCTGCGCGAGGCGGGGATCGGCGAGGTCCCGGTGGTCGTGGGCGGCATCATCCCCGACGCGGACGCGCCCCGCCTCCACGAGGCCGGCGTGGCCGCGGTCTACACCCCGAAGGACTTCGACCTCACGCGGATCCTGCGCGACGTCGTGGCGCGCGTGGGCGAGCGCCACGGGGTCGCCGCCCCCACGCCCTCCTAGCGTGGCCGAGCGGCCGGGCGTCGAGCTGGGCCGCCGCCTGCGCGAGGGCGACCTGACCGCGGCCCCGGCGGTGCTGAACCTCGTCGAGAGCCGGACCCCGGCCGATCGCGCCGAAGTGGCGGCGCTGCTCGCCGAGGTGGCCCCGGCTCAACTGGGAGGCGAGGCGCCCGGGCACGTCGTCGGCGTCACCGGGCCCCCGGGGTCCGGCAAGTCCTCGCTGCTCTCCGAGCTCGTGGCCGCGTGGCGGGCGGCGGGGCGCAGCGTCGCCGTGCTCGCGGTGGACCCGTCCTCAAAGCGCTCGGGCGGAGCCCTGCTCGGCGACCGGGCGCGGATCGTCTCCGATCCCGCCGACCGCGGCGTGTTCATCCGCTCCACCGCGGCGGGCGACCGGCTCGGCGGTCTCGCGCCGGCGACGCGCGCGGCTGCGGCCGCGCTGGCCGTCGCCTTCGACGTCGTGGTGATCGAGACGGTCGGCGTCGGCCAGTCGGAGACCGAGGTCGCCGAGGTCGCCGACACGGTCGCCGTCGTCGTCCAGCCCGGGTCCGGCGACGTCCTCCAGTTCCTGAAGGCCGGGATCATGGAGATCCCCGACGTGCTCGTCGTCACCAAGGCCGACCTCGGGGTGACGGCGCAGCGCGCGCGGCGGGACCTGCACGCCGCGCTGCGCTCGCTCGGCGCCGAGGCCGCCGTCGTCGCGACCTCCAGCGTCGCGCCGGCGACCGGGATCGGGGATCTCCTCGCCGCGCTGGACGCCCACCGGGCGACGGTCGACGTGGCCGCGCGGCGCCTGCGCGCCCGCCGCGCGCACGCGCTCGCCGACTTCGTCGCGGAGCACGGCGAGCGCGGGCTCCGCGCCCTCGGCGGGCGCCGCGAGGCCGAGCGCTTCCTGGCGGAGCAGGACCCCGCGCTCGACGTCGCGGCGCTCGAGCGGGAGCTCAGCCGACGAGCTTCGCCTTCATCGAGTTGAACTCGGCCTCGGAGATCGCGCCCTTCTCCTTCAGCTCGGCCAGCTTGTGGAGCTGGTCGACCTGGGAGCCCGAGCCGGCCGCGGTCTCGCGGACGTACTCGTCGAGGTGGCGCTTGGCCTCCTTCTGCTCGGAGAGCGCCCGCTCGCGCATCCCGCCCCCGCGCGCGATCAGGTAGATCAGCGCGGTGATGAACGGGAAGAAGACGAGCAGGAAGACCCAGGCGGCCTTCCACCAGCCCGACAGCTGGTGATCGCGGAACAGGTCGCTGAGGATGACGATCAGGATCCAGATCCAGATCACCAGGAAGAAGATGCCCAGGATCGTGATCAGGGCGTCGCCGAGGTTGTAGTCGGCCAGGGGGAGAGACATGCGGACCTCGCTTGGAATCGGTGGTGAGGAACGGCGCCCAGGCGGCTCGGGCGCCGACAGCCTGCCACGTCCGGCGGCTGACCGTCGCGTCGCCGATCGCCGCCGTCGGCGAGCGCCGCAGCGGACGGTACGCTGCCGTTCGTGACCGCCGACGCGCGCCCTCCGGCCCCCCCGCCGCCGGAATCGCCGGCCGGCCGCCTGTGGCCGACGGTCTGCATCGTCCTCGCGTCGACCTTCCTGCTGCTCGGCACGTTCGCGAACTGGGCGGACCGCCAGCTGCTGAACACCGACGAATGGGTGTCGACGAGCGGGAAGCTGCTCGACAACAAGGACATTCGCGACGCGCTCGGTCCCTACCTCGTGGATCAGCTCTACCAGCAGGTCGACGTCGCCGGCGAGCTCAAGACGGTCCTGCCGAAGGTGGTCCAGCCGCTGGCGGGGCCGGCCGCGGGCGGGCTGCGCCAGCTCGCGGAGCAGGTCGCCGGCCAGGCGCTGGCCAACGGCCGGGTGCAGGGGTTCTGGCGGGACGCGAACCGGGCGGCGCACCAGCAGTTCGTGAAGATCCTCGAGGGCGGCGGCACGACGGTCTCGACCCGCAACGGCCAGGTGCAGCTCAACCTCCGCGCGCTGGTCGGGCAGATCGCCTCGCGGGTCGGGCTCCCCTCCGATCTCGCCCAGAAGATCCCCGACAGCGCCGCCCAGCTCACGGTGTTCCAGTCCAAGGACCTCAAGAGCGCGCAGGACGCGGCGCAGATCCTGCGCGGACTGGTCTGGATCCTCCCGATCCTGGTGATCGGCCTCTACATCCTCGCGGTCGTGCTCGCGCGCGGCCGGCGCCGGCGCACGGTGATGACGATCGGCGGCAGCTTCATCGTCGTCGGCGTGCTCGTGCTCGTCCTGCGCGAGCTGGGCGGCAACTACGTCGTCGACAACGTCGCGAAGACCGCCTCGGCGGAGCCCGCCGCCGCCGCGACGTGGTCGATTGGCACCTCGCTGCTCCAGGAGATCGCTACCGCGACGATCTTCTTCGGATTCCTGCTCGTCGTCGGCGGCTGGGTCGGCGGCCCGATGCGGGCCGCGGTCGCCGTACGCCGGACGCTCGCCCCGCCGCTGCGCGAGTATCCGGTCGCCGCCTACGCCGTGGCGCTCCTGCTCGCGCTGCTCATCCTGCTCTGGCAGCCGTTCAACTTCGGCCGCTCGCTCGCCTCGGCGATCGCGTTGCTCATCGTCACGATGGCCGGGGTCTGGGCGCTGCGCCGGGACACGGCGCGGGAGTTCCCCGGCGCCTCGACGGACGAGCTCTCGGCCCGCGCGCGGGCGAGCGCGGACCGCGCCGTGCAGTGGGTCCGCGGGGGGACCGCGTCGATGCGGGACCGCATGTCGGTCGCCGCGGCGGAGCGTGGCGAGCGCCGCGACGCCCGGGCGGCGGCCGCCGCGCCCCCGGCCCCGGCGGCCGCTCCGGCCCCAGCCGAGGATCGCCTGGCCCGGCTCGAGCGCCTCGTCGCACTGCGGGACGCGGGCGCCCTCGACGCGGAGGAGTTCGCCGCGGAGAAGGCGGCGCTGATGGGGCCGGCGCCGTCGCCCGCGCCGCCGGCCCCCGCCACCGGCGGGGACGACTCGCCGACCCAACCGATGCCCCCCACGCCCGGGCCCCCCGGCCCCACTCCCGGCTAGCGTCCCCGCCGTCATGTCCGCCACCGCCGCCACACTCCCCACCGCACCGGATCGGACCCGGACGCTGTTCGGCAGCGTCATGGGCCTCGTCGCCGTCACCGTCGCCTGCTCCGCGGCCGGGGCCTACCTCGGCCGGAACCTCGGCGGCGCGTCGTGGTTCATCTCCTGGATCGTCGCCTTCGGCTGCCTGATCGGGCTGAACGTCGCGAACGCGCGGGGCAATCACGGGCTTGCGCTCGGTCTGCTGTTCGTCTTCGGCGGCCTGCTCGGGCTGAGCGTCGGCGCGACGCTCGACTACTACGCGACCACGAACCCCGGCGCGGTGCGGCAGGCCTTCCTCGCCACGGCGCTGTTCGTCGGCGCGCTGGGCGCGACCGGCTACGCCATCCGCCGCGACCTCTCGTTCCTCTACCGGTTCCTCTTCTTCGCGCTGCTCGCGCTCATCGTCTTCGGGCTCGTGCTCGTGTTCGTGCGGATCCCCGCGGGCACGACGGTCTACGCGGTCATCGGCCTTGTGATCTTCGGTGGCTACACGGTGGTGGACTTCAACCGGCTGCGCCGGGCCGGCACCGACCAGGCGGTCCCGCTCGCCGCGGGCATCTTCCTCGACGTCTTCAACATCTTCCTGCTCTTCCTCCAGCTCTTCGGCGGTCGGCGCTAGCGGCGACGCCTACTCGCGCTGCTCGCGGCGCAGGAGGACGAAGAAGGCGATGACGAGCGAGAGCGCCACCACGCGGGCGCGGACGGCCGTCTCCTGCCGCATCCGCTCGGCGAGCGCATCGGGGTCGTAGTCCGGGCTCGGTGCGCCGGCGCGCGACCCATTCGCGGGACGGAACGCCGAGGCGGGCGGCGGCGAACACCACGAGACGCTCCGGGAGGCGATGGGGGTCGCGGCGGAGCAGCGCCAGCAGCGCCCGGGCGACGGCGCCCCGGGGTTCAGCCATCGACCCACTCGCGGGTCAGGAACAGCCACAGCGCGAGCCCGGCGTGTGGCCCGTAGCGCCGGAAGCGGCGCTCGATCGTCCGGTCTGAGGCGCGGCGCCGGCCGCTGCGGCGGGCGAACGCCGGGCGCGTCCAGGAGTCGAGGATCAGCCGCGAGGGGCGGCCGATGAGCATCATCACGTGGGCGGCAGCGTAGGGGCCGACCCCGGGGAGCGCCTCGAGCGCCGCGCCGACCTCGTCGTCGTCCATCGCCTCGCGCGGCGCCGGCGCGAGCGCCTCGAGGTCGACGCGTCCCTCCGCCACCGCGAGCGCGACGCCATGCAGCGAGCGCGCGCGGTAGCCCGCGCGGACGACGTCGCGGTAGAACGACTCGCCCGCGGCGGCCATGGCCGCCGCGGTGGGGAAGGCGCGGCCGAGCGGGCCCTCGGCGGGGGCGCCCGGCGCCGGCGCGCCGAGGCGGCCGACGATCGCGCCGATCATCCGCTCGGTGGCCGACCACGCGCAGTTCGTCGTGCAGATCGTCTTGATCACGTCCTCGAAGACCGTCTGGCCGCGAGCCATCCGCCCGGCGCCGGCCGTGACCCAGCCGAGATCCGGGTCCTCGCCGGCCAGCGCGTAGAAGCCCGAGAGGTCGTCGTCGAGGCTCAGGACGTGGCGGACCTCGGTGAGCAACTCGGCCGCCTGGCGGGTCCCGGGCGCGCGGCCGGGGACCTCGACCCGGGCGCGGCGGGGACCGCCCGGCCCGACGGTCACGGTCCGCGGCCCGCGCGAGGTGGCGAGCGTGACCTCGAGGCGGCGGCGATCGTCGACCACGCGCATCGGCGCGAGCTCGGCCAGGCCGTGCGAGCTGACGATGCGCGCCAGGTCGACCGGCTCGCCGGCCGGCCCGCGGAGCGCCAGCGTGAGGGGCGCGACGGGGCTCACGCGGTGACGGTCGGGCGCGGGCTCATCGGCGGGTGATGCTATCCGCCGGCCGGGCCGCATCCGCCCGTGCCGAGACTGGGACCGATTCTCATTTACGCTAGGCTGCCGCCGTCTCGTTCCCGGCCTCGTGAGGCGCCGCCCGTGCTCGACCCGTTCTCGCTCCCGTACGTCCAGCGCGGCGTGCTGGAGGTGCTCGTGCTCGCGCTCGGCGCCGGGGTGCTGGGTACGTGGATCGTGCTGCGCGGGCTGGCCTTCCAGTCCCACGCGGTGGGCACGGCCGCCTTCCCCGGCCTGGTCCTGGCCGACGGCCTGGGCTTCGCCCCGGCGCTCGGCGCGCTCGGCGCGGCGCTCGTGATGACGGGGGCGGTGGCGATCCTGGCCCGGCGGCCGCACACCTCGTCCGACAGCCGCACGGCGATCGTGCTCGTGGCGATGCTCGCCGCCGGCATCGTCCTGGCCAGCGACGTCTTCCGATCCGGCAGCAACGTCGACAGCCTGCTCTTCGGCTCGGTGCTCCTGACCTCCCCAGCGGACATCGCGTTCGCCGCCGGGGCGGCCGCGGCCGCGCTCGGCGCCTCGCTCCTGCTCGGCCGGCGGTGGTTGGCCACCGGGTTCGACGCGGACGCCGCCCATGCCCTGGGCGCCCGCTCGCGCCTGCCCGAGGCCGTGCTCCTGCTCGTCGTGGCCGTCACGACCATCGCCGCGCTCACCACCGTCGGCGCGCTGATGGTCGCCGCCCTGCTCGTCGTGCCCGCCGCGACCACGCGGCTGCTCATCGATCGCGTGCGCCCCTGGCAGCTGGCCACCGTGGCGCTCGCCGCCGTCGAGGGGACCGGCGGCATCTGGCTGGCGGTGGAGACGAACGCGCCGCCCGGTGCGACGATCGCCGTGCTCGGCGGCGGCGTCTTCCTCGTCGCGCTGGCGGTTCGGGCGGCTCGACGCGCGCGCTCGCCCCGGCTCCTCCCCGTCGCGGCCGCCCTCGCCTGCCTCGCCCTCGGGGCCGCCGGCTGCGGCGCCTCCGGCGGCGGCGGGAGCGGCCAGCTCGAGGTGGTCGCCACGACGACGCAGATCGCCGACTTCGCCCGCAACGTCGGCGGGGACCGCGTCCGGGTGGTCCAGGTCCTGCAGCCGAACACCGACCCCCACGAGTACGAGCCCCGCCCCGCCGACGTCGCCGCGGTGAGCCGGGCGAAGATCATCCTGACCAACGGCGACGGACTCGACGCGTGGATCGGGAAGGTCGTCGCGGAGTCCGGCGGCTCGCCCCAGGTGATCGACCTCGGGGAGAGCGTTCCCGTGCGCCTGCCGGGTGAGTCGACCGGGCCCGAGGCCTCCCGCGTCGACCCGCACTGGTGGCACGATCCGCTGAACGCGCAGGCGGCCGTGGCGACGATCCGCGAGACCTTCGACCGCGCGCGCCCGGGCGACGAGAAGATCTTCCAGACCGACGCCACGAGCTACCTGACGAAGCTCGGGGCGCTGGATCGCGGCATCGCGGGCTGCCTGCGGGCGATCCCCGCCGGCCGGCGCAGGCTCGTCACCGACCACGACGCCTTCGGCTACTTCGCCACGCGCTACGGCGTCACCGTCGTCGGGGCCGTGGTCCCGTCGCAGTCCACGCAGGCCCAACCCTCGGCGGCCGACGTGCGGAAGCTCGCCGACGAGATCCGGGCGCAGGGTGTGACCGCGATCTTCCCCGAGAGCTCGCTGAACCCGAAGCTCGCCCAGGCGATCGCCCGAGAGGCGGGAGCGAACGCGGGCCTCGTGCTCTACGGCGACACGCTCGGGCCGAAGGGCTCCCCGGGAGCGACCTACCTCGGCATGATGGCGTCCAACGCCGACGCGATGGCGCGCGGGTTCACCGGTGGCCGGGCGCGCTGCGGGATCCCGGGGATATCGTGACGCGGGTGGCGACCCGCCCTCCCCCGGCGCCGCCGGCGGGCGAAGTCCTCGCCGCGACGGACGGCCTGGCCGCCGGCTACGGCGGACCCCCGGCGATCGAGGGGGTCACCTTCGCGGCCCGCGCCGGGCGGCGGGTCGCGCTGCTCGGCCCCAACGGCGGCGGCAAGACCACGCTGCTGCGCGTCCTGCTCGGACAGGTGCGGCCGCTGGCCGGGACCGTGACCGCGCCGGCACGCTGCGGGTACGTGCCCCAGAGCGAGCGCTCGCGCCTCGACTACCCCGTCAGCGCGCTCGACGTCGCGCTGATGGGCTCGATCTCGAACCTCCCGTGGTGGCGGCGGCCGGGGCGCACCGAGCGCCGCGCGGCGCGCGAGGCACTGGAGACCGTCGGGCTGGCCGACCGCGCCGACGCCTCCTACGGCGAGCTCTCGGGCGGCCAGCGCCAGCGCGTGCTGGTGGCCCGCGCGCTGGTCCAGGACACACGGGTCCTGCTGCTCGACGAGCCCTTCCGCGGCATCGACGAGCCGAACGCGGCGCGGCTGGCGAGCCTGCTCGACGCGCTCGCCGACGGAGGCCGGGCGCTGATCGTCTCGACCCACGACGTCGAGCAGGCGGCGCGCTGGGACGCGGTGCTCTGCCTCAATCGCCGCCAGATCGCGTTCGGGCCGCCCGAGGCGACCCTCACCAGGGCGGTGCTCGAGGCGACCTACGGCGAGACGCTGGTCGAGCTGCCCGGCGGGGGGCGCGCACCGCTGCCGGCCCACCATCACGACGACGACCACCGTGCGCGCGGGACGTGAGCGCGACGCTCGCCACCGTCTGGCAGGCGATCGCCGACCCGTGGTCGAGCGGGATCATGGTCCGGGCGCTCGCCGAGGTCGTCCTCGTCGGGATCGCCGGCGGGGCGCTCGGCTGCTGGATCATCCTCTCCGGCCTCTCCTACGGAGCGGAGTCGCTCGCCCACGCCCTGTTCCCCGGCCTCGTCGCCGCGACGCTGCTCGGCTTCCCCCTGCTGCTCGGCGGCCTCGCCGGCGTCGCCGTGGCGGCCCTCGGCGTCGCGCTCGCGAGCCGGGTCCCGACGCTCGAGCGCGACACGGCGGTGGCGGTCGTCGTCACCGGGCTCTTCGGGCTCGGTGCGCTCCTCGCGCTCTCCGCGGAGGTGCCTCCCGGACTCGGAGGGCTGCTCTTCGGCGACATCCTCGGCGTCTCGCCGGGCGACGTGCTCCTGGCCGCCGGGCTGGTGGCGCTGGTCCTTGGGACACTCGCCGTCCTCCACGGACGCCTGCTCGTCGCCGGCTTCGACCGCGCTTCCGCCGGCGCGCTGGGCGTCTCGCCGGAGGCGATGACCCTCGTCCTGCTGCTCCTGCTCGCCCTCTCCATCGTCGTGGCCGTCCAGGGCCTCGGCAATCTCCTCGTCGTCGCGGTCCTCGTGGGCCCGGCGGCCGCCGCACGGCTCGTCGCTCGGCGCATGGCCCCGATGATGGCGCTGGCCGCGCTGCTGGCGGCCGCGGCCGGCGTCCTCGGCCTCTACGTCTCCTACTACGGCGGGGTGGCTGCGGGCGCCTCGATCGCGCTCGCGATGGTCCTGGTCTACGTGCTCGCCGCCGCCGTCCCGCGTCGATCCGGAGCGTCGCCGGCGCGCGCCGTCGCCGGACTACGATCAGACGGATGAGCGCCGCCGTGACCGACACGGGCTGGATCGAGCACGCCACCGCAACCCTGGCCCGCGCCGGGTTCCGCCGTGGCGGCGCACGGAGCGCCGTCGTCGGGCAGCTCGGGCGCCCGAGCTGCGCCGGCACCGCCCCCGACAACGACCACCCGCGGGGCGCCCCCCGCCCCGCGGGGG
>JBBSBL010000062.1:0-13902 GCA_038251325.1 Solirubrobacterales bacterium | reverse complement strand
TCAGCATGTCCATCCCCTCGGGCCCGAGCACGTCGGCGCGGGCGTGGAGCTGGAGGCGGCCGGAGCGGTCGACGAGGTCGAGGAACGCGGCCTTCCCCTGCCCGCGGCGGGCGGCGAGCCGGCCGGCGACGCGGTAGGCGCGGTCGGTCTCCTCCCCCGGCTCGAGCGCCTCGTTCTCCTCCCGCACGCGCGCGAGGGGCACAACGCCGGGGTAGGCGTGCGGGAACGGATCGACCCCGGCCGCGCGCAGGTCGGCGAGCTTCTGCCGCCGCGCGGCCAGCAGCTCCGACTCGCGGCCCGGCTCGGGCGTCTGCTCGTCCTCGGGCTCGCCCATGGCGGCCCGGACCCTACCTAGACGCCGACGTCGATCTTCGTGATCTTGAGCTTGCGCTTCTTGCCGTTGGGGAGGACGACGTCGACGATCGCATTGCGCTTGTGACCCACCAGCGCCTTGCCGACCGGCGACTCGTTGGAGAGCTTCGCCTCGGCGGGGTTCGCCTCGGCCGAGCCGACGATCGTGTAGGTCGTACTCTTGCCGGTCTTCTGGTCCTTGACGTGGACGATCGAGCCGACGTGGACGACGTCGGTGTCGAGGTCCTTCGCGTCGATCACCGTTGCCGCCCGGAGCTTCTCCTCCAGCGTCGCGATCCGCGCCTCGAGCATCGCCTGCTCGTTCTTCGCGTCGTCGTACTCGGAGTTCTCCGAGATGTCGCCGAACTCGCGCGCCGCCTTGATGCGCTCGGCGACCTCGGCGCGCTTGGCCTTGGAGAGGTGGGCGAGCTCGGACTGGAGCTTCTCCAGGCCCTCGGGGGTGAGAATGACGTCCTTCGGCATGGTGGGTCGTCTCGCGTGGTGGTGAAGGGTCGCCGGACGAAAAGTCCCCGCATATGGCGGGGAAATCGACGGCGGCGGACCTGCGGTGGGCGCGGAAGTATAGCGCCGCCTCGGCGCGTCTCCCGGTCGCCGCGCGGACGTGCCGACCGGGCGCCCGAAGCGAGTCGCTCAGGCGGCCGCGGCCAGCGCCGGCGCGCCGAGCGCGGCCCGCGCCTCGGCGATCGTCGCCGCCCGTTGCAGCGCCTCCTGGAGCTCCGCGCCGCCGCCGAGGCGGTCGACGTACCACGGGTAGAACTTGCGCAGGTAGCGGGCGGCGCGCGCGGCGCCGAGGTGCTCGGCGGCGCGGTCCATGACCCAGTCGAGCTCGGCCAGGATCTCCGCGCGCGTGGGCGGGACCTCGCGCGTGCCGAGCACCTCCTCGAAGAGCCACGGGTTCCCGAGCTGGCCGCGGGCGAGCATCACCGCCGCGGCCCCGGTGTGCTCGAAGACGCGCGCGACCGCCTCGGAGCTGCGCAGCCCGCCCGAGATCATCACCGGCACCGGGAGCGCGGCGACGAGGTCGCGCGCGAGGTCGTAGTCGGGCCGGCCCTTGTGCTGCTGGGCGGCGTGGCGCGGGTGGAAGGCGAGGCCCGCCACCCCGGCCTCGTCCACGAGGCGGTGTGCGAGCTCGACGCCGTCGCGATCGCCGGGTCGGCGGCCGGGGCGGAGCTTCACGGTGACGGGCAGGCCGCTGCCCCGTGCGGCCGCCCGCGCGACCGCCACGGCCCGGTCGGGGTCGGTCAGGAGCGCGGCGCCCGCACCGGTCTTGCAGACCTTCGGCACCGGGCAGCCCATGTTGAGGTCGATGAGGTCGGCGCCGGCCGCGGCGACGCTCTCGGCCGCCGAGGCCATCACATCGGGATCGGCCCCGAAGAGCTGGAAGGAGACCGGGTGCTCGTCGGGATGGACGCGCAGCAGCTCGCGGCAGGTCCGCTCGTTGCGGTGGTGCACGGCGTGGCTCGAGACCATCTCCGAGACCACGAGCCCGGCCCCGTGCCGCCGCGCCTGGAGCCGCACGAACCAGTTGCCGATGCCCGCGAGCGGCGCCAGCACGACGCGATTCGGGATCGCGACGCCACCGAGCGTCCAGGGGTCGGTGAGGGCGCGGGCGGGCACGCCTGAAGCGTAGTCGCGCCAGGCGGGAGCGCCGGCTACCCCACGTTGCGCTCGTGCAGAAGGCGCAGCCCGGTCAGGGTGAGCAGGTCGTCGACGGCGTCGATCGAGGAGCAGAACGGCACGATGTGCTCGACCAGGCCGCCGGTGGCGATGGTCGTCGCCTCGGCGCCCAGCTCGGCGCGGAGCCGGCCGACGATCCCGTCCACGGCGCCGGCGAACCCGTAGACGACACCGGAGCGGATCGCGTCGACCGTCGTCTTGCCGATCAGCGTCCGCGGCGGGACGAGGTCGATCTTCGGCAGTTTCGCGGCGCGCTCGGTGAGCGCCTCCATCGAGATCTCGACGCCGGGCTGGATCACCCCGCCGAGATACTCCCCCGCCTCCGACACGGGGTCGTAGGTGATCGCGGTGCCGAAGTCGACGACGATGCACGCGCCGCCGACCCGCTCGTAGGCGGCGACCGCGTTGACCAGACGGTCCGCCCCGATCTCCCGCGGGTTGTCGTAGCGCAGCGGCATGCCGGTCCGGATGCCGGGGCCGACGACGATCGTGTCGTGGCCGAGATAGCGCTCGCCGACCCGCTGCCACTCCTGCCCGAGCGCGGGCACGGTCGAGGAGACGATCGAGGCGTCGAGATCGCCGAAGCCGAGGCCGCGCAGGGCGAGCAGGCTGGAGAGTGCGGCGCCGAGCTGGTCCACGGTCGAGTCGCGCACCGTCGCGAAGCGCCAGTGTTCGACCAGCTCCCCGCCGCGGAAGGCGCCGAAGTGGGTCTGCGTGTTGCCGACGTCGACGGCCAGGAGCACGGTCGCAGAGTATCCTCGCCCGCCGTGTCCGCCCGGCTCTTCGTCGTCCACGGCTCCCACCCCTGCGCCGCCGTCGAGGCGGCGTTGCGGCTCAAGGGGATCGAGTACTCAAAGGTCGAGTGGCCGCCGGCGATGCACGCGCCGCTCCGCGCGTGATCTTCGGGAGGCGCACGGTGCCGGGCCTGCAGATCGACGGCGAGCGGATCAGCGGGTCGACCGAGATCATGCGCCGCCTCGAGGCGCTCGTGCCCGAGCCGCCGCTGTGCCCGGCGGACCCCGAGGCGCGCCCGCGTCGAGGAAGCCGAGCGATGGGACGACGAGATCTTCCAGCCGATCGCCCGGCGGATCCTGTGGCCGGCGATGAAGCGGCGCCCGGACGCCGGCCCGAGCTACTCGGAGGGGTCGAAGCTCCCGCTGCCCCACGCGGCGATCAAGCTGAGCATGCCGGCGATCTCGCGAGCCGAGATCAAGCTCAACGCGGCGACGCCGGGCGCCGAGGCCGCGGACGTCCGCGCCCTGCCCGGCTACCTCGACACGATCGACGGCTGGATCGCCGACGGCACGCTCGGCGACGATCCGCCGAACGCCGCCGACCTCCAGATCGCGTCGACGCTGCGCCTGCTGCTCACCCTCGCCGACCTGCGCCCGCTCATCGATCCGCGCCCGGCCGGCGAGCTCGCGCGGCGCTTGTTCCCCGTCCAGGCGGGCGACCTGCCGATCGGCTCGATCGCGCCCGAGCCGGGCGACGTGGTCACCTCGTTGATTCTGAAGGCGTCCGGCCGAGCCGCCTGAGCCCACCTCACCCGACTCGAAGCGCCGGCCCCGCCCGCCGCACCGCCTGGCCGGGCCCGAGCGCGGCGAGCGCGTCGGCCACGCGCGCGCCGTCCGGCAGCGTGAGGTCGGGGTCGAGCTCGAGCAGCGGGACCATGACGAAGCTCCGGCTCGTGACCTCGCGGTGAGGCAGCACGAGCAGGTCGGAGGAGAAGGTCACGCCGCCGAGCAGCAGCACATCGACGTCGATCGGCCGCGGCCCGTGCCGCACGCCGCCCGGCTCGCGGCCGAGTTCGCGCTCCACCGCCTTGCAGGCGTCGAGCAGCGCCTCGGGCTCGAGCTCGGTCTCGATCGCCAGGCCCGCGTTGAGGAACTCGCGCTGGTCGAGCACCTCGCCGACCGGGTCGGTCTCGTAGACCGAGGAGGCGGCGATCACGCGCACCCCGTGCCGCGGCAGCGCCGCCACCGCCGCCTCGAGATGCGCCCGGCGGTCCCCGACGTTCGAGCCGAGCCCGAGGTACCCGGTCACGCCGGCGGGCGGCGCGGGCTCACGCCTCGCGCCACAGCTCGACCGAGATCTCCTCGACCGGCAGCGGGATCGGCGGCTCGGGCTTCGCGGCCTTCACCCACACGCGCTCGACCCCGTAGGCGTCGATCAGGCGCTCGGCGATCGCCGCGCAGAGGCGCTCGAGGGTCCGGTAGGAGCGCTGCTGGGCGGCGAGCGCGACGGCCTGGCAGACCTCGCCGTAGTCGACGGTGTCCTCGACGCGGTCGGTGAGCGTCGCGTCGCAGTCGGCGACGTCCATCCGCAGGTCGAGCACGAGCCGCTGGCCGATCTCCCGCTCGGCCTCGCTGACCCCGTGGTGCGTGTAGAGCGAGAGCCCGCTGATCTCGATCGTGACCTCGGGCTCGCCCGGCCCGCCCTCGTCGTCGAGATCGTCGGAGAGCTCGTCGAACTCGTCGGGATCGTCCGGGCTCATTCGGCGCCCAACGTAGCAGCCGCCACCGCGAGCGCGTCCCGGGTCGGCGCGACGTCGTGGACCCGGAAGACGCGCGCTCCGCGCTCGAGCGCGAGGACGTTCGCCGCGACCGTCCCGGACACCCGCTCGGCCGGGTCCTCGCGCCCGGTGAGCCGGCCGAGGAACGACTTGCGCGACGCGCCGAAGACCACCGGCGGGCCGATCGCGACGATCTCGTCGAGGCGCCGCAGCAGCGCGAGATTGTGCTCCAGCGTCTTGCCGAACCCGATGCCCGGGTCAAGCATGATCCGGTCCTCGGGCACGCCCGCGCGGACGGCGAAGGCCAGCCGCTCGGTGAGGAACGCGCGCACGTCGTCCACGACGTCCTCGTAGCGCGGGTCGTCCTGCATCGTCCGCGGCTCGCCGAGCATGTGCATGAGGCAGCAGTCGACCCCGCGATCGGCGACGAACCCCGCCATCGACGGGTCGCCCCGGAACGCGGTTACGTCGTTGACGTAGGTCGCGCCCGCGGCCACCGCCGCCTCCGCCACCTCGACCTTGCTCGTGTCGATCGAGATCCGCGCGCCCGCCACCTCCCCCGCGATCCCGGCGATGACCGGCACGACCCGCCGCCGCTCCTCCGCCGCCGAGACCGGCTCGGCCCCCGGCCGCGTCGACTCCCCACCGACGTCGAGGATGTCCGCCCCGGCCGCCGCCATCTCCCGCGCGTGCGCGACCGCGGCCAGCGGATCGAGCCACCGCCCCCCGTCCGAGAACGAGTCCGGCGTGACGTTCACCACGCCCATGACGACAAACCCCCGAGCAGGCACCCGCCGATCATCGCAACCCCACGAACCCACACCCGCCCAAGGGGCGAGCACCGCCCGAACGACGACATCGATAGAAGGCGACCCGAGACCCGGCAACCAGCACCGCTGACGCCGGGAGCGGGGGCCGGGGGCCGTCCGACGGACTATTCCAGTCAGACAACCACGCTCCGACCCGCCAGCCACGATTCAGTAGTCCGGAGGGCGGGCACCGACCCCCGGGACCCGGCCCAGCCACGCTCGAAAGACGCCGAGGGAACGCCTGCTACGCGAGATCCGGACGCTCGGGCGCGTCGAGCCCCGCCATCTCGGCCGTGCCCCCAGCCAGCCCCGGCCGGGGCAGCGGACGCGGGCTCTCGCGACCTGGGCGCTCGGGCGCCGCGCTCGGCGGCGCCGGGATCTCCGGCGGCGGCGAAGCCTCCGAGCCGAAGACCTCCTCCTCGCTCCCGCCCGCGAGCAGCGCCTCGAACTCCGTGCGCTCGATCGTCTCGCGCTTGACCAGCACCTCGGAGATCTTCTCCAGCGTCGCCCGGTGCTCGGAGAGGATGTCCTTCGCCTCCTGATGGGCGTTCTCGATGATCCGGCGGATCTCGTCGTCGATCTCCCGCGCGATCTCGTCGGAGTAGTCCGGCTCCGCGGAGAACTCGCGCCCCAGGAACGGCTGGCCGTGGTCGTGGCCGAAGACCCGCGGGCCCAGCCGCTCGCTCATCCCGAAGCGCATCACCATCTGCTTCGCCGTCGCGGTGACCTTCTCCAGGTCGTTCGAAGCGCCCGTGGTGATCTCGCCGAACACGATCTCCTCCGCCGCGCGACCGCCGAGCGTCATCGCCATCGTGTCGGTCAGCTCCGCGCGCGTGGTGAGGAACTTGTCCTCCTGCGGCAGGGAGATCGTGTAGCCGAGCGCCTGGCCGCGGCTGATCACCGAGATCTTGTGGACCGGGTCGGAGTGCTCGAGGTAGTGGCCGACGATCGCGTGGCCCATCTCGTGGTAGGCGGTGATGAGCCGCTCCTTCTCGCTCATCACGCGGGTCTTCTTCTCCGGGCCTGCGATGACCCGCATGATCCCTTCCTCGAGCTCCACCTGAGTGATCTCGCGCTTGCCGGAGCGGGCGGAGAGCAGGGCGGCCTCGTTGACGAGATTGGCGAGGTCGGCGCCGGTGAAGCCCGGCGTCTGGCCGGCCAGGGCGTCGACGTTGATCTCCCGTGCCAGCGGCTTGCCGCGGGTGTGGACCTCGAGGATCTTCGCCCGGCCCTTGCGGTCGGGGCGGTCGACGACGATCTGGCGGTCGAAGCGGCCGGGACGGAGCAGCGCGGGGTCGAGGATGTCCGGCCGGTTGGTGGCGGCGACGAGGATGACGTTGTCCTTGATCTCGAAGCCGTCCATCTCGACCAGCAGCTGGTTGAGCGTCTGCTCGCGCTCGTCGTGGCCGCCGCCGAGGCCGGCGCCGCGGTGGCGCCCGACGGCGTCGATCTCGTCCATGAAGATGATGCAGGGGCAGTTCTGCTTGGCCTGCTCGAAGAGGTCGCGCACGCGCGAGGCGCCGACCCCGACGAACATCTCGACGAAGTCCGAGCCGGAGATCGAGAAGAACGGCACGCCGGCCTCGCCCGCGACGGCGCGCGCGAGCAGGGTCTTGCCGGTGCCCGGCGGCCCGTAGAGCAGGACGCCCTTGGGGATGCGGGCGCCGAGCGCCTGGAACTTCTTGGGGTTCTCGAGGAACTCCTTGATCTCGTGGAGCTCCTCGACGGCCTCGTCGACCCCGGCGACGTCGCGGAAGGTGATCTTCGGCGAGTCGACCGAGAGGCGCTTGGCGCGCGACTTCCCGAACGACATGACCTTCGAGCCGCCGCCCTGCACCTGGTTCATGAGGAAGATCCAGAACCCGATGAAGATGATGAACGGAAGGATGTAGGTGAGCAGCGAGAGCCAGCCGTTGCTCTTCTTCCCCTCGACGTCGTAGGCGACGTTCGCCTTCTGCAGCTGGTTGACCAGCGCGTTGCCGTTGTTGTCGACGTAGCCGACCTCGTGCTTGTCCCCGCTGGTCAGGGTCAGCGCGACGGTGTTGTCCTTCGTCTTGATCGTCGCGCTCTTGACCTTCCCCTGGTCGAGGTCGGAGATGAACGTCGAGTAGTCGTACTTCGGCCCGCTCTGACCCGGCGAGATCAGCTTTTGGGCGAAGAACGCCAGCACCACCACGATCAGGATGGGGAAGGCGGCGCTCTTGAAGAACCGGCTCACGCCAGGCTCCGTGCGCTATCGGCGCGGGGGGTGGAGCGGTGGGTCAAGGCCGTCAAGCGTAGCAGCAGGGTTGGCGCGTTCACGCCGCTGGAGCGGGGGTTTCGGCACGCCGGAGTGCTCAGCGCAGCGCCGCGACGTAGGGCAGGTTGCGGTAGCGCTCGCCGTGGTCGAGGCCGTAGCCGATCGCGAAGCGGTTGGGGATCTCGAAGCCGACGTAGCGGGTCGGGAGGTCGACCCGGCGGCGCTCGGGCTTGGTGAGGAGCGCGCAGACCTCGAGCGAGGCGGGGCTGCGGGCCTTGAGGTTGCGCAGGAGGTACTGGAGGGTGAGGCCGGAGTCCACGATGTCCTCGACGATGAGGACGTGTCGCCCCTCGATGGGGGCGTCGAGGTCTTTGAGGATCCGCACGACGCCCGAGGACTCGGTCGCCGACCCGTAGGAGGCGACGGCCATGAAGTCCACCTCGCACGGCACGTCGATGACCCGCATGAGGTCGGAGAGGAAGAGGATCGCGCCCTTCAGCACGCCGACGAGCAGGAGGTCGCGGTCGACGTAGTCGTGCGAGATCTCCGCGCCGAGCTCACGGACCCGGTGCTGCAGCTCGTCGCTCTGGACGAGGATCTCCCCGATGGCCGGGTCCCCCATGGCGGCGACGAGTCTACGGGCCGCCCCCGGCGGCGGGGTGCGCGGCCGGGGGTTCCGCGTCGGGCCGCGCCTCGCAGCCCAGGACGCCGTCGTGGGCGACCGCGCGCACGCCGGCCGGGAGGTCGAGCGCGGCGCGGCCGCGGCCGGCGAGCCGGGCGACCTCCTCGGCGCGGCGGGCGGCGCCCGGCGCGGGGCGCCCGACGGCCTCGTCGGCCAGCGCCTGGACGACGAGGCGGCGAATGGCGGGCGGCTGGGCGCGGAGGCGATCGAGCGGGATCGTGCGCGCGGGCGCGGCGCCGTCGAGGAGCGCGGCGACGAGACCGTCGAGCACTTCGGCCTCGTCGCGCAGGATCGCCGCGGTGGCGAGGACGTTGGCCTCGGCCGCGGGGTGGACGGCGAGCAGGGCGGGCACGACCTCCGCGCGCACGCGAGTGCGCGCGTACGCCCGTGACTCGTTGCTCGGGTCCTCCCGCCAGGCGAGCCCGCGCTCGCGGCAGTAGGCGGCGGTCTCCTCGCGCGCGACGCCGAGCAGGGGGCGCACGAGCCGGCCGGTCCGCGGGCGCATGCCGAGCAGCGCGCGGCGGCCGGGCGCGGCGGCGAGCCGGTAGAGGATCGTCTCGACCTGGTCCGAGGCCGTGTGCCCGGACGCGATCGCCTCGCCCTCGGACGCGTGCCGCTCGGCGGTCGCGTAGCGCGCCGCCCGGGCCCACCCCTGGACGTTGCCGGCGGCCGACCGAGGATCCAGGCGCTCGACGTCGAGCTCGACCGCCATCTCGGCGCAGAGCCGGGCGCAGTGGGCCTCGTCCTCGGCGGCGTCGGGGCGCAGCCCGTGGTCGATCTGGAGCGCCCGGACCACGTCGGGCCCGGCGAGACGATGGGCGAGGTCGAGCAGGCAGACCGAGTCCCGCCCGCCGGAGAGCAGAACGAGGACCGGCTCCCCGGCGGGGAGCAGCCCGGTGGCGCGGACCGCGGTGACGATGTCGCCGGCGCAGCGCACGCCGGGTCAGTCGGGCGCGACGCGGGCGACGAAGAGCTCGGTGGGGCGGCTGAACCCCTTGAGGCGGACCTCGCCGATCAGGTCGAACTCGAGGTAGGGGCCGGCGCCCTCGACGACCGGGCGCGTGACGAGCACCTCCCCGCCGGCGGAGCGCGCCGCGACCCGGGCGGCGAGGTTCACCTCGCGCCCGTAGTAGTCGCCGTCGCGGTAGATTGTCTCGCCGGAGTGGATCCCGATGCGCGGGCGGGGGCGCTCGGTCATCAGCGTCTGGAAGCCCACCGCCCAGTCGGTCAGCGCGCGGGGGTCCGATCCGACGATCATCACCTCGTCGCCGATCGTCTTGATCACGCGCGCGTCGTCGGGGAGCGTGACCTCGACGGCCTCGACGAACGACTCGACGATCCCGATCGCCAGCTCCTCGCCCTCCTCCTCGGTGAGCCGCGTGTAGCCGGCGAGGTCGGCGAAGGCGATCGCCACCCGTAGGCGGCCGAGGTCGAGGTCGCTCGCGTCGAGGTCGGCCTCCATGTGCCCGATCACGTCCTGCTCGAGGAAGTGGCGCAGGTAGCGGCGGTGGATCCGCTCGAGGATCGGCGTGGCCAGCGGCAGCAGCTCGCGAGCGAGTCCCTCCATCTCCTCGGCCATCTCCAGGCCGGGGACCCCCTCGCGGATCAGCGGCTCGTGCACGTAGAGGTGGAAGAGGCGCACCTCGGCGTCGGCGACCTGCGCGAGCGCCTGCCCGTAGACGCGGACGAGCTGGAGGAAGGCGACGAGCGGGAAGCCGGCGGCGAGCACGGCCGCGCAGTCCCGCAGGAGCTGGAGGTCGTCCGGGGACATCCGTTCCAGGGCGTGGGAGGGGAAGCCCACCAACGACCAGATCCGCTCCACGAGGGCGGGCTCGAGCCCCGTCGCGTCGGCGGCGTCCTGCAGCGAGAGCTCGCCGGCGCCGCCGGGGAAGAGGTCCTCCATGTAGCCGAAGGCGAGGCGACCCGACGCCGAGGCCGCCTTGAGCGCGGCGAGCGAGTGCCCGCGGCGGCGCAGCCGGGCGACGAGCCGGGCGTGCGCCGCGGCCGGCGCGGTCCAGCGCCCGTCCTGGAGCGGGACGACGCCCTCGGCGACCCAGCGGCGCAGGGTCGCGGGCGACACGCCCGCGCGACGCGCCGCCTCGCTGAGTGAGAGCTCGGTCATCCCCTGGCGAGGAGTCAGGCGAGCAGGTGCGGGTACTCGACGGCGAGCACCTCGCGGTACTGCGCGTAGACCGGCTTCGTGATCGGGATGAGCGCGAGCGCGGCCTTCACGTCCCCGCCGGTCTTGATCCGCCGCCGCGCGATGGCGACGACGACGTTCTCCTTGCCTTGGAAGTAGCGGTTCGCGGTCTCCGAGGACATCGTCATGCGGACCTTGGGCTCCCAGGCGACGTCGTCGGTCCACTCCCACACGAGGTTGTCCTCGCCCTCGCCGCCGGCGCGGACATTGACCACGGCGTCGAGGTCGGAGAACTCGAAGCGCTGGGGCACGTCGGCGTCGCGCAGCGCGGGGCCCATCTCGGCGTCCTCGCTCATCAGCGTGAACACACGGTCCATCACCTGGCGAAACTCCTTCGGCGAGTCGAACTCGGCCATCGTCCCCTCCCTCTTTTCGCCGGCCGGCCGGCCGGCGCTACTTCGCGGTCCGGCTGGTCTTCGGCTTCGCGGCCCGCTTGGTCTTGGTCTTCACCGCCCGCTTGGTGGCCGGCTTCGCGGTCGCCCGCTCCAGCGCGACTACCCGCCGCTCGAGGGCGGCGAGATCGTCGTGGACGGCGCGGAGATCCTCGCCCGTGGCGATGCGCAGGTCGTCGATCACCTCGCGGACCCGGCCGGCCGCCTGGGCCACCTCGTCGACGAGGTCCTGCGCCCGCTCCCGGGTGACGCTCGCGCTGCCCACGGTCGCCTGGACGGTGCGGTCGACCGCGGTGCGGACCGCCTCTGCCGCGTCCTTGGGCCGCTGCCGCGAAGCCATGGCCGCAAGCCTAGCCGTGTCGGAGGGCGGCGACAGGAGCGCGCGGCCGCGCCCTATCCTCGCCCGCCGTGCCCGACCCGACCATCCACCTGCGCCCGACCGCGCCGCTGGCCGAGCGGGTCCTGCTGCCCGGCGATCCCGGGCGGGCCCTGCTGCTGGCCCAGGCGCTGATCGACGGGCCGAAGATGTTCAACCACCACCGCGGGCTCTGGGGCTACACGGGGCCGGCGCTCGCCGACGGCGAGCTGCTCACGATCCAGAGCAGCGGCATGGGTGGGCCGAGCGCGGCGATCGTCGTGGAGGAGCTCGCGCGGCTCGGGGCGCGACGGATCATCCGGGTCGGCACCTGCGGCGCGATCGCGCCGGACCTCGACCTCGGCGACGTCGCGGTGGTCGCCGCGGCGCTGGCCGAGGACGGGACGAGCCGGGCGCTCGGGGCGAGCGGGCGAATCGAGCCGGACCCGGGCCTCACCGCCGCGCTCGAGCGGGTCGGCGGCGCCGACACCCGCGCGGCGCTCGTGGCGAGTACGGACCTCTTCTACGACGCCGATCGCGGCCGCGAGGCGCGCTGGCGAGCCGCCGGGGCGGTGGCCGTCGAGATGGAGGCCGCGGCCGTGCTCCACCTCGGCGCGCTCCATGCCGTGCGCGCCGCGTGCGTGCTCGCGGTGACGGACCTCATCGGGCCCGAAGGCCACCACGCCCGGCTGGACGAGCCCGGCATCGAGGCGGCCGGCGAGCAGGCCGGCCGCATCGCGGCGGCCGCGCTCGACTGAGCCGAGCGCCGGGGACCTACTCCTCGACGGCGAGGCGCTCCTGCTCGCGGGGCACCGGCGCGGAGCCGTCCGGCAGCGCGTCGCGCAGCGCATGGACCTCGCGCGCCACCCCGGCGACGCCGGACTCGAGCCCGGCGAGCCGCTTCTCGAGCGCGCGATCGGGCGCCGACTTCGCCGCCTTGGGCGGCTTGGCCTTCGCGGCCTTGGCCGCGGCCGCGCTCGCCGCCTTCGCCTCCTTGGCAGCGCCGGTCGCCGCGGTCTTCGCGGCCTTGGCGGCGGCGGTCGCCGCCTTCGCCTCCTTGCCGGCCGCGGCACCGGCCGTCCTGACCGCCTTCGCGGTGGCGGCGCTTGCCGCCATCGCGTCCTTTCCGTGGCGCTCGAGCGCCGCGGCGAGCTGCCCGACCTCCTGGTCGATCGCCGCCAGGCGCCGCTCGAGCTCGGAGGCGGAGCCGAGCCGCTCGATGCGATCCTCGACCCGGTCGAGCCCGTCCTCGATCCCCTCGAGACGCTGGGAGACCGAGCGCAACCGCCGGGTCAGGCGCTCGAGGTCGGCGGCCGAGGGCAGGTTCAGGGCGCCCATCGCGACCTCCTGCGCCTGCGCGGCCTTGTCCCGCGCATCGAGGGCGCGGCTGAGCGCTCCGGAGACCACCGGGTTCTCGAGCAGATCCTGCGCCAGCCGCCCCACGGCGTCCTCGCCGGACCGCGCGAGACGGGCGCGGAGTCCGTCGTCCTGGGAGGGGTACTCGCTCATGGGCTGGCTCCTGCGCGTGGGGGTCGCGGTCGGCGCGCGGACCTTAGCGAACCGGCCCCGGCCGACCGCCGCGACGACGCGATCGCAGGTCAAGGCCATAGTCTCAGTCTCTAGTCGAGCATTAGACTTACGCGATAGAGGTGTACGGCCCGACCGCTTCACCCCGCTGTGCCAGTGAGTCCGCTTTCCGGTGCGTTGGCCGATGATCGCCGCTGACACCCGGCGTCCACCGACACCCGGAAAGACGGCCGCGCAGAGGGCCGGCGCCCTCACCGAGGGAGGGAGCGCGACGGCGGCGTTGAAATTGCCGTGAAGCCCCGAAGGGCCTGCGCATTGCGGGTATCGGGCATGGTAGGTTCCGCACGCCGCACGCCGCGTCACGCGGGATGCGACGAGGCCATGAGGAGAACAGGCACCAGGCTCCGCGTTGCGCTGCTGACGACCTTCGCGTCGTTCGCGGTGCTGGGTGTCCTTGCCCTCCCCGCCGCGGCGGACCGCACGATCGCCGTGGTCATGAAGCCGGCCGCGACAGGTCAGCCGCCCGCCGGCCAGACGCTGACCTTCACGGTCGGCGACCAGGAGGCGATCGACCCGGCCAGCGTCGCGGCCCGCTTCGGACTCCCCGCCGACCAGATCCTCAGCGTCGCCGTCATCGCCCAGACGACGCCCCCCGCCGACCCGAAGCCCGGTACCGGGGGGAACGGCGCGCCGAAGCACAAGGACCCCAAGCCGGGCGCGGACCCGAAGACGGGCAGGCCCGCGACGCCGCCCGCCGGCCAGGGGAAGCCCGAACACCAGCGCACCACCACCGGCGGCGACCGGCGCGGCCGGACGCACGGCAAGCGGCGCGCCTCGAGGGTGGACGCGCGCCGCAAGGCCAAGCGGTTGGCCGCGGTGCGGCGCCGGCAGGCGCTCGCCCGCGCCCGAGCCCGGCGGACCCCGCGGGCGAGCCGCCCGGCCGCCGGCCTGCCCGCGAACGGCGGCGTCGACCTCACCTTCCCCGGCTCCCCGCTCGGCGTCCCCAACCTGCTCATCGACCGCTTCCGGGTGCCGCCGTTCCTGCTGTCGATCTATCAGGCGGCGGGGATCCAGTACGGGATCCCGTGGCAGGTGCTCGCGGCGATCAACGAGATCGAGACCGACTACGGCCGCAAC
>JBBSBL010000061.1:0-14482 GCA_038251325.1 Solirubrobacterales bacterium | reverse complement strand
GTCGGCCTGCTCGCCGCCACGAGCGGCACCACCGAGCCCGGTCGGCTCGAGTTCGACTCCGTCGCGACGCGGGCCGGGACGCTGTCGATCCTCCAGGCCGGCACCGGCGATCCCGTGGTGGCGCTGCACGGGCTCGGCGGCACGAAGATCTCCTTCCTCCCGACGGCGGCCGCGCTCGCCGACGAGTTCCGGATCATCGCCGTGGACCTCCCCGGGTTCGGCGACTCCGACAAGCCGGTGGGCGCCCCCTACGACGCGCGCGTCTTCGCGCGGTCGGTCGAGGCGCTGATGGACGCGCTCGGGATCGAGCGGGCGCACGTGATCGGCAACAGCATGGGCGGTCGCGTGGCGCTCGAGGTGGGACTCCGTACCCCGAAGCGCGTCCGCCGCCTCGCGCTGCTCTCGTCCTCGCTGGCCTGGCGCCGCGAGCGCCCGTGGGCGGGACTGCTGCGGCTCGTCCGGCCCGAGCTCGGCCTGCTGCAGGTCGCGCCGCGCGGCGCCGTCGAGGGGATCGCGCGGCGTCTGGTGCCCGGCGCGCAGGCCGGCTGGGCCGCCGCCGGCGTGGACGAGTTCCTGCGCGCGTTCCACACGCCGCGGGGCCGCGCCGCGTTCTACGCCGCGGCCCGCCAGATCTACCTCGAGGAGCCCGAGGGCGAGCACGGGTTCTGGCCGCGACTGCGCACGCTGACACCGCCGGCCCTGTTCGTGTGGGGACTCCACGACCGGCTCGTCCCGGTCGCGTTCGCTCCCCACGTCACCGACGCGCTGCCCCACGCGGAGCACGTCGAGCTCGACTGCGGGCACGTTCCCCAGCTCGAGCGCCCGCGCGAGACGCACGCGGCGATCGCGCGATTCTTCCGGGCCGATTCCCCCTCCACGCCCGGCGGGCTGCCGTAGGCTGCGCGCCATGTCCCGCGCCGACTCACCCAGCGCCGCCCCCGACCCCGCCGAGGTCGCGCCCACGGCCGCCGGCCTCCTCAACCCGCGGACCTACGACGCCGCCGGGTTCGATCCCGAGACGCGCCGCATCCTGCTCGCGACGATCGAGTGGTTCGAGTCGCGCGGCAAGGTCGCGCTCAAGGCCCACGAGCACGACCGCACCTGGTACGCGGACTTCCTCGAGTTCGTCGCGCGCGAGCGCGTCTTCGCCACGCTCCTGACGCCGGCCGCCGAGGCGAACGGGGACCCCGACAAGCGCTGGGACACGGCGCGGATCTGCGCCTTCAACGAGATCACCGCCTTCTACGGGCTGGGGTACTGGTACACGTGGCAGGTCTCGATCCTCGGGCTCGGACCGATCTGGCAGAGCGAGAACGCCGCCGCCCGCCGCCGGGCCGCCGGCCTGCTCGACGACGGGGCCATCTTCGCCTTCGGCCTCTCCGAGCGCGAGCACGGGGCCGACATCTACTCCACCGACATGGTGCTGACCCCGGACGGCGAGGGCGGGTTCCGCGCGAACGGCGGCAAGTACTACATCGGCAACGGCAACCTCGCCGGCATGGTCTCCGTGTTCGGGCGCCGCGCCGACGTCGAGGGGCCCGACGGCTACGTGTTCTTCGCTGCCGACAGCGGGCACTCCGCCTACGAGCTCGTGCAGAACGTCGTCGCCTCGCAGATGTACGTCAGCGAGTTCCGCCTGCACGACTACCCGGTCACCGGCAACGACGTCCTGCACACCGGCCGCGCGGCGTTCGATGCCGCGCTCAACACGGTCAACGTCGGGAAGTTCAACCTCGGCTTCGCCTCGATCGGCATCTGCGAGCACGCCTTCTACGAGGCGATCACCCACGCGCACGCGCGGGTCCTCTACGGGCGGCGCGTGACCGACTTCCCGCACGTCGCGCAGATGCTCACCGACGCCTACGCCCGCCTGCGCGCGATGAAGCTGTTCGGCGACCGCGCGATCGACTACCTCCGCTCGGCGAACGCGGAGGACCGGCGCTACCTGCTCTACAACCCGATCGCGAAGATGAAGGTGACGACCGAGGGCGAGCGGGTGATCGACCTCCTGTGGGACGTCATCGCCGCGCGCGGCTTCGAGCGGGACACGTACTTCGAGATGGCGACGCGCGACATCCGGGCGCTGCCGAAGCTCGAGGGCACGGTCCACGTGAACATGGCGCTCGTCCTGAAGTTCATGGGGGGCTACCTCTTCGCCCCGGCCGAGTACGACCCCGTGCCGCCGCGCCGCGACGCCGACGACGACGCGTTCCTCTTCCACCAGGGCCCGGCGAAGGGGCTCTCGAAGATCCGCTTCCACGACTGGCAGGCCGCCTACCGCCGCTTCGAGGACGTGCCGAACGTCGCGCGCTTCCTCGAGCAGGCCCGCGGGCTGCCGGAACTGCTGCAGACGGCGCCGCCCGACGAGGACCAACAGCGCGACCTCGGCTTCATGCTCACCCTCGGCGAGCTCTTCACGCTGCTGCCCTACGGCCAGCTCATCCTCGAGCAGGCGGAGCTGACCGGCCTCGATCGCGCGCTCGTCGACCAGATCTTCGACGTGCTCGTGCGCGACTTCTCCGCCTACGCTGTCGAGCTGCACGGCGCGGCCTCCTCGACCGAGGCGCAGCAGGCGTGGGCGCTCGAGCACGTCCGCAAGCCGGCGGGCGACGCCGAGCGCTTCGCGCGGGTGTGGGGGTCGGTCACGGAGCTGGCGGGCGCGTACGAAATGCGGGCGTAGGGCCCGCCCGGGCGGGGCCGCCGCTCCGGCGCACCGGACCGCCGCGCCCTTGGCCCGAGCCTCCGAGGGCAACGGAGGCGCCCCGCCCTCAGTCCTGCACGCTCACCGCGTAGACCTCGAGCCCGCGCGGCGCCCCCTTGGCCCGGAAGAAGCGCCGCCGCCTGACGTGCAGCGACGTGGTGTCGAGCGCCGCCAGCGCGGACCCGGACACGAGCACCTCGCCGCTCCGCGCGCCGTCGGCGACGCGGGCGGCGACGTTGACGTCGACCCCGAGATAGTCGCCCCCGAGCCTCCGGGGCCGGCCGAGGTGCACCCCCGCCCGCAACCGGGGGCGGTGGCCGTCCCCCTCGAGCTCGGCCAGCCGGCGCTGGATCTCGAGCGCGGCGCCGACCGCCGTCTCGGAGTCGGGGAAGACCGCCATGTGCCCGTCGCCGAGGCGCTTGACGATGCGACCCTCGTGCTCCCGGATCGCGGGCTCGACGACGGAGGAGACCTCGCGCAGGAGATCGAGCGCGGCCTCGTCGCCGGCCGCGAGCGCCCACGAGGAGAAGCCGACGAGGTCGGTGAACAGGATCGCGACCTCATCCGTCCCCGACCCGCGCCCGGCGGTCCGCGAGATCGCCTGCCAGACCTGGAGCGCGCTCAGCCCGAGCTCGCGGGTGGCGCTCGGGCCCGGGGCGCCGATCTCCGCGAGGTGCCGCGCGAGGACCTGCGAGGGGCGGTCGCCGGCGGTGGACAGCTCGTCGCCGAACCGGGGGTCGCCCGGGAGGAGCACCTCGCGCGACGCGCGCGTGGCCTGCACGAGCGCCGGGTTCGCGTCGGCGCGGCGCAGCGCCGGAGCGACGCGCCCGAGCCAGCTCCGGGGGCGCTCGGCGGTCTCGGCCGCCGCAGGCGGGGCGTCCTGGCTCGGCTCGAGGTCCATCGCGCCGGACGGTACCCGAGCGCCGGCCGTGGTACCTGAGCGCTGCTCCCGGCACCCCGAGCGCCGGCCGTTTGTCGCGTATCGTCGGCGGTCCATCCACCGTGAGGAGTCCGGCATGGCCGATTCGGCAACCACCCCGACCCGCCTCGTCGCCGTCGAGGAGCTCGGCGAGCGCGGGGTCACCGTCGTGCAGACGCCGCACGGCACGCTCGCCGTCGGCCTCTGCGGCGGCGAGCCGTTCGCGGTCTCGAATCGCTGCCGCCACCTGCTCGCCTCGCTCGGGGAGGGACGCGTCGCCGGCGACGGCGACCTCGAGTGCCCGTGGCACGCCGCCCGCTACGACGTCCGCAGCGGCGCGATGACGCGCGGCCCGCAGGGCGCCTTCAAGCCGCTGGCCGGCGTCGTGAAGGGCACGACGGGCGCCCGCGCGCTGAAGACCTTCCCGGTGACGCTGCGCGACGGGGTCATCTGGCTGGACGCCGGGAACGACGGGTAGCGCGCGGTGGGCTCGATGACACCAGCGATCCGCGTGAGATCGACGCAGGCTCGGCGGAGAGCCTGCTCCGCGCGCTGACCCACCGAGGCGCCGAGTGGCCCGCATGCACCCGCCTGACCTCGACGGCGACGCGCCGCGCAGCGCGGCCGAGCGGGAGATGTTCGCCGCGATCCGCGACCGGCTGCCCGACCCGTGGGAGGCGTTTCACGGGACCGGGTTCACCGAGCGCGATCACGCGACCGGCACGCGCGACGGCGAGATCGACTTCGTGCTCGCCCACCCGGACGTCGGGATCTTCTGTGTCGAGGTGAAGGGCGGCGGAGTCGAGTGTCGTGACGGCGCCTGGTATCGCACTCGCCCCGACGCGCTGCCACAGCGCATGAAGGATCCGTTCGAGCAGGCGAAGGATCAGCGCCACGCGCTCAAGCGGTCGATCGGCGCCGAGGACGGGTGGCACGGGGACGACCTGCTGATGGGCCACGCCGTCGCCTTCCCGTTCGCGACCGCGCCGCGGATCGGGATCGGTCCCAACGCGCCGGCCGAGATCGTGGTGGACAAGAGCGACCTCGCCGACCTCCCGGCCGCGCTCGAGCGCATCGCCGCCTACCACCGCGGCTCGCGGGACCGGCGCCGGGCGCCGGGCGAGGCCGGCATGGCGATGCTGCGCAAGCTGCTCGCCCCGGAGGTCGTTATCGCCACCCCGCTCGCCGCGCAGATCGCCGAGGAGGAGGCCGCGCTGATCGAGCTGACGAACGAGCAGACGCTCCTGCTCCGCGGGCTCGCGGCGAACCCCCGCGTGGCCGTCACCGGCTGCGCAGGTTCGGGCAAGACGATGATCGCCGTCGAGCACGCGCAGCGCCTCGCGCGCGAGGGCAAGACCGTGCTCTTCGTCTGCTTCAACCGCGCGCTCTGCGAGGAGCTGCGCCGCCGGGTGACGGCGAAGGGCATCGCGTTCCACACCTTCCACGGGCTCTGCACGAAGCTCGCGCGGCAGGCCGGCGTGCCGCTGACCGACCACCCGCGGGACGCGAAGCCGCCGGCGGAGTACTGGAGCGACGAGCTGCCACACGCGCTCCTCGAGGCCGCGGCCCGCCTCGACCTCAGCTACGACGCGCTCTTCGTCGACGAGGCCCAGGACCTCCACGCGGAATGGCTCGACTCCCTCACCTGCCTGCTCGCCGACCCGGAGACCTCGCCGGTCTGGCTGTTCCTCGACGACAACCAGCGGATCTACGACGCCGGCCTCGAGGTCCCGCCCGGCTATGCGCGCTGGAACCTGTCGGTGAACTGCCGCAACACGCAGCGGATCCACGAGTGGGTCCGCGGCTACTACGCCGGCGACACGGTGCCCGCGGCTCGCGGCCCCGAGGGCCGGAACGTCGAGCTGATCCACACGGAAGACGCGCCAGCGACGGTGGCCGCGGTCGTCGCGAGGCTCTGTGGCGAGGGTGGCGTCGCGCCCCAGGACGTCGTCGTCCTCTCCGAGCACGGCTACGAGACCTCGGAGATCCCGCGCCGCGCCGGTGGCCGCTACGCGTTCGTCAAGGAGCGCGGCGCGCTCGGCGACCAGGTCCACCTCGCCTCGATCCGCGCCTTCAAGGGCCTCGAGTCACCGATCGTGGTCCTCTGCGAGCTCGAGGACATGCGTTTTCCCGAGAAGCAGCGGGAGCTCCTCTACACCGGTGTCTCGCGGGCGAAGAGCCACTGCGTCATCGTCGCCCCGCCGGAGGCCGGCGCCGGCGGATGAGCCCGCGCGACCCCGACCACGCGTTGCGGCTCGCGGCGATCGAGCATGTGCGGGGGCTGGACGCGCGGTACGACCAGCTCGTCCCGCTGGCGGTGCTGCGCGCGGGGTTCCCGTACGCAGGCCGGCGCGTTCCGTTCAACTCATTCCAAAGCGGCATCTTCCGGCCACGGGTGATGAGCGGCACTGCCGCCCTGTCGCTGTACACCACACCGCCCGTCCCGGGCAAGCCGCGCCCCTACGACGACGACGTCGCGCCCGGCGTCGGCGGAGCCTTCACTTACCACTACCGCGACGCTCGCCAGGACTCCGTCTCCGCTCGCGCCGCCGCCGCCCGCGACAACGCGACGCTTGTCGCTGCGTTCGAGCAACAGGCGCCGCTGATCTGGTTCGTCGGCCATGCCAAGAAGCAGTACCAGCCGCTGGCGCCGGTGTTCGTCTCCGCGAACGATCCCGTGCGCCGCGTCGTCGAGCTGCAGGCCGGCGTGCCGGTCGCCGACCTCATCCCGGCCGGCGAACCCGCGTCCGCTGATCTGCGCCGATACGCGACGGGCGAGGCCCGGGTTCGCCTCCACCAAACGCGCTTCCGCGCGGAGGTCATGCGAGCCTACGCGCGCCGTTGCGCGATCTGCCGGCTGCACGAAGCAGATCTGCTCCAGGCCGCGCACATCCTCGAGGACCGCCACGAGCACGGCGAGCCGGTCGTCGTCAACGGCATCGCGCTCTGCGCGATCCACCACCTCGCCTATGACCGCAACCTCCTCGGTATCGACCCCGACGGCGTGGTTCACATCGCCCACCGCCTGCTCGAGGAGGTCGACGGCCCGATGCTGCGGGCGGGCCTTCAGGAGCGCCACGGCGAGGGCATCCTGCTGCCGCGCAAACGATCTGAGCGTCCTGATCCCGCGCGCCTCGAAATCCGCTTCGGCGAGTTCGAGCGCGCGGCGGCATAGCGCCGCTCGTCCGAGCGCGGTTCGAGCGGCGACCCTGACCAGCCGCCGATCCGGGGCGACAGCCTGGGCACGCGCATGATCCACTCCCGCGAAGCGGACGCATATCCCGCCTCCGGCGGCTCATCCGAGTCCGTCCCTTTCCGCCGCCCGGCCTCACGGGTTTACCGTGAAGCACCCGTCGCAGCCCGCGCCGGCGCGCGGTATCTGAGAGACTCGCCGTACGAAGGCTGCCGTCTGCCAGAGAGCGGAGTTCACCGTTGAGGATCTGCCCGAGCCGCGGCCGGGCAGCGGCCAGGTTCGCTTGCGCACGCTGCGCTGCGGCATCTGCGGCTCGGACCTCCACGCGCGCCACGGCGCCGACGCCTGGGCCGACACGACCGCCCGCATCGGATACGAGCGCAGCGCCCGGTCGCACGAGCCGGTCGTGTTCGGCCACGAGTTCAGCGGCGCGGTCGACGCGTACGGCCCGGGCACCCGCGGGCGCCTGCCGTCCGGCACGCCCGTGGTCGCGCTGCCGCTGCTGCGAGGTGCGCAGGGCATCGACGGATTGGGGCTGTCGACGCACGCTCCCGGGGCATACGCCGAGCAGCTGCTGGTCGAGGAGTCGCTGATGTTCTCCGTCCCGAACGGACTGGCTCCGGCCGTGGCCGCGCTCACCGAGCCGATGGCGGTGGCCTGGCACGCCGTGCGCCGCGGCGAGGTCGGGCGGCGTGACGTCGCGATCGTGATCGGCTGCGGGCCGATCGGACTCGGCGTGATCCTGATGCTCAAGGCGCGGGGCGCGCGGACGGTGGTCGCCGCCGACTTCTCCCCCGGCCGCCGCGAGCTCGCGAGGCGCTGCGGGGCGGACGTCGTCGTGGACCCCGCCGAGCGCTCGGCCTACTCGGTCGCCGGCCGGTCGCGCCATCTCGCCGACCTGCCCGCGGGCCTCGAGCTGATGGTCGGAGCCGCGGAGAAGGCGGCGCGCGTGCCGGGCGCCTGGCGCGCCTGGGGCGTGGCCGATCGGCTCGGCTTCGCGCCAAAGCGGCCGGTGATCTTCGAGTGCGTCGGCGTGCCGGGCGTCATAGAGCAGATCGTTGCGCAGGCGCCGCTGCTCTCGCGCATCGTCGTGGTCGGGGTGTGCGTCGGCGAGGACAGGCTCACGCCCGCGCTGGCGATCATGAAGGAGGTCGACCTGCGCTTCTCGTTCGGCTACACGCCGCTGGAGTTCCGCGACACGCTGCATCTGCTCGCCGAGGGCAAGGCCGACCCGCGCCCGCTGATCACCGGCGAGGTCGGCCTGGCCGGGGTCGACGCCGCGTTCGGCGCCCTCGCCGACCCGGAGGGCCACGCGAAGATCCTGGTCGACCCTGCGAGCGCGGCGACGGCGCCGGCGGGGCCGCCGCGCGGCTGACCGGGAGCTTCGGGGCGAGGCGCGCCCGCTCGGGCGTCGACCGGGTCCGTCGGGCGGAGCGCCTAGCCCGCCACAACCCCCCAGCACGCCGCCGGCACGACCAGTTCGTCGCCCTGCCGGTACTCCGCGAAACCCTGCTCCACAGCGGCCCGGGTCTCGCGCTGCTCATCGGCCGACAGCCCGTTGATCACCGTGGCCAGGGGGCCGGCCAGGCGGATGATCGTGTCCCAGAGGTCGTCGACGCCGTAGCGCCACTCGAAGCTCAGCTCCTCGATCCGCGGCTCGGCGAAGCCGGCGCCCGACACGAGCTCCGAGATCCGGTCGGCCGCGCCCAGCGCGAAGATCCCGGGGGCGCCGGGCTCGGGCGGGGGCATCTGGCCGCGCTGGACGAGCGTCATGCCGGGGATCGCCGCCCACGGGTTGCGGTCGGGCCCCTGCCACACGGCGAAGGCCAGCGTGCCGCCATCGCGCAGGACCCGCCGCGTCTCGCGCAGCGCAGCGGCGGGGTCGGCCATCAGCATGTAGCCCCAGCGGCAGAGCACCCCATCGACGCTGCCGTCCTCCAGGTCCATCCGCTCCGCGTCGAGGACGCGGTACTCGACGTTCTGCAGACCGCGATGCTCGCCGTTCCGCCGCGCGGCCTCGAGCATCTCCGGGGAGAAGTCGGTGCACAGCACCCGACCGCCCTCACCGACGTGCTCCGCCGCGAGGAACCCGAGGTCGCCGGTGCCGGCCGCGATATCGAGGAACCTCTGGCCCGGCTGCGGGTCGCACGCGCCGACGAGCCACTCGTTGATCGCGCCGGTGAGCCCGAGCTGCCACTCGCGCCGGTCCTCCCAGCCTGGGGCCATCCGGCCCCAGGTCTGCCGGCTGGTCTCGCGATACGTCTGAAGATCCACCATCGCGCCTCCCCCGTTGCGGCCTTCCGCGCGACGCTAACACCGCCGCGCGGGATTGCAGTCGCCGGTGCCGGGCACGTGGGCCGTGTCGGGGCTCTCGCGGGCCTACCGTCCCGACTGGGGGGTCGCATGCGCCCCTTGGCCGGGACGCTGGTCCGCGCCGACGCCGTCCGCCCACGTCAGCCCGCCGGCGCCGCGGCGACTCCCATGGTGCGTGCCCGACCCCCGACCCGATGTCCTACCCACCCGCCTGCTGGCCGAGTCCCGGCACGTCGGCGGGCCGGGGTGCAGCGTCGAGCTTGGCGCGTCGCGCGTGGACGAGGGCTCGCTGCGCTACCGCTACGCGATCGACGAGCCGCCGCCGGGGCACGCGCCCCCGCCGATCGTGATCGACCTCGAGCCGAGCGCGGAGGCGTGGCGCGACTTTCGGAGTGCGCTCGACGCCCTCGGGACGTGGTCGTGGGGACCGGAGCACCTCCCGGCCGCGGCCGCCGCGGCGCCCCCGGGCCCCGGCCACGCGTGGTTCTTCGCCGTGACCTGGGACGGCCGGGTGCTCGACACCGGCGGATGGAGCGCCTACCCGGGCTCGGACGGCTCGCCGGAGCCCTCCCGCGCCTTCATCGAGTGGTGCCGCGCCGTCCGCGCGCTGGCCGGCGGGCGGCCCTTCGCGTGAGCGGCTTCCTGCGGGACCTCGATCCGCGCTGCCTGGTCGCGGGGCGGCACGGCCAGGACCTCCCGGCGCCGACCTCATCCGCAGTCTTGCCCTTCGTGCCCGCGAGGGGCCTGTGCGCTCCGGCGGCGCGACCCGATCACCCCCGGTCGTCGCGCCGCCCCCGTAGTGCCGCGGCGAAATCCTCGGCGTCGGTCGCCTCCGCGCCCGCCGCCGTGCAGGCCTGTGCGCGCTCGTAGGCGCGCAGTGCCTCGCCGGTCTCCCCGATCTCGGCCGCGGCCCTCCCGAGCCAGCACCACGCCCAGGCGTTGTGCGGCGCGAGCTCGGCGTAGCGGCGCAGCTGGTCGTAGCCCTCACGCGGCCGGCCGGCCTCGACGAGCGTGTAGCCCAGGCCGAAGCGCGCCAGCGGGTATCCGGCCTCGAGCGCCATCCGGAAGAGCTCGATCGCGACCTCCGGATCCTCGCCGCGCCGCGCATCGCCCTGCGAGGCCTCGACCGCCTCGTGGAAGTACATCGCGTCGGTCGTCGGCTCGCCGGGCGCGAACCGCGCCCGCACCGCGAGCAGGACCTCGCCCACGCACGCGTCGTCGAGCCCGAGCAGCGGGACGCTGAAGCGCGGGCCGTGCCACGCCTCCCCGCCCTCGATCGCCTCCGGGTCGACCTCGTGCGGCTCGACGGCCGTGAACCCGAGCACCGGCCCGTGCTCGCCGCCCAGCAGGAAGCCGATTCGCCCGTCCTCGGCGAGGGCGCGCGTCAGCCGCCGGTCCGGCCCGTCCCAGACGACCCCGTACTCGAGCACCGTGAGCCGGTCCCACGCGGCGTCGAGCGTGAGGTGCGCGGCGCGCGTGGTGGCGGGCGGGAGGGTGAGCGGCTGGGTGTCGGTGGGCATACCGACGGGTCGGAAAGCCGGCGGCGTCTGACGCCCGCGCGCCCACCCGGATTCGCCGATGGCGTCGTCCTCACACCGACGGACCGAGCGAATACTGCGACTCTCGCACGCCGAATACTCCACTTCTCGCACACGCGTCAGCGGGCGTAGCCGACCCCCGCCACCTCCGCCGACCAGCCGTATTCGTCACCCAGGGCCGTCGCGCAGCGCCGCGGCGCCCGGAGCGCGCGGGACGTCGCCGAAGACCTCGCCGCCGGGGCGAAGCGTTCGCGAGCCGCGGCGGCGCCCGCCTCACCCCGCCGGAACGAGCGGCACGTCGTAGGCCGCGAAGCGCCGGTCGGCCGTGACGATCGCCAGTCGCTCGGCCCGGGCCTGCGCGATCAGCAGCCGGTCGAACGGATCACGGTGGTGCACCGGCAGGTCCGCGACGGCGAGGCAGTGATCCGACGCCAGCCCGAGGACGCGGACGCCGCTTCGGAGCACGTGATCGGGGAGGTCACGAGGCACGGTCAGCTTGCCGATCGACGCCTTCACGCCGATCTCCGCGAAGGAGACGACGCTGAACAGCAGCTCCGAGGCCCGGGCGATCGCATCGCGGGCGTCGCGCGCGACGGGGCGCGAGCCCTCGAGCTGCCAGAGCACGACGTGGGTGTCGAGCAGGAGCCTCACGCCGGGTCGTCGAGCATCTCATCGAGCTCGGCGTCGCTCAGCTCGAAGTCCTTTGCGATCTCGATCCGCCCGGCGAGCGACCCCGCCGCGGCGACGAATCGCGCCCCCGGGGAGCGCGCCGGCTCGATCCGCACCAGCCGCGCGACCGGCACACCGTCGCGCGCGATCTCGACGTCCTCGCCGGCCTCGACGCGCGCGAGCAGCTTGGAGAGGTCCGTCTTCGCCTGGCCGACGTTGATCAGCATCTCGCGCAGCCTAGCGTAGCTTGGTCATGGTTGGCCAAGCTATCGCGGCGCTGCCACCTCCGCCAGCCGGCACAGTTCGTTCACCAGCCGCATCTGGTCGACCGTGCGGCAGTCCACGTCGAGCAGCCGCGGAGAGGCGACGACGATCGAGAGGCACTGCGCGCGGGAGATCGCGACGTTCAGCCGGTTGCGGCTGAAGAGGAACTCGAGGTTGCGGGGGAGGTCGTCGCCGCTGGAGGTCGCGAGCGAGTAGATCGTCACCGGCGCCTGCTGGCCCTGGAACTTGTCGACCGTCCCGACCCGCGCGCCCGCCGGGAGCTTCGCGGCGAGGCAGCGGACCTGGGCGTTGTAGGGCGCGACGACGAGGATGTCCTCCTCGGGACCGAGCCGCCGCGGGGCGTCCCCGTCATTCGGATCCACGAACGAAGTCGCCAGCAGCGCGTCGTAGATCTCCGCAACGCGCGCCGCCTCCGCCGGCGAGCTCGTCCGGTCGCCGTCGTGCTCGACCCCGACGAACCGCAGGCCGGTCCCGGTCCACGGCGCCGTCCCGCCGACGACGTCGCGCTGCGTCGCGCCCGGCGCCGACGCGAGCCGACCCTCGTAGGCCATCGCAGAGACGAACCCGCACACGTCGGGGTGCAGGCGGAACGTGTCGGCGAGGAAGAGCCCTTCACTCGGCGGCACCGTCACGTGATCGCCGAGCACGTGCTCGAGCACCGAGGCGCCCGCGCCCGGCGGGTGTACGCCCTGGGAGACCTGCGCGAGCTGCTGGGGATCGCCGAGCAGGACGAGGTTGCGCGCCGCCGTCCCCAGGGCCAGCGCGTCGGCGAGCGAGATCTGTCCCGCCTCGTCGAGGAACAGGTAGTCGAAGACCTGGTCGACGTCCGCGCGGCAGAAGTACCACGCGGTGCCGCCAACGAGGTTCGGGTCGGAGGCGAGCACCGCGTCCGGGGACGTCACGTTCTTGATCAGGCCGCGTTTCTTCTCGTCTTCGTACGCGGATCCGTCGTCGCTCGCCTTCTTCACCCCGCGCAACGTGATGTCGCGCTCGTCGCATCCGTCCTCCACCTCGGCCAGCAGCTTGTTGATCGCCTTGTGGCTCGTGGAGGCAACGCCGACCCGGGCGCCGCGCCGCAGCAACTCGGCGATCACCCGCCCGCCGGTGTGCGTCTTGCCCGAGCCCGGCGGGCCCTGGACCATGAGCGCGCTCTCGCGCAGGCGCCCGATGACGTCGGTGGCGTGCTCGATCGTCACGTGCTCGCCCTGGAGCGGGGCGCCGGACTCGAGGTCGTCCACGCGCGGAGCGAGCCGGAGCAGCAGATGGCGGAGGGCGGGGTAGCGGCCGTCGGCGTTCACCACGCCGCCGGTGCCGTCGACGACGTCGGCGGCGAGGCGGCGGAGGGCGCCGCGCTGCTCCTTCGTGCCGTAGGGCCCGCACGCCGCGAGCGCCCGCGGGTCTCCGAGCTCCTCGTCGCGCTGGTTCCCGCGGCGGATCGACACCGTGCCCGCGTCCACGTCGAGAGCGACGACCTTGCCGACCCTCGGTCCTTCGGACAGCAGCGGGTCGCAGACGTCGTCGCCAATCCCGAGCTTGAACTCCTGGGGCGGGTAGCGGTAGGTGCGCACCATCGAGCGGGCGACGGCGACCGGCGGGCTCTCCGGGTCCGGCCCCAGGCACGACAGCGCCTCGCCGTCGTCGAGCAGCTCGTCCTCGGTCATCTCGAAGCGAGCGAAATATGCCCACCACGCCGGCCGCGCCTCGCGCTGGTGGTAGTCGAGGAGGTGGGCGAGCAGCCGGGGCGCCTCCTGGTCGGGTTCGCCGGCGCCGGGCTCCTCGGGCACGCCATCGAGCAAGGCCGCGCGGAGCCGATCGACCTCCGCCTGGTCCGCCTCGGCCTCGTCGCTGGGCACGTACGGCTCGCGCTCGACCCGCTCCACCACCCCGCCCGCCAGCGCCTCGTCGCGCAGCGGCAACAGCCAGTCGCGCAGCCGCCGCGTCGATTCGACGTCCTCGGCGTTGTAGCGCTCGATCTCCTCGAGGATCGCCGGGTCGCGCTCCTCCAGCCAGCGCTCGTAGGCGACGATCGAGCCGCCCGCGTCCTGCACCTCGGCCTCGCGCCGCTCGAGGTAGAAGCGCTCGACCTCCTTCAGCCCGTAGCCGGGGCGGGAGATGACGAGGCCCTGGCGCACGACGGTGAACAGATCGACGAGGACGCCCTCACGCAGCAGCTGGTCGACCTCGGCCTCGCGCGTGGCATAGGCGCCGGCGAGGCGCTTGAGCGCGGTCGGCTCGTAGTGCGCGTAGTGGTACGCGTGCATCGCGGGGTGCTCCCGATGGCGGGCGACGAGGAGGTCGACAAAGTCCTCGAAGGCCCTGCGCTCGGCCGCCGCGTCGTGGGCCCAGGCCGCGTCGAAGGTCCACGCGGGGTCGGTCGCGTCGCGCGTCTCCCAGCCCCACAGGTACTCGAGCCCGCCGTTCTCGAAGGGATCGCCCTCGAGGTCGAAGAACACGTCGCCCGCGTCGGGCTCCGGCAGCAGGCTGAACCCGCGCCCGGCCTCGACCGGCGCGACGAGCTCCTTGAGGGGCTCCCCGGTCCGGCGCTCCTCGACCTGGAGCGCGGCCTGGCGCTGGAGCCGGCGCCACGTCGCCGCCCCGATGCCCTGCGGCGCGTCGTCCGGGTCGGCCGCGCCGAGCGCCGCGACCGTCGCGATGTCGTCGGCCTCGAGCTTGAGCACCTGCCCGCGGCGGATGTTGGCGACGAGGCTCGGGTGGTCGTCGGCCTCGCGTTGCGCGACGCACCGCTCCGACCACGCGCAGAGCGCGCAGTGGGCGACCGGGAACGGATAGGGCGGAGCCTCATCCGAGGCGATCGCCTCGCGCAGCCGCGTCTTCACCCGCCGGTAGTAGGCGGCGAACTCCTC
>JBBSBL010000060.1:0-14625 GCA_038251325.1 Solirubrobacterales bacterium | reverse complement strand
GTACCTGCCGCCGCGAGCGACGGTCATCCGCGACGGCCGGAGGCAGGCCATCGAAGCTCGCGGGGTGGTGCGCGGGGACCTGCTGGTGGTGGAGGAGGGCGCCCGCGTGTGCGCCGACGCGCGACTGCTGGAGGGCGCCGTCGACATCGATCTGTCGACCCTGACAGGCGAGTCCATGCCGGCCTTTCGCTCCGCCGATTCGCTCGACAGCAGCGTGCCGCTGATCCACGCGCGCGACCTCGTCTTCAGCGGCACCACCTGCATCGAGGGGGGGGCGCGGGCGGTCGTCTTCGCAACGGGCATGCACACCGAGCTGGGGCGGATCGCGGCGCTCTCCGAACGGGTCGAGCAGGAGGAGAGCCCGCTGGAGCACCAAGTCCGCCGAGTCGCATGGCTGATCGCGCTGATCGCCGTCGTCACCGGGATCGCGTTCATCCCGATCGCCACGCTCGGGGCCGGCCTCTCGTTGTCCAACGGCGTGGTCTTCGCCGTGGGGCTGCTCGTGGGCAACGTGCCCGAGGGCCTGCTGCCGGTGATCACGCTCGCGCTGGCGGCGGGAGTGCGCGGGCTCGTCCGCGAGGGAGCCGTGGTCAAGCGCCTGAGCGCCGTCGAGACGCTCGGCTCGACCACCGTCATCTGCACCGACAAGACCGGGACGCTGACCGAGAACCGGATGCGCGTCACCACGCTCTGGACGCCCGGCGGGGCATGTCGGCTGCCCGCTCCGGACGCAGCGGAGGCGGGCGACGAGCACGCGGGGAGCGGGCCCGAGCTCGGTGCCCTCGCGACGGCGATCAGCGCCTGCAACAACGCCGAGATGACGGACGGCGGCGGGCCGACCGGCGACCCGACCGAGGCGGCCATGCTGCTCGCCGCGCGGGCCCTGGGCGCCGACGTCAGCGCCGAGCGGCGCCGGCGCCGGCGGCGGCGCCAGTTCCACTTCGACCCCGTACTGAAGCTGATGTCGACCGTGGACGAGCGTGACGGCATCCTCTGGGTCCACGCCAAGGGAGCGCCCGAGGCGCTGCTGCCGCGCTGCGAGGAGGTGGCCTCGGGCTCGGATCAGGAGCGTCTGAGCGACGCCGGGCGCGACCAGATCGGCCGGACGGTGGGCGAGTACGCGGCTCAGGGGCTTCGCGTCCTCGGCGTCGCTCGGCGTCGCCTGGAGCGGGACGCTCCACCGCCCGAGCGGCGCGAGGAGGCCGAGCGCGACCTCTGCTTCCTCGGTCTGGTGGCGATGATCGACCCGCCCCGAGCGGAAGTGGCCGGCGCGGTCGCCCGCTGCCACACGGCGGGCATCCGGATCATCCTGGTCACCGGGGACCACGGCCTGACCGCGGCCGCGGTCGCCCAGCAGGTCGGCATCGCCGCCGAAGACCCGACCGTGGTCACCGGCGAGCAGCTCGCGGCGATGAGCGAGCACGAGCTCGACGGGCTCCTGCGCGAGGGTCAGGAGCTGATCTTCGCGCGCACCTCGCCCGAGGCCAAGCTGCGGATCGCCGATGCCCTGCGTGCAGAGGCACACGTGGTGGCCATGACCGGGGACGGGGTCAACGACGCTCCAGCCCTGCGTCGCGCCGACATCGGGATCGCGATGGGCAGGTCGGGCACCGACGTCGCGCGGGAAGCGTCGACCATGGTCCTCACCGACGACAACTTCGCCACCATCGTCGCCGCGGTCCAGGCGGGCCGGCGGGTCTACGACAACATCCGCAAGTTCATCTTCTACATCTTCGCCCACACGACGCCCGAGGTGACGCCGTTCCTCGTGTTCGCGTTGAGTGGCGGCGCGATTCCGCTTCCCCTGACGGTGCTGCAACTGCTGGCGTTCGATATCGGGACCGAAACGCTGCCCGCGCTGGCGCTCGGGCGCGAGCCGGCGGAGCCCGGGCTCATGCGGCGCCCTCCACGAACCCGTTCCGAAGGCGTCATTTCACCCTCCCTGCTGCTGCGGGCGTGGCTGTTTCTCGGCGTGATCTGCGCCACCCTGCAGATGACCGGCTTCTTCTACGTCCTGCTCAAGGCGGGCTGGCAACCCGGCGATCGGACCGGCGCGGGTGCCCCTCTGCACGAGGCCTACCGGCAGGCGACCACGATGACCCTCCTCGGGATGATCGCCGGGCAGATCGGGACCGCGTTCGCTGCGCGCACCGAGCGAGCCTCGCTGCGATCGGTGGGCGTGTTCAGCAACCCGCTGCTGCTGTGGGGCATCGCATTCGAGCTCGTCCTCGCCGCCATGCTGATCTACCTGCCCCCCTTCCAGTCACTGTTCAGCACCGCCGCCCTGGGCGCGGACGAGCTCCTGCTCGTGCTCCCGTTCCCCTTCATCGTCTGGGGGGCCGACGAGCTGCGGCGCTATCTGCTGCGCCGCCGCAGGGCGCCGAAGGAAGCCACCCAGCGAGCGTGGGCCTGAGTCGGTGGCGAGCCGCGAGCCGCCGAGCGAGCTGAGACGCCCGTCAGCGCTCGCTGTCGAGCATCGCCATCTGGTCGGCGACGTAGCGCTCCCCCGCCACCGACTCGGCCGGGACGGCCGCCTCGATCGTGGCCAGCTGCTCGTCGGAGAGCTCGAGCGATGCGGCACCCAGGGACTCCTCGAGGCGCTCGCTGGTCCGCGCCCCGACGAGCGGGACGACGTGCTCGCCGCGGGCCAGCACCCACGCGACGGCGACCTGCGCGACGGTCGCGCCGACGCTGCCGGCGACGCGCTGCAGCTCCTCGACGAGGGCGAGGTTGGCCTGCAGGTTGCCCTCCTGGAAGCGCGGGCTGAAGGCGCGGAAGTCGCCGGGGGCCAGCTCCCGGTCGGGGCGCCAGTGGCCGCTGAGCAGGCCGCGTGACAGCACGCCGTAGGCGGTGATGCCGATTCCGAGCTCGCGGCAGGTGGGGACGATCTCGCGCTCGGGGCCGCGGGAGACCAGCGACCATTCGATCTGCACGTCGCTGATCGGATGAACGGCGTTGGCGCGGCGGATCGTGTCGGCGCCGACCTCAGACAGGCCGATGTGGCGGATCCAGCCGGCGTCGACGAGCGACTCGAGCGTGCCGACGATCTCCTCGACCGGCATCCCGGGGATGATGCGCCCGGGCCGGTAGATGTCGATGTGGTCGGTGCGCAGCCGGCGCAGGGAGTACGCGAGCGAGGTCTTGATGGCGTTGGGCGACAGGTCGAAACTCAGCCAGCCGCCGTCGGGGCCGCGCTGGGCGCCGAACTTGACGCTCAGCAGCACCTCGTCACGTCGGCGGGACTCCAGCGCCTCGGCGATGAGCGGCTCGTTGTGGCCCATCCCGTAGTAGTCGCCGGTGTCCAGCAGCGTGACCCCGGCGTCGATGGCCGCGTGGACCGTGGCGATCGACTCGGCCTCGTCGGCGGGCCCATAGAGGTCCGACATGCCCATGCACCCCAGGCCGAGGGCGGAGCTGGCGGGTCCGGCGGGGGAGAGATCGCGCGTGTTCATCCCGGTCGCGATGCCAGCTGCGCCCGGTGGGGAGAAGCATCCGCCGGCGGTGACTTGACCCCGGCTGGGTGTGGGTCCCCTGGCGAACCCAGGTGCGCGCGCGTTGGTCCGGCAGTCCAGCAGACGCCGTGCGACGATGCGCCGTGGATGGGTTCGTGTCTTCGTAGCGGTCGCCGACGAGCGCAACTTCACCCGGGCGGCCGAGCGACTGCACATGGCCCAACAGGCGGTCTCCAAGACCGTGAAGGCCCTCGAGAACGAGCTTGGGGTCGCCCGCGATGGTGCATCCGGCGTTCGACCGCTCGTGGTACGTCCCTACCGGCGTGCAAGGCGTTGACCAGGGCGGCGGCCGCCGGAGTCGAGAGTGCTCGGCGCGGCAGTCGTCGCGTTCGAGCGAGGCGATCCCAGCGCGCTGCGCCGCTTCCAAGGTGTTGATCGCATAGCGCCCACCTCCGAGCACCCGCTCGTCGACGAGCTGCGCCGAGCCGTGGCCACGCCCGGATCGCCGGCCCCCGCGGTCCGCGAGTCGCACGGCGCGTGGGTCGTGCTCACGCCGGATCGCGCCTACAAGCTGCGCAAGCCGGTGCGCTTCGCGTTCGTCGACTACTCGACGCCGTCCGCCCGGCGGGCCGCGCTCGAGGCCGAGCTGGCGGTCAATGCCGAGCTGCGGAACGGCCTGATGCCGAACCTGTGCGGTGTGCGCCTCGACAGCGGCGCCGCCATCCTCACCGAGCCCGACGACCCGGCGGCGGTCGACTGGGTCCTCGTCATGCGCCGCTACGACGAGGAGCGCACGATGGCCTCGCTGCTGCTCCGGGGTTCGCTGACCGGCGAGCAGGTGCGCGGCGCAGCCCGCCGGATCGCCGCGTTCCATGCGTCCGCGATGGTCGTCGAGGCGCGGGATCCGTCCGGCCGCGTCACCGCGGCCGTCGGTCGCAATCTCACCGAGCTCGCCCGTTCTGGAGGCGACGAGCGGCTCGCGGTGCCCGGCGAGCTGCTTCTGGCTGCCGTCGACGCCCACGGCAGCACACTCGAGGCGCGCGCCCGCGCCGGCCTCGTGCGCGACGGTCACGGCGACCTGCGCGCCGAGCACGTCGTGCTCGCCGACGGCGAGGTGCTGCTGGTCGACCGGCTCGAGTTCGATCCGGCGCTGCGCCGCGTCGATGTCGCTGACGACCTCAGCTTCCTCGTGATGGACCTCGAGGCGCGTGGCGCCGCGTGGGCCGCGCGCACGCTGGTGGCCGGCTATGTCGACGCGGGCGGCAACCCGGGGGCGCCCGCGCTCATGGCGATGTTCGCTGCCCACCGCGCCCTCGTCCGGGCGAAGGTCGCCGTGCTGCGCGCGGGCCAGGACCTGCCCGCCGAGTCCGGTGGCGACGCCGCCGGGCTCGTGGCGCTGGCCGCGCGCCTGGCCTGGCGAGCACTCGCGCCGATGGCCATCGTGGTCTGCGGGCCTCCGGCCTCGGGGAAGTCGACGCTCAGTCGGGCGCTCGCGGATCGCGCGGACCTCGGTGTCGTCTCCTCCGACGGCGTCCGCAAGGAGACGCGCGGGCTCGCGCTGCGGGCTCGCGCCCCCGCTGGGGCGTACACGGCGGCAGCCCGCGCGGCGGTCTACAGCGAGCTCGGGCGTCGCGCCCGCGCGGTGCTCACGTCGGGCGACAGCGTCCTCGTCGACGCGACGTTCGGCGAGTCCGCGTTCGTCGCCTCGTTCCTGGGCGCGCTCGGACCCGGGCAACGCCTGCACGTCCTGGAGTGCCGCGCGCCGGCGGACGTGCGTGCCGGGCGCGCCGCCGCCGACGATCGCTCCGGATCTGACGCTGGTCCGGCAGTCGCCGGGCGCCTGGCGGAGCACCACGCGCGCACCGCGGAGCTGGGGCCGCCCATCGTCGTCGACGGAACCGCGGCGGCGGCCGAGCAGCTCGCGACGATCGAGCTCGGCCTCGCTCGAGCGGGCGGGCGCTGCGGCCGGCCGTCGGCCCAATCATGAGCCCCGGAGTTCCCTCCGGCGCCTCGGGCGCCGCGGGCCGCCCTTCGCCCGGAGCGAGCGCGCGGCGGCTGGCGCGGTGGCTCGTCGAGCATCGAGCCCAGCTGCTCGCCGCCGTCGCGGCCGCGGCGATCGCGTGCGGCGGCGTCCTGCACCTGGCCGGCGCGGCCGACGCTGGCGATCAGGTGTGGCGCGCCGCGGTGGCGCTCCTCGCCGCGGAGCTCGCCTTCGAGGTCGCGCGCACGGTCATCGTCGACCGGCACCTCGGCGTCGACACCATCGCGCTGCTGGCGATGATCGGTGCGCTGGCCCTCGGCGAGGAGCTCGCCGGAGCGGTCATCGGCCTGATGTTCTCCGGTGGCGCCGCGCTCGAGGCGGTCGCGTCCCACCGGGCCCGGCGCGAGCTCACACGACTGATCGAGCGCGCACCCCGAACGGCACAGCTGCACGCGCATGGCGCGCTGAGGGAGGTGCCCGTGGACGCGGTGGCGGCCGGCGACGTGGTCCTCGTGCGCACAGGAGAGGTGATTCCCGTCGACGGCGTCGTCGTCAGCGCGGAAGCCGTGGTCGACACAAGCACGTTGACCGGCGAGCCGCTGCCGGTGGCCGTGCGCCGCGGAATGCCGGTGATGAGCGGCACCGCGAACGCCGGCTCCCCGTTCGACGTGCGCGCCGACCGGCCGGCCGCCGACAGCGCCTATTCGGCTCTTGTGCGCCTCGTGGAGGGCGCGCAGGCCCAGCGCGCCCCGTTCGTGCGCTTGGCCGATCGCTATGCCGGCATCTTCCTGCCGATCACGGTCGCCGTCGCCGGCCTCGCCTGGGCGTTCAGCGGCGACGCGGTGCGAGGACTGGCCGTCGTGGTCGTCGCAACGCCTTGCCCGCTGATCCTCGCCGCGCCGATCGCGCTCGTGTCCGGCCTCTCGCGGGCAGCGCGCCGCGGCGTGATCGTGAAGGGCGCCGGGGCGATCGAGACGCTCGGCGAGGCGCGCACGGTCCTCCTCGACAAGACCGGCACGCTGACCGTCGGAACGCCGGACGTGGAGCATGTGGTCGCACTGGGACGGCGGACTCCGGCCGAGGTCCTCCGCCTCGCCGCGTCCGTGGATCGCCTGTCCGCTCATGTGCTGGGCGCGGCTCTGGCCCGCGCCGCCCAGGTCGCCGAGCTGCCGCTCGACGAGCCCAGCGAGGTGAGCGAGCAGCCCGGCCAGGGCATCGCGGGCAGCGTCGACGGGCACCGGGTCGCGGTCGGCAGCCGCGCCTTCCTTCGAAGCGCCGGCTATGACCCCGGCGAGGTCCTCGGCGCGTCCCAGGCGACCGGGCACGGCTCGGGCGAGGCGCACGTGCTCGTGGGCGTCGACGGCGCGATCGACGGCGTCATCGTGATGGCCGACGAGCTTCGCCCTGACGCCGAGCGCCTCGTCAGTCGGCTGCGTGCCGAGGGCGTGCGCCACGTGGCGATGCTCTCCGGAGATCGCACGTCCGTGGCCGAGCGCATCGGCCGGCAGGCCGGCGTCGACCGCGTGTACGCCGAGCAGTCGCCCGAGGAGAAGCTCGACATCGTCCGCGGCCTGCGCGCCGACCCGGGCCGGCGCCCGGTCGTGATGGTCGGCGATGGCATCAACGACGCGCCCGCCCTCGCGCTCGCAGATCTCGGCATCGCGATGGGCGCGGCCGGCGCCACCGTGTCCTCGGCGACCGCCGACGCCGTGATCACCGTCGACCGCATCGACCGCGTGGCGGACGCCGTGCACATCGGCCGCCGCGCGCTGCACATCGCCCGCCAGAGCGTGATCGTCGGAATGGGCCTCAGCTTCGCCGCGATGGGCGTCGCCGCCGCCGGGTACCTGCCGCCGGTCGCGGGTGCGATCCTCCAGGAGTTCGTCGACCTGGCCGTCATCCTGAACGCCCTGCGCGCTCTCCGCGGATAGCGCTGCCCGGCTCTCACGAGCCGTGAGCGCGGAAGACCTCGGCATAGCGACCGAGGAAGTCCGCCTCGGCGATCGTCGCGTTCTCGAACTCGCTCAGGAGGACGCGCTCGTCGGGGCCGTGGATGTTCGCGTGGCCGTCGCTGGTGCCGACGAGCAGGGCCTCCGCGTGAGGGAGCGCTCCGGCCAGCGCGCTGACGATCGGGATCGAGCCTCCGATGCCGGCGAGCGGACTGTGCGACGGCGACGTCGCCGTGCTCGTCGTGCAGCGAGGCGAGCGCACGCAGCAGCGCGAGCAGGGCGTCGGGCGCGGCGCCGCCGTACTGGCCGCTGTGCTTGCCGGACTCGAGCGTCGTTCGCGGTTCTCCGGCACGAACTTGCGCGCGCTCCGTCTGACCCACCGTCGCTCGGGCCCTGAGCGAAGGCCGTGTCCTCGCCGAACCCTCGGACTGACTTTGCGCAGCTGCTGCTGCGCAAAGCTCGCGAGGACCTCGACGCGTTGTCCGCACTCCTCGAGCGGGATGGCATCGCTGGCGCCGTCGTGGGATTCCACGCTCAACGGGCGGTCGAGAAGTCCGTCAAGGCGCTACTCGTCGACCGGGGCTGGGAGCTCCGACGCACCCATGACCTCCTGTTCCTCACCCACCGCAGATCATCGGCGCCCGCCCGACCTGCGTGTCGTCCTCGAGGCAGCGAAGCATGAAGTCGGCGACGTCGCCGGGCGCGACGCTGCTCCACGGGCCGAGTCGCAGGATGCCGGTCCGGTAGGCGCCGGGACGCTTGCCCGGGACCACGCGCGGTGAGCGCACGAGCGTCCAGTCGCGATCGCTGCCGACGACGACCGTGGCCAGGTCCTCCGTGTCGTCGAGGTCGATGCCGGGCGAGAGCCTCAGGAGCGGGACGATGAGCCGCTGACCGAGGTTGCCGGGATCGCTCGGGAGCCGGACGTGGAAGCCGCCCATGACGACGAGGCGGCGGATCGCGGCGGCCCGCATGGCATCGACGATGTTGGCGGTGCCGATGCGCCGCGTCGCCGGATCGTCGCCGCGGCCGGCTCCGAGCGTGCTGAGGACGGCGTCGCAGCCCGCGAGCGTCCGGGCCACGGCGTCGGGGTCGCGGACGTCGCCGCTCACGACGTCGAGGTCGCCGGCGCGGTCGGCGAGCCGAGAGGGATCGCGCACGAGCGCGCGGACCCGATAGGAGGACGCGAGCGCCCGGCGCAGCACCTCGGCGCCGACGGTCCCCGTGCCGCCGACGATCGCGATCGTTCCCCGCGCAGCCGTCACCCCAGCAGCTCGCAGCCGTGGGCCACGGCGATCGCGGCGAGGAGCTCCATGTCCGGCGGCGTGTCGGACGGCGGCGGCAACGTCCGGCCGGCCGCGGGGACGCTCATCTCCCGCACGAGGTCCTCGAACCCGCCGGGGGTGCAGATGAACAGCATGCGGCAGCCGTCCGGTCCGACGTCGTAGCGGTGCGGGACATCGCGGGGCCCGAACGCGTAGTCGCCCGGCCCCGCCTCGATTACCACGTCCCCGACGTGCAGCGTCACGCTGCCCTCGAGGATCCAGAACGCCTCGTCCTCGCGGTGGTGGACGTGCAGCGGGGCCTGCGCCCCGGGCGGCTCGGTCATCTCGACGATCGTCATCTGCGCTGCGGTCTCCTCCGCGGTCGCCTTGATGACCGCGAGAGCGGCGAACCACCAGCGCGCCTCACCTTCGCCGGCTCCGACCGCCACCGCGTCTCGTGTGTGGTGTGTGCTCATGGCGGCAACGTAGGACGCCCGCTCGCGCCACGCCATTCCAGAAAGGTGGTGTTCCCCCCACCCGCCGTCCGGCGTACGCTCGACGACGATGAAGGCCTCAGCCCGCGAACGGGCACGAGAGCGGATCGAGCAGAGCGCCCGCCGAGGGCACGACCTCGCGACGCTGTGGCGCGAGACCTCGGAGGTGCTGGCTCCGGTGGTGCCGCACTACCGCGGCGCGTGTTTCTACACGCTCGACCCGGCGTCGCTGCTGATCACGAGCCACTTCAACGACGCGATGCCCGAGCTGCCGCTCGACTGGGTCGCGATGGAGTACTACGAGGACGATGTCAACCAGCTCGTCGACATCGCGCGGTCCGCACCCGGCTACTCGACGCTGCACGAGGCGACCGGCGGCGACCCGCGGCGCAGCCCCCGCTGGCACGCAAACATGGCGCACGGCGGTGACCAGGAGTTCATCACCGCGCTGCGGACGCCGGCCGGGGAGGCGTGGGGCGCGGTCGGCCTGTATCGCGAGCCGGGCGCACCGACCTTCGACCAGGACGAGATCGGGCTGGTCCGCGACATCGCGCCCGCGCTGGCGGCGGGGGCCCGTCGCGGCCTGCTCGTCGGAGAGGCGACCGACCCGGACGGGGTCGACGCGCCGGGTCTGCTCGTCCTCTCGACGGGCTGGGAGCTCGAATCCTCGACGCCCGCCGCGGCGCGCTGGATGGCCGACCTCCCCGACGGCGACTGGGCCGCCGGTCGGCTGCCGTCATCGGTGCTCGCCGTCGCCGGGCAGGCGCTGCGCGGCGCCGAGCGGCCCGGCGAGCCGGGGACCGTCGCGGTCGCGCGCGTGCTCTCGCACTCCGGGACCTGGGTCGTGCTGCACGGCGCGCCACTCGTGAGCGACGGGCGGCGTCGCGTCGCCGTGATCGTCGAGCCGGCGCACCCGGCGCGCATCACCCCGCTCCTCATGTCGGCCTACGGGCTGACGGCGCGCGAACAGGACGTCACACGGCTGGTGCTCCGGGGCGACTCGACCGCGCAGATCGCCGCCGCCCTGGTCGTCTCCCCACACACCGTCCAGGAGCACCTCAAGCGGATCTTCGAGAAGACGGGCGTCCGCAGCCGGCGCGACCTCGTCGGCAAGGTCTTCTTCTCCTACTACGAGCCGCGGCTACGGGACAACGAGCGTCGCGTGCCGCTCGAACGGCCGCTGCGCGGCGGCCCGATGGAGCCGACCGGCGGCGGCTAGATGGACGTGCGGGCGTTGAGGGTCGTCACCGTCGGCTCGAGCCCGCAGCGCGCGTAGAACGCCAGCGCGTCCTCGTTGGCGAGCAGGACGTCGAGCCGGTAGTGCGTCACGCCTTCATCGCCCAAGCGTTCCCGCACAGCGTCGAGGAGCGCGGCCCCGATCCCGTGCCGGCGCGCGGCGGCAGCAACAACGAGGTCCTTGACCTCGGCGAGCGGCGCGCCGGTGCCCCAACCGTCGTAGCCGGCGCTCGCCACGACGATCGCGTAGCCGGCGATCGCGTCGCCGGTCCGGGCCACGACGACGAACGTCGCGTCGTGCTCGAAGGCGCGGAGATAGCGCACCCGGCGCCGCGCCCAGGCCGTCGACCCCGTACACGCCGGCAGCCCCAGGAGCTCGGGAGCGACCGCGACGTGGCGCGCGTGGAGCTCGAGGAAGAGCGGCTCCAGCTCGTCCACGATCTCGACGCCTTGGCAGCGAATCTCGATCGGCTCGGGGGTCATCGCGCCGAGGCACGGTAGCGCCGCCGCGGCGGAGAGTGTCACGATGGGGTCGATGCCCAAGACGGTGCAGATCCGCGACCTCGACGACGACGTCTACGCGGCCTTGGCCCGTCGCGCCGCCGAGGCCGGGATCAGCGTGCCCGAGATCCTGCGGATCGAGGCGGCGCGCCTCGCCGCGCGTCCCAGCGTCGAGGAATGGCTCATGCGCACGCGGCGGCGAACGTCGCCGCTGGGGCGCCGCGAGGTCGTAGCGGCGATCACCGTCCCGATGCCGGCGTCACGCTGGTAGCGCTGGGTGAAGACGACCATCAGGGCGAAATAGGGCATCAGCGGCGTGAGGACGTTGGTCGGCGAGTCGCCGATGCGGTAGGCGGCGAGCACGATCTGGGGCTCGACGCCGAGGCGCAACATCAGCGGGACGGAAATCGGCGCAAGGATCGCCCACCTCGCGAGCTTGGCCGGGATGGTGAGGTTGACCACGACGGTCAGGACACGCCCGGCGGGCTTGGCGCGGCGGCGCCGGCGTCGCTCACGCGCCTGCGCTCCCGCCCGCCGCGAAGATCTCCGCGTAGCGCCCGAAGAAGTCCGCCTCGGCGATCGTCGCGTTCTCGAACTCGCTCAGGAGGACGCGCTCGTCGGGGCCGTGGATGTTCGCGTAGCCGTCGCTGGCGCCGACGAGCAGGGCCTCCGCGTGAGGGAGCGCCATGGCCAGTGCACTGACGATCGGGGTCGAGCCCCCGCTGCCGGCCAGCACGACGTCCACCCCCCACGCCGCCGACCACGCGGCGCGTGCGGCGTCGTAGGCCGGGCCTGTAGTCGTGGCCGCGAAGCCGTCGCCTGTCGGGCCGGCCCGCACGTCGAGCTCGATGCCGAAGGGCCGTGAGGCGCGCAGGTGCCCGATCACCGCCGCCTGCGCCTCCCCGGCGTCCTGCTCGGGATGCACGCGGACGTTGAGCACGGCGCGCGCGTGGGGGGATACGGCGTTGAGCGCGTTCTCGACCGACGGGACGTCGATGCCGATGACGGTGATCGCCGGACCGGACCAGATGCGCGACCCCAGGCCCCCCGTCCCGATCAGCGGCATCCCGTCGACCACCGTGCCGAGGTCGCGGAACTCCTCTTCGGTCTGGACCCGGCCGTCCCACTCCTCGCGGCGCAGGCCCGCGACGGCAACGTCGCCGTGCTCGTCGTGCAGCGAGGCGAGCGCACGCAGCAGCGCGAGCAGGGCGTCGGGCGCGGCGCCGCCGTACTGGCCGCTGTGCTTGCCGGACTCGAGCGTGCGGACCTCGACGATCACGTTGCCCATGCCTCGCAGCGCGGTGGTGAGGGTCGGCGTCCCGGGCCGGATGCTGCCCATGTCCCCGATCACGAGCGCGTCGGCCGCGAAGCGCCCGGGGTCGGTCGCCGGGTAGCTCGTCAGCGCGCCGCTGCCGATCTCCTCGTGGCCCTCGATGCAGAGCCGGATGCCCACCGGCGGCCTCCCGCCCCACGCGCGCAGCGCCCCGACGTGGGCGATGATGTTCGACTTCGTGTCCGCCACGCCGCGGCCGAAGAGCGCGCCGTCGCGCTCAGTCGGCTCGAACGGCGGCGAGCTCCACTCCGCCTCCTCGCCGGGCGCCACGACGTCGTAGTGGCTGTACAACAGAACCGTCGGGGCGCCGGGCGGGGCGGGGATGTGCCCGGTGATCACCGGCGCGGTGTCCGGCAGGTCCAGCCGCCCGACCTCGACGCCCGCGTCGGCGAACAGGCGGGCGACCATGTCGTGCGCCTCGAGGAGTGGCGGGTCGATCTGTCCCGGGACGGAGATCGACGGGATCCGCACGAGCGCCTCGAGCTCGCACCGGAGCTCGGGCATGAGCCGCCGGACCTCGTCGGCTACGCCGTCGGCGCCACCTGACACGCGCCCCTCCATGCTTCGCTCTCCCCAGGCCGGACGCCATCGTGTCGCATGGCGGGGACGTCAGTCAACAGACCTCCTCGGGCGGTCACAGGCCTCGGCGTCGGCGTCACGTTGCGGCAGCGCCGGCCCCGGCGTGCGCAGCGGCCATCCTCCCGGCGGCCACCATGGGCTCGACGGAGCGACGCGCCCGGCACAGGACGAAGGCGCCCTCCAGCGCCGAGATCACGGCCAGCGCGCGGTCGCGCTCGCCGAGCCGCTCGGTCAGCGCGACGGTCCATCGCTCGAAGACCTCGGCGGTGGCCCGACGCAGATCGTCGTTGGTGCTCGCGACCTCGAGGGCGACGGTGGCGATCGGGCACGCGTCCTGGAAGTCGGTCGAGGCAAGCGTGTCGGCCGCGCCCTCGAACACCGCGCGCACGGACTCCTCCGGCGTCGACTCCTCGTCGTAGACCGCGGTCACCAGGGCCTGGAAGAAGGCGCCGCCGGCGCCGATGACCTCGTCGGCGAGCTGCTGCTTCCCTCCCGGGAAGTGGTGGTAGAGCGAGCCGAAGGGCGCGTGCGCCTCGGCGACCACCTGCTTGAGCCCGGTGCCGGAGTAGCCCTGGCGCCGGAAGAGCTCGGCCGTGGCGACGAGGATCCGCTCACGGGTGGGGATGGGCGGCGTCTTCACGCCGCGCAGTGTACGCTGCCAATAGCTAGAGCGATCTACCGAGGAAAGGGCCGGACGATGCGACTCAAGACCCTGCTCACCGGCGCGGCGCTCGCGGTCGGGGGCCGCGCGCTGCTTCCGCGCCTGCTGCTCGTCAAGTTCGGGCGCGATGTGGAGCGTCTCAACGCCGGCGACCACTCCACGCTGCTCGCGGCCTACGCCGACGACGCGGTCCTCCATTTCAACGATGGCGACCACCGCTGGGCCGGTGACTGGGTCGGCAAGGCGGCCATCGACCGCTTCCTGCAGAACTTCGTCGCCGCGAAGGTCCAGGGTGAGATCGACCAGATCGCGGTCAGCGGGCCGCCGTGGTCGCTGACGATGATGGTCCGCTTCGACGACCACGCCAACGGCCCCGACGGGGCGCGGCTCTACGAGAACCGGACGGTGCTCGTGCTGCGCACGAAGTGGGGCAAGGTGGTCGATCAGGAGGACTTCTACGTGGATACCGGCCGCATCCTGGCCTTCGACCGCAAGCTCACCGAGCTCGGAATCGCGCCGGTTCCGAATCAGGGCCGGTAGTCCACCGTCCCGAAGCCCCAGGTCTCCTCGAGCCACCGCGGCACGAGCGCGTCGAGCGCGCGCTCGAGGTCGGTGCCGACCGCCTCGTCCACGACCCACCACGACGCGATGGCGTCGGTACCGGGCGGAGACTCGGGGGCGGGCGGATCGATGTAGACGCAGCCGAACAACTCGCCCTCCTCCGCGTCGAGCACGGCGTAGTTGAAGGTTTCCTGCGCCGCGATCTCCGCCTCGTGCCGCGCGAGGTCGGCCCGGTCCGCCTCGTGGCTCATGCTCGCCGGCGGCCAGCCCCACGCCGGGCCGTAGCGCGCCCACAGCCGCTCGCGGGAGCGCATGACCGCGGGGTAGTCGATGTCGACGTCGGCCGCGCGGATCGGCCGGAGGTGATGCCCCGTCGGCAGCTCGACGCGCTGCGGGTGCCGGAAGCCGTCGGCGAGCCACCCCATGCCTACGGGTGAGACAGCAGCGGCACCAGCACGTCCTCCCGACCGTAGTGGCCGGTGACGTCGAAGGTCCGCTTGGCCTTCAGCGCGGCCGACAGGTCGCAGTCGTGGAGGACCTTGCCCTCCTCGCCGTAGAGCGGCCCCGCGACGACGTCCCCCTCGACTGGCTCGATGATCGCCGCGCCCCCGTT